>NZ_JBMPOV010000002.1:0-673500 GCF_049340405.1 Undibacterium sp. Ji42W
CGCCGAATTTTTTCGACAGAACTGTTGCAATCGCTGCTGTCAGTGTAGTTTTACCGTGATCAACGTGGCCAATTGTACCGACGTTGACGTGCGGCTTGGTGCGCTCGAACTTACCTTTTGCCATTTTGGACTCCTAACGATTTTGATGAGAATGCTCAGGCACGCGCCCGACAAATCAGACTTGAAAACACCAGATAACCTTGGTGCCCTTGACGTGGATTGAACACGTGGCCTCTCCCTTACCAAGGGAGTGCTCTACCACTGAGCTACAAGGGCAGCTTGCTGCGCAAAACCCCGCGCAAGTAAAACTGGAGCGGGTGAAGGGAATCGAACCCTCGTCATAAGCTTGGAAGGCTTCAGCTCTACCATTGAGCTACACCCGCAAAGGCTACCGCTTCAGCCGCTAACTTCTAAATTCAATTCTTTACCTGTGGTGGAGAGGGCTGGATTCGAACCAGCGTACTCGTAAGAGAACAGATTTACAGTCTGTCGCCTTTAACCACTCGGCCACCTCTCCGCAGGGAACCCCGAATTATGGAGATACTCGACCCAACTGTCAACACCCTTTTGAGAATTTCTTACTCAAACAAAGGCGGGATTCATCCAGAAACTTTATAAATATTTGATTTTATTGATCATTTATAAAATCATATGTAGTAAAAGGATACGATGAAAATCCACGACAGATGAGACAGATTGATTTCCTCACCATGCCTTTGTTGCAACTTACCTACAATCACCATTGCTGACAAGCTCAAGGTATGATGTGGACACCCTATTGCACACCTAAGCCATGGCCCGCACTCTCGCATCCGATTATCAATTGCAGCGCGACGATATCCTGGAAAAGGCAGCGACTGCCTTTGCCAACCATAGCTACCCCGGCACCTCCATGAGTGTACTGGCGCAGACCTGCGGCACCTCCAAAGCAAGGCTCTACCATTACTACCCCAGCAAAGAAGCCATTTTGTTTGATTTGCTGAACCGCTATACGCAAGTCCTGATCCGTCTGGCGGAGAGTCATCATGACTTGCCGGCGCTGATTGCGGCCTTCCTGGCGGAATATGAGCATTCCCAGACCCGCCATATCGCCTTGCTGAATGATGTGAAATTTCTGGAAGAGCCGCAGCGCAAGCTGATACTCGATGCGCAAAGAAAAATCGTCGATTTGTTCGCTGGCGCGATACAACGCAGCTTTCCAGAACGCACCACAGCACAAAACCGCAGTGCCATCACTATGCTCTTGTTTGGCATGATCAACTGGACATTCACCTGGCTGAAACCGCATCAGGATGCAGACAAAATTTCATATGCCGACTTTGCCGTACTGGTAACGCAGATTTTCATGCAGGGCATGCTGGGCGTACCCGTGACAGCACCAGAAAAACCGCAAGCTTAAGTTATTTGTCCTGCATGATTCCTGGAATTCAGTTTCTGGCGTGGGCAATCTGGTAAAACTCCAGCCCCTCAACAGCACCCAGCTCCAGTGAAAGCTCACCGATGCGCATCGCCAGTTTACGACTCAGGCCAACTGCCACGAAACGCCATTCAGAACGCCCTTCCTTGCAACTGATGTTCAGGGTGCCTGTTGCAATTTCATAGCCGCGCGCAAGTGCCATGTTGCGCAAGGCATCTTCACGCGGAATAAAGCCCTGGCGGAATTGCATGGTGATCGCCACCGCTGGCCGGGACGGCAGCCAGGCCTCAATCCTGGATACCCAGATCATGCAAGCTGCCGACAAAAACGCCAGCAGAATTGCAGCAGCATAAAAGCCGACACCAACCATCACACCTATGGCTGACGAAGCCCATAAAGACGCGGCAGTTGTCAAACCACTGATGGTAAAACCTTCGCGCATGATGACGCCGGCACCGAGGAAACCTATGCCGGTGACGATGCCCTGTATGGTACGTGAAGGATCGAGATTGACGGGATACAGAGCGCGCCCACCAAACCAGAAATCCGGGTAACCGGCAACCACCACCAGGGCGGCAGATGCCATGCACACCAGGCCATAAGTCCGCATGCCAGCAGCACGTCCATGATAAGAACGTTCATAGCCAACCACAAAACCCAATAGCATGGCGCCAGTCAGGTTCAGGAAAATAATTGCATTGGCATGCAATTCAGCGGCAGACCAGAAACTCATGAAATAGCTTGAAAAAGATTGCGTCATAAGTTTGCCTTATTATTGCTTGAGTGCAGCTTGAATGTAGCTTAAGTAGGTTGAAATGGCTAAATTGTATGTCTTGATAGTGTAACAATCCGCTTGCCTGCTCACCAGAAAAACCAATAGAAACCAGTAAAACATCGTCAAATAAATCCAGCGCCCGTAAAACAGGCAGTATGCGTTATAATCCTGCTTCTCTTTCATTGGGGAGTAGCCTGCTCCGGTTAAATCCGGGGAAACGCATCAACATACTTGGCCATCTGGTCATGGTGCGTTTGATACGATTTGCCGCAAGTGTGGCGATTGTATTGGGCAAGACCTTTGATAGTTATGTTTCCGCTGACCAGGGATGGGGCGGGATATAGCTGTCATCGGACAAAATTGCCCCATCCCGCCTATTCTCATGGAAGCTTTTCTCGTCTCTGCCCTTGCTGTCACCGTTGGTGAAATTGGTGATAAAACACAATTGCTCGCCCTGTTGCTGGCTGCCCGTTACAAAAAACCCGGCCCGATCGTGCTGGGCATACTGGTCGCAACGCTGGCCAACCATACCCTTGCCGGCCTGGTCGGACAACTGGTGGCAACACATATTGATGGCAACATCATGCGTTATCTGCTGGGTTTGTCTTTTCTGGCGATAGCTGCCTGGACGTTAAAGCCGGATGAGATGGATGATGGCGGCATCAGTGAAAGCCGTTATGGTGTTTTCATGCTGACTTGCGTGACTTTCTTCATCGCTGAAATTGGCGATAAAACCCAATTGGCGACAGTCGCACTGGCCGCCAAATATTCTGACCTGACGATGGTGATCGCCGGCACCACACTGGGCATGCTGATTGCGGATGTACCAGCAGTATTCCTGGGCAAGATTGCTGCACCGAATTTTCCTTTCAAATACGTACGCTGGTGTGCTGCCGCAGTTTTTGCAGTGCTGGGCGTGCTCGTATTGTTTGGTATGGAACTTAAATTTCCTGGACTGTAAACTTGGATAAAGGCCCGGTGCAGGATGAAGATAACCCGGCGTTCCCGTCCAGACGCAACAACGCCAACTTAATTCTGCAACAGGCTCTGCGCCATGTTGATATGATAAGACCATAGAATGATGATAGATACATGATTACGATTTACCACAATCCACGTTGCTCAAAATCGCGCGAAACCCTGGCGCTGGTACAGGCATATGCAGAAAAAACACAAATAGCTGTGCAAGTCATTGATTACCAAAAAACCCCTTTGAACTTTGAGGAATTGCAAAGCCTGCTGGCTGCTTTGGGCCTTGGTGATGCCGGTGGTGACGTGCAGTCCATGCTGCGCAATAACGAAGCTGAATATGCCAGCCTGCATTTGGCCAGCGCTGATGCAGCAACAGGTCTGGCTGCCATCGCTGCACAACCTCACTTATTGCAAAGACCGATAGTGACTTACCAAAATAAAGCGGTAATAGGACGTCCGCCGGAACACGTCCTCACCCTGTTCAAGAAAGCCTGAGCCGCCATGTCAGAATTTAAACTTGCCGCTGGCAGCCACGTCAAATTTGGTGGTATTTCCACTCAGTTGTACCCTATCCTGCGCCAGGGCCTGTCAGCAGACATGCCACGTCAGGGCTTCCAGGAAGAAGCCGCTATGCCCGCAGGTGGCATCATGGTGGGTGAATTGATGGCCTATTTTGCCGCCTGCGCCGCCTTTTGCAAAGCAACCAGCAGCCTGCATCATGAACACCAGCAAGTATTGGGAGAATTCGTCAATGCGCTGCAAAGCCAGCACGGTGAAAAACCCCAGATGCCAGAACTGGAAAACATTGCAGTTGCTGCTGGCCTGCCAGTGATACTGGAAATAGAACTAGGTGAAGATTGCGCACTCAAGGCTGACACGCACTTTGTCTCAGACAATGAAGCAGAGAAAAGCTGGAAACTGTGGCGTAGTGGCATCTTGCAACGCGAGGGTGGCATCCCGGCGTCCTGGATCAAGAAGTTTTATTTCCCGCGTCTACTCGATTATCGCGATGTCGCCAGCTCACGGAGCCCGCGCTCACTGGAGCAAACCACTGATACCGCGTTGATGGTGGGCGGGCTCATGCAATCCTGGCACAAGGATACGCCAGCAGATTTATTGCATGCGTTTCGCAAGCAATATGGCAGGATAAACTTTTCCCAGCACAGCAGTTTTGATGAAACTGCCCTGGAGCGCTTTTTCAACCTGAACCCCATGCTGGACCCAGCCACCCGTCTATTGAATCAAATGACGATATGGCAAGACATCGATGCCCTCGCCAAGAAGCAGGAAATTCCTCTGGCTTGAAAGACCTGCATAAGAAAATCCCGCCGTGAATTCAATCACCGGCGGGATTTTTTAATTGGAAGGACTGCGTTTGACAAAGAACAGCGCCGTACCTATCGCCATCAGTATCCCGCCAAAAAAACGGTTCTGGCTCTTCAGCCATTTAGGATCGCGGAAATAACGCTGCATCGTGGATGCGGCAAATGCATAGCCATGCATGACCACTAGGTCAATCGCGCACATGGTCACCCCCAGTATCAACAACTGTGGCAGCAGGGGCGCATCGTGAGAAATAAACTGGGGCAGTACCGCCACCATGAAAATGATGCCCTTGGGATTGGTCGCATTCGTCAAAAAGCCTGTCAAAAAGCGTCTGGACATGGCCGGCACCTGGGTAGTGGTTGCTTGATCAGCATTGGCGTCATTCGCAGCAGGGACATCAATTTTGGCACGCCATTGGCTGATGCCCAGATAAATCAGGTAAAGCGCGCCTACCGTCTTGACAACACTGAAAGCAAATTCAGACGCCATCAGGATGGAACCTACGCCAGCACCGGCAATTGCCAGTATCAGCAATAAACCAGCCTGCAAACCCATGATGGTGCCACTGGCCTTTTTAACACCGTAATTCAAACCATGAGACATCGACAGCACAGCGCCGGAGCCAGGTGACACGGCGATAACGCAGGCCGCAAAAAAGAAAGTAAGCCAGGTCGTGAAGTGCATGAGATTTGTCCCGCTGAAATGATCATTGATATCAGGGCATTGTAATACGTGGGCATTATCCTTGCAGTACGTGCTAGCACGTACTGCAAGGCATGCATACGGCTAGCCACGCATCATGGCTGCCAGCAACTGGCTCTTGAGGGTTTTGATGAGCGCAGTCTCGTCTGGTGGCACGCCTTCATCAGCATTCACAGCCCGGTCGGCATAAAACAGGCCCAGCGGTTTTTTCTGTATGACTAGCGGCAGGATGATAAAGCTGCATGCGTCCGGCAATAATTGCTTGTGCCAGTCGGGTAGCAGGCTTTGTATCTTGGGGGCAGAGGCATCGGATATCATCAGATCAACATTATTGCTCATCGCCAGATGGAATAAATTCTGGTCCGGCTTGCCGCTGAAAGCAAAGCCTTTTTGTCGTTCCTGATAATTCTCACCTATCGCCAGGCGCGCGACATAACGCACGGTTTGCAAGTCACGCAGACAGACTGTAGCAAAACGAAAACCCATGCTGCTGTACAAGGTTTCAAGTACCAGCAGGATCAGGTCATTCAATTTGAAATTGTCAGACGCCAGCATTTGCGTGACATCCTGCACACCGGCCAGCAAAAGATCGCGGGCCTGCTTGGGCTTGCCGCTGGGGTGGCGTTCATCATTCTGGATTTCGCCAGCTTCATAATTTTGTAACAATAGATCGTTTGGCACACCATTGGTGGTGTTGGCATCGGCTTCACCAATCTGGATGTCACCCATGGCAATATCCATGCTCTTGGCCAATTGCCGTGTTTCTGTCTCGACCTTGGTCAGCATTTCGTCAAGTATGGCCTGATCAAAGTCGAGTGCCTTGCCATATTTCAGCAATAAGGGTTTGGCTTTTTCACTCAGACTGCCGCTACCGGCACTCATGATGGTTGAAGCCAGCGCATCGCTGAAACTGGCTACCTGGCGCAGCCATTCAGCGCGGGTATTCACCTTCTTTAATTCTCCTCCCGGCAAAGGCAGCAGTGACTGGATGATGGTGTCAGGTATCTTCCACTCTTGCAGGGCCATCTCACCAAAGCGCTCATAACTGCACCCCAGCAATGTGGAGGCAGCTTCCTGCGAGGTGGTCTGGCCGGTCTGCAGCATGGCTTGTATGCGGCTATACAGAGGATGATCATAGGACGCCACCAGAATCTTGCCGACATTCTTGAACAAGGCTGCCACTGCCGCTTCTTCGCCATCCTGAAATCGACCACGCGCAGCCATTTCACGTCCTACTATGCTTGCACACAAGGCTTGCACCAGTTCACGCCTGACGCTATTGGCATGGCTTTTATCCTTGAAGCAATCGACCAGCAACATCGCCATGGCACTGGTCTTGATGCTATTAAAACCCAGCAGGAAGATCGCCCGTGAAATGGTAGTGACAGGTGCGCCTGCACTGGTGCGGTAATGGATGGTATTCGACAGCCTGAGTATTTTTTGTGTCAGGGCGACGTCGGCCAGCACAAAATGCGCAAGCTTGGCGACCGGGTCTTCACTGGAGGAAGTAATTTCGACGACCTTGGTAATCGACACACCCAAGGTCGGCAAACTACTTTCTTCATTGATTTGCCTGATCAGCCGGTCACGCGGCAATTCTGGTGCGTGCTGATCCAGATGTACAGAAGCTTGAATAGTCATGGTCTCCGCAACTACTTACTTTCTTAACAAAACCATTCTGAAGTCTGGTTGTTTAATCTTTATAGTTAATCTTTACTTGGCAACCCGGGCAGCATTGATGCCGTATTTTTTCTGCAATTCGTCATACAGGCCGCGTATCGCTTTCAGACGCGGATTCATGGGATCAAGGCGACGCGCTGACTCAATCAGATTGCGCGCAAGTTCGCCAGTGGCATGATCCCAGCCCATGTTTTCCAGGCATTTCAAGGCGGCCAGCGCCGCGTTCAAGACCACTTGCGGGTTGTCGGGTGACTTGCGTGCGGCAGCTGCCATCATTTCCACAGAGCCACGGAAATCACCCTGCTTGGCTTTTTGTACACCCAGAGCCACCAGGTCCATGACTTCTTTCTGGCTGCGTTGTGCCAGTTCTTTGGCAAGATGCCCCTTGCCTGCACTTTCAAATACGCCCATGGCCTTGCTCATGACTTGCTGGTTGCTGGCATTTTTCATGACATCGAGAATAATCTCGGAAGCATTGTCTTCCTGATTATTTTCAAGACAACTTTTTGCCAGCCCCAGTTTGGCTTCCGTCGAAAGACCTATGTCTTCACGGGTTGCGGCCACGGCATTGTCAAGTTCTTCACTGAGTCTGGCGTCACCGGTCTTGGCATGGACCATGGCAGCAGAGATAGCCCGCACAGCGGCAGTTTTTTTCATGCCTACCATGTTCTTTTCGAGATCACGGATAACGGATTTGGCCTGTTCGGTATCCCCCTTCTTGACGAGGGCATCGACCAGATTCATATGATCTTCAGGATCACGGAACTCAGAGAACTTGGCTTTGCTGACCACTTTTTTGAAGACATTTTCAGCCGTTTCTATATCGCCGGTCTCAAGGGATATCTTACCCAGCTTGCGCAAACGCCTGACGGCATGCGGGGAAACGCCAACGGCGACATCAAGCACCTCTTTTGCCTCTGGCAGTTCACCCACCATTTCATGGGTCTTGGCCAGCCAGTCATAGGCATCCATGTATTTGTTGTTTTCTGCTACCAGGTTTTTCAGGATTTCTTCAGCTTCCTGGTATTTGCCCTGCATGAACAGGGTTTTGGCCAGGCCCAGGCGCGCCCAGGCTACTGCCTTTAATTCGAATAAATGTTTATATAATTCTTCAGCTTCAGCCGCTTCGCCTTGTATGACGTGCAATTCTGCACGCAAACGCATGAAATCTATCGCATATTTGGGAAAATCACGCTCGCCATGGTGGCAGGCCGTGATGGCTTCCGGGATAGCGCCCTGTTCCATCAGGTTATGGACATCGACAAAGGCCTTGCGTTTTTCCAGGGCACGGATAACGCGCTCCAGCAACATGTCGGCGGTAAATGGTTTGAGCAGGTAGTCGGAAGGTGCAAGCTCAGCCGCGCTGACGACCTTGGCATAGGAGCGTTCTGCCGTCACCATGATGAAGATGGTTGATAAGGGTGCCAACTTGTGATGCCGCATGTCTTCCAGCAGTTGCTGGCCGTCCTGGCCTACACCAAGATCATATTCACACAGGATAAGGTCAAACACCTTGGCCTGTATCGTGCGCACAGCAATACCCGCAGAAAGTCCGTGTTCTATCTTGGTGATGCCACAAAGATTCAGCATATTATGCAAACTGACCCGCATGCCTGCATGCGGTTCGATGAGCAATGCCCTGATATCGCTGAGTTCGCTCATTTCAACCTTTAGCGTAATTTATTGTTGGTATCTCTGCGGCGCTTGCCTGGCCGTCCCCTGGCTGGCAGGCCTGATCTGCTTGTACAAGCTCAAAAAGGCAATTTCATTATATTGAAGTGACGGCGCATTGATGTAGAAACTTTACCCCCATATGACGACAATGTTGCAAGGCTTTAACATATTTAACGCATTTACTTGAATATCTTCGCTATTAACAGGACGAATAAAGAGATCAGGATGGTGGAGGCGAAGGGAAAAGAGAAATTACGGCCAAACAGTTTGAAACGCAGATCACCAGGCAGCCGCCCTATACCGAGCTTTTCCAGCCAGGGCAAAAGGCTGGAAAACACCAGGACGGCGATAAAAATGGTTAATACCCAGCGCAGCAAAGCCAGCTCCTGTTTGTTTTAAAAAAAGCAATTGACTTTGATTCAAGTCTGCCCGCAGCCATCATAAGCGGTGACTGCGGTCCAGGCGTAATATATTTTCTGGCAACTCCACGCCATGCCCCATGACCAGCACTTTGAATAACTCCCCCATTTCCGCTGGCGAGACCAGTTTTTGCAGGGCGTTTGCCTTTGGCAGATAATCCATGACTTGTTCTGCTGATGTACGCGCCAGCACATCGGCTATGCCAGCTGCAGTCAAAAAGCTGGCCTGGCTGGTATAGTTCAATAACTCCAATCCCGCTGCCAGACCCGCCTTGGCCATGGCCGTAAAGTCAACATGGGCGGTAATGTCCTGCAAGCCTGGCAAATAAAAGGGGTCTGGGTGGGCATGATGGCGGTAATGGCACATCAGGCTGCCTTGCTGGCGTTGCAGGTGATAATACTCGGCCGCCGGGAAACCATAATCGATCAGTATCGCGGCGGCCGGCTTGCCGCTGGCGAGCAACATGGCGGCCAGGCTGTGCATGAATCCGCTAGCGATGGCATGAACTTCAGTCAGGTAACCGACTGGCAATTCATCGGCAAAAGGGATTTGCTCAATCTTGTCAGGGCTACATGTTTGTGGCTGTTCACGGAAAATCAGTCTTGGCGCATGATCGTCAATATCTTCGTCCACCACCGCCACGCCGACTTCATGCCAGCCATCTGCCGTCTTGATGACCAGGTCAACCGGCATGGCATCGAGCACCTCATTGCCCAGCACCAGGCCAGAAAAAGAGCCTGGCATTTTTTGCAACCATTGCACTTGTGGAAAGCCTTTCAGCAATTCTTCCTGACGTGCGCGCAGTTCGCCGGACAATTCCACGATAAAATAGCGCTCTATCGCGATTCCTGATAATTGACATTCCGACAAAAAATCCAAGGCCAGCTTGCCCGTGCCTGCACCGAACTCCATGACTTCGGCCGCAGTTTGACTGAATAACTGACTTGCCAGCCTGGCCAGGGTGGCTCCAAATAGCGGCGACATTTCTGGTGCGGTTGTAAAATCACCGTCTTTGCCTAATTTTGTAGCACCGCCGCTGTAATAACCAAGGTCGGGCGCATACAACGCCAGTTCCATGTAGCGCGAAAACGGTATCCAGCCCTGATGTTGGCGGATATCGTCGATAATCAGTTGTTGCAAAGCAGATGAAGCGGCCAGCGCATCATCGCCAGGCACAGGTAGAGATAATTTATGCATAGCCGCATTGTATTGAAAACACAGTAATCCTTGTCAAGAATTTCCATGAGTGAGATATGAGCAGTTATAGATATGAACACTAAGCAAGCACCCCGCACAGCACTGATCACCGGTGCCGCCAAACGCATAGGGCGGCATATCGCCCTGCATATGGCGCGGCAGGGTTGGGATATTCTTGTCCATTATGGCAATTCAGCAGCAGAAGCGCAGACCCTGGTGACAGAAATCCAGACAATGGGCCGCCGCGCCCATGCCTTGCAGGCCGACCTGGCAAATGAAACAGCAACACATGCCTTGCTACCCGCAGCGATAGCTGCCATGGGCAAGATAGATTGCATCGTCAATAATGCCTCGCTGTTTGCAGAAGATGATGTACACAGCTTCAGCCAGGCCAGCCTGGACAGGCATATGCATGCCAACCTGGCCGCGCCCATCATACTGGCGCAAGCCCTGCATGCGGCAACTGAAGATGGCGAACAGACCTGCGTCATCAATCTGCTGGATCAGAAGCTGTACAACCTGAATCCTGATTTTTTGTCTTACACCCTGTCCAAGGCAGCACTGCAATGTGCGACGACGACACTGGCGCAGGCACTGGCCCCTAAAGTCCGGGTAGTTGGCGTTGCACCCGGCATCACCATGGAATCAGGCCATCAAAGCACGGCAGATTTCCAGCGGGCACATCAGGTCACGCCGCTGGGTCGTTCCAGCATGCCTGAAGATATTGCCCGCACCGTCTGTTTTCTGGCGGACAGCCCTGCCATGACTGGCACCACTATCCTCGTCGATGGCGGCCAGCACCTTATTCCCTTGCAGCGCGACGTCATGTTCCTGGCGACTGCAAACCAAGTTATTTCACCTTAATCCCGGGACCACCATGTTATCCATCCTGCATCACCCCCAGCTGTCAGACTGCCGCCGCCTGTTCTTGCGCAATTATGAAATCTCCATCAACATCGGCGTACATGAGTTCGAGAAAAAGGGCGAGCAACGCGTGCTCTTCAATGTCGATCTGTATATCCCGCTGGCCCTGTCTACACCCAAGGATGACCAACTGGAAGAAGTCGTCGATTATGATTTCATGCGTTGCACGATAGCCGACCGTATTTCCAAAGGTCATGTCCACCTGCAGGAAACCCTGTGTGATGATGTCGCCGCTATCATGCTGGCACATCCCAAAGTGCGCGCAGTGCGCATCTCTACCATGAAGCCAGATGTCTATCCAGATTGCGAAGGCGTAGGCGTAGAAGTATTCAAGATCAAAACCGACATTTAAGCCCGAATTTACGCAAGAATTTAAAGCCATATCATGCAAGCTCTGAACGATACATTGATGGACACCCCGGTCGAAGTAAAAGCCACGGTCAAGTCACAGGAAAAAATCACCTACGAAAACAATAAGCTGCACAAGCGCTTATGCCGCCTGGTTGGCCAGGCGATAGGTGATTTCAATATGATAGAAGAAGGCGACAAGGTCATGGTTTGCCTGTCTGGCGGCAAGGACAGTTATGCCCTGCTGGATATCCTGATGACCCTGCGTGAACGTGCGCCCATCAATTTCGATATCGTCGCCGTCAATTTAGACCAGAAGCAACCGAACTTCCCCGACCATATCCTGCCAGCCTATCTGGAAAAACTGGGCATACCCTACCATATAGAAAACCAGGATACCTATAGCATCGTCAAGCGCCTGATCCCGGAAGGCAAAACGACTTGCTCGCTGTGCTCACGCCTGCGCCGTGGTATTTTGTATCGTGTGGCCGATGAACTGGGCGCCACCAAGATCGCGCTTGGCCATCATCGTGACGATATCCTGGAAACTTTTTTCTTGAACATGTTCTTCGGCGGAAAACTCAAAGGCATGCCAGCCAAGCTGCAATCTGACGATGGCAAACACATCGTCATCCGCCCCCTGGCCTATGTCAAAGAGTCAGACACTGAACGCTATGCTGAAGTCAAAAACTTCCCCATCATCCCCTGCGATTTATGCGGCTCGCAAGAGAATCTGCAACGCAAGCAAATCAAGGGCCTGATGCGTGAATGGGACAAAAAATTCCCTGGCCGTGTGGACAATATCTTTGCGTCCCTGTCCACCGTCGCACCTTCACATCTGATGGACAAGAACTTGTTCAATTTCACTGATCTGAAAGTTGATGGCGAGGCAAATCCAAATGGCGATATCGCCTTTGATGATGAACCTTGTGCGACGCCTGCTGCGGGAGTGATTTCGCTGCATTTGAATCAGAATTAAAAATACCTGCTGCATGAGCATCTGATACAACTCACTTAATCAAGCGCTAGGATTTCAGCTCCGTCGCCAGAAAATCGACAAAGCTGCGGATCTTGGCGCTAGGGCGGCGGTTTGGTAGCATCAATACATGTAAGGGGCGGCTGAGCGGCGTTTCATGCGGCAGCACTCTCACCAGCTTTCCCGTGAGCAGATCGTTACTCACCAAAACCTCGGCCAACAGGGCGATGCCAAGCCCGCCCAATGCCGCAGCACGTTGCGAGTGGCCACTATTGACGCGCAAGCGTCCACGTACCGATACAGGTACCTGGCCAGTAGCCTGAACGAAAAACCACACGCCCGGCGTCGATGAGCCAGTAAAATCAACGCATTGGTGCAGGGCCAGATCAGCCAATATTTCAGGTTCACCACAACGCGCTATGTAGGCTGGCGAGGCACACGGCACCAGCCGCAAAGGCGCCAGCGAGCGGCCTATGAGGCCCGAATCGGGTAATTCACCACCGCGTATCGCTACATCAAACCCCTGATCCAATAAATCTACCCGACTGTCATTGAGGACTAACTCAATCTCGACTTCGGGATGTTTTTCAAGATATGCCGTGATGATCGCTGGCAGCACCACCGAGCCTATCGAATGTGGTGCCGTCACTCGCAATATGCCGCGCGGTGCAGCATGCAGGCCAAGGGCGTCGGCTTCCGCGCCCTCCAGTTCGGCCATGATGGTCTTGCAGCGCTCATAAAAAGCCATGCCAAGTTCAGTCAGCTTCTGACGGCGCGTTGTCCGGTTCAGCAGCAGGCCGCCCAGATGCGCTTCGAGATAGCGTATGTGATTGCCCACCATCGGTGCCGACAGGTTGGTAGCGTCAGCGGCAGCGGCAAAGCTCCCCTTCTCTACCACTTTGACAAAGGTGCTGATAGCGGCAAAACGGTCCATTCGTTAATCCTATTTACGAGTCTATGTGCGATATTACTATTTTTCCAGTCGATTGTTACGGTCAAGATGGCACTGTTCTCTTCCGAACAACAACAAATAGGAAAATATCATGACTACATTAAATCGTATTCTCGCTGTCGGTGCCGCTGGTAAATTTGCTGGCCTGGTTGTCCCTGAACTGGTCAAACGCGGCGCCATTGTGCGTGGCCTGGTCCGTCATCCGGAAAAAGTGGAAGAGGCGCGTGCGAATGGCGCGACAGAAATCGCCATCGGCGATCTGAGCGACCGTGCTGCGATTGAGTCTGCCCTGCAAGGTGTAGATGGCGTTTTTTATCTGGCTCCAGCTTTTCTGCAAGACGAAGCGCAGGTTGGCGTACAACTGGTTGAAGCTGCCAAAGCAGCAGGTGTGCTCCGCTTTGTATTCTCTGGAGCAATTCACCCGGTCATTAGTCAACTGGCCAATCATAATGGCAAGCCAGCGGTGGAAGAAGCCCTGATCCGTGCTGGCATACAGTATACCTTGTTGCAACCTGGTGTTTTCTATCAAAACATGGCACCAGCCCTGCCAGTGGCAGCCGAACATGGCGTATTTGCCGAGCCGTTTTCAAGCACTTCAACCCTGGGCCGGGTGGATTATCGCGATGTAGCCGAAGTGGCCGCGCTCGCATTGACCAGCGATGCCCTGGCCTATGGCACGTTTGAGCTGACCGCAGGCGAAAATACCGACCGTGACCATGTGGTAAGCATCATGAGCGAAGTGCTGGGACGCGAAGTCAAGTCAGCTACACCTTCATTTGAGCAATGGGCAGCCATGGTTCATTTGCCAGATGCCGCACGACCCACGCAGATGCTGCGCGCTATGTATGCGTATTACGACAGGCATGGTTTGCAAGGCAACTCGCTGACTTTGCGGGCAATCCTGGGCAGGGAACCCCGCAGTCTGAAAGCCTATTTCACCGAGCTGGCACAGGCCCAATCTTTGGTTAACTCTCGCTAAGGACATGGGTATGACAACCAAGCATAACTCGTACATTGCCAGGGAAACTGCAATCAATACGGTATTCAGTGTTGTTCTCGGTATCGCGTTTGCGTTCCTGTTTTTTCAATCGGACACCCATATCGATTTGGGAAGCCGTAAGGTTGTTCTGGATATCATGCCGCAAAGCTTCGCGGTTGCCTTTATGAGCTCGCTGATACCGTCCTTGTTAACCCACCAGCGTCGCAGTAATGGGAAGCTGCAAGCACTGGAAAGCAAGCATAGCTTGCCGCGCAATGTATTTTTGCGAAGCACAGTAACGGGTGTCATTGTCACGACTATCTGTACGGCGGCCTACGCCGTTCTGGGGCCAGCACAGGGGGCGATTGTTTTAATACTGGGTCAGTTTGTGATGTTAAAGGCTGTTTTTGGTGGAATCTTATCGCTCGTCGTCACACCCATTGCTTTGATCAGTGCTTTAAGGGATGCATTATGAAATCAGATAACACCGTCATTCATCATCAACAACATGATCAGGATCGTGCCTTCATGGCGGACCTCCGTGCGGCACTCGCATCAGCCCCGAAACTTGAACTAACACCCGAAGCGCGCCCTGGCTTTGATGTTCTGATGAGCCAAGTGCCGGATGCAGATGCAGTTGACTATGAGCCATTCAGCGTTGCCGGCATACCAGGCGTGTGGTGCCGCCCTGCTGGTGCGCAAAATGATGCAGCCATCTTGTACCTGCATGGCGGTGGCTATGTGCTGGGCTCATCCGCTGCTTACCAGAACCTGGCTGCTCAGATCGCCGCCCGCACTGGCGTTGAAGCCTTCGTACCCGATTATCGCCTGGCACCTGAGCATCATTTCCCTGGTGCTTTGGAAGATGCCATCACAGCTTACAAGGGCTTGATTGCGCTGGGCTACCGCCATATCGCCCTGGTAGGCGATTCTGCAGGTGGTGGATTGGCGCTGGCCGTGCTGTCCCGTTTGCAAGAGCTTGCCGGAACAGCAGGTCTGACACCACCAGTTTGTGCGGCAGTCATGTCACCCTGGACCGACCTAAGCCTGTCTGGTGCATCGATGAGCACAAGGGCTGCATATGATCCATTATTGAGCCGCGAAGTGTTGGCCAAGGCTGCCGTGCTGTATCTGGGCAATCAGAGCGTCGAGACCAAAGATCCTCTGGTTTCTGCCTTGTTTGCCCGGCATGAAGGACTCGCCCCTGTCAGGCTGCATGTTGGGGCAGACGAAGTGCTGATGGACGATGCGATCCGCTATGCGCAAGTACTCAGCGCGGCAGGCGGAACGGCTGAGGCACATGTATGGGAAGGGATGACGCATGTCTTTCCCGCCAGCCTGTCATCACTGATAGCCGCCCGTGAGGCACTGGACGATATTGGTAATTTTTTGCGCCAGCATTTAATGTAAGCACAATAATTTGCAGCAACAGCATTGAAACGATGATCACCAGTCAGCATATGTCCCTGATAACTCAGGCAATCCTGTTACCCGCTTTCCAGACGCCCATGACAACAGGAATGCCACGCACTACACGCACGCGTAAAAAGTCAGCACGCAAGCCAACTGCAATCTCACCTCTGTCGTGCAGGCCTATCATGCGTGCCGGATTACGCGTCACGGTGGCTACCGCCTTGGGCAAGCTGTAGCCTTCATTTTGCAGCAGAAAAGCTGCATGCAAGAGGCTGGCTGGTACATAGTCTGAAGACAGTACATCCAGCAAATCCAGGCGCGCCAGTTCTGCTGCCGAGACATTGCCGGAATGTGAACCACCGCGCACCATATTCGGTGCACCCATGATGATGCCCAGGCCCTGTTCACGGGCAGCGCTGGCAGCAGCAACGGTGGTCGGGAATTCAGATATCGTCACACCATCATCGACGCCCTCGGCCACATGCTCTACTGTCGTATCATCATGGGTAGCCAGCGGTACAGGCACATCCAGTTCACGGCAACTAGCGACGATGGCGCGGCGGTTGGAGGCTGCATAAGCGACTTGCCTGAGCAGCAAACGCTCCAGCATGGAATCGACTTTTTCTTCGCTCCAGCCACGCTTGCCAGATACATAGACACGGTAATGCGTCAGGTCTGTCCATTGCCTTTGGCCGGGCGTATGGTCCATGAGCGAAACCAGCTTCAGGCGTTCGTCATGCAGATAAGGGGCAAACATGTCCAGCAAGCCTTCTTCCGCCAGCTCCAGACGCATGTGCAGGAAGTGATCGGCCCGCAAAATGCCTGAGTCTGCGGCCATACGCAAACCTTGGGTGCATGATTCGAGAGTGTCATTGCGCAGGCTGTCAGAGTCGATATCGCCGACTGAAATCGCATCAAGCACGGTCGTGATGCCGGATGCAGCAATCTGGGCATCGTGGGCCAAAATAGCAGCTAGTGTAGGCCAGACTACCTTGGGACGTGGCATCAGGTGCTTTTCCAGATTGTCGGTATGCAGTTCTACCATGCCAGGCAAGAGATAATCACCCTGCCAGTCATCTGTAGCAGTGACACTGGAAGCCCGCGCTGCTTCTGCCAGGTCAGCTATCCTGCCCTGCTCTACCAGCATGGAGCCGCTGATGACTTCATCGGCCAACACAATTTGTGCGTTTTCTATTCTGTTCATCATGCTGCCACCAAAGAGACTGCTACGGGAATGGAAAAAATTCTGGTCGCCAGCGCCTGTCGTACCACTTCATCATGGAAGATGCCGACAACAGCAGCACCGCGTTCGCGGGCGGCATTGATCATGTCGATGACCGTGGCGCGATTGGCTTCATCTAGTGAAGCAGTAGGTTCATCAAGCAAAAGTATGGGGTAATCGCAAATCATGGTGCGTGCAATATTCACACGCTGTTGTTCACCGCCAGAAAAAGTCGCAGGCGGGATTTGCCACAGCCGCTTGGGTATGCGCAGCCGTGACAATGATTCTTCTGCCTGTTCATAGGCTGCCTGCTTTTCTACGCCACGCATGAGCAAGGGCTCTGCCACCAGATCCAGCGTGCTGATGCGTGGTATCACGCGCAGGAACTGGGTCACGAAACCCAGGGTACTATGCCTGACTGCCAGCACCTGTTGCGCAGGTGCAGATTGCACATCAACCCAAGCGCCTTCATCCGCATCACCCTTGTGCCAGATATTCACGCTGCCACTGCTGGCGCGGTAATTGGCATACAGGCAGCGTAGCAAGGTGCTCTTGCCTGCACCCGAGGGGGCATGGATGACCACGCATTCACCAGCATCTACCTGCATGTCTATTTTTGACAGGATGGACATTTCCTGTCCACCTTGCAGATGCAGGGTAAAGTCTTTGGACAAAGCTTCAACTACGATACGTTTCAACATGTGTTCCTCACGCCTGCAAGACGGATGACACCAGCAACTGGGTATAGGGATGTTGCGGATCATCGAGCACCTGATCAGTCAAACCCTCTTCGACTACCTGACCCTGGCGCATGACCATGAGGCGGTGAGCCAGCAAACGCGCCACAGCCAGGTCATGCGTGACAATGACAGCCGCCACCTGCAATTGCGAAACCAGCTGGCGCAATAAATCCAGCAGACGGGCCTGTACTGACACGTCGAGGCTGGCCGTAGGTTCATCCATGAAAATCAGGCGCGGTTTGGTTACCAGGTTACGGGCAATCTGCAAACGCTGTTGCATGCCGCCCGAGAAATCACGCGGCAAATCATCGATACGCGCCGCATCAATTTCCACCCTATGCAACCAGTCCTGTGCCTCGGCACGTATCTGGCCATAATGGCGGGCACCGACAGCCATCAGTCTTTCACCGACATTGGCACCGGCAGAGACTTCTACCCGCAGACCATCCCTGGCACTTTGGTGGACAAAGCCCCAGTCTGTACGTGCCAGCAGGCGGCGACGAGCCTCGCTGATGGTAAACAACTCGACCAGGCCTTCATCACGGGTATTGAACAAGACTTCACCCTGCTCTGGCTGCAATTGTCCTGCCAGGCAATTCAACAGCGTGGATTTGCCGGAGCCGGATTCACCGACGATGCCCAGCACTTCACCGGGATACAGACTCAGGTTGACTTGTTCGCAAGCCGTTTTGCCACCGTAGAATTTACTGACATTACGTGCCTGCAGCAAGGGCTCGTTGTTATCCATATTCTTATCAATATTCATCTTACTCATGCCCGTTCTTCCCTGCGGCCGCGGCAATAATCAGTATCGCTGCAAACAAACATGCGTGAACCCTGGTCATCAACGATGACTTCGTCAAGGAAGCTGTCGTTCGCATCGCACATCGCGCAGTGGTGATCCCAATGTTCTATCTCAAATGGATAATCTTCAAAATCCAGGCTCTTCACTGGTGTATAAGGTGGCACGGCATAAATGCGTTTTTCGCGTCCGGCACCAAATAATTGCAAGGCGGGATTGTTATCCATCTTGGGATTATCAAACTTGGGTATCGGTGAAGGGCGCATCAGATAGCGCTCATTGACGATGACAGGATAATCATAAGCAGTTTCTATCTTGCCCAGTCTGGCGATATCTTCATACAGCTTGACACTCATGAGGCCATAGTCAGCCATCGCATGGTATTTGCGGGTCTCAGTCTCGCTGGGTTCCAGCCAGCGCAGGGGTTCAGGGATAGGCACCTGATACACCATGATCTGCCCTTCAGCCAAAGATGTTTCCGGGATGCGGTGGCGGGTTTGTATGACGGTCGCCGCCTTGGTTTTTTCCGTCGTTGCCACACCCGTGGTGCGACGGAAGAAGCGGCGTATATTGACCGCATTGGTGGTATCGTCAGAGCCCTGATCGATGACTTTCAAGACATCATCCTGGCCTATGATGGCAGCAGTGACCTGTATACCGCCTGTGCCCCAGCCATAAGGCAGGGGCATTTCACGCCCGCCGAATGGTACCTGGTAACCGGGTATGGCAACTGCTTTCAAAATGGCACGCCTGATCATGCGCTTGGTTTGCTCATCGAGATAGGCAAAATTATAGCCAGCTTCAGGCTCAGTCCTGGCAGGCGCGGCTTGGGCTTGCTCTGGGGTCTCTTGATACTCCCGAGTTTCCATGGTGTCCATCTCCATCATCATGCTGCCTTCTTGCCGGATTTTTCAGCGGCTGGTTCATCTGCTTGTTCATCTGTTGTTTCAAGCTTGCCAGCTTCAGCAGCCTTGGCATTAATGCTTGCACGTATGCCACGCAGGAGGCTGAGCTCAGCCTGGAAATCCACATAATGTGGCAGCTTCAGATGTTGCAAGAAACCAGATGCTTCTACATTGTCGGCATGGTAGAGCACGAATTCTTCCATCTGTGCTGGTGCAGTGATCTCTTCTTTCAGCTCACTGGCACGCAAGGCGCGGTCTACCACGCCCATAGCCATCGACTTGCGTTCGCAATGACCAAAGCCCAGACCATAACCGCGAGTGAACTTCGGTGCTTCGTTTTGCGAGCCGACGAACTGGTTCACCATCTGGCATTCGGTGATATCGATTTCGCCTATGTCTATGGCAAAACCCAGTTCTTCAGGCACGACTTGTACTCTGACCTTGCCATAACGTATCTCGCCAGCAAAGGGATGGTTGCGGGCATAACCGCGCTGCGTAGAATAGGCCAGCGCCAACAAGAAACCTTCATCACCACGGGCGAGGCTTTGCAGGCGCAGGGCGCGGCTGGCAGGGAATTGCAGAGGCTCGCGTGTCAGGTCAAAAGGTTCGGGGTCACCTTCAGGTATCAGTTCAGGCTCGATCAAGCCTTCTGCATTCAAAAAGTCGAGTACGCGCGGGCAAGCCTCCGCCTGAGTATTTTCCTGCGCCACAGGCCCAAACTCACCAACACTCATGGCCTCAGCCGCGAGTGAGAAATCCAGCAGACGCTGGGTATAGTCATAAGTCGCCCCCAACACCTGACCACCCGGCACATCCTTGAAGGTCGCCGAGATGCGTCTTTGCAGCAGCATATTGGCGGTGTCCACAGGCACAGTTGCCATCAGGCGTGGCAAGGTGGTGCGGTAGGCGCGCAGCAGGAAGATGGCTTCTATCAAATCACCACTGGCTTGCTTGATGGCGAGTGCTGCCAGGTCTTTGTCATACAGCGAAGCCTCACCCATGACGCGGGCTACGGCCAGCGACATTTGTTCGCGTATCTGGTCTATGCTGAGTTCTGGGACGGTCGTGTCACCACGTCGCATTTTCGCCAGCGCTTCATAGGACTGGGCAATGGCTTTCTCGCCACCTTTGACGGCTACGTACATGGCAATTCCTCTGGCTGCACTGCTGCTATCTTGCTGGTGCGTGGCAAGCCAAGTACTGCATCGCCACTGCAAAAAATCACATCCACTCCTTGTGGGAAGGCGGCATGATTGATTTGCCACTTGCTGACAAAATCTGCGGGCAAGCCATTGATAGATATGCTGCGCTTGTCCTTGATGCCTGGGCCCGTGAGCTGGTATTCAGTGCCATTCAAAAAATCATCGACTTGTATCAGCAAAGTTGCGGATTTGTCCGGATAAGTCATGCTCCCCTGGGCAAAGCCCTGCAAATCCAGTTGCTGTAATGAGCTACTCAGCACTGCAAAATTTGCTGAGGATTTTTCATGTACCAGCGGCAGGCCGCAATGGAAGCGCAGATAAGTGCGCACCGCATCATTATCGAGTTCATCTGCCAGCCAGGCAGTGGTTTCATAATCCATCAGGGCCAGGCAAGCTGCGGCTGTCGCCATATGCAAAGGAGCAGGCGCTTGCAGGCTCACCTTGAGACGCTGGATAGTGCCAGGCTCAGACAAAGCTTTCAGCAAACTGCGAAAAACTGTTTGCGCATCATGCACCGTGTCTTCCCACGCGGGCAAAAGTTGCTGCATGGACGCCGCTGTATTGTCCGGTGAATAGCTCATGCATCTTCTCCTCTGACCATGGTCATGAATTCCACTCTGGTGGCTTGCGCTTCAGCCTGTAATTGTTCACGCTTCTGCTGCAACAATAACTCCAGTGGTTTGATAATATTTTCTTCGACCGCCGGTCTGTGCTCACCTTGCATCAGCGCATCAAAAATTGCTGCCCATTCTGCATGACGCTGGTCGCGGCCAGCCACATAGGCGACGCCAGTTTCGCCCGTTGCCAAGCGCAAGGCGCAGCGCGTCACTGACATTTCACCGAGGTTGAACTGGCTGCCACTACCGCCAGTCCTTGCCCTGACCATGGCGAGGCCAGTCTCGGGTTTTCTTAACCATAAATAGGAAGGCAGTTGGCCGAATTGGCGCACACTGGCAGCCAGGTCTGGTGCTGGCGCTTTCGCGAGGATGGACATCCAGCGGGCACGCTCTTGCTGGGCAGAGTTGGGGGTTTGGTCAGCATTCATAGCCCCACATTACAGCAGGCTTAGATGAAGTCTTGATGACATCTGATCTGGAATGTTCTTGTCAATTTCCAGTCACATTTCGGGTTTATGATTTGTCATCGCGACCAAGGGGATCAGGATGGAAACGCATATCGCAATACAGGGTGGCAAGTATCTGCAACAAGACCAGGACGGTCATACCGGTTGGTCTGAAGACAGCATATATCTGCACGGCCTGAGCATTGCAGCCACAGGCAATAAAGGCTTGCAGCACAATAGCAGGCAGCAATCTTTTGATGCCACGGACTTGCTAGTATTACCCGGTCTTGTCGATATTCATGGTGATGCTTTTGAACGTCAATTACAACCGCGCCCGGCCACGAGCTTTGCCTACGACATCGCCTTCGCAGATACGGACAGACAACTGATCAGCAATGGCATCACCACAGCCTGTCACGGCCTGACCTTTTCATGGGAAGGCGGTTTGCGCGGACGTGAAGCAGCACTGGCCACATTAGAACAGGTGGCAGCTCAAAAATCCCGTGTGCATGCCGATCATCTGATACATCTGCGTTTTGAGAACCACCATCTCGATGGTTTGCATGATGCATTGAACTGGATAGAGTCGGGCCTGATTGCCTTCTTTGCCTTCAATGAACACCTGCCTTCCATCCTGAAGAAAAGTGCATCTCCAGAAAAACTGGTGGCTTACGCCGAGCGTGCGCGTTGCGATGTTGCCGGTTTCCTGGAACGTCTGCACAAAGCGCAATTGCGTTCACCCAAAGTTGCGCAGGCGATTAGCCAGCTTGCTGCAGCTTGCCGGCAGCACGGTATCGCCATGGCATCGCATGATGACGAAACCCGCATGGACAGAGAACGCTTCCAGGAACTGGGCGTTGATGTCAGTGAATTCCCCAAGACAGAAGAAGCCTTGCAGGCAGCAAAAGCCCTGGGCAACCATGTCGTCATGGGCGCACCGAATGTCTTGCTCGGTGGCAGCCATTGCGGTGGTTTGTCAGCCAGCGATGCGGTGCGCCGTGGCTTGTGTGACACGCTGGCATCTGATTATTACTATCCGGCCTTATTGCATGCGCCTTTCCGCCTTGAGCAGGAAAATGTTTGCAGCCTCGCACAGGCCTGGCAACTGGTGTCACTGAACCCGGCCCGCGTACTGGGCTTGCATGACAGAGGCAATATCGCTGCTGGCCAGCGTGCCGACATTCTCATGATAGAGAAACAGACCGACGGCAGCCCACGCCTGATTGCCACCATCGCAGCAGGCAAGCTGGTATTTTGCGCCGAGCCGCAACGCCTGCAATGTCAACAGCCGCTGGAACTGGCCGCCTGATGCGCTATGCCCTCTACTTTTCCCCGGTACCAGAGAGCCCATGGTGGCAAGCGGGTGCCCACTGGCTGGGGCGCGACCCCATGCACGCAGGGAAAATACCACAAGCACATATCAATGGTGTACCAGATATACTGCTCAGCCAGCTCACCAGCGAAGCCAGGCGCTATGGCTTTCATGCGACCCTGAAAGCCCCGTTCAATTTGCTGGAAGGTTTTCAGGAAGCAGACCTGATACAGATGGCCAGCGCCTTTGCTCAAGTGCAGCCTGTCATCAGCATCAGGGAAATACAGGTACGCATGATGGGTAATTTCCTGGCACTGCGTCCGCATGGAGATGAAGCCGAGATCAATGCCCTGGCCATGCGCTGCGTCAGTTATTTCGATTTACTAAGGCGCGCACCTGATCCAACCTATCTGGCCAAGCGGCGCCATGCCGGTCTCAGCGCCAGACAGGAAGCCCTGTTGCAGCAATGGGGTTATCCCTATACAGAAGAAGAATATCGCTTCCACCTGACACTCAGCGATGAGTTGCTGGACGTGGATGCCGATGCGCAGTATGCCTTGCGCAAGGCAGCAGATCAGCAATTCTCGCGCTTGCTAGAGAGTACCCCGCTGGACATTGATGCGCTGACGATATTCCGTGAAGAACGGCCAGGTGCGCCTTTGAACTTTTGGATGCGTTTTCCTTTCCAGGCCAAGGTGCAACAAAAATCCCTGCCTGCCGCTGGCCGTCTTTACTTTGTCGTCGGTCCTTCAGGTGCGGGCAAAGATACCCTGTTACACTGGGTCAGAGAAAACCTGCCCGCCAATGCCGCACTGGAATTTGCGCAGCGGGCTATCACCCGCCCTGCTCACGACAGTGAAGCGCATGAAGTCTTGAACCAGGAAGCCTACTGGCAAGCCGCTGCCGCTGGTCACTTTTGCATGCAATGGCAAGCTAATGGTCTATGCTATGGCATACGCAGGCATATCGAAGCCAAGCTCAAATGCGGACAGGATGTGATCGTCAATGGTTCGCGTGAATATTTGCCACAACTGCGTCAGTTATTCCCGGAGGCGTGCATCATCTGGATCGTGGCTGATCCTGAGCAAATCAGGCAGCGCGTGGAAAAACGCCAGCGTGAATCTGGTGCTGCCTTGTTGAACCGGATTGACCGGGGTTTGAAATTTACGGTGCCTGATGATCAGGATATTATCTGCATAGATAATAGCGGAGCTATACATGTAGCGGGGCAAAAGCTGTTAAAGATATTTGCTAAAGAATAGAATTGGTACAGCATCGTGTGCAGTGCTATGCACTGCACATTGTTACTTTACACTGTCTCAGCCTGGGCAAATTGCAGACTCAGTTTTTCCATCATCACGACGAATACCTGCAGGTCCACAGTTTTTGCACCAACCACTTTTGCCGTGTCATCCCACTGACGTAACCTGACTGCATGTTCGGCATAGTCCTGATCTATGAATTCAGTCGCTTGCGTCACGGAGAACGGACCACCCTGCCAGATCAGGCTGCGTTGCGATGCATGGGATAAGCCTGACCAGTACAGGGGATCTGCAGCACACAGATAGCGCTTGGCATCGACATGCATGCGTATCGGCTCAGTCACATCCCTATCAAACAATTCTGCCAACAACAAGGCTGCCAATTCGCCATGTGGAAAGGTCTCATCGGTTTCATCATCCGCCATATGCGCCAGGTCGTGCAAGAGCGCAGCAATGACCAGGGCATCGCTTGCGCCTTCTTCCATGGCCAGGCTGGCGCATTGCAGGGCATGCTCCAGTTGGGTGATGGCTTCGCCACCATACAAACCACCGGCACGGTTTTGCAGCCAGTCTATGACTTGCGGGAGATTGATCCCTTGAACGATTTGGCGATTTTTTGTTTGCATATCAGGCATATCAGATGAAGACTTTTCTGAGACGGGAAGAAATCACATCTATCATGCTTACTGTCAGCACGATCATCAATAAAACAGCACAGGTTTGTGCGTACTGGAAAGCGCGTATAACTTCCCAAAGGATCACGCCTATGCCACCGGCACCAACCATTCCAACGACTGTGGCGGAGCGTACATTTGATTCAAAGCGGTACAGCGCAAATGACACCCACAACGGCATGACTTGTGGCAAGACACCATAAACTATCTCTTCCAAAGCATGCGCACCAGTAGCACGTATGCCTTCTACCGGTTGCGGGTCTATCGCCTCGACTGCTTCAGAAAACAGCTTGGACAAGATGCCCGTGGTATGCACGAACAAGGCCAGCACACCAGCAAAAGGGCCAAGGCCAACTGCCACGACGAACAGCATGGCAAACACCATCTCATTGATGGCGCGTGCAGCATCCATCAGGCGGCGTACGGGCTGGCTGACCCAGGCTGGCGCAATATTCGATGAACTCAGCAAACCCAGGGGGATGGAACAGACTACGGCCAGCGCAGTGCCCCAGGCGGCGATCTGCAAAGTCACTAACAGCTCTTGCAAGTAGATACGCCATTCATGGAAGTCTGGTGGGAAAAAGCTGGCGGCATAGGTCAGCATATTGCCGCTGTCGCGCAGTAATTCCAGCGGTCGCATGTCAGCGCCTTGCCAGGACATGGCAAGTATGGCGAGGACTATGCCCCAGACCAGTAATTTACCGGTGTCACGCTTTGGTGCTTCCGGCAAATTCATGATGGCTTGCGGGCGGACTGTTGGTGTGCTGTTCATGCTATCAAGACTTGGCGATGTCGTTGAGCTTGCGGTTGATGTCATCGAGCTTGGCTTTCTTTTCATCCGCATTCAGGGCAACGTCTGCTTCTATCTTGACTTTTTCTTTGAACAATTCAAGCTGGCGTACAGGCTTCAATTGGGCATTGCTGGAATCCTGGAAACCACCCAAAGTCAGCTTAGCCAGTTGTGCTTTTTCACGCGCGGCATCAGGGCCAGTTTTGCCGTAGTTGACAAAAAAGTCCTTGATCTTGTTTTTCATATCGGCTGGCAAGTCCTTGCGCCATACCAGGGGGTCAGCAGCGATCAAAGGAGATTTCCAGACCTGGCGCAATTGGCTGGCTGTTTCTGGCTGGCGCGCCTTGATGCGGTCCAGCGTATCAGAACTGTGCACGGCGGCATCTACCTGTTTGTTGGCAACCGCGAGGATATTGGTTTCATGATTGGCACCGCGTACAGTCTTGAAAGCTGTTTTTGGATTCACATTATTTTGTGCAAACACATAATAGCTGGGTACCAGAAAGCCGGAAGTGGAATTAGGATCACCTATGCCAAAATTCATATTCTTGGCATTTTTCAAGACATCTTCCATGGTTTGATAGGAGCTGTCCTTGTGCACGCTGATCATGCTGTAATAACCGAGAGTACCGTCAGCATTCACCATCTGCGCAAACACTTCAGAGTTGGCACGGTCAACAGCTTCGATAGCCGATTTATTCCCTAGCCAGGCGAACTGCACTTTATTGAAACGCATGCCTTCAATGACGCCCGCATAGTCAGAAGCGAAGAAGGCAGTGACCTTGATGCCCAGCTTCTTGCTCATGTCATCCAGCACCGGCTGCCAGTCCTGTTTCAGGTTTTGTGAAGACTCGGTAGAAATGAGGCCAAAGTTCAAAGTCTTGACTGCATCTTCTGCCATGACAGCATTAGCAGTTGCGGCCATCACCAGGCCCAGGGTCAGACTGCGCACGAATTGACGAAACATGGAAATACTCCTGAAGAAAAAAGAAACTCAGGCGGCAGCCGCGAGAGTGGGTAAAGAAAGTGGGGCGGTACCCGGTGCAGCACTTGCCGTGTTGACTGATACAGGATTAAGCAATTCTTCTGCCTCTGCACCGTACAGGTCGCGCAACATGGCGACTGTCAGCTCGCTGGAAGGGCCGTCATACACGACACGGCCACACGAGAGCGCAACAGTGCGTGGGCAAAAACGAAAAGCCACATCGACCTGGTGCAGGGATACCACGACGGTCGTACCATCCTGACGATTCAGGTCAGCCAGTGTCTGCATGACGCGGCGGGCAGACTCCGGGTCCAGCGAGGCTATCGGTTCATCTGCCAGGATGACCCTGGCTTGCTGCACGATGGTACGGGCAATTGCAGCGCGCTGTTGCTGGCCACCAGACAAGGCTGATGCGCGCTTGTAAGCATGTTCTGCAATACCAACGCGTGCCAAGGCAGCCAGGCCCAGGGCTTTTTCTTCTTTCGTAAAAATACGGAAACAACTGCGCCACAGCGGGATGCGGGCAATACCACCAGTGAGAACATTGGTCAGTACAGGCAAACGCCCGACCAGATTGAATTGCTGGAAGACAAAACCGATTTGCGAACGCAAATGACGTATCTGCTTGCCGACCACACCATTCGCCTGCAAGACCTGCTCACCGAGGCGTATATCATTCTTGTCGGCATTGGCTGTGATCAGGCCAGAGATGTGTCGCAATAAAGTTGATTTGCCAGAACCGGATGCACCGATAAGGGCAACCATTTCTCCAGGCGCAAAAGTCAGCGCAATATTGTCCAGTGCCTGGTAACCACCTTTAAAGGTTTTGGAAATCCCATTGATTTCTATCTTCATCACATTTACCCCGCCTGGACAATTGAGCTAATCCACGGGAGTATTGGACAAGAATATGTCAGGCGTATGAACGCTGCATTACAAGATGATGAAACGACGACAGTTTTGCATAATCCTTATTGAAAATAAAAATAGCGGATTTGCCGTCAGACAAATCCGCTATTTCAACTATTGGAGCCAGGCAAGATATTACTGATCAGGCTTTACGGCCATCCAGACTCCAGCCACCACTGCCATGTATCAGGACATACAGCAGGCCACCTGCCATGGAGATATTTTTCATAAAATGGATCATCTGGTTTTGCGCCGCATCTGCTGGTACTCCCCAAAAATTATGGAAGATGACAGCCGCAGCCAGCGTGAACAGTATCATTGCTGCCGCTGCCCAGCGTGCACGCCAGCCGACGATGAGCATGAGGCCGCCACCCAGCTCTACCACGATGGCGGCGATTGCAGCCAGTTCTGGAAAAGGCAGGCCCTTGCTGGCGATATAAGTGACCGTAGGCGCAAAGCCTGCTATTTTTCCTGCCCCGGATGCCACGAAAATCAGGGCAATCAGAACGCGGGCGATGAAAGAACCGAAGATGGGTGCCATGGTTTCTGCTTGTTTCATTTTGTTTTCCTTAAGTAGAATTTGATTTCGTTCATTCGTCGCGGAACGCAGGGTCGTAGGTTGGGCTACGATTTACCAGCCCAACACTGGGCATTTAATAAAGGTATATGTTATTTCAAGGTCGAGTGTTGGGCTGATACCCCGTAGCCCAACCTACAACTACAAGTTCCCTCGTTCAACACGCTCTTGTATCAAACAACATCAACTAGTTTGCCTTCGCGAAAATCGCTGATCGCTTTAAAAATCTCCGCCTGACTATTCATCACAAACGGCCCGTATTGAACGATGGTTTCACCCAGAGGCTGACCGGCAATCAACAACAAGCGGCTATCAACTTTGGCATCAATCACCACCCCATCCGCATCCGGTGATTTTTTCAATATCGCCATGCGTTGCACCGGCACATCACGCTCGCCTATCAACACTTCACCTTCATAGACATACACAAAGGCATTGAAACTGACGGGCAGGCTGTGCGTAAAACTGCTACCGGCCGGCATGTGTATATCCAGGTATAGCGGCTGGGTCACTTCACGCTGTACGGCACCTGTCACACCATGGCTGCTGCCAGCGATGATACGCACTTTGACACCGGCTGCGGTCAGCAACTCAGGGATGGTGTCGCTCTGGATATCGCGGTACCAAGGCGCTATCATCTTGTCTTTCGCTGGCAGGTTCAGCCAAAGCTGGAAGCCTGCCATGCGGCCTTGTTCCTGTTCCGGCATTTCCGAGTGAATCACACCACGCCCAGCCGTCATCCATTGCACACCGCCGTTTTGCAGCAAGCCTTCATTACCGGCACTGTCGCGATGGCGCATGCGCCCGGCCAACATATACGTAACCGTTTCAAAACCACGGTGCGGATGGCTGGGGAAACCGGCGATGTAGTCGCCTGCCTCATCACTGCCGAAAGCATCCAGCATGAGGAAGGGGTCCAGCCGGTATTGCAGTGGCTGCGTCAATACCCGTGTCAGTTTGACACCGGCACCATCTGAAGTAGGCTGCCCGGCGACCAGTTGTTCTACCGTACGCGATTTGCTCACGCTTTCAGCCTGTTGAACTGTGTTGCTTGCAACTACATCTTTCGTTTCCATGATCCATCATCCTTGTAAATAGGACTTACGCAAAACCGCCCCAAAGCGTTGCAGCTCCCGCATTTAGCAAGATTCGGTACTACAGTACTGTCTTCGTCGCTACGGTGTAGTTGGGGTTCCAGACAACATGTTGCCTGCCAACGTAACGAGCCCCCCTTGTAAGGGAGGCTACCTTAGCGATAGCCTTGTTGGGACAATTTTGCATAAGTCCTAATAAATTGCCGATAAATTATTAAGCAGGCAGTAAATCATTAATTTGCTGGTGGGCTGAAGCCAGAGATGCTTTTTCTGCATCCGGGCCCATGGCCAGACCTTCTGCATAGACAAACTCTACATCGGTCATGCCCAGGAAGCCAAAGAAGGTTTTCAGGTAAGGCATTTGCGTGTCATTTGGCGTATTGCGATACAGGCCGCCGCGTGTCAGTACGACATAGACTTTCTTGCCAGTCAACAAGCCTTCAGGGCCATTGGCGGTGTAACGGAAAGTCACCTGGGCGCGGGAAATCGCATCGATCCAGTTTTTTAGTTGGGCTGAGATACCAAAGTTATACATGGGAGCACCCAGCACGACCACATCGGCGGACTGGATTTCTGCAATCAGTGCATCATCCAGAGCAACGCGGGCTTGCTGTTCTGCAGTGCGCTGGTCGGCTGGTGTGAACAGGGCTTGCAGTGCTGTTTCGTCAAGTATGGGGTGAGGAGTACTGCCCAGGTCGCGTACATTGACGGTGGCACCAGAGGTACTTTCCAATAAAACTTCAACCAGGCTATTTGCCAGTTGAGTGGAATGAGAAGCTTGGGCACGGGCGCTGGAATTGATTTGCAGGATGTTCATTTTGTGTTCCTTTCAGATAAAGAGTTGATGAACGTACTTTAATCGTTCCAAAAATAATCCGGAAGGCGTTAAAATGGATATCATTGTTCCAAAAATAGGAAAATAGTATGGGGATGCCATCATGACTCTGGAAGCCAATGACCTTTTGCTATTTGCCCGCGTGGTTGAAGAAGGCAGCTTCAGCAAGGCGGCAGAGAAGCTGGGCGTACCCAAATCGACACTGTCACGCCGCATATCTGCGCTGGAGGCACAACTCGGTGAACGCCTGATCTTGCGCACCACGCGCAAACTGACCGTGACTGACCTTGGACAAAATGTTTTGCTACACGCACAACATGTGCAGGAAGAGGTAGATGCCACGCTGGCACTGACCCAGCACAGACAGGCCGAGCCGAACGGCAGGCTAAAGGTGTCGATGCCTGGTGATTTCGCCAATCACCAAATGGGTGAGTTGCTGTCTGATTTCATCAGCAAATACCCTTCTGTGAACCTGGAACTGGATTTGTCTCAACGCCGGGTGGATTTGATAGGCGAGAATTTTGATGTCGCTATCCGTGTCGGTGACTTGCCGGATGATGCTTCACTTGCTGCGCGCGGACTGGTGCGCTTTAGCATAGGTCTGTATGCCTCGCCCGGTTATTTGAAATTGCATGGTGCACCAGCAGAACCGGAAGCCCTGATGGAACATGATTGCCTGCGCTTGACGGCCCGCAATGGCGAAACCACAATCTGGCGCATGGAAAAGGATGGTGCGGTGTGGGAAGGCATACCACCGGGCCGCGCCAGCGCAAACTCCCCCGAACTGCTGACACGTTTGGCTGTGCGCGGCAAAGGCATCACCATGCTGGCCGATCATTTCGCTGGTCAGCATGTGCACAAGGGTGAACTGGTACCCTTGCTAGAAGACTGGACACTGCCAGATGTTACTGTGTGGGCGGTATTCCCTGGCCGTCGCCTGATGCCCGCCCGCACGCGTGTCTTTCTGGACGCCTTGCAAACAAATTTCTCAGGCCCGCGCTGTCAGAAGTTGCAGGAAGAAATCAATGATTGCAAGGCAGAGCGCAAAAGCATTACATCGTATTGACTACTTTTTTACGGCGCTTGCTTCAGGTTTCAGTGCTTACCTTGTCCCAGTCATTTTCTTCTTCATACTGGCACAGCCAGTTGGCGGCCTGATGCCATTCACGCACTGCTTCTGCATTCAGGTTACCCGGTGCATCGCGCCCTGTGATATGTGCATGGCGAACCGCCCAGTGCAGGCGATATAACAAATCAGACCAGTCCAGCACCTGCCCCTTGCGACGCGGCTTAAGGGCTGCCTGCAAACGCTCGGGCGCTTCCATCGCATGCGGGAAGAATTTCAGGATTTGCTTCAGGTTTGCGGCTTGCGTAGGAACAGCCAGTTTGTCTGTCAAACCCGCTGCCCAGGACAGAAAATACAGGGACTCCTGCCTTTGCAGAAATTGCGCACGCACTTCTTCAGTGATTTCATCTGCAAACAAAAATGCCTGCTCCTGTGCCGACAAACAAGGCTTCAGATCATGCATTTCAAAATACGAGCGGTAGTGCACAGCATCACCACCAGCCGCTACCGCAGTCACCGCCCACAAGGCCAGCATGCGCGGCATCAATTCTGCAGGCGTACGCAGTTCCACTTCTTCATCAGACTCAATCACATGCAATTGCACATTGATGCGGATACCACGTTTATGCAATTCCAGTTCGGAAGCTTCTTTGCGTTGCTCTGGGCTCATTATTTCTTCAATATTGTTAATCAATTCACTCGCTGATAACGAGCAGACGGATTATCCCAGATTTTACAGCTCCAAGGCGAGCACACTCGGCACCGCGCTACGTGCAAGCGCATATTAAAATGCAATCCTCTCATTCCTTATTGCAAAGCTTATATGCCTGAAACCAAACCTTTCCCCGTACTTGAGACCGCAAACTACCAACTACGCCGCATAGTCGCTGCCGATATGCCCGCCGTTTTTCGTGGTTTATCCGACCCGCGCGTCACTGAATATTATGGCATCAGCTACGACACCCTGGCATCAAGCCAGTCGCAGATGGACTGGTATGAGCAGGTCTGGCAAGACGGCTCAGGCCTGTGGTGGGGCATTTGCAGCAAAGAGGAACCTGAACAATTGATAGGCACTTGCGGCCTGCATGAATGGGAACAGGAACACCACTGCGCAGAAACCGGCTTCTGGCTTTCGCCCGACCACTGGGGCAAAGCTGTCATACCAGAATGCCTGGACGCAATGATCGCCCATTGTTTCCAGCATCTGTGCTTGCACCGTTTGCAAGCCATGGTTGAACCAGAAAATATCGCCAGTTGGCGCTTGATAGAAAAAATGGGCTTCCGACTGGAAGGAGTGTTGCGGGAGTGTGAATTCAAACATGGGCGCTATGTTGATCTTAAATGCTATTCCTTGCTGGACAGGGAGTTTGGTTCAAAACAAGATAGCCGCTGATTTGCAAGGACGGCAGGCCAGACTTTGTATGGGGAGTACGCAGATGGCCTGCCGCTTACAAAAAACTAAGGGATAAAATACGTAGAGCGGTGGTGTTGCTGTTGGGTTTGACGTTGTTGTTGGGTTTGACGTTGTTGTTGGGTTTGACGTTGTTGTTGGGTTTGACGTTGTTGTTGGGTTTGACGTTGTTGTTGGGTTTGACGTTGTTGTTGGGTTTGACGTTGTTGTTGGGTTTGACGTTGCTTTTGACTTTTCGCAGTTCCCATGTATAGACGCCGTTTGTGCAGTACAGAAAATGGAAACAGAAGAGCCGCTGTTTGAGGTGTAGCAGGGGTTTCGGGCAGCATGCTGCCCGCCTCCGTAACGGCATGCGCATGCAAGCGCATGTTCCTAAAGCAAGGCCGCAGGCGAGTTTCGGGCATTTCCCATTTTTTGTACTGCACAAACGGGAACCCCCTTCAGGAGGCGACTACGCCTGGGTCGCCTTTCTTTGAGTACTTTCTTTGGCGACCAAAGAAAGTACTTCGGCCGCCGGGCCGAGACCCAGCTTGCGTCCACGAAGGGCAATCGTTTTACAGACAACACAAGTATGCAACACGCCGCTGGGCTCCAGCCTGCGCTGGAGCGACGTAAATAAAGGACACGGCAATTTTGTAAGCAGATCAACCAGCCTTAGTTGATCCCCTCAATTTTCCCACTATTCCCGCAGGGAAAAAATAAATCGACACCACAAACAATACCCCCAACCACAACATCCACCGATCCGGATGCAAGGCATTCGCCAGCAGCGGCACGTCAGCCAAAGACGACGAGGCCACGCCCATCAAACTCTTCAAATAATTCTGCGCGAGTATGAACAAGGTAGCCCCCACCACTGCCCCATACATGGTTCCCATGCCACCTATCACGACGATCAATAAAATATCTGTCATGACTTCAAAACTCAGCATAGTCTTGGGCCCGACATAACGCAGCCACAAAGCCATCAGGGCACCCGCCATTGCCGCAACCAGGGCCGCAATGCAATTCGCCAGGATGCGGTAATACACGGTGCGGTAACCCAGGGCCTCGGCACGAAAATCATTTTCGCGTATGGCCTGCAAGACCCGGCCAAAAGGCGAATTGACGACGCGTAGCAAGAACAGGAATAACAGGACGCAGCCAATAAACACGATGTAATACGTAATCACCTTGCCATCGACCACACGGCCAAATATCTCGTTCTCAAACAGGCGATAAGCAGGCGACAGGGTAGCAGGCACGCTGAAGGTCTTGCCATCTTCGCCACCCGTAAAATCCGACAATTGCGATGCCAGCACAGCAAAGGATGAAGCCACCGCCAGCGTGATCATGGCATAGAAAATTGCGCGCACACGCAAGGCAAACAGGCCGATGATCAGGGCCAGCACCAGCGTCACCAGCAATGCTGTCAGCAAGCCCACGGCAGCCCGTCCCCAGGATGGTGTGCCACTAGCCAGCGCCAAACCTATGCCGTATGCACCTATGCCAAAAAACATGGTGTGAGCAAAAGAGACTATGCCGGTATAACCCAGCAACAAGTCATACGAAGCAACCAGCACAATGTATACGCAGATGGTGGCAGCAGTGTTCAAAGGCCGGGCGCCGCTGGTAATGAAGGGCGCGCAGGCCAAGCCTAAAAATATCGCCACCAGGATCAGCCCCAGCCAGCGGTTACGCGGAAAATCATCCGACAAGATTTGTTTCATTGCATTCATGTCTTAACGCCTTACCACGGTGTACAAGCCAGTCGGACGCCACAGCAGCACGGCGATCATCAGCAAGATATTCGATACCAGCGCCAGCTTGGGCACCAGGAAGCCAGCGTAATTGGCCACCAGCGCCATCAGCAAGGCTCCGATAAAACAGCCGCCCACAGAACCCAGACCACCGATGATAATGACAATAAATACCATAACCATGATGTCGCCGCCCATGGCTGCGGTCAGGCTTTCTTTATATAAGCCCCACATGACGCCACCGAGACCCGCCAGTGCCGAACCGGCAGCAAACACCAGCACGAACAGTCTGCGTATGCGGTAACCGAGTGCTTCTACCATCTCGCCATTCTCGACACCGGCACGTATGAGCAAACCCAGTTTGCTACGGTTCAGCACCAGGAACATGGCGACGAATACCAGCAAGCCAACCACGACGGCAATCAGGCGATATTTTTCTATGGCAGCATCACCCAGCAGGATAGAGCCGCGCAAGCTGGTGGGCAGCGGTAGCGGGATTTGCTCCGCCCCCCAGATGACATTGATCATCTGCTCAGCGACTATCATGCCGCCCATGGTGATGAGGATTTGTTTGAGATGCTGGCCATATACGGGCATGATGATGACGCGCTCAAACGCCCAGCCCAGCAAGCCAGTTGCCAGCATCGCCAGCAGGATAGCCAGGCCCAGTGCTGTCAGGTTCATGAGCAAGGAATCAGCCTCCATCCAGCCGTGCATGGGCAATAGCACCAGCGTGGCGACAAAGGCACCGACAGATACAAAAGCACCATGACCAAAATTCAATACATCCATCAAGCCAAAGATCAGGGTCAGGCCGCTGGCCATGATAAAGATCATCATGCCCATGGCCAGGCCTGCGACGGTCAGGGTAATCCAGGTCGGGAAACTGCCCACCAGCGGCAACATTAGCAAGGCCAGCGCTGGCACCAGTACCAGCGGCCAGATATCGCTTGGCGCTGTCGGCAGGCTGGCGACTTCTTGCTTGGCAGTCTTGTCCAGAACAGTATCTGTCATTATTCTTCCTCTTGCTTTATTGATGCGCAGCCAGTGACAAGCCCAGCAAATGCTGTTGCAAGTCATTGTCATCAGCCAGTGCCTGCATACCGCCGGTATGGACGACACGGCCATCATCCATGACAGCCACCGTATCCCCCAGCTTGCGCACGAAATTGAAATTCTGTTCAACCAGCAAGATGGTGGTGTCACTGGCTTTCAATTCATTGAAGGCCGCCATGAGGCTAAGGATGATGGCGGGTGCCAGACCCTTGGTCGGTTCATCGACCAAAATCAGCTTGCGTGGTTCGACGATGGCGCGGGCGATGGCGACCATTTGCTTTTGACCACCGGAAAGATTGCCTGCCGGGTAGTTCCAGAATTTTTTCAAAGCCGGAAAAAAACCGCATATCCATTCGACGCGATGATTATCAAGCGGGCCATTGCGTGCAGCCAGCACCAGATTTTCCTTGATAGTCAGGTCCGAAAATATCGCCATGCTTTCTGGCACATAAGCGATACCTAGCTGGGCGATGTCTGGCGTTGCCATGGCAGTGATATCGCGGCCATCAAAATGTATCTTGCCCTGGCTGGCTTTCCACAAGCCCATGATGGTACGCAGGGTAGTGGTCTTGCCTGCACCATTGCGACCCAGCAAAACCGAGAGGCCGCCACGCGGCACTTGCATGTCCACACCTTGCAGGATATGGTATTCACCGATATGGGTATGCACCCCGGTCAGTGTCAATAGGGCTTCAGGCATGTTGCTCTTCCCTGGTTTCAGGGGCAACGCCCAGATACGCTTCCTGCACGATGGCAGATGCCATGACGCTGACAGGCTCACCATCCGCCACCAGTGCGCCGTTATGCAGGACGATGATGCGGTCAGCAAGTGAGCGTACAACATCCATCTTGTGCTCAACCAGCAAAATGGTTTTCTTGCGCTCAGCCTTGATCTGATGGATCAGGTCAAGCACCACTGGTACTTCATCGACACTCATGCCTGCGGTAGGTTCATCGAACATCATGATTTCTGGTTCCAGTGCCAGCAGGATAGCGACTTCAAGCTTGCGCTTGTCGCCGTGCGACAGTGCAGAAACCTTGTCCGACTTGCGGTCTGCAAGTGCCACCTTGTGGAGGTAATGTTCAGCCCGCTTCAGCAGGCTGGCATGCGCAGACCACAGAGAAAAGATGTTCAAGCCCAGACCCGCCCTGCTTTGGACAGCCAGCCTGACATTTTCTATGACCGACAAACTAGGGAAAAGATTGGTCAGTTGAAAAGCCCGGCCCAGGCCCCTGCGTGTGCGTTCTGCCGCACCCTTGCGGGTGATGTCCACACCAAATAAATGCACACTACCCGCACTGGCAGACAACTGGCCAGACATCAGATTGAAGTAAGTGGTTTTACCAGCGCCATTCGGGCCGACGATGACAGTCAGTGTACCGGGATAAAAGTCTGCCGTGACCTGGTTGACGGCCACATGGCCGCCAAAACGTATGCTGAGATCACGCGTTGATAGCGAGGGCGCACCACTCATTTGCTCACCTGCCATCATCAGCGCCTGTTCTTGACCGGGACTGGCAACTCACTGGCAGGTATTTCCCTGACCAGTTCCAATAAATCCCATTCATTCTTCTGGTCTTTCTTGATCTTGAAATGGTACATGGCTTGCATGGCCTGGTGATCTTCTTTGCGGAAATTCATCTTGCCTTTAGGCGTGTCAAATTCCATGCCTTCCATCGCCGTGATAAGTTTTTCGGTATCGGTGGATTTTGCCTTGCTTATCGCAGTGTAAGCTGCGCTGGCAGCGGCAAAACCTCCAGCGGTAAAGAAATCGGGCGGTGCCTTGTAACGCTTGTGATGCTCAGCCACAAACCAGTCATTCATCTTGTTTTTTGGGAAATCGTAATAGTAGTAAATCGCGCCCTGGGTGCCTGCATAGGTTTTCCAGTTTTTCATGATAGGCAAGATATTACCGCCTGGCGCAAGGGTAATACCAAAGCGTTCTGGCTTCATATCGGCCAACTTGTTCATGGGACTGGCACCAGACCAGATGATCTGCAATATGCGCGGCTCAGGCTTATCTTTAAGCGCATCAAAAATGCGCTGCGCAGCGGCAGTAAAATCGGTGGTGTTTTGTGCCGCATATTCTTCATGAACTACCTTGGCTTTGGCGCCGACTGTCACCAGGGCATCCTTGGCTGCCTTGACACCATCACGGCCAAAAGCATAATCCTGTGCCAGGAAAGCGATACTGCCACCAGCCTTGATAGTGCTGGCACCAGCCAGGCCATCCTGGGTGGAATTGCGGCTGGTACGGAAGATGTAGCGGTTCCATTTTTCACCGGTAATCGCATCTGCCACTGCGGGCTCGACGATGAGTACTTTTTTGTATTCTTCTGCCACGGGCAGCATGGCAATCGCTGAGCCGGAAGAAGTGGTGCCAACGGCGATATCTGCCTTGTCATCACCAAAGGCTTCTGCCAGCATGGTGCGGCCTATGTCTGGTTTTCCCTGATCATCTTTGACGATGACCTTGATCTTGCGGCCATTGATTTCCATCTTGCCGCCAGTCAGGTATTCCAGGCCCATCATGAAGCCGGTTTCGGTCTCCTTGGCGTAGGCTTCGAGCTGGCCAGTCTTGCCCGCAATGAGGGCAATTTTCAGATCTTGTGCAAAGCTGCTGGCTGAGGCGAATATACTGCTCAATGCCAGGCTCAGACAGACGAGTTTAAAGCGGTTTTTCTGTTGCATTTTGTCTCCTGCTAATTTTACGTTATGGAACTGCATGCATTTTGTCGGCGGCATTTCACATGCTCTTTTTTGACTGTGCGCATAAGCATACTGCAAATCGCCTAATCTACTGTGGCTAAAAATTTCCTGATGGCTCTTTGCGCCTGCGCTTCCATGAGCATGGGTGCGTGGCCCACGCCATTGACTTCTGCATATTGCATGTCAGGTGCCAGGTCTTGCATATAAGCGAGCTGCTCAGGCTCGACCAGGTCTGACAGATCACCACGTATCAGCAGCACAGGCCGGTTTCTGGCAAGACGGCGGAAGGCGAAATTGGCGACCCAGGATTTACTTTTTAACTGACCAGTTTGCAAGGGGCGGGCAATGTTAGGATCATATTGCAGCACCAGCTTGCCATCGATATTCTGAGCAAAAGCCCGCCTGGCCCACTTGCGCCATTCTTCCATGCTGTTATCAGGAAAAGCAGACACATTCACCTGGCGTATGTAGTGTGTGGCCTCATCCCAGTCTTGCACTTCCACGGCCTTGCCAGCAAATCCGGCTATCCTGCCCAGGCCCTTCGCGGACAAGGCAGGCCCAACATCATTAAGGACAGCAGCCGCAATCAGATTCAATTTACGCGCTGCCACCGTCATGGTGATGAGTCCCCCCATGGAGGTGCCGATGAAGACGGCCCGGCCTATACCCAGGTCACGGGCCAGCTTGATGACATCATTGGCATACGTGACAGTATTGTAGTGCTCAGGGTCGGCGTCATGCTGGGAACGCCCGCGCCCCCGGACATCGACCGCAATCACGCGCCTGCCCTGTTCTGCTATCCACGGTGCCAGCTCTTCAAAATCGCCAGAATTGCGGGTCAGGCCGTGGATGCAAATGACTGCGCATTTGGCCTGCCCGCCTTGCGATGGATAATCCCGCGCATACAGTTGCAGGCCATCGCTGCTGGTATAGCTGATGTCAGTGAAAGTAGTCACGCATTATCCTCTCGCTGTCACCGGACTAGAAACGGTATTCCACCGTGGCCGAGACTGTCCGTGGATTGCCATAGAACGCAGTCGTACTGCCTTCCAGGCCCAGGGTCGGGAACAGGTAACCAGCGACTTTGTACTTGGTATTGCTGAGGTTCTTGCCATGCAGGCCAGCACGCAGTCGCTTGTCGGTGCTGGTCCAGACCAGGCTGGCATCCCACAGCGAATAAGCATCCTGATCCAGCAGGGCGTTTGGTGTTTCGAACTGGTTGGTCGCACCACGATAGGAATAGCTGGAGATCAGTGACAAGGTACCGTTCTTGCCTATCATATTCAGCGGCCAGTCATAGCTGGCAGTCAGGTTGGCTGATTGCTTCGGTGTATTCTGGAATACCTTTTGGCTGGCGACATCGACACCGGCCACGATGAATTGCGTGTATTTGGCATCGATGTAACTGAACATGCCTGACAGGCGGAAAGCATCAGTAATACGTGCTGTCGCTTCCAGCTCAAAACCCTTGATGCGTGCCTTGCCTGCATTAGTGGTGACACCGGCGAAATTGTCATCCTTGCCGTCACCATCAGTATCTACTGCAACCGAACCAGGTATCTGCACGTTCTTGTAATTACTGAAGAATAGCGCGGCATTGGTCATGATGCGCCGCTTGTTGAATTGCGACTTCAAACCCAGTTCCACAGTTTCGATTTCTTCTGGCTCATAACCACTTTTTGCTTTAGCCAGACTGATCTTGGTACCGACCACATTTAGACGTGGATCAAAACCGCCACCCTTGAAGCCTTGTGACCAAGATGCATACACATTGTTATCAGCATTGGCTTTCCAGTTCAATGAAAGGCGTGGTGTGAACTTGGTGTCAGTGCGGTCAAGGTCTGCCTTACTCAGGTTGGTATCGGTGCGGAACAACACTGCGCCAGGGTTACCCAGTTCTGGCGAACCTTTGGTACCCAGATACAGTTGTCGCAGAATAGTAGCCTGACGATTATCCGAGGTGTAACGGCCACCGGCAGAAACGCTAATACTTTCAGATAAATTCATGCTGCCATCGGCAAATATCGCCCAGGCCTTGGTATCGACATCGCCCAGTGTGTACACAGACAAAGGCAAGGCACCATTCAACAGTGTGTCGAATTTGTTATAGGCGTTGGCGTCAATGTAGTAGATACCAGCCACGCCCTGTATGGTTTTGCCGCTATAGCTGAGTTGCAATTCCTGGCTGAACTGGCGGTTTTTATAAACCGCCGGCGCTTCCAGATCGACTGTCGGTAAAGAATCAAAATCGATAGGTGCATAGGATGTATCGCGGCGGCTGGCGGTGATGGATTTCAGCGTCAGCTCATTATTGATTTGCCACTCCACCAATGCAGAACCACCGCTTTGCTTCACCTGCTGCAAATGGCCCAGCGCTGTAGTCAGGTTGGCGCGGGTATCAAATACATTGTCCAGTACCGGTGCCTTACTGAGGTTGCCCACGGTCAGGCGATAACCGTTCTTGGGGCTGGAATCATCCTGGCTGGTATCTGCCGATACACGGATGAACAGGTTGGAATTAGGCGTGAATTCTGCGCTGAGGCGGGCGGCAGCAACGTCCTTGTCATAATTTTCTGCCCCGGTCAGCAGGTTCTTGCCAAAGCCATTGCGCTTGAACTTTGCCAGGCTGGCCCCAACCCGCAGGGTATCGGATACAGGTGTACTGGCAGTCAGTACCGCATCGGTCTGGCCATAAGTACCTACCGTGGCTTTCACGCGCACATCGGTTTCTGGTTGCAGTTTGCGTGTCACATACTTGACCGCACCACCTATGGTATTGCGGCCATACAAGGTACCCTGGGGGCCACGCAAGACTTCGATGCGTTCTACATCATAGATATCAGCCACGGCACCTTGCGGGCGGGCGATATACACATCATCGAGATAAATGCCGACGCCAGCCTCAAAGCCAGCCAGCGGGTCTTGCTGACCAACGCCGCGGATAAAGGCGGTCAGCGTGGAATTAGTGGCGCGCGAAGCTTTCATCGTCGTGTTGGGCAAGCTTTGCACCAGGCCGACAATATCAGGTATTGCTGTCTTGGAGAGTTGATCGGCGGAGAAAGCAGTGACAGAAACTGGCACGTCTTGCAGGGATTCTTCGCGGCGACGGGCGGTAACGACTACCGTGGTCGGCTCGGCATTGGCTGTTTCAGTGCTTGTTGCTGGTGGAGTAGTCTGCGCCTGGCTGATGCCACTGCCTGTGACTGTTCCTGATGCGACCAACAACGCTGCAGCGGACCGACGTAAGAATTTCTGCCTTCTCTTGCTCTGATTCATTTCTGTCTCCTGTATTTTTTATGTGCGCCGTCTACATTGTTGTATGTCGCATGGCAGGCAGTGTGCACGGAAAGAAAAAACCCAGAAAGCGTATGCACGCCCACCGTTTGTGCATAAATGCACATCAGAGTGAAGATAGAGCAATTAAAACTGCCCAGTTGTTGTGCAAAACCCGCATTTCTTGGTTTCTTGCAAAGCAGAAATGGAGAATGAGCTGTTGCAGTATGTGCTTTGTCGCACAATTGATGCACAATTAGCGCATGAATAGCATGCCTGAATGGACTGACCTGCGTTACTTTCTGGAGCTTGCCCGCGCTGGCACGCTGTCTGGAGCATCCCGTCGTCTGGGCGTTGAACATACGACAGTAGCGCGCCGCATAGACCGGCTGGAGAGTCAGCTAGGCTCCACCCTGTTTGACCGCAGCCGCGAAGGCTATGAGCTGACCGAGATGGGACATGCCCTGCTCCCCCACGCCGAAGCCATGGAAAGCGCCGCCCTGACAGCGACTGATCAGTTAGGCGCAGCCAGTGTCTCTGCCCATGGTGTCGTACGCCTCGGCGTGCCGGAAATGTTTGGTACCCTGGTGATTGCCCCTTTGCTGGTGCATTTGCTGAAAGACCATCCCGAACTGAGTGTGGACTTATTGGTACAACCGCGTTTTGCCAACCTGGCTACGCGTGAGGCAGACCTCGGTGTCATGCTGGACCCACCGAATACCGGGCGCTATGTGTTTACCCGTCTGGCGACTTTCCGCCTGAATTTATATGCATCACCAGACTATCTGGCCCGCCATCCCCCCATCCTGAGTGAAACCGACCTGGCCGGGCATGAATTTGTCGATTATGTACAAGACCGCCTGGCCAGCAATGAACTCAATTTCCTCGACAAACTGGGCTTTACGCCAAAAAGGCGCTTGTGCTGCACTGGCATGATGGCGCAATGTGAAGCTGCGGCAGCTGGCATGGGCCTGATCATGGCACCGCCTTATGCCATACCGTCCAGCGGTACTCTGGTGCCGGTTTTGCAAGACAGCTTCTTTACCGAGCGCTCTTACTGGCTGGCTGCTCCTAGCGACCTGTATCGTTTGCAGCGGGTGCGCGTGGTGTGGAACCTGTTGCGCGAATATGCAGAACAACATCCATCTCTGTTTATGCATGCAGAAAATCGTAAGTCCTGATATCGTACACTGCGTTACAAACTGGAAATCGACTAAAATCAGATAAGCTGCACCTGCGTCAGCGTTTCCTGGCACGTAAGCCCTTCATATAACCGACAGCCAAGATTGGAAAGCAATTGCCCACTGCCGCTCTGGATACCAGCCAGTTACAAAACTGGCTAGCCGCCGTCGCCCGCAAAGACGCTCAGGCATTTAAATTTCTGTATGACGCCACTTCAGCGAAACTGTTTGGCTTCGCGTTGCGTATATTAGTTAAGCGTGAGTTGGCAGAAGAGGTTTTACAAGAAAGTTTTGTCAACATCTGGAATAATGCCGCTAGTTATCAGGCAGGTCTGGCTGCACCTATGACCTGGATGACAACGATCGTACGCAATCGCGCTTTCGATCTCCTGCGTCGTGTTGATCACGATGTAGAAATCGATGCTGATAATTTTGATATGGGAATCATGCAAGCCATGGAAAGCACTGAACCGACACCAGCACAGACGCTGGAACTGACACAGGATGCCAAAGCACTGGCGTCTTGCATGTCACGTCTGGAAGGTTTGCACAGGCAGGCAATGGCGATGGCATTTTTCCATGATCTGTCACATAGCGAAGTGGCGGAACACATGAAACTGCCGATAGGTACGGTAAAAACCTGGATCAGGCGCGGGCTCGACAAGCTGCGCACCTGCCTCACACGTCTGGAGGCATGATGAATTTGCACCAGATAAAAAATAATCCAGGTCTGCAGGAAAAATTGGCCTCTGAATATGTGCTGGGCACCCTGCGCGGTGGCGCACGCCGCCGCTTTGATGCCTGGCTCAAACAAGATGCAGCCCTGCGCCAGGTCGTCGGCCAATGGGAAGCACACCTCGTGCCCATGGCAGAATTTACACCTGCTGTAACAGCGCCGGCAGCAGTCTGGCCAGCACTGGAAAAACGCCTGAACCTGAATACCACCAAAGACCCATGGGCCTACTGGCGCAACTGGGGCAAATTGCGCGAAGACCTGGCCTTCTGGCGCGGCCTGGGCATGTTCTCAACCACCGCCGCCGTGGTGCTGGTATCTGTATTGCTGAGCAAACAGGCGGATCAACAGCAGGCAACGCCACAAACCAATTATGTCGCCACTTTGTCGGATGACAAGGCACAGGCTATCGCAGTGATTACCGGCAACAGCAAACGCGGCCAGTTACAGATACGCATGGTGACAGCGCAAAACATCGCTGCTGACAAGAGCCTGGAACTATGGGCAGTGGGCAAGGATGGCAAAGTCAAATCGCTGGGCCTGGTGGCAGACAAAGGAATCATCACCCTGCCCATGCCTAAAGACATGACCGCAGACAGCGTGCCTTTGCTGGCAGTGACGCTGGAACCAAAAGGTGGATCGGGTAATCCTGAGAAACCATCTGGGCCGATTATATTCAAGGGTAACTGGGTGCAGATTTAAATAACACCACAATTGATTGGCTTAATTGGCATGAAAAAAACGGGACTGAAAAGTCCCGTTTTATTATTTGCAGAAAGTCAAAGTCAATCGAAAATTTACGTCCTGGCTGGCAACAAAGTCCCCACCACCTCACCAAAGCCTATCCGCGCACAACCTTCTTTCTGTGCCCAGCCGCGCATGATGATGGCATCACCATCTTCCATAAAAATGCGCTGCTCACCATTACTGAAAGTCAGTGCCTTCTTGCCACCTTCGGTCAGTTCCAGCAGGGAACCGGCTTCTTCTGCCAAAGGACCAGATTGCGTGCCCGAGCCCAGCAAATCACCAGGATTGAGGTTGCAACCATTGACAGTATGATGGGTAATCAGTTGCGCGATCGTCCAGTATGAATGGCGGAAATTCGACAGGGACAAACGCTCGGCAGGTGCACCTGCTTCACGCATTTTTTCGGTCTGCAATAAGACTTCAAGCTGTACATCAAAGGCACCGCTGTCACGCAAATCTGGGGCATCCAGATAAGCCATGGGTTGTGGGTCTTCTGCATCGCGGGTCCAGGCATGACGATAGGGTGCCAGTGCTTCCAGCGACACTACCCAGGGGGAAATGGTGGAGGCAAAATTCTTGGCAAGGAATGGGCCTAGCGGCTGGTATTCCCACGCCTGCACATCGCGCGCTGACCAGTCATTCAATAAGCACAGGCCAAAGATATGCGACTCTGCCTTGTCCATATTGATGACATCGCCCAGTGCATTGCCGGGGCCGACGAAGATGCCGATTTCCATTTCATAATCCATGCGCTTGGCAGGACCAAACAGTGGCGTATCAGAAGTCGGCGGTTTGGTCTGACCTACCGGGCGGCGGAATTGCTGGCCTGATACGCCGATAGATGATGCACGGCCATGGTAGCCGATAGGCAACCATTTGTAATTCGGCAGTAAAGGATTATCCGGGCGGAACAATTTACCAACCGCCGTTGCATGATGTACGGAAGTATAAAAGTCGGTGTAGTCACCAATCTGTGCAGGCAAGGCAAATTCTGCCGCGCTTTGTGCCAGCAGGCAAGCTTGCAATGCTCCTTGCAGATTTGCACCTTCACGCAAGACTCGCGACAGGGCCAGGCGCAATGCTGACCACACTGGTGCACCCAGACCCATCAGGGCATTCAGGTTACTGGCATTGACGGCATTACTGAAATGCCCGCCCTGCAATTCGGTATAACCTGCAAAAGCATGGGCAGCATGGGCGGCAGCCAGATCAAGTATCTGGTCACCAATGGCAATACCGATGCGAAATGCCTGGTTGCTGCCCTGACGACGGAACACCCCGTATGGCAAATTCTGCAAGGGAAAATCCGTGTCAGCCTGATTCGCGGGTGCTACCCAGCTGCGCAAGCCTACATCATGGGTTTCGTTAAGTTGTACCGTCATTTATTTTTGCTCCGGATTAAAATTTTTCTGGATACCTTGCCAGCACTGATAATAGTCAGCCTGCAATTGCGGCGCTTCCATGGCGGCGCGGGTAGGTTTGATGATATTACGCGTTTCTATCATGAATGCCATCGTATCATCGACTTTATGAGGCTTGCTGGTATCTGCTGCGGATGCCTTATCGAAAGTCGGCGCATCCGGGCCGTGGCCGCTCATGCAATTGTGCAAGCTGGCCCCCCCGGGGCGGAAGCCGGTAGATTTGGCGTCATACTGACCATGGATAAGGCCCATGAATTCACTGGCGATATTGCGGTGGAACCAGGGTGGGCGGAAAGTGTTTTCAGCGGCCAGCCAGCGTGGCGGAAAAATCACAAAGTCTATGGTATCCACACCCGGCGTATCACTGGCTGCCTGCAAGACCAGGAAAATGGATGGATCAGGATGATCGTAACTGATAGAGCCTATGGTATTGAAGTGACGCAAATCATATTTGTAAGGCGCGAAATTGCCATGCCAGGCGACAACGTCCAGAGGTGAATGACCAATTTTTGCCGACCACAGATTCCCGCTGAACTTGGCCAGCAATTCAAAATCACCTTCCTTGTCTTCATACCAGGCAACCGGAGTCTGGAAATCTCGTGGATTGGCCAGGCCATTGGAGCCGATGACGCCAAGGTCCGGCAACTTCAATATCGAACCGAAGTTTTCACAGACATAGCCACGGGCCTCGCCATCTGGCAGGTGCACCTGAAAACGCACGCCACGCGGTATCACGGCGATTTCTTGCGGCTCTATATCGAGCAGACCCATTTCGGTACGGATATGCAGCCGGCCCTGTTGAGGGATGATGAGCAGCTCGGCATCGGCGTCATAAAAGAAACGTGACGTCATGTCACGGTTAGCCGTATAAACATGAATGGCACAACCAGTCTGGGCATCGGCAGAACCGTTGCCTGCCATGGTCATCCAGCCATCAATAAAGTCTGTCGCTTCGGTCGGCAAAGGCATAGGGTCCCAGCGCAACTGATTTGGCGTTGTTGGTGTCGCGCCGAAATCATTTGTCATGCGGCCATTGCTGGCTTGCTGGAAAGGCTGGTGCATGGCAGCCGGGCGTATGCGGTATACCCAGGAACGGCGGTTCACATGGCGCGGTGCGGTAAACGCCGTGCCAGAGATTTGCTCGGCATACAGACCATAGGCACACTTCTGGGGGGAATTCTGGCTCTTGGGCAAGGCGTCAGGCAATGCCTCGGTCGCGAATTCATTCGCAAAACCGGTCTGGTACTGCAGTTGAACTTCTCTTTCGTCATGCTTGCTCATAGCTGATCCTGCCATTCTTGATTGAACAGACTTGAACTTTAATGCAAAGCACCCGGTTTTACGATATAAATACAAAAATGTACTACATTCATAAAATCAATAATACTCAACAATGATATTGGACACTGATGCTGGAACCCAAAGACATCGACTTGAACCTGCTGGTGGTCTTCCAGGAAGTCTACCAAGACCGCCAAATATCCTCCGTCGCCCGCAAGCTGGGCTTATCACAGCCAGCGGTCAGCAACGCGCTGGCGCGGCTGCGGCGCAGTTTTGATGATGAATTATTTGTGCGAACGGCAACAGGTATGCAGCCTACGGCGCTGGCAGAGCAACTGGCAGAACCTGTGGCACTGGCACTTACGCATATCACCCAGGCGCTGAATCGTCAGGAAAATTTTGACCCTGCCAGCAGCAAACGCCATTTCACCATCGCCATGACCGATGTCGGTGAAGTATATTTCATGCCCATAATGGCTGAGCACTTGCATACTCAGGCACCGCAGGTACAGTTATCCACTGTGCGCGCAAGTGATATCGATTTAAAAACGGAAATGGAATCAGGTCGTGTTGATCTGGCTATAGGTGCGTTTGATCATTTGTCAGATGCCTGGTACCAACGCCGCCTGTTCCGGCAAAATTATGTCTGCATGTTCCGTCAAGACCACCCGCTGGCAGCAGACAAGCTGGACATGAAGGATTTTCTGGCTGCACGTCATTTGATTGTTGCATCCAGGGAAAACCCTTATGCCAAAGTCAACCAAAGCCTTGAAAAGGCAGGCATCAGTGCAGCCAGCCATTTGCGTGTACCGCATTTTGTTGCTGTTCCATACATAGTCAGTTGTAATGATTTGCTGGTGACGGTGCCACAAAAACTGGCCGAGCGTGCTGCCGCACCGTTTGGTTTGCGTTATGTCAAACCACCCTTGCGTTTGCCTGCCCTGCAAACCAATATGTTCTGGCACAGGCGCTACAATCAGGATGCAGGTAATCAGTGGATGCGTAGTCTGATATCTGATCATTTTCTTGAGTGAATGGGCCATTTCATCGTCTCAGATAAAAATGATGCTGAAAATCCTTCATCATAAGTCTGAAAGCTTTTCCGCCATGGCGTTCCGCTTATCCTCTACACTTGCCGTATTGTTTAATTAGCCGGAGTAAACCCATGCCTGTCATTACCTGTGTAGAAGACCTGCGCCTGCTCGCCAAAAAGCGCGTCCCAAAAGCTTTTTATGATTATGCAGACAGCGGCTCTTACACAGAATCGACTTACAAGGCCAATACCAGCGATCTGGCAGCCATCAAGTTAAGGCAGCGCGTCGCCATCAATGTTGAACACCGTTCTACCCGTACCACCATGATAGGCCAGGAAGTAGCCATGCCGGTAGCAATAGCACCGACCGGGCTGACAGGCATGCAATGGGCCAATGGTGAAATGCTGGGAGCGATAGCGGCAGAAAAATTCGGCATACCCTTCACGTTATCGACCATGAGCATCTGCTCAATAGAAGATGTCGCCACTGTGACCACCAAGCCTTTCTGGTTCCAGTTGTATGTCATGCGCGATCGCGGCTTTGTCAAAGAACTCATACAAAGGGCCAAGAACGCCAAATGCTCGGCTCTGGTGCTCACGCTGGATTTGCAGATTTTGGGACAACGTCATAAAGACTTGAAAAATGGTATGTCGGTACCACCCAAGCTGACCCTGGCAAACGTCATCGACCTCGCCACCAAACCAGCCTGGGCCTTGCGTGCGCTGACTGGCCGCAAGACTTTTGGTAATCTGGTAGGTCACGTCAAGGGCGGCGACGGCATAGTCACGCTGAGCCAATGGACAGCCAGCCAGTTCGACCCTACCCTGAGCTGGGATGATGTTGCCTGGATCAAGAAGGAATGGGGTGGCAAGCTGATACTCAAAGGCATACTCGATGTGGAAGATGCCAGGCTGGCAGTCGCTGCCGGTGCTGATGCTATCGTTGTCAGCAATCACGGTGGCCGTCAGCTGGACGGTGCAATGTCATCGATACAGGCACTGCCAGCAATCGTCGATGCGGTCGGTCATCAGACCGAAGTCTGGTTTGACGGTGGCATACGTACAGGACAAGACATACTCAAAGCCACCGCCCTTGGTGCCAAAGGCAGCATGATAGGTCGTGCCTTTTTGTATAGCCTGGGTGCAATGGGTGAAGCCGGCGTAACTACCATGCTCGAAATCCTGCAAAAGGAACTGGATGTCAGCATGGCTTTGACGGGGACTAAAGACATCCGTGAAGTCAATGCATCGAACATCATACGCGCTTAAGTCATACGTGCTTAAGTCATACGGACTTTATGGCAACACCCGGTATAAAACAATACGCGTTGCGCTTCAGTTTTTATACCGAGGAAATATCACCTCAAAAATCGTTCCTTGTCCCTGGCTGCCGGTCAGCACCTTGATCTCTGCCTTATGGTCTGTTGCAATATCCCTGACGATGGCCAACCCCAGGCCGCTGCCATTTGACTGATCGCTGATACGATAAAAACGGTTGAAGATCAACTCCTGATCTGAAGGCGCAATGCCAGGGCCAGAATCTTCGACTTTCAGCAGTACCTGGTCTTGCAGACTCAGACAACTGACAGTAATGGTTCCCTGTGCCGGGGTATAACGAATCGCGTTATCGATCAGGTTATCAATCAGGTCACGCAACAAAAAGCGGTTTCCCATGATATCGCCGGGTGATAAATCAAAACCCAGGTCAATATTTTTTTTGTCGGCTTCTTCTATGAAGTGCTGTATCGCCTCTTCCACCAGCTTATCCAGTGCTACCTTCTCAAGATAGGCTTCCACAAACTGGCTGGGCTCTGCTCTTGCCAGTGACAGGAACTGGTTGGTCTGTCGTATCACGCGCTCACTCGATGACAGCATCAATTCTATGGAGCGACTGGTTTCTTCATCCGCCACATAGCGCTGCTGCAACCATTCGATCTGCATTTTCAGCCCAGCCAGTGGTGTTCTCAGTTGATGCGCCACATTCGCAACAAAATCACGCTGTGCAGCGGCGCCTACCTGCACTTTACTCAGCAAATCATTGAGTGCCATTACCAATGGCTGTAATTCTAGTGCGTTATGTTCTACGTCAATCAGGGACAAATCATCATAGCTGCGCGAATCCAGGTCAGCGCGCATTTTCTTCAAAGGCAACAGCCCTTTTGACACCGCAAACCAGACAATGAGGATGGACATGACTGCCAGCAAGCCTTCCATCAGCAACAGGGTGGTAAAAATCTCGGAACGGATATTATTCCTGCGCCTCAGGGTTTCACCTACGCCGATGAAGACTGGCTTGCCATCCACCATGGCCTTGAGTGAAATAACGCGTATTCCACCGCCGCGCATCATGCCGTCATAGGCCAGGGGTTCATTCAGTTGTTCAGATGTGTGCAAGGATGGAAAATCAGCATCACCTGCGATAGTTTTGCCTGCCGCATTCCTGACGATGAAATAAATAGGGTCAAAATGACCAACGCGCAGAACTTGTTCAGCTTGCGGTGGCAAGTCAATGGCGACATCAGCACTGGCCAGTTTTAACCTTGGCACCAGTGCCCAGGCCGTGTCTGTCAGTCCTTCATCGAAAGCGGCATTGGCAGGCCCCCAGGCGAGGCGATAAATCAGGATGGCACCAAGGATATTGGTGATCAACAAAGGGGCAATCAGCCATTTCAGCAATCGCAGGCGTATGCTGGCATTCATCAACTGGTTTTCTCCAGCATATAGCCAAAACCTCTGATCGTCCTGATGGTGACACCGGCATCAAGAATCTTGCTGCGTATGCGTGAGACATAGACTTCGACCGCATTCAGCGTGATGTCCTCACCCCACGGCAGGATGGCATCAATGATTTGCTGCTTGGATACCACGCGGGCGACCTGCAACATCAAATATTCGAGCACAGCCCATTCACGTACCGACAATTCAATTGTCTGGCCATTCACGCGGGCGCGCTTGGCAGTCTGGTCCAGCGTCAGTCCCGCCAGTTGCATGGCCGTGGCTTCTGGCGAACTGCGTCTGACCAGGGCCTTGATGCGCGCCACCAATTCTGGTGTAGCGAAGGGTTTGACCAGATAATCATCGGCTCCCAATTCCAGCCCGTGCACACGGTCCTGGATGGAATCTCTTGCTGTCAGCAACAGCACTGGCAAATGAGCATTCTGACTACGTAGGCGTCTGACAACCTCAAAACCATCAATGCCAGGAATACCGATATCGAGCACCATGATGGAAATTTCTGAACGCTGCAATGCTGCGAGCGCATCGAGACCATTATGGACGACGTCAATCACCATACCGTGGGCTTTGAGATTTTTGGAGATGCCATCCGCAATCACGGTGTCATCTTCAACCAACAAGACATGCATAAAATATCCGAATGAGCATATGAACAACCTGGATATTCTACCTCTTTGATCTCTGTTCCAAGCCTGCTCTCACTTATTTTTGATTGTCAGCTTATTGTCAGCCTCCTGTCATGTTGACGACAGAATGCCTTGCTATCCTGCCTCAAAATTTGTAATTGACTATTTGCTGCGGCAAACACCTGGCTGCTTTAGTTTGCTTTGCTGTCAGGTGAATTCCCTTGAGGTGGAAATGAATAAGAACAATACCAGTCTGCATACGTTAAGCATACTGCTCGCCCCCATCTGTCTGAGCATGCTGCTGTCTGGCTGCAACAAGTCAGAGGCCCCGGCATCCAAAAAAGAAGCGGCGGATGAAGCCAAGTTGCCTCTGATCCGGGAAGCAGCGGGGATACGCCTGCCTGAGACATCGCCATTACGGAAATCTATCGTGGTCGCCGCGGTCACCGAACAGACGGTAGAACGCGCCATCAGCATTCCCGGCACCATAGAACTGGATGCGGCAACCTCCATCAAGGTAGTTCCCCCGGTAGCAGGGCGCATATTGCAGTTGAACAAACGTCTGGGTGACAAGGTCAACGTGGGCGACGTACTGTTTTCTATAGACTCTGCCGATATTGCCACGGCCTATAGCGATGCCAGCAAGGCACAAAGCGCACTTTTATTATCAAAACGCAACTTGCAGCGTCAAAAAGACCTAGTGGATGCAGAAATTGCGGCACGCAAGGATTATGAACAAGCAGAAGCAGATTACTCCCAGGCCAGCTCGGAAGTGGGCAGGACCAAAGCCAGGCTGGCACAGCTAGGCGTCAGCCAGGATGGCGGTGCTGGCCACCATTACCAGTTGCGTTCTCCGATAGCCGGACGTGTCATTGAATTAAGTGCAGCGCAAGGTGGTTTCTGGAATGACACCAACGCGCCTTTGATGACAGTAGCTGACTTGTCCACTGTCTGGATGACCGCCAGTGTCGCCGAGAAAGACCTGGCACTGGTGTTTGCTGGTCAAGCCGCCAAAATCACCCTAAATGCCTATGACAATGAAGTCTTCGAAGGCAAAATACGTTATGTCGGCGATGTCATTGATGCAGATACCCGCAGCGTCAAGGTCAGGATTGCGATTGACAACAAGGCTGGGCGTTTCAAACCTGGTATGTATGCCAAGGTCAATCTCAACGGCCAGGCCCATCAGGCACCTGCCATTCCTGCGTCAGCAGTGGTGCAGAATGGTTTCAATACCCGTGTGTTTGTAGAAAAAACACCCTGGGTGTTTGAACCGCGCATCGTCAAGACCGGTGCGCAAGTAGGCGACAAACTGGAAATCCTGTCTGGTCTGAAAGCAGGTGAGCGCATCGTCATCAAAGAGGGAGTACTCCTCAATGATTGAACATATCGTCAAAGTCAGTTTCGCCCGGCGCGGCATCGTCTGGCTGGTCTTTATTCTGGTCGCCATGTATGGCATCTACTGCTGGAACCAGTTGCCGCTGGAAGCGTATCCGGATATCGCCGATACGACTTCCCAGGTCGTGACACAAGTCAGTGGCCTGGCGGCCGAAGAAGTTGAAAAGCAGATCACGATACCGCTGGAACGCGAAATCATGGGGACGCCGGGCATGCATGTGATGCGCTCTAAAAGCACCTTCGGCCTGTCCCTGATCACAGTCGTGTTCCAGGATGGTACGGAAGATTACTGGTCACGCCAACGTTTGCAGGAGCGCATCAGCGCCGTTACCCTGCCCTACGGTGCGCAGCCCGGTCTCGACCCGCTGACATCACCCATAGGTGAAATATATCGCTACACGCTGGAATCCAAGAGCCGTGACCTGCGTGAATTGTCCGAACTGCAGTTCTGGAAGGTAATCCCACGTCTGAAACAGGTGGCGGGTGTGGCCGATGTCACCAATTTTGGTGGTATCACCACCCAGTTCCAGCTGGAATTTGAACCTGAAAAACTCAGTAAATATAATCTGAGCCTGGCGCAAATCACGCAAGCCATCAATGCCAATAATGCCAGTGCTGGCGGCAGCATACTGACACGCGGGCAGCAAGGTTTTGTCGTGCGCGGCATAGGCCTGATCAGCGGCCTGGATGATCTGGGCAATATCATGATCACGCAAAAAAACGGTGTGCCTGTCTTGCTGAAAGACCTGGGTGAAGTGAAGCTGGGTAATCAGGAACGCAGTGGCATACTCGGCAAGAATGAAAATCCTGACACGGTAGAGGGCATCACTTTGCTGCTCAAGGGACAAAATCCATCCAAGGTACTGGAAGGCGTGCACGCCGCAGTCAAGGATTTGAATGAGAATGTCTTACCCAAGGATGTCAAGGTGGTGCCTTATCTGGACCGTACCATGCTGGTGGAGGCAACCCTGCACACGGTAGGCAGAACCCTGCTCGAAGGCATGGTGCTGGTGACGCTGGTGTTATTGCTTTTTCTCGGTAGCCCGCGTGCCGCACTGATTGTTGCGGTGACGATCCCCATGTCTTTGCTGACGGCTTTCATCTTCATGCACCACTTCAAGATACCGGCCAATTTACTGTCTCTGGGTTCCATCGATTTCGGCATCGTGGTGGATGGTGCGATTGTGGTCATGGAGCAGATACTGCGCAAGTTTGAAGAAGATGGCGGCAAGCCCCTGACGGCCAAAGATGTGATGACAGCCGCCTTGCAGGTCAGCAAACCCATCTTTTTCGGCATGGTTGTGATTATCACTGCCTACCTGCCGCTGTTCATGTTCCAGCGCATAGAATACAAATTGTTTTCCCCAATGGCATTTGCGATAGGCTTTGCCCTGTTCGGCGCACTGGTGGTGTCGCTGGTATTGATACCCGGCCTGGCCTATGAAGCCTATAAAAAGCCGCGCAAGGTATTCCATAATCCGGTACTGGAAAAATTTGCTTCCATCTATAGACCCGTCCTGGAAAAAGTCGTCAACTCACCCCGCCTGACGATTGCAGCCTTTGTCTTTGCCTTTGCCGCCGTCGTGGGCCTGGGTGCCAGCATAGGCCGTGACTTCTTGCCCACCCTGGATGAGGGGTCGATCTGGCTGCAAGTCACTTTGCCACCGGGGATTTCACTGGAAAAAGCTGGCAGCATGTCAGATGAACTCAGGAAAGCCACGATGGAGTTCGAGGAAGTGTCCTCCATCGTCACACAACTGGGGCGCAATGATGAGGGCACGGACCCATGGACACCTTCCCACATCGAGGTCAGCGTTACCCTGCACCCGTATGACACCTGGAAATCTGGCTGGAGCAAGCAGGAACTCATCGAAAAAATGGCGCAGCGCTTTGAGAAGTTACCCGGCACCCATGTCGGCTTCACGCAACCCATGATAGATGGCGTACTGGACAAGCTTGCCGGTGCCCATAGTGACCTGGTCGCCAAAGTGTATGGCAATGATTTCAAGGAATCCCGTCGTATTGCCAAAGAAGTAGAAAACACACTGAAAGCCGTACCTGGTGCAGAAAATGTCATTATCGAACAGGAACCACCCTTGCCGCAGATACGCATAGAAGTCGACCGCGCTGCGTCTGCCAGGTATGGCGTCAACGTTGCAGATATCACCGACCTGATAGGCACAGGCATAGGTGGCAAACCCATCGCCCAGTTGTTTATTGATGAACGCCACTATGACATAGGTGTACGCTTTAGCAAGGAATCCCGCAATACCCCGGATGCCCTGGGCAACCTGATGCTGACATCCTCCAGCGGTGCCAGGATCCCGTTGGCGCAGGTAGCCAGCATACGTCTCGATGATGGCGAAAGCACCATCACACGGGAAATGGGCAAGCGCCACCTGACTGTCGGTCTGGGGCTGAAAGGACGCGATCTTGCTTCTTTCCTTGATGATGCCAAGGAACAGGTGGAGTCCAAAGTCAACTACGATCATTCCAAATTCCAGATTACCTGGGGCGGTCAGTTTGAGAACCAGCAGCGGGCCCAGGCCAGGCTGGCGGTGATTTTGCCAGTCGTGGTGGCGCTGATGTTCATTCTGCTGTTTGGACAATTCAGGAACCTGCGTCAACCGGCGCTGATACTCATGGCTGTGCCACTGGGTGCCATCGGTGGCTTGTGTGCCCTGCATTTGCGTGGCATGACGCTGAACGTATCCAGCGCGGTGGGCTTTATCGCCCTGTTTGGGGTTGCCGTAATGGATGGGATTTTGATGGTGTCGAACCTGAATCGCCTGCGTGCCGAAGGCAAATTGTCATTGCGGGATGTGGTGCTGCAAGGTGCACGCGAGCGTTTCCGCCCGGTACTGATGACCGCCAGCGTTGCAGCCCTGGGCTTGCTGCCTGCCGCCATCGCCCACGGCCTGGGCAGTGACGTGCAGCGCCCGTTGGCCACGGTCGTTGTGGGTGGTTTGATCACGGCAACCGGCCTGACCCTGGTATGGCTGCCAGGTCTCTATTACCTGATAGAAAAATATATGGAAAACAAAAACAGTAAAGCTGCAGCACACCATGATGCCAGCGTCGCGGATGCAGTGTAAGGAATCATCATGCCAAAAATTAAGAAGCAAAAATCTCGTGCCCTCCCGCTGATGTGCGGTCTGCTGCCGCTGTTGCCACTCTTGCTGCAGTTGCCTGCTCATGCACAAGTTAATGCACAGGTCAATGTGCAGGCCAATGTGCAGGAAAATACGGTCAGCATGCAGCAATACCTGGCTGCAGTAGAAAACAATAGCCTCGATCTGCAAGCGCAGCAAGAACTCATCGCGAGTGCGAAGGCAGGTATTTCCATCGCCGGTGTACGACCAGATCCACAATTGACAGCGGGTATTGATGCCAAGGAAATGTATGGCCCAAACAAGCCCAATACTGCCACCACGTCGATAGCAGGTATTGCCATAACCCTGGAAACAGCCAACAAGCGAGGGGCACGCATACAGGCCGCCGAAAGCAATGTACGCCTGGCTGAAGCCGGTGTCTCAGCCTACCGGCGGCAACTGCTGAGCGATGCCTCCAACGCATTTACAGAAGCCTGCCGTTCTGCGATGTCACTCGCACGCCGGGACAGCAGCCTGAACGCCATGCGCGATATTGTAAAGATGAATGAAACACGTTTTAAAACAGGTGACATAGGCAAGCAGGAACTGGTGCAATCAAAAGTCGAAGCCGATCGTTTTTTCATGGATGTCACCAGTGCCCGCGCTGATACTATCAATGCTGAAGCACAATTATCGAATTTCCTGGGGAAGAGCTACCAAGAGATTTTTGCAGACAGAAAATTGGATTGCAGCTATCAGCAGGACGATGTGATAGCAGACCTGGCTACGTTGACACGGCAAGCCCTGGAGAAACGGGAAGACATACAAGTAGCACGCTCCGCCAGCGAGAATGCCAAAGACAATATAGAACTGGCAAGAGCCAATCGCTGGATAGATCCAGTAGTCAATCTTGGTATCAAGAACACGCCCAGGGTTAACGCGATACAGAATGCCAGCGGCACAGTCACGAATTCTCCGGCTGAACGTTCGAGTCCGCTGAGCCTGACTGTTACGATTCCCATTCCTTTTTCACGCATGCAAAGCGGTGAATTAAGCCAGGCACAATCAGCGCTGACACAGGCGCAACTGCAATTGCGCTCAACGCTGATGAAGGCAGAAACTGAGGTAAGAGGCAGCTATCTCCAATATCAGGCTGCCTTGCAAAATATCAACAACTATAAGGAACATGTACTCGATGATTCCGATCGCTTGCTACAGAGCGTGCGCACCAGCTATCGCAAAGGGGCAGCGTCGATGCTGGAACTCTTGAATGCTCAGCGCAATGCCGATGAAATTTATCAGGCTTATTTACAGGCAGAAGCCACTCTGGCGATTGCCAAAATCAAGCTGCAACAAAGTACGGCTTACCAGATGAAATAAAGCAATGAAATAAACCGATCACATCACAGGTGAACGAAGCATGAAAGCATGGGCAAGCCCATGCTTTTATAACTTCATTTTTGGAAACTAGCCCATGTATATGCATGGGCCAAATTTATTACTTAAGCAACCTGACGTTGCAATTGATCTTGAGTTTGGTTTTGTGACTCTACCAGTTGCAGATTATCTGCATCAATCAGAATGCGACGTGGTTTGTGTGCTTCTGGAATTTCACGTACAAGTTCGATATTCAGCAAGCCATTATCGAGACGTGCGGTGACTACTTTGACGTGATCGGCAAGACGGAAGCGGTGTTCAAAATCACGAGAGGCAATGCCACGGTGCAGGAAGTTGCGTGTGCCTTCGGCCTTCTGGCGACGACCGACAATTTTCAGCGTATCGCGCTCGGTTTCAATGTCGATTTCACTGCGGTCAAAGCCTGCAACTGCCATGGTAATTGCATATTTATCTTCTGCAATCAGTTCGATATTGTAAGGGGGGTAGCTTGGTGCTGTTTCAGCACGTTGAGCATCGTCAAATAACTGGGCCAGGCGGTCAAAGCCGATAGCGGAACGGTACAGAGGAGCGAAGTCAAAATTACGCATGATAATATCCTTATAAATTGAAGCGATATAAATTAAAAATTTAGAAACTATTTTTGAAACTCTTACTACAATAATGCCTGTTTACTTCTACTTCACAGACCTCAGCTTCGAGCATCTGCTGAGTAGAAAATGGCGCTGGTGCCAAGAGTTTCAAGACCCCGATATCAAATTTTTTTTCTTCAATAAAATTTATTAATTTGAGATTATTCTCAGCAGCAATATTTACAACAGTTCAAAGAAAAACAGGAAACAGGCATGGCCAAGCTTTACTTCAGATATTCAGCAATGAACGCAGGAAAATCCACGGCACTTTTACAAGTAGCCCACAACTACGAAGAGCAGGGACAGAAAGTCCGCCTCTACACTGCAGCCATCGATCACCGCTATGGCGCTGGTAAAGTCACGTCCCGTTTAGGCCCACAAAGGCAGGCAGAAGTCTTTGATACGAATTTTGATTTTCTGGCAGAAACACCCAAGGTCAGTTGCGTGCTGGTGGATGAAGCGCAATTCCTGTCTGCTGATCAGGTACGTCAACTGCATCAGTTGGCACAGGTGCGCGGTGTGCCTGTGATTTGCTACGGTTTGCGCAGTGATTTTCTTGGTGAGCCGTTCACCGGCTCAGCATATTTGCTGGCGCTCGCAGACGATATAGAAGAATTAAAAAACATCTGCGCCTGCGGCAAGAAAGCCACGATGAATATCCGTGTTGATGAAAACGGCAGACGCATGAAATCTGGCCAGCAAATTGATATTGGTGGAAATGAGCGTTATCAACATGTATGTGGCCGCTGTTTTTACGCTGGCTAACAATAATACACAGCCCCCTGAAACAAAAGAGCAGGCCCTTGAGCCTGCTCTTTTCACGTTATTCAAACCAGCTTTACAATACCTTCAGAAATTCCGCCAAATCAATAATCTCCTGCGGCGTAAATCCTATATTGAAACGCTTGTCATAGAATTTCACGACATCTGTAATCTCCTCCATGCCACCATTATGGAAGTAAGGGGAACGTGCTTCTATGGCGCGCAGGCTGGGTACCTTGAAGCGACCTATGTCTTTCCATTTTCCTGTATTCATGGCATTGCCAGGATCTGTGGTTTGCACGATTTCGCCGGTCAGTTTGTTCCTGAGAGAGTACAGCGGCATGTCTGGTGTGCGCAGGCCGGCATCTGATACACCGGTATTGAACAGACGCGGTACAGAATGCGTACCGACATTGCCTACGCTATGGCAACTGGCACAGGTTGCGCGCTGCAAGGGGACGCGCAATTCATCATTGAAGCCGGCAACGCGTGTGATGTTAAAAGGCTTGTTATTGAAAACCTGTTCACCTCTGGCTATCGATGCCCTGGCAATATTGATCGCTGTTGGTGGCTGCGGCGGCTGTTGAGGTTGCGGAGCACGCCCCTGCACTGGCGGGTTTGGTGGCGTTGGCCTGTCCAGTCCGCGCCATGCGGCAAACATGTTCATGACATTACGGTCGAACGGTGCACCCGTAATATAGTCACCGGCATCAAGGTCATTGATACCAAAATAAAAATTATTCTTTGCCAGTTCAACAGGCCCACCTTTGGCGCCAAGATCTGTCAGGTTACCGGCTGCGAGGCTGCTGATCTGTGCAGTGAATAAAGTCTTTTCAAAATCGACGATGCTGCGCTGCTCTGCCGCAGTCAGGCCCTGTGCTGCCTGGGCATGGCCAGTGACTGCGCTATTTGACTGATGCAACAAATCGACATCGGTAGTGGAAAAACATTGCAACGGACGGGTATTACGTATGCACAGACTGGACTTGGCATCGCTAAAGGTTTCACGGCCATCCCACATGACGGTGCTCAGGAATTTAAGGTTAGTAGTTGGCAGCGGGCGACGGAATAGCGATACCTCTTTGGCACTGGCGTAGCCATAGGGGTCATCGACTTTATCCAGTATAAATTCAGCATCAGCGGGTACAGGCAAACCGACTCTGATGAGCCCTTTGGACAGCAGCATGTTATAAGCCTGGCGCTTTTGGTCTATCGTTGCCACTTTGGCCGTCGGCGAATTCGCCCCATCAATGAGGGCAAACACCGGATCATTGCCATTGCTGGCATTAAATCTCAGTTGCAGGTCGTCTGGACGTATGCTCCAGCCCTGGCTTTCCTGATGGCAGCTGGCACAGCTGCGGCCATTGCCAAAGGCTTTAAAGTAGGGATTGCCCTTGTCTATACTGCCAGTCGTGGATACCGTCAGTGCAGCCCCCTCGCCATTGGCGATAGGCACGAGTGAAGGTGGGTCTGCCGGCGCTGGTGAGAGTGCTGGTGCAGGTGCAGCAAGCGCTGATGACGTTGTTACCGGTGGCACAGCCTGTGTGGCTGAATTGCTTGTCGTTGATCCTGTAGTGCTGGCCTCGCCACCGCAGGCAGCGAGGCTCATCAACATGACGATGGCACTGACTATCTGTACTCGGCCATGCAATCGCTGTTCTTTATATAATTCCATTTGAAATTCCCCCTGGAGTGTAATTTTTTGCTGCTCAAGAAGCCTTGCATTCTCCGCCGTTCTGGAACTGCCATGTTCTGAGACTGGCTACAGAATGATTTCTGAATGTGAAGAAAAAATGAAGACCACGGGGTTTTTAAAATATCGTCGACAGAATTGCAGAAAAATATTTTTTTGATGCTTATCGTCTTTACTCCATGATTCCTCCATAATTGGCTGGCACCATGGCAAATTAATATATTCAATATGATCCGGGAGCCCTGAAGTATGCGTCTGACCATCGCCCGCAAACTTGCTTTGGCCATTACGGCAATTGTGATTATCAGCATCAGTACGCTGGCCTGGGTCACCAGTCAAAACCTGAAAAGTGGCTTTATTGCCTATCTCAGTGATCTGGAAAGACAGGACCTGGTCAGGCTAAGTAATTTGCTGGCGGAAGATTATCGCCAAAATGGCAATTTTGATCGTTTCCAGGCCAACCGTCGCCCCATGCGTGACTTGCTGGACCAGATACGCAGCCAGCCGCGCCCACAAAATGAAGATGCACCACCACCGCCGCCACCTAGAAGAAGACAAGGTGAAGGCGATGCTGAGGATCATCGTGACCAGCGGCCCCCACCTCCCCCGCCAAGGGTCCAGGGCAGGGCACAACGCGATGCGCCACCTGAGCAAAGGCCACCGATAGATCCCATGAACTTTGGCCAAAGACTATCCCTGATAGACAAGAGTGGTATAGCTCTGATAGGCCCTGGCGATGCGCCTGGCGGCAGCATCGTGCCCATCATGCTGGGCAATGAAAAGGTAGGCACGCTGAGGCTGGCACCCTTGCGGCAAATCTCGAACGCCAGCGCGATGGATTTTGTCAGCGTGCAAATACGTCATACTTTGTGGCTGGCGCTGGCACTGATACTGGTATCGCTGGCATTTTCCCTGTGGCTGGCCAGGCATTTATTGCGTCCTTTAAAATCCCTGCATCAGGTCACGGCAAAAATTTCCAAGGGACAGCTTGATGCCAGGGCTGAAATGATCAGCCAGGATGAACTCGGTGACCTCGCCCGTGACATCAACAGCATGGCGCAAAACCTGGAGAGAAACGAGGCGCAAAGAAGCAAGATGCTGGCAGATATTTCCCATGAGCTGCGTACCCCGCTGACTGTCATACAGGGGGAGGTGGAAGCACTCATGGACGGTGTACGTCATATCACGCCAGCGGCGCTGGAGTCCCTGCATGCAGAAGTACGTCACATCAACAAGCTGGTCGATGATTTGCGCCAACTGACCCTGGCCGATGCCGGTGAACTGCATTACCAGTTCCAGGCCATGGATTTGCATCCCATGTTCGCTGACCTGTTGCAGCGCTTCAGTCTGCGCATGGCGCAAGCTGGCCTACACCTGGACAGCCAGTTGGGCAACATGCCAGCATGGATCAATGCCGACGGCGGACGCCTGACCCAGGTACTCAGCAATCTGCTGGAAAACAGCATACGTTATACCGATAGTGGCGGGGTTATCCTCTGTACCTTGACACGCAATGGTGCCTTGCTTGAGCTGGGTATTGAAGATAGTGCGCCTGGTGTGCCGGATGCCAGCCATGCGCTGTTGTTTGACCGCCTGTACCGGGCCGATAGTGCACGCAACCGCGCCAGTGGTGGCAGCGGCCTGGGCCTGGCGATTTGCAAGGTCATTGTTGAAGCACATGGTGGACGTATCAGTGCATCTGCTTCACAATTGGGAGGCGTGAAAATTTTGATGCAATTGCCTTTTATCAAGACACCGTAAATCACCACATGGACAAGAGCGCCCACATATTCATTGTTGAAGATGACTTGAAAATCGCAGCCCTGTTAAAAGACTATTTGCTCGCAGCAGGCTACCAGGTCAGCCATGAAGCGAATGGCAGGCTGGCGCTGGAACAATTGCGCCTGTCAGCACCCAACCTGATCTTGCTTGACCTGATGTTGCCAGAACTGGATGGCATCAGTATCTGCAATGAAGTACGCAAATTCAGCGAAGTGCCCATCATCATGCTAACTGCGAGAGTGGAAGAAGTAGACCGTTTACTGGGGCTGGAAACCGGGGCCGACGACTATGTCTGCAAACCCTTCAGTCCGCGTGAAGTAGTAGCGCGTGTCAAGGTACATTTACGCCGCAGCATGGGTCTGATTAGACAGCCAGCTTCTGAACAATCACTTTTTACTATCGATAAAGAGCAACTGCGCATATTGGTCGATGCCCAGCCATTGAATCTGACACCAGTAGAATATCGCTTGCTGGCCGAATTCATCAGCCATCCTGAGCGGGTGTTCTCACGCCAGCAGCTACTCGATTTTTCCCATGAAGATCAGCGCGACATCAATGACAGGACAGTGGATACACACATCAAAAATATACGCAAAAAGATACAGCGAAAACTGCCTGGCAATGAGTGCCTGCATTCTGTGTATGGCGTGGGCTATCGTTTTGAACTGCCATTGTCAATTTAAAATTTGCAGGAAAAAAGATGTCCTTTATGCTTGACTTAGAGTCCACTCTAAGTTCCATGATCAAACCGTGACCAAACAATTCATTTCCATAGGTAAGCTGGCTTCCCTGACAGGCTTGTCTGCGTACACCCTGCGCTTCTACGAAAAGGCGGGGGTATTGCAGGAAGCAAAAAGGGCCGATAACGGCCATAGGCGTTATAACATTCAGGATGTCTTGTGGCTGGAGTTCGTGCTGCGCCTGAAGAAAACCGGCATGCCGTTGGCAGACATACGTGAGTATGCGCAGCTCAGGGCAGATGGGGAAATGAGCTTACAACAGCGGTTGACGATGCTGGAGCTCCATCGTCAACGCCTGGTCACCACCATGTCTGAGCTTGCGGCAAATGCCAGCGCCCTGGATGACAAGATTGATGTTTATCAGGAAATGATACGCAAAACTGGCAAGAAAAAGAAAGTCTGATCATGGATCAAAACACGAATGCACGCACTGGCGAACGTTATCAGCGTGGTTGGGAAAAACTGAAAGAAGTTGATGGCGAAGCAGGCGAAAAAATCATTGCGTCACTGGCAGACATTGCTCCCGACTTTGCTCGCTACCTGATTGAATTCCCTTTCGGGGATATTTATTCGCGCCCGCAACTGGATTTGCAGTCACGCGAAATTGCCGTAGTCGCAGCACTGACAGCCATGGGAAATGCCACTCCCCAACTCAAGGTGCATATACAGGCCGCATTGAATGTGGGATGTACGCGGGAAGAAGTGACTGAGGTCATCATGCAGATGGCAGTGTATGCAGGCTTTCCAGCTGCTTTGAATGGTTTGTTTGCTGCCAAAGAGGTGTTTGCAGCACTGGATACTACGACTGCTGCTGCGTGCTGACTACCGCAGTTTAAATCGGCAGGCAGTAGCTTTGCTTGACGGTATCCATGACGAGTGTGGTCTGGAACTTGAGGATATGATCGTTGGTGGAGAACACGGCGCGAGCGAAGCGCTCATGGGCAGCCATGTCTGTGGCTTGCACAATCAGCATGAAGTCAAACTCGCCCGAGAGATAGAAACATTGCTGTACTTCTGTCAGGGCTTGCATGTCTTGCCTGAAGCTGTCGATGGCATCGCCCAAGCCTTTTTTGAAAGCCACTTCAACCATGACTGTCAAAGGATAGCCAACTGCCTGAGGGTTGACGATTGCCACCTCGGCCCGGATTACACCATCGTCGCGTAATTTACGTATGCGCCGCTGCACGGCAGTGGTGGACAAGCCTATGTCCGCTCCTATCAGCTCTGCAGAGTGGCGGGCATTATTTTGCAGGCAACGCAAAATGGCAAGATCAAAGCCATCCGGTATCATTGTTTGAGGATAACAAGTTCATAGCGGGAAACCTATGTAGAGTTGTCGCAAAACCGCCCCAACTGCGTTGGCAGCTCCTGGCCGTACTAAAATACGGTCTTCGTCGCTACACCTTGTTGTGACAATTTTGCGTCAGTCCTCATATTATGAACCGATATCCTTAACAAGCGGCAATTAATTTGCCTTAAAGAAATAATATGTGGCTTTATAAGGTGTGCGGGTTTCTGCACCTATCTGAAAGTCGGAGCATCCTGTCTGAGGAGCCTTGCCACCCACGGTGACTACGCGCTGTATGCTGCTTACTTTGGAAAAAGTGCCATTCGCCGAGCTGGACTTGGCTTTCAGTAATAACCAGGGGATGGCATTGGTATCGACGCTATCGCTCTTGGCAACTACTTCACCGACTACTTTGCTGCCATCAGCGGCTTCCCAGGTCGGGCCTTCATAATGCTTGCCCAGTTTGGGGCTGGTAGGGTCATGGCTGGCGTACAGCTCGGCTTCTGGTGAGCGGAATACCCATTCAAACTTTTTAGGGCCAGATTTATTGGCGCGACAATCATAGATCTGCACGCCGGTAGCTGCCATCTGGAAGGCCAGTACTTCACCTGCAGGTGCTTTGAGACTGACTGGCACGCTAACGATCTGTGCAGCAGGTGCAACTGGGTCAGCTGTGTGTTTAACAGGCGCAGTCGAGCAGGCTGACAGGATGGCAGCAGTAGCAATACTGCCAGCGATAGCGATTTTCTTCATTTCTTGTACCTTTCAATTAGAGCCGCTAAATTTTAGCAATGGTGTTTCAAAACAAATAAAACACTTACTGAATTTTACATCCTTTGTCAGGAGAACAAGACCCCTACTTAAGTATGAACAAAGTATGAGCAACATTGGCGAAAACCGCCGGCAGTCTCGATTTTTCTGCTCAGCAGGCCACGGGGCTTCGTGGGACAATGCGGAATTCGCCTGCAGATGAGCAGGCATCAAGGATGATGGATCAGGTCAGATGAGCAACAAGAACAAGAAGGATGCAAGAAACCGGGCTGGCAGCTCATTGCTGCATGTGCGCAACCGCCATCAGGGTCGCTATGATTTTGCTGTCCTGATCAAGGCAGAACCTGAACTGGAATCTGTACTGGTCAGCACGCCAACTGGCGAAACCAGCATCAATTTTGCCGACCCGCTGGCAGTCAAACTGCTCAACAAGGCCTTGCTGCACAGCAGCTATGGCGTGCGTGGCTGGGACATACCGCCTGAAAATCTTTGTCCACCCGTGCCGGGCCGGGCAGACTACCTGCATTATCTGGCTGATTTGCTGGCTGGCTGCAATCAGGGGCGTTTGCCAAAAGGCAAGCAGATACTGGCACTCGATCTTGGTACAGGTGCCAGTTGCATTTATCCCTTGCTCGGTGCCAGCGAATATGACTGGTCATTCTGTGCCAGCGACATCAATCCGGCTTCATTGGCAAATGCCCGGGCCATACTGGAACACAATCCCGGCCTGGGCCAGCAGATACAGTTACGTCATCAAACCAATGCGCTATCCCTGTTCCATGGCATTGTTGGCGATGATGAATGGTTCGATGTCAGCCTGTGCAACCCGCCATTTCACGCTTCTGCTGAAGAAGCGAGAGCTGGCAGCCAACGCAAGTGGGGAAACTTGAAGCAAACCGGCCAGGCAGCGCAGGCTGAACCGGTATTGAACTTTGGTGGCCAGGATGCAGAGCTCTGGTGCGAAGGCGGGGAACTGGCGTTTATCAAGAAAATGATAGTGGAAAGCGCGGCTATACCCACAAAGATTTTATGGTTTTCTACCCTGGTATCAAAATCGGCCAATTTGCCTGCAATCCATGCGGCATTGAAGCAGGTCAAAGTCCTTGATGAAAAAACCATTATCATGAGCCAGGGCAATAAAGAGAGCCGTCTGGTTGCCTGGACTTTCCTGGATGTAAGCCAACAGGCTGCCTGGGCCAAATTACGTTGGTCAAATAGCAAGAGATAAAGCCTGCGCCTGTGTATTGGCCTCCCTTCCAGAATATAATCTTAGCTATAGCGGCTAGCCCTGGCTTACAATCTCGTTCGTCTGCTGGTTTGCAGCCCAGAATTAACAAGAAATAACAAGAAGTATGCAATATGTATCTGTAGAGTAAGCGTACTAAGGGTATTGAGAGAGTACTGAATATAGCGTCGCGTGATTTACTTTTGAGCAAAATGTATCAAGGATAACAATGAAACGTGTAGATGATTTCCGCCTGAAGCTGGGCAAAGATGAGCTGGTTCCTATCATGATCGGTGGCATGGGTGTTGATATCTCCACTGCTGAACTGGCGCTGGTTGCTGCACGTCTCGGTGGGGTTGGCCATATTTCTGATGCCATGGTGCAGGATGTCTCTGACCGTCGTTTTGATACCAGCTTTGTCAAGGAAAAGACCAAATTCTACAAATACAATATTAACAATTCCGACAAGACTGACATCAAGTTCAACCTGGATCAACTGGCCGAAGCCACACGCCTGCACGTAGGCAAGACCATGGAAGCCAAGCAGGGCACAGGCATGATCTTTGTTAATTGCATGGAAAAGCTGACCATGAACGGCCCACGCGAAACCCTCAAGGTGCGCCTGGAGTCTTCTCTCGATGCCGGTATTGATGGCATCACCATGAGTGCCGGCCTGCATCTGGGTTCCTTTGGCCTGATCGCTGATCATCCACGCTTCCGCGATGCCAAACTGGGCATCATTGTTTCTTCTGTACGTGCGCTGCAGTTATTCCTGCGCAAGAATTCCCGCCTGAACCGCCTGCCGGATTACGTCATCGTTGAAGGACCGCTGGCGGGCGGCCATCTGGGTTTTGGCATGGACTGGGCTGAATATGATCTGCAAACCATCATTAGTGAGATCGTCCAGTACCTCAAAGCTGAAAACCTGGACATCCCGCTGATTGCTGCTGGTGGTATTTTCACAGGCAGCGATGCGGTATCGTTCATGGAAAATGGTGCTGCTGGTGTACAGGTAGCGACCCGTTTTACTGTCACTAACGAATGCGGTTTGCCTGCCAGCGTCAAGCAGGAATATTTCAAGGCCAGCGAAGACGATATCGAAGTCAATCATATCTCGCCTACCGGCTACCCCATGCGCATGCTGAAGAACACGCCTGCCATTGGCGATGGCATACGCCCGGGTTGTGAATCTTATGGTTATCTGCTCGATGGCAATGGCAACTGTGCCTACATCACGTCTTATAACCGTGAAGTAGCGGCACATCCTGATGCCAAGAAAGTCTCGGTCATGGACAAGACTTGCCTGTGCACCCATATGCGCAATTTCAATTGCTGGACTTGTGGGCAAATGACCTACCGTCTGAAAGACACGACCCGCAAACTGCCGGATGGCACTTATGAATTGCTGAGTGCTGAACATGTGTTCCGAGATTATCAATTCAGTGTTGATCACCAGATTGCCTTGCCAGTGTAAATCACTGCTCTGAATACAAAAACGCCGCTTTAGCCTTTGGGCAAAGCGGCGTTTTCATATGTGCAGGCAATCAGAGTTCAGAAGGCTTCTTGCTGGCGATGGTTTTCCAGTTGGTTTTTGCAAGATCGATATTGCCTGCAATGTCCTTGGCCCAGATCGCACGGATCTTGGTGTCGAGATTGAAGTAAAGTTTGTTATCGACGATGTCATACACGTCCGGGTCAGCAACAAATTTCTTGCCTATGGAAGCGCCGTAAGCGCAGTAGCCACCAAAGGCTGGCAGGTATTTCTCCGGATTCGCCAGGAAAGTTTTTTTGTTTTCTTCGCTGGTGAACAGGTAATCAACACCGTCGATAGTCGCGACATGATGACCGGTGCCATGAGCTGGTTTTTCGCTGGTAAAGAAAGTCGTGAGATCGTAGCCCCGTGCACCTATGACACTATTGGCAACTGTATCAGCCGCGCTGATGCCTGGCACTGCTGCCAGGGACAATGCGGCTACTGCTGTCAAGAAAATGAATTTGATTTTGCTAACCAGAGTGTTGGCAATGCTGCTGGATGTGCGTGACATGGATGTGAGTAACATAACGTGTTCCTTTACATGGTTTATACCGGATTTGGAATTCGCCTTGCGCATGCTCAGCGAATGACAGGCACTTTAATTCACTTCATCCATGTAAAGAATATCCATATTATTGAATTCATTATTCCTCCAAATGGAATAATTGTAAAGAAATCTGCTTAGGCACTCCCTGCGTGCAAACTCATGCCAGGCAGAAATATTTGCTTACATTTTGGTGCATGTACGTGCTGTCACTAGTATCACAAGCAATATATTTCCCTTTAATAGCTCTCAGCCGCATCAAATCGACTGGTATTAGCCATGGCATGGAAAATGCTGCAATGCACATGCTTGTGTGTCATTGACGATGTTTTTTAAAAGGCTAGCTTGATGAAAATACGCGTGCTCTCCAGCTTATTGTTCTCCCTTTCTTTCAGTCTCTTGCTTTGCAACGGCACTTGCTATGCACAGACAGAATCTCCCGCAACTGCATCAACGAGTGCAGCAACTCCAGTTACAACTATGCCTGCAATTGCTGTGATAGCTCCCCCCGCCATGACCAAACCGGGCATGATCGCTGCTGACAAAATCAGCGCTGGCGACACCGCCTGGATGCTGACATCAACCGCACTGGTATTGCTGATGACCATCCCCGGCCTGGCCCTGTTCTACACCGGCATGGTGCGCAAGAAAAATGCCCTGGGCACGATGGCGCATAGTCTGGCGACCACCTGCATCGTCACGGTGTTGTGGGTGGTGCTGGGTTACAGCCTGGTGTTCACTGCGGGCTCGCCTTTTCTGGGTAGCATGGACCGGTTCATGCTGCATGGCGTGCGCTTTCTGAAAGAAGCCGGGCAACTCAGCGTGCATCAACTGGCACCGACGATACCGGAAAGCGTATTCCTGATGTTCCAGATGACCTTCGCCATCATCACCCCCGCCCTGATCACTGGTGCCTTTGCCGAACGCATGAAATTTTCTGCCTTGCTGCTATTCATCACGCTGTGGTCATTGCTGGTGTACGTGCCAGTCGCGCACTGGGTGTGGGAACCGGCAGGCTGGCTGGCAGCGCGCGGCGTGCTGGATTTTGCCGGTGGTACTGTCGTGCATATCAATGCTGGTGTATCTGGCCTGGTGGCCGCACTGATCATCGGGCCGCGCCTGGGTTTTGGCAGGGAACCCATGCCACCGCATAATTTATTGCTGACTGCTATTGGTGCGTCATTGCTGTGGGTGGGCTGGTTTGGTTTTAATGCCGGTTCTGCCGGTGCAGCAGATGGACGCGCCGGCCTGGCGATGCTGGTGACACAGGTGGCTACAGCGATGTCTGCACTGGCCTGGATGTTCGTGGAATGGCTGCGCCGCGGCAAACCATCAGTGCTAGGCATCGTCTCGGGCGCTGTCGCTGGACTGGTGGCGATTACGCCTGCGTCTGGTTTTGTCGATTTGACAGGCGCACTGGTGATCGGTGCAGTCGCCGATGTGGCCTGCTATTGGGGTGCGACTTCCCTCAAATCCATGGGTGGCTATGATGATTCACTCGATGTATTTGGCGTGCATGCCATAGGTGGCATCGTCGGTGCCTTGCTGACGGGTGTCTTCGCACTGAAAAGCATAGGCGGGGCCGATGGCAGCCTGGCGACCCAGGCCTTTGGTGTCATCGTCACTGTAATTTATTCCGGTGCAGTGACAGCCCTTATTTTGTGGCTGATCAAAGTGACCGTTGGCTTGCGCGTTACCACTGAGCAGGAAAGAGAAGGACTTGATCTTGAACTTCACGGGGAGCATATCTTATGAGTACCAGTAGCCTGATACAGAATGCCATGGCGGATAATCTTGCTTTCGCCCTCATGGCAAGACTGCATGTGATTTTACGGCGGCAAAATGGCCGGGTGACGGACATAGAATACATGCGTATCAATCCTGGCTATTGCCGTGCCATACTGGACATGGCGCTGGAATTACCGAATCAGGATTTGCATGACATCTGCCAAAAGCTGGATGACCTTTATTTTGGCGAAGATGGCTTGTTCGTCACGCCACCACCGCCCAGTCCTTTACTCAACAGACTGGCGATCAGAAAGCAGGTCAGCAACAAGCTGGACGAAAGCACCATGCCGGATATGACCAAGATACCCGCGCCCGTGCTTGATCATAATGCCATGGTCGATCAAACCTATATAGGTCGCTTGCGCTAGATTTTTATCCAGTGAAGCCAGAACGCATTTCATCAATAGCGTGAGATGCGTTTGCCTCACCAGCCAGCACTCAATCGTTACCATTCACTACCATTCACTACCATTCACTACCATTCACTACCATTCATTACCATTCATTACCATTTGGAGTAATGGTCTTCTGTCACACCCACAAGTTTTTCTATCTGCCGCTTGGGCACATCCAGGCTCGCCCTGACCCAGCCGCTGAAGACACCTACTGGCTGCAGATAACGGCTACTGGCGATGATAAGGTTTTTATTTTCTGCGCGAAAACCTTCGGGATGAAAATGCAAGTCCAGCAAACCATCATCGGTGTATATATGCCAGTCAGCCAAGGCCTGAGAGGCATCAAAGTCAAACTGTGCAGCCCCCAGCGAAATGAGTTGCCCATCCAGCCATAACGCATTTTCATGGCTGGAAAAATATCCGGCTTGCAAATTGAAACCCATGTCCAGCGCATGTGCTGATGCCCAACGCCACTCTGTTTCGCGAGCCAGGAATCCATTGCTATGATCATAACTGCCCGTGCCATTCTGCAGATTGAAGCTGCGACTGCCAACACCTACTTCGCCACTCAATTGCATACCCGCAGATTTAACGGTCGCATGCACAGTGCCACCTTGTACCTCTCCCACTGCCAGCAAGCAAGGTGCAGCCGCTTTTGCATCCAGCATGGCAGTGATATTGAATGCTCCGCAATGCAATTGCAATTCATAGCACCCGCTGGCTGGCAGATGCTGAAAGCGTATGCTGTTACTTAAAAACCGGAATGCGGAACTGGCCTGTTCCGCAGGATGCGCATTTAGTGTTGCTGTCAGACCTGGCAAACCATCTTGAGAATAACTGGCGATGAGCTTGCCTGCCAGCCGGTCAAACACATAGGCAAAGGCGGTGTTGGTCCAGCCCACATCGACGATGGCGATGCCGCAGAATATTTCTTCTGTCGCCAGCGCCACATAATGCCAGTGCTTATGGTGCAAGGCTTCCCACAATCTGCCGCGCCTGTATGATCCGGCCAGTGCCGACCAGTCTATGATTGTTGGTGCACCGGCATATTTGCCACATCGTACCTGACCATCAGGATGCAGGACATGCGCTGGTGCAGGCGGCAGAAAATTTACTGGCATGGTGTCTTCATTGTTTTTATATGCCAGCGATTCTGCAGCAAATCAATTAGAGGGTCTATTTCAAATTGCATTCATATTCTGGACTGCCGGGATACCCATGAGTTTCAACAAGGCATAACCCCACAACAGCAAGCCCGCCCCCAGACAGCCATAAGGATCTGCCGCACCGAGAGCAAACACAAAGGGATAGGTGGCAGCAAACACACTCATCACCAGCCCAAACCAGAAATGACTTGGCACATTAAATACTTTGGACAAAGGCAGGAAGTGCAGGCCAATGACCAGCATGGCGAATGGTGTGATCCACTCCGCCAGCCCCCTGTTTACCAGCGCATTTCCGCCTACCAGAATGATGATCCACTGAGCTGCATTAATCACATAGAACAGACGCCCTGCTCTTTGCGCTGCCGGGCTATGGTCGTCGGCATAAACCTTGTACTGCCGATGACACTGCACTGCCAGCCCGGCCAGGGTCAGTCCAAAAATGGCGATAAGCAGATAGACCAGTCCTTTGCCTTGCATGGCGCGCTGATTCCATAACACCATCCAGGCAGCGCCAAAGACCGAAAAGAACATCGCACCCTTGGCACGGGCAGCATAAGAAGAAAATACGGCAGGGTTGATTGCAGACATGATGGACACTCCTTGTTGAATTGCTGCCAGTATGTCGAAACAGAGCCAGCCACATCAGAGCAAAGTGTCAGGACTTGCCAGTGACAAATGTCATGCCTGCGTATTTCATGAAAACGCGAAGCCGGTGTCGCTTGCAAGTAACGCCTGTTAAACCGCTTGTTACCAGGTGCATACTATTAGGAATATCTGCAAGCTTGATTTAAGACATATAGACAATTTTGTCATGCGTTATCATACAACCATATGTGGATTTTTTAAGTTAAAATCAAATCATCGCTATTGACGCTTTATTTTTACTCTTTATTTGTTGCCCTTTGCCATCATTACAATACCCGCTTCATGGAAACTCAAGACTACGCCAACGCTCTACCCACCAAAAGACGGCATAAAAGCCTGTCCCAGGGGCTGGTAGAAAGTATCAGCAATAACATCAAGAACGGCATCCTGAAGCCGGGTGAAAAGCTGCCGACCGAGTCTGCCATCATGAATCTTTACGATGTCAGCCGCACTGTGGTGCGCGAAGCCATATCGCATTTGCAGGCTGCAGGGCTGGTACAAACCCGCCATGGCATAGGTACCTTCATCCTTGAGCCCAGCCAGGCTGCCAGCACAGGCATGTTGCGCGAAGCCATTGTCACCGTCAGGGATGTGCTGGATATACTGGAACTCAGGATCAGCCTGGAAACCGAGGCTGCCTGGCTGGCCGCCTCACGCCGCACTGAAGAACAGGCATTGGCGCTGGGCAAGGCATTGGAAGATATCCTGGCGAACAAGACGGAGGAAAACGCATCTGTGAATGCCGACGTGCGCTTTCACCTGTTGATTGCGCAATCCACCGGCAACCGCTATTTTGTTGACATTCTCAGCAACCTGGGCACCACCATTATCCCGCGCGCCAGATTGAAATCTGCCATGCTGACGCTTGAGGGTAGCAATAGTAATAACTCAAGTGCCAGTTACCTGGAAAGAGTCAACCGCGAGCATGAGGATATCTATCTCGCCATCCAGCGCAAAGACCCGGAAGCAGCCCGTGCCGCCATGCGTACTCACCTGAGCAATAGCAGGGAAAGATTGCGTCAGGCACAACAGCGTATAGAGGCGCCCGCAGCATAAGCGCAAATGAAATCTCAGCAGGAGTTTCAGTTGAAATTTCAATTTAACCCCTTGGGCAATTCACTTTTTTAAAAGTATGCTTGTCTTCTCTTGTTTTAAGTTGTACGATGACGTATGACTTATTTAAGCAACGACGCAAAAACAATTACTTAGCACTTACTTTTTTAAAACACGATCAAACCTGGCCACGACGCATTCCAGGTTTCCATTTCCGGAGCTACCATGCATCCTCAAGAACTAAAACAAATCCTGTCCTCTGGCCTGCTGTCTTTTCCTTTGACTGACTTTGACGCGGCTGGCGACTTCAATGCCAAGACTTATGCAGAGCGTCTCGAATGGCTGGCGCCCTATGGTGCCAGTGCCTTGTTTGCGGCAGGTGGCACGGGTGAATTTTTCTCGCTGACTGGCAGTGAATATTCCGACATCATCAAGACTGCGGTAGACACTTGCCGTGGCAAGGTGCCTATCCTCGCTGGTGCCGGTGGTCCTACCCGCCAGGCGATTGCCTATGCACAGGAAGCAGAGCGCCTGGGCGCACACGGCATCTTGTTGTTGCCACATTACCTGACTGAAGCCAGCCAGGACGGCCTGATCCGTCACGTAGAAGAAGTCTGCGCTTCGGTTAAATTTGGCGTTGTGGTGTACAACCGTGGCAATTCCCGCCTGACCGCTGATTCTTTGGAAAAACTGGCAGCGCGCTGCCCTAACCTGATCGGCTTCAAGGACGGCATAGGCGATATTGAATTGATGGTATCAATCTGGCGTCGTATGGGTGACCGTTTCAGTTACCTCGGTGGCCTGCCTACTGCTGAAGTCTATGCAGCAGCTTATAAGGCACTGGGTACACCGGTTTATTCTTCCGCCGTATTCAACTTCGTACCAAAACTGGCGATGGACTTTTACCACGCCATTGCAGCAGATGACCATGCCACATCGAATCGCCTGCTTGACCAGTTCTTCCTGCCTTACCTCGAAATCCGTAACCGCAAAGCTGGTTATGCAGTAAGTATCGTCAAAGCAGGTGCACGTCTGGTTGGCCATAGCGCCGGCCCGGTCCGCGCACCGCTGACCGACCTGACAGAGGAAGAAGATGCCATGTTGCACAAATTGATTTTGGCGCAAGGTCCACAATAAATTCAGAAGCAAAGGGAGTACAGAATGCAAATCACCGGGCAAATGCTGATCGGTAAAAAAGTGGTTTTTGGTTTGGCAGGTAATGTCAAAGCCATAGACCCATCCACCAATCAGGAAATCGAGCCTGTCTTTGGCTTCGCCACAAAAGATGAAGTTGAGCAGGCTTGCCTGCTGGCTGAACAGGCGTTTGACAGCTACCGCACCACCAGCCTGGAACTGCGGGCACGTTTCCTTGAAGCGATAGCCACAGGCATCATGGATCTGGGCCCCGTACTGATAGAACGTGCAGCACAGGAAACCGGCTTGCCCGTCGCCCGCCTCGAAGGTGAACGTGGCCGTACCGTCAATCAATTGCGCCTGTTTGCCAAGGTAGTACGCGATGGAAACTGGCTGGATGCGACTATAGATAGCGCCCTGCCAGAACGCGCACCACCACGTCCGGATTTGCGCTTGCAAAACATCGCCCTGGGCCCGGTTGCTGTGTTTGGTGCAAGTAATTTCCCGCTGGCGTTTTCTGTCGCTGGTGGCGATACCGCATCTGCCCTGGCTGCTGGTTGCCCGGTCATCGTCAAGGCACACAATGCCCATCTGGGTACAGCCGAACTGGTTGGCCGTGTCATACAAAGAGCAGTGGCAGATTGCGCCTTGCATGAAGGTGTATTTTCCATGCTGGTAGGTGCCGGTAGCCAGGTCGGACAGCAACTGGTTGATCATCCGTCCATCAAGGCAGTGGGCTTCACAGGTTCACGTTCTGGCGGTCTGGCACTAGTGAAAACTGCCAGCCTGAGAAAAGAACCTATCCCGGTCTACGCAGAGATGAGCAGTATCAATCCGGTATTTTTACTGGACCATGCACTGACTGCACAAACCACGACACTGGCGAAAAACTTTGTTGATTCATTGGCATTGGGTGCTGGCCAATTCTGCACCAACCCTGGTCTGGTGATCGCCATAGAAAGTGCGGTAGCACGTCAGTTCTTGCAAGATGCCGCCAGGGCATTGGAAGACAAGCATGCAGCGACCATGCTGACACCTGGCATACACCAGGCCTATGTCAAAGGCACCACACATCTCGCTGACATAGCGCAATTGCAACTGGTGGCCAAGGGCCAGCAGGCAGAGTCCCCATGCGCAGCACAAGCAATGTTGTCTGTGTGTTCAGGTACTACTTTCCTGAATACACCAGCCTTGCAGGAAGAAATTTTTGGCCCCTCTTCCATCGCCATCTTGTGCAAGGACTTTGATGAAGTAATCGCAGTGGCCTCATCACTGGAAGGGCAACTGACAGCAACAGTGCATGCCGTAGCTGACGATCATGCACAAGCCAGAAAGCTACTGCCAGTGCTGGAAAGAAAAGCTGGCCGCATCTTGTTCAATGGCTTTCCTACCGGTGTAGAAGTGGCGCATGCGATGGTACATGGCGGCCCTTTCCCGGCAACCTCGGATAGCCGCAGCACTTCAGTTGGTGCCGCAGCGATTGAACGTTTCTTGCGCCCGGTTTGTTACCAAGGCTTCCCGGCAGATTTATTGCCAACGGCACTGCAGGATAGCAATCCCCTGCAACTTGCACGTATCATGGATGGAAAATTGACTCTCGCTTAACGAAAGTTGAAGACTTGAAAAGCTGGATAGTTGGAATGGCCCGGGCATGCCCGGGCTGTTCTGCAAAATAAGCACATGTACACAGCACACAAAAGAGGTGCAGGCATGGCGATAAAAATTATAATCAGGAGACGCTCGCATGAGCCAGCAAACTATAGGTAAATACCGGTGGACTATTTGTGCCCTGCTATTTTTTGCCACTACGGTTAATTACCTGGATCGCCAGGTACTCAGCTTATTAGCCCCCGATTTATCCAGGGAATTTGGCTGGACCAATACTGACTACGCCAATATCACGGCGGTTTTCCAGTTTGTGTATGCCATTTCCATGTTGCTGGCTGGCCGTTTCATCGACAAGATAGGTACCAAGAAAGCTTACCTGATCGCCATCGCAGTGTGGTCAGTCGGCGCGGTCATGCATGCCTATTCCATCATGCTGGGCGAAGGCATGGTCAGTGCATTGACTGCTCTGGGCATCGCTGCAATTCCTGTGTCTGTCGCAGGCTTCATGATTTCACGCGCTGTGCTGGCAATTGGTGAAGCCGGTAACTTCCCGGCAGCGATAAAGGCCACCGCAGAGTATTTCCCCAAACATGAGCGTTCCTTCGCCACTGGCATTTTTAATTCTGGAGCCAACATCGGTGCGATCCTGGCTCCTTTGACTGTACCTTTGATTGCCGCGCAATGGGGTTGGCAAGCTGCCTTCATCATCATTGGTGCAATAGGTTTTGTCTGGATGATTTTCTGGAACATGTTCTATGACAAACCTGAACAGCAAAAATACCTGTCAGCAGCAGAACTCGCTTACATCAATAGCAGTGATACGCAAACAACACAGACGACAGCAAGTACTGATGATGCAGGCAAAAAAGTATCATGGTTAAAACTGCTGTCGTACAAACAAACCTGGGCATTTGTCATTGGCAAGTTCATGACGGATGGCGTGTGGTGGTTCTTCTTGTTCTGGCTGCCCAAATACCTGGAAGCGCAGTATAAGATGCAAAAGACTGAAATCGTCCTGCCACTGGCCGTCTTGTATAGCATGACCATGATAGGCAGCATAGGCGGTGGCTGGTTCCCCAGTTATTTCATGCGCCGTGGCGACAGTGCCTACAACGGCCGCATGAAGGCCATGCTGGTGATCGCCTTGTTCCCTCTGGTAGTCTTACTGGCACAGCCATTTGGCTATCTCGGCTTTTGGGTGCCGGTATTGCTGATCGGTATAGGCACTTCTGCCCACCAGGCCTGGTCTGCGAATATATTCACTACCGTGTCTGATATGTTCCCGAAAAAATCAGTGGCATCCATCGTTGGCATAGGCGGTATGGCAGGTGGCCTGGGTGGTGTGCTGGTTTCAAAAACGGGCGGGTGGCTGTTTGATTATTACGGCCAGCTGGGTCATATCCAGACTGGTTACACCATCATGTTTACTTTCTGTGCGGTGGCCTACCTGCTGGCATGGGGCATGATGAAGGCCCTGGTGCCTACCCATAAAGAAATTACAGACCTTTAACTTGCGCAAAACCGCCCAGCTGCGTTGTAGCGCCTAGCCGTATTAAAGTACTGTCTTCGTCGCTATGGTGGAGTTGGGGGTTCAGACAACATGTTGTCTGCCAACGAAATGAACATCTCTTGCCAGAGATGTTTCCTAAAGCGATGACCTTGCTGGGACAATTTTGCACAAGTTAAAATCAACCAAATTTTTTAATCCAGATGACTCAATTTTCACACATAGAATCGATACCAGCCGTGAACTGCATCGTCGGTGAAAGCCCTTTGTGGCATGCGGAGCAGGCGGCCTGGTATTGGGTTGATATACCGGCGAAAACCATTTGGAAACTGGATGCCAGGAACGGCCAACTGAGGTCGTGGCTGACCACAGAAATGGCGGCCTGCATAGCCCTGAAACAGGATGGTGATTTTATTGCGGGTATGGAGAGCGGTATTTTTAACCTGTGTCTGGGTAACGGCGCACATGCCCTGCAAACACATCTGGCAGCGCCAGCAGAACTGGCGAAGACCGGGACAGGCATGCGCTTCAACGACGGGCGCTGCGACCGCCAGGGGCGTTTCTGGAGTGGTACCATGTTCATGGACATGGCTGCTGCAAAAGCTGTCGGCAATCTGTATCGCTATACCCAGGAGCAAGGCTTGTCGGCACCTGTGGTCAGCAATCTGTTGACCCAGAATGGCCTGGCATGGTCACCTGATGGTAAAACCATGTATTTGTCCGACTCCCATCCTGCCAGCCAGACCATCTGGGCATTTGATTACGATGTAGAAGAAGGCATGCCACACAACAGACGTGTCTTTGCTGACATGAAACCCATGGCTGGCCGACCTGACGGTGCTGCCATGGATGTCGATGGCTGCTACTGGATATGTGGCAACGATGGTGCCTGCGTGTTACGTTTCACACCTGCAGGCAAGCTCGACAGAACAATCGCACTGCCCATGAATAAGCCCGCCATGTGCACTTTTGGCGGGCCAGACATGAGTACTTTACTGGTGAGCTCTATCGGCGCTGGCAAGGCAGAACATGATCAATGGGCGGGCAGCCTTGTGCTAGTCAGGCCGGGTGTGGCAGGTGTACCAGAAACAAGATTTTCCAGTTAATTTCACAAACTAATTCCTGATTCCTGAAAGCGCAGCAGTACTTAGGCGCATAAGAGCTAGTGAACTGTAACAGTAGAAATCGGCGTGCCTGCCATGTGCGCGACGATCATGGCTGCGTTGCAAATACTCGCGATAGCCCCGCTATCGCTATGCTTTGCGCCTTGCCCTGATGCGCCGGGCACATGTCCTTCACTCTCGATTTCACTGTTACACGCCACTAATCTCTTATGCGCATTTTTTTATGCGGAGAGCTGGCTATTGTGCAGCGTGTCGCCTATCTGCACATTCTTCAATTCCAGGCCTTTGACGTTGTACAGATAGAGCGGGCTGGCGGCATTCACTGGCGTACCAAACTGGCAGTCACTGATGGTCACATTGGTGACGGGGAAAATCATGGGATTCTTGTCGTCACCGTTATAATCCGATGCGACCGGGCCAAGGATGACGATGGCCTGGAAGCAGGAGAATTTTCCATTCTTGGTCGTGACATTGCCCACGTTGACATTCGAGATATGCACATTCGTCACCACCGGTGGCCTGGTTCTGACATTGTCACTGACAGGTGCGTAATCGCAATCAAAAGTAATTACAGCGCCAGCAGCGGTGGCCACAGTTTTTGACTGTATCGGTGAGCCAGGTAAAGATGTGTAGAAAGACGGACTGGTCTGTACACCATTTGGTATCGTGATATTGCGTACAAAGAAATTCTTCAGGTAACCGCCACGGTTCATATTCGTCTTCAGACGTATCGCCGTATTCAGTGGATTCGTGGCCCAGTTGATATTCTCGAACAAGAGATTTTGCGCATAGACATTCTGTATGCCGCCCGCCATTTCGCTGCCCAGTGTTACCGCACCATGACCACTTTGCATGGTGCAATTCTGGATAACGATATTTTGCGAAGGCCCATATTGGGTATCCAGGTTCTTGCCTGCCTTGATGGCGATGCAGTCATCACCTGAATCAAAGGTGCAGGATTCAACCAGCACATGATCACAAGCTTCAGGATCAAAGCCATCGCTATTGGGGCCATGGCTCTTCGCCAGGACATTGCGTATCACGACATTACGGCAATGCACAGGGTGGTGTTGCCAGAATGGGGTATGGTTGACCTGGTAACCCTGCATCAAGACATTCGTGCAACTGATGAACTGTATCATCGGTGGACGCAGATTATGGCCCATGCCAAAGATACGCTTGCCTACGGGCACACCGGCTTCAGAAAGGGATGGCAGGTAATTGGCATCGGCCCGCCATTTATCATTATCGCCCTGTATGCGCAGTCTTTGTTTTTCATCCAGCTGTGGTGCGATTTTTTCCAGGCTGGTGGCGTTCAAGTCATTCGCGGTATTTTCTGAGCGCTTGCCATGCTTGTAATTGGGTGAGATGTTTTGCCCCACAGAATTGATCGTTTTTTGCTTGCCCTTCCAGGTCCACCAGCAATCACCATTATCATCAAAGGGGACACCGCCCTGGCCATCGAGTATGCTGGTCCAGTCATCACCAGTCAGGGCGATATTGTCTTGACCATAGGCATACACCATGGGTGAAAAATTCAGGCAATCATTACTCTGCCAACGGGAAATCACCAGCTTGCCATTTTCACCGCAATCAAAACTACCGTATTTGGCATAGTCTTCAGGATTATTGCTGAAATAGATATGCGCGCCTTTTTGCAGATGCACATTCACATTTGACAGCAAGACGATGGGGCCTGCGCAATACCAGTTACCCGCAGGGATGATCACACGGCCACCGCCGGCTTCATGACAAGCTTTGATGGCCTGTGTCATGGCAGGATAAATATCCCTGGAATTTGCGTCAGGTGTAGATAAATTATCCTGCTCTTCAAAAGATATCCAGGCTTTGACTTTTTTCAATTCACAAGTGACCGCGCCAAAATCGGTGATGCGGTAATCAGCAGCACGGAACTTCAAGGGTTTGGAGAGACGGTCAACGATGTCCCGTGCTTTTTGCCACGGGTCTTCTATCATTGTTGCCGCAAGTGCATGGCCTATAGGTAGTGCGCTGCCAGCTGTGGCAGACAATCCTGTCAGCGATATTTTTTTCATAAAGCTGCGGCGCGTCGCTTGGCCTGCTCGTGGTTTTTTTTCTTGCTTCATCTCGTCTCTCTTGTGCTATTGCCGTGACAGGCTCACTCTTCAGTATTATTAAATTCAGCCAGGAAGATACGGACAGGTGAAAAAGGTCCGTCATATCCCATCTGCTTTACCGGATCGATTTTTGAAGCCAGTAAATTCGCCCAGTAATCATCGCTGGTGAATTGTGCAGGACGATAAGGTAAGGTGCCCTTCTTGTTCCAGTCTGACCAAGGCTGCTTTTTATTGATATGTGCACCGATAACAGAATTCATGACGACCATCTTGCCTACCGTTTCCAGCGTCTGTCTCCTGATGGTGCCTATTGGAGAATTGAATACATCTACTTCACCTATCTGGCAGTCATATCCGGGAATGGGCACTGGCGCATAGGGTGTGCAGCGCTCGTTAGAGAACCACTGGCGGGCTAGGCTGAATTTGCCTGCGAGGGAATTGCTACTGCCATCGTGAGTGAAGCGGCAACGATCAAACACAAAACCATAGCGTGTCTTTACATTGGTACTGGGAGCGCCGACATAGGCTGAGTTGCGGTCACCCAGGGTCCTGATTTCGGTATCAAAAAAAAAGGCTGTTGCATCACCAAAAATAAAATCCACATCTCCTTCTATGTAAGAGTGCTGGAAAAAATTCCTGGCAGTCTGGCCATCCTTGCCTGACTTCATATACAAGGTATCCTGAAAACCTAGCATGCGCACAGCGTCAAAATGACTCTTGTCTGCGCCGTCAAGCATGACAGCAAGTGCCTGGTGATGGACCATCTGGCTGCGCGCATAAATGCCGTTTTCATCAGGACAATTACCTGGCTGGCAATCTGCCCTGGCATTACCCTGATCCTTGTTGTAGGCATTTTCTACGGTCAGGTTTCTTGCCTGGAATCCGGGGCTCTTGACCCACAATACTGCGGTGCCAAAAGTGCCCAGTGCTGGCCTGTCTTTGAGGCTGTTGTACATGGCTGCGATGCTGCTGTGGACGCCAATAAACTGTGCAGAAAATTGCGTGGTATAAATACTGCCGGTAGTCGCCGCATCCAGGTTGGCACTGATGCGGGTAGTGGCGGCATCGCTACCATACAGGGTAATGGGAATGACGGTCTCAGGTACATACACCAGCTCACGGTAAGTGCCGGGTTTGATGAAGATGTGGATACGCTGCTTGCCAGGCGTCGTCTTGTCAATATCGGTAATAGCCTGATTGATAGCTGCCTGCACTTGCCTGAATACCTTCACACCATCTGGACTGGCATTGGCATCGACGACATAGTCAGGTGTCAATTGCGAGTCGGCGGCGATAGGTTCAGACAGAGGGTCCCAGGGCGCGACTTGTTCCTTGCCGGGCCAACCTGCATATTTCAATACTTCAGTATAAGCAAAGTCTTTGGCTGTTTGCGCATTGAGTTGCGGGCGTTTGCTATTGTCCCACACAGCGCTCGTGTCAGGATATGCGATAAAAACTTGCTCACATTGTTGGGGATGAGCAGCAACTGCATTGAAGACAACTTTATCACTGCCCTCCAGTTGTACATGCTCAAACTGGCTACTACTTTTATCTGCGAGACTGACATCCTGCATTTTCAGGCCTATGGGATGGCCTGCGTCATAGCCTTGCAAAATGATCTTGCCAGGAGTCAGTGACTGCACATGTTCAAGAGAGATATTTTTATATTGTGGTACCAGATTCCCTGTGGCAGTTTTTCCGTAATGGGTATCAAAATCTATTGGCGCCTTGACATTGCGTATGCATACATAACGATAGCTGATATTTTTCACCAGACCACCACGCGAAACATCGCTCTTGATGCGCAAGCCTGAAGTCGTGCCATCCATGCTGAGATTTTCTACCAGCACATTGCTGACACCACCGTTGGTTTCACTGCCTATGGACATGCCATGGCCGGAATAAAAATGGTTATTGCGTATGGTGATATTTTCAGTCGGACCGTTATTACCCGCCTTGATGGCGATATTGTCGTCGCCCGTGCGGATGTAGCTGTTGGCGATAGTAATATTGCGTGAAGAAATTGGATCTATACCATCAGTATTCCTGGCATTGGCAGGGGTATCGATGCGTACACCCCAGGCAGTAAAGCCATCGACCTGGTTCAGGGTGACATGGAAATTCGGCGAATTTCGTAATGTAATATTATGCAGGATGAAGTCATTCGATTGCGTGACTTCTATCAGCCTGGGCACATTCTGGCGATTGTTTTCTTTCTGGGCACGCCGCGCAATTTGCCACCAGCTTTCTTCCTTGCCTGTGATACGTTCACCGCCTTGTCCATCAATGACACCTTCACCATAAATGCCGCTACCTTTGGCACGTTCGACCGTGATAAAAGGCTTACAGCCTTTGCCCTTGTCATCATTGATGCCACAAGTGCCAGCGCCACGATCATAGTCCAGGGGGTGGGTAGATGCATATAAAGTCACACCAGCATCAAGCAATAAGGAAACGCCGCTGCGCAATTGCAGGGCTCCAGACAAAAATGCGGCTTTGCCATTACGGCTGCGCAAGCGAACTGCCTGTCCGGGGCGACACGCATCTATCGCCGCTTGCAAGATCTGCGTGTCCGGCGCACGGCCAGATACGACATCTTGTTTACCATTCTCCAGTTGCGCCGCCAGCACACTGCAGGTAGCTGGTGTTTGTGGTTCTTTGACCTGCCGGCTGTCTTGCGCAAACGCTGGGCTGAGGAACAACAAGCCTGATGCGACAATTGCTGTCACTGCGATGGGGATTGTGGAGAAATTTTTTCGCTTGCTCATTTTTTATTCTCTGCATTCACATGCGCTTGCAAATCAGGAACTACCAGCAGCAATTCTTTCAGCACCATGGCTGAGAAATGCGCCGCACCTTTGCTGCCCAGATGCGTACGGTCAAAGGCAGATTTTGCTGCGCCTGCTCTTTCAGTCTTTGCCAGATCACCAGTCGTCGCTGGCAAAGCCGCAGGCGGTGGTGCCATTGCCAGCGTATCGGCTTCAGCCTCGCCCATGGCTTGCACTGAGCTATAGCTGATGGCGTTCAAATCTATCATGGGTACATGCTTGTTCGCGGCCACTTTCATGCTGGCATCTGCCCATGGCCGCAAGTCGTTTTGCAATTGCGTGCCTTTGAAGCTGCGTCTGGTCAGCGGTGTCACAAGTACGGCTTGCGCGCCGGCTGCCTGCAAGTCATCCACATAACTGGCCATATTGACGGGATATTCTGTCGTCAGGTCAGTCGAGCGCCCAGGCTTACCGGGCTGGTCATTGTGGCCGAATTGTATCAATACCAGTGTCTGGCTAAACTGTGCATTGCTTGCCATGAGTTTTTGTACTACATCCCACGAGCCTTCGGCACGGTAACTGCCAGAGCTGCGCCCGCCTTTTGCCAGATTCAGGCAAGTCACATCAGGCTTGATGCGCGCGCACAAGGCATCACCATAACCACTTTTTGGTGCCATGGTAGAGTCGCCTACAAGAATGATGCGCGTTGGCTTGATGGACAATGCAGGACTTGGCAATTCAGCCAGCCGGGTCTGGGTGCAAGCACACAGCACCAATGCGCTGATCGCAGACATGGCGATAGTGCGGAGTATAAGTTTCATGGAATTTTCTAAATGCTTAAAAAAACAGGGTCTGCGAGCAAACCCTGTCTATGTCAAATGACTATATCACCAAGTCACTACTTAAAAGTTATAAGTCAGACGCGCATTAAATGCACGGCCTATCGGGCTGGCTGCACTACTCAGATAGCCGTAGGTATAACCACTATGATTGGTGATAGGTGGTTTGGCATCGAGCAAGTTCGTTATACCGGCTGACAAAGTCAGGTTCTTGAAACCACGGTAGCTTGCTGTCAGATTCCATACCTGATACGGCTCGATGTCCCTAAAGTATTCTGGCGCAATCAGATTCTGGTCATGGTAACCAGTATTATAGTTTTGCGTCAGTTGAGAACTCCAGTTACCAGAATTCCAGGCCATGGTCAGTGTATGTTTCCAGCGGAAAGTGATGATAGGCAAGCTGCTGGTCGTACCATTGCTGGCTACACCAAAACGGCCCACGTTCGAAACGTAAGCGCTGTCTTTTTCCAGTTGGTTATCAAATTGCGTCAGGTAAGTACCATTCAATTCAAACTTAAAATTACCCAAGGCTGTTTTAGGAATGGAATAGGCCAGGGCAACGTCAATACCGGAAGCTTTTTGACCACCCAGGTTCATCGTGATGTTTTTGATATACGCCAGTGAACCATCGGCATTACGGACAAACAGATCAGCATACTTGGTTGGGTTCAGGAAGTAGACTTGCTCAGGCAAATTGGCCAGCATGTCTTTCATTTCTATATGCCAGTAATCAGCAGATACCGTCAGGTTTTGCAGTGGCTCGGCAGCAATACCCAGCGTAAAGCCTTTGGATGTTTCTGGTTTCAGGTCAGCGTTACTACCGGTTTGGCGTGGCAGGGCGACATTGCATACTGCTGACGCGACCAGGCCAGGCAATGCTTTGCCGGTACCTGCGACACCAGGAGTGCCACCCGGGCATTGCAAAGGATCGTCCCATTTTGCAGCAGTGGTGGTATTGGCACCTGCTACGCGATAGCCATAGCGGTCAAACAGTGTTGGTGCGCGGAAGCCCGTATTTGCAGAACCACGGAACATCAAGGACTTCATGGGTTGATAGCGAAAGCTGGCCTTGGGGTTAATCGTATTTCCAAAATCACTGAAATGATCGTCGCGTACGGCCAGGTTGAAATTCAATTCCTTGGTGACAGGAATTTCCATTTCAGCATAAAGTGCCGCGACATTGCGTGCGCCTTGGCCATGCGATGGGCCAGAAGCCGCGTAAGTAACCACAGAGGTGATATCTGTCTTGGTATCTTCTGTTGTATCTCTATGTACGTCTGCACCCAACGCCAGTGTCAATGGCCCGCCTGCAAGTGTAGTCAATTCGGTAGAAGCAGTCAGGTCGATGCCTGTGAAGGTACTGATGGAATGACGATTCAATGCGCCGTCAACCGAGATACTAGCGAGGTAAGCCTTACCTGCCGCATCTTGCAAACCGAAAGGATTCAGTGTGCCGCTGGAGATACCAGTCAACAGGCCAGGGCCGTTAACATATCCTGTTTCGTAATAATTATCACGCTGGCTGTGTCCATAAACAAAACCAGCCTTGTAATCCCAGTTACCAAAACGGCCCTCATCATTGACGCTGACACGCTGGTTGACTTGTACGTCTTTGGTAGTGGCTTCTGCCAGGTCTGCCACACTCCAGGTAACAGTCAGTGGCTCTCCTTTCAAACCGGCGACTGCAGGTACGCCGCCAGCATTACCTGGATACCATTTGCTGGTAGAAGGCAACAAGGCAGCAACGCCATTCGCTGTCAGGCTGGTGGTCGGGTTTTTGGTGCCGAGTATGTATTCCTGGCCACGCATGTAATCAATGGTCAGCGTATGGTCATCACTGAATTTCTTCGTACCCTTGGCATAGAAGGTGACCTGCTCGTTACCATACAATGCTGTGCCGTAGTAAGCCGCGTTCAGGATACAAGTATTTTTTGCACCTTGTATGGTGTATGGGCCCTGGCAACCAGTTGCATAATAAGGATTGGCAGCAGTTTTATTAGTCGCTGTCGTGAAGTTGGCTGGCATGGCATAACCACCACTGCCCAATGCTGGCGCACGGCCTATGCTAGTCAGCATTTCTGTGGTACTCAATTCGGCGCGGTCAGAAGCCAGCAAGCGGGTGCGGCGATGCGCATCTACTGTGCCGTACAAATTCCAGCCATCTTTTTGCAAATCGCCAACACCCACTGTGGCACTCACGCGCTGTTCATCACCACCGCCAGATTTCTGCGGTTTGACATATTGTGCAGAAACGGAATTACCGACCACCGTGCGCTTGGTAATGAAGTTGACCACGCCACCGATAGCATCGGAACCATAAATGGAAGATGCACCGTCACGCAGGATTTCTACCCTGGCGATAGCACTCATAGGAATGACATCGAGATTGGCATAACCATCGGCAATCGCCTCATTGGCCAGGCGGCGGCCATTCAGCAAGACCAGGGTGCGGTTGACGCCCAGACCACGCAGATTGATGTTAGTTCCAGAACCGGCATTGGATGGTGCCAGTGAGCTCGATTCTGGCAAGGACATCATCAAATCTGCCAGTGTAGTCATACCACGTTTTTCCAGCTCTTCACCAGTCACCATGGTAACGGGTAATGATGCTTCTGATGCCAGACGCTTGATGGATGAACCTGTTACTTCCACCCTTTGTACCTCTTGTGCCTGTGCCTGATTAGCTACCGCCAATACTGCCAGCGCGATAGACGACAATACAAACATAGGTCTTTGGAATTTCTTATCGTGTTTCATCGTTCAGTCTCCTCCTGTTTTAATAGAATTCTCGCGACCACGCCTCGTCGGGTATGGAACGCTAGTTGGAGCACCTCGCGTACTCTATGCCACTGTGACGAAGATGGGCGCAAAAGCCCCACCGGGGTCACAGCCGGTCAAAAATATCAAATCCGGTTACTGCCGATACAGTCGCAAATGTATTCTTTGCTTTGTGACTTATCCGCTTGTCTGTTCACTCACCTGGCTATTCAGATGCTCGACTGCCTGATTGCTTAGCCGCGTGAGAAAGTCCTGGTTACACGTTCAAGATGCGCCCGCATCGCTTTGCGCGCTGCTGCAGGATCATGGGAAGCAATCGCCTCCAAAATATGTCTATGATCGGTCAGCGTTTGCTGGCGCAAGTCTTCTGTCTGGAAATGCTCCTTCAATTTGTGCCACAAACGACCGCGTTGATTCCACAGATATTCGACAGTACCCACCAGTGCACTATTCCCTGTTGCCCTGGCGATGGCCAGATGAAAGTTCCTGTCCGCGTTTTCATTACTGGAATAATTGGCATGGTGCTTTTCCATTTCCAATACAGCTTTCAAGATTTCATCTACCGCCGAATCAGTTGCCACTCTTGCTGCAATTGCTGCTACTTCTGCTTCTATCAAACGGCGGGCGGACAACACCTCGAATGGCCCTGGCCCTGCTTCAGGCACATCTGCCTGCGCCTTTGGCAGTTCACTGACATACACGCCAGAACCACCACGCACCTCAATCACACCACCCAGCTCCAGCGCAATCAGTGCCTCACGCAAAGATGCGCGACTGACACTGAGTTTGGTTGCCAGATCACGCTCGGAAGGCAAGCGTTCACCAGCAGCAATGTTCTCTTCAGTGATCAGGGCCTGGATTCTGTCAGCCACCACTCTGTACAGGCGGGGCTCATGTTGCACCCCCTCGTTCTGTGAACTATTTTTTTTCATCATGATGATTTGCTACTCATAGAAATGCTGAATAAAAGCAATCCGGTCAGACCATTCTAATGTGGTCAGACCAAATATGCAATGTGGACTAGCCAGATTTTTTATTTGGTGGCATACTCGCCACAAATGATACGTGAGGGATTATAGCGGACTCTGCATTTTCTCCCGTAAAAAAAGAAAAATCTGATGGTACAGAAACAGATTTTCATAGGGAAAGCTGATTGGAACCGTGTTATTTACGGCAATGATGTAAATAAGCAACGCAGTTATCGCTTTCTTTACAAATGCTCATGCCAGTTTCTTTCTGGTATGACCAATTTTATGAAAATCCGATTTTTCAACAAAAAAATTGTGCAAGGCGCATGTCTTTGTACACTGATAGCCAAAAAATTGGCAACCTAGGGGAAAAGAAAATGACGGTATCCAGCATCAGCCAGCCACTCAGCTCGCCGCTTTATATACGCATGCATGGCAACGACAACGTTGCTATCGTTGCCAATGATGGCGGCTTACCGGCTGCGACGGTCTTTCCCTGTGGCCTGGCCTTACTGGAGCATGTTCCCCAGGGACATAAACTGGCCTTGCAGGATATTGCTGAGGGTGCCGCCATTACCCGCTATAACGTCACCATAGGTTATGCAGTACGCGCTATCCCGCAAGGTAGCTGGGTGGAAGAATCACTGATACGCATGCCCCCCGCCAGGGAACTGGTGGATTTACCTATCGCTACTGTGCACGCCCCGAATACGGAACCACTAGAAGGCTACAGCTTCATGGGTTACAGGAATGCGGATGGCAGCGTGGGTACACGCAACATCCTCGCCATTACGACGACCGTGCAATGTGTGTCTGGCGTGGTTGAGCATGCGGTCAAGCGCATCAAGGAAGAACTACTACCCAAGTATCCCCATGTCGATGATGTGGTCGGCCTCGAACACACTTATGGTTGCGGCGTTGCGATTGATGCGCCAAATGCCAATATCCCCATACGCACGGTACGCAATATCAGCCTGAATCCAAATTTTGGCGGGCAAGCCATGGTAGTCAGCCTGGGCTGTGAAAAATTGCAGCCAACACGCCTGTTCCCCAAGGGTAGTATTCCCATCAAAAAGGGTGATACAGGCAGTGGCGAGCCAGCACTAGTATGCCTGCAGGATCAGGTACATGTGGGCTTCAATTCCATGATCACCTCCATCATGAACACCGCAGAAAAACAACTGGCAGAACTGGACAAGCGCCGCCGTGAACCCTGCCCTGCATCAGAGCTTGTCGTGGGCGTGCAATGCGGCGGCAGCGATGCCTTCTCAGGCGTCACAGCCAACCCGGCTGTTGGTTTTGCGACAGACTTACTGGTGCGCGCCGGTGCGACGGTGATGTTTTCTGAAGTGACAGAAGTACGTGATGGCATAGACCAGTTGACCTCACGCGCCGCCAACCCGGAAGTGGCCGCTGCCATGATCAGGGAAATGGCCTGGTATGACGATTACCTGAAACGTGGTGGCGTTGACCGCAGCGCGAATACCACACCGGGTAATAAAAAAGGTGGTCTGTCAAATATCGTTGAAAAAGCCATGGGCTCCATCGTCAAGTCTGGCAGCTCGACTATTTCAGGCGTGCTGTCACCCGGTGACAAGCTGACACAAAAAGGTTTGATCTACGCTGCCACACCAGCCAGTGATTTTGTTTGCGGCACTTTGCAACTGGCGGCAGGCATGAACCTGCACGTATTCACCACAGGGCGCGGTACACCTTATGGCCTGGCCGCAGTTCCCGTTATTAAAGTCGCCACCAGGAACGATCTGGCCAGACGCTGGCATGACCTCATGGATATCAATGCCGGCAAAATCGCCAGTGGTGAAGCCACGATTGCCGATGTAGGCTGGGAATTATTCCAGATGCTGCTGGATGTTGCCAGCGGCAAGGAAACCTGGGCCGAGCACTGGAAATTGCATAATGCACTGGTATTGTTTAACCCGGCACCAATTACCTGATAGCCTCGCCTCAGCAGCAACGCACATAAAGAATTCCATAGAAGAGAAAGAATCCCATGAACACCAATATCACTGAAAAACCTTTCAACCGCATTTTGCTGACCGGTGCAGCCGGTGGCCTGGGCAAAGTCTTGCGTGAACGCATCAAGGCATGGGCCAACATCGTGCGCCTTAGCGATATCGCCGATCTCGGCACAGCGGGTGAAGGCGAAGAAGTCGTGCAATGTGACCTGGCCGACAAGGCTGCCGTGCTGGCATTGATGGAGGGCGTGGATGTGGTGCTGCATTTTGGTGGTATTTCGACTGAAGCCAATTTTGAAGCCATCATGCATGCAAACATACAGGGTACTTACAATATCTATGAAGCGGTGCACAAGCACAATGTCAAACGTGTGGTATTTGCCAGCTCTAACCATGCAGTCGGTTTTTACCGCACCACGGATTATATCGATGCTGACATGCCCACCCGCCCGGATGGCATGTATGGCATCAGCAAATGTTTTGGTGAGTCCTTGTCGCGTTTTTACTATGACAGGTTCGGCATAGAGACCGTCTGCATACGCATAGGTTCATCCTTCCCAGTACCAACTACGCGCCGCATGCTGGTGACGTACTTCAGCTATGATGATCTGGTTGAAATGCTACGTTGCTCCATCTTCGCTCCGCGCGTGGGTCACACCATCGCCTTTGGTGTTTCTGAAAATCCGGGTAAATGGTGGGACAATAAAAAAGCAGCGCACTTGGGATATAAGGCAAAAGATAGCTCTACGGTTTTTTCTCATCTTTATCCAGACAGTAGTGATTATCCTGCAAAAGACGATATCACCACTATTTATCAAGGCGGTGGTTTCTTGCTGACGACACCGCAATATAAAGAATAAATCAGAGAATAAATCAGGAAATAAGAGTTTGTTGCCACCTCAAAAGGGCAGACAATTTACATTTGTCTGCCCTTTTTCACTCACCAGCCGTCAGGGTAAGGAACTGGTCAAGAATATGGAAGTGATCGTCAAAGAATAATTCCTCCATCCCCTCCAGCTTGTCTATGCTGACCCAGGCCGCCTGGGCTGCATCATCGGCCGCGCGTATGTCAGGCAAATGGTCCGTCTGCAAATCAAAATAATGTGCGTGTGTAATCGTGCGGCCACGGAGGCTGCGGCCAGGGTGGTCAAACACTTTGACATCAACCAGTGAATGCTCAAGCGTAGATGTCAGTACCGCCAGGTTGGTTTCTTCAAACAATTCGCGTATCGCCCCCTGGAACAAACGTTCATTCTGATCCAGGAAACCGCCAGGCAATGCCCACAAGCCCTTCCCCGGGAAACCACCGCGCTGTACCAGCAAGATATGTCCTGCTGCCTTGACTACCGCATCCAGCGTGACAAACATGGGTGCATAAGGAGCAGGTTTCCATGCTGCCTGATACGCCAGCAACTGTGCATGCTCTTTCATAAGCGCGGCATAGTGCGGCAAAATGCTCCAGGCTTTCAGGTATTGGCGTATGCTCAGTGGCAGGTAATGGGCAATCACATCTAGTGATACACGCATGTCTTCTGCCTCAAACAATACCTTGCGTATAACAGTGGCGTCAATCGCCAGCAATTGCTCAGCCGCGACCAACTGCCATTGAGGAAAACGGTTCAGATAATAGCTGGAGGCGTCCTTGAAGTGGCCGATCAGGGCTATACGCTTGGCATAGGGGAAGTGCCTTTCCACCTTGCCACGCACTGCTGTCGCCCAGCGTACATCATCATAATAATCACGCACCGCAATATACGACACCCTGTCACGTTCTGCGGGTGTGAGCGTCGCATTGATCATGTCTGCCCGTTCTTGCCAGGTGAAAGGGTTCTTGGTACTGCGCGCATGGAAAGATGAACCCAGTACTACGACCACTTCTTCTGCAGTTTCCAGCGCCAGTTGCAAGAGGGTGGCATGGCCGTTATGAAATGGTTGAAAGCGACCTATCAATACTGCAACATCAATTTGCATGGTTGACTTCATAAAATAAAACTGTGATTAATCTTAATTGCTGTACTTTGCCGCAATCGGCATCTGCCGTCCACTACCAAAAGCACGGCCACGCACGCGAATGATGGGTGGTGCCTGGCGGCGCTTATATTCGTTGCGCGCTACCATGCCCATGATGCGGTTCATGCTTGTCACACCAGCTTCTGACTTTTGCAATTTTTCCACAAAGGCTTGGGCTTTGACAAATTCATGCGCTGGCAGGCGCTTGCCTTCTATATGCCATTTCAGCATTTCATCCAGCTCATCATACGGTGGCAAGCTGTCCGTATCAAGCTGGTCAAGTGCCAGCTCTGCTGATGGCGGTTTGGTCAGTACATCTTGCGGGATGATTTCTCGCCCGGCTGCATTGTTGACATGTTGTGACAAGGCATACACCTCGGTCTTGTACAGGTCGCCTATCAGGCCCAGGCCACCATTGGTATCACCATACAGGGTGCAATAACCCACCGATATCTCGCTCTTGTTACCTGTCGTCAGCAACAGCGCGCCAAAGGCATTCGAGTATTCCATGAGTATGGTGCCACGTATGCGGGCCTGCAAATTCTCTTGTGTCAATCCACGCAGGGGTAATGCAAATGCATCCTCAAAGCCCTTCGCATATTGCTCCACCAGACTCAGTATCGGATGCGTATACAATTTGACTAGCAGGTTGTCGCATAATTTGACAGAGTCAGACACTGAGCCTGTACTTGAATACGCAGATGGCATGGTGATGGCAATAACGTTTTCTGCGCCCAGTGCCTGCACTGCCAGGGCAATAGTCAACGCTGAATCAATACCACCGGAAGAACCGACCACCACTTGTTTGAAACCACAACGGCGCGCATAGTCTTGCAGGCCCAACACGATCTGGCGACGGGTAAATTCTGGTACTGACAAACCCGCACTATCCGGTTTGACTAATGTCGTACCATCAACCGCGGTGAAATGATGGTTTGCAAATCCCAGCAATTGAAAATCTTCTTTAAAACGTGCTGCCTCAAAAGTCACGCCATGATCAGGTGTGACCGCAAAAGAAGCGCCATCAAACACCAGTTGATCTTGCCCACCAACCTGGTTCACATACAGCAAAGGCAATTGATGATGCGCAGCGGCCCTGGCAAACATCGCATGTCTTTGCTGGCGTTTGCCTATATCTGAAGGGCTGGCATTGATGCTGATGATCAAATCGACCTTGGCCACTTTCAGTGCGTTGAAGGGGTTAACCTGGTAATCATGCTCTTCATCATTCCAGCCATCTTCACAGACCATGAAGCCTAGCTTATGACCAGCGACATCCAGTGTGCTGGCAACTTCCTGCCCTGGTTCAAAATGGCGGCGCTCATCAAAGATGCCATAAGTCGGCAGCAATTGTTTATAGTATTCAGCAACAATCTCACCATTGCGTATCGCCAGCAAAGCATTATGCAAAGCTTTGCCCTGCCCTTTGTTTGGACGCACGGTGCCGATAACGCTGACGAGATCAGGGCAATCTTTGGAAGCCTGCATGATGCTGGCCAATGCCTGTTCAGCCTTCAATAAAAAAGCACTGTCTTCGAGCAAATCACCGGGGTAATAGCCGCAGACACAGAGCTCACTAAATACCGCGACGTCAGCATTAGCTAATGCAGCTTTTTGCATATGCTGGATGATCGCGGCTGTATTGCCAGCAAAGTCACCCACCATATAATTTAATTGTGCAACTGCCAGTTTCAACATAATGAAAAGATCCTGAATTTAAATAATAGGGTGATGAAAAACCTGACGCAAATAAGCGAGGAAAGTTTCATCAGTACATAAGGTCTTGCCAGCAGAATCAGACAATTTTGCGACTGGCTGGCCATTGCAAGACATCAGCTTCATGACGATATTCAAAGCCTTGATGCCTGTGTCATTCGTCAGGTTCGTGCCTATGCCAAAACCTGTCATGGTGCGGTCAGCAAAATGGTGATACAGACTGAAGGCAGTTTCCAGATTCAGGCCATCAGAAAACACCAGCCGCTTGGTATGTGCATCTATGCGCAATTTGGTATAGTGAGCCAAAGCTTTTTCACCCCAGACTACAGGGTCCCCAGAATCGTGGCGCAGGCCATCAAACAGTTTGGCAAAGTAAAGGTCAAAGTCAGACAAAAAGGCATCCATGCCGACCACATCTGTCAAAGCAGTACCCAGGTCACCACGGTATTCCTGCACCCAGTATTCCAGCGCTGCTTTTTGAAAATCACGCAGGCGCACACCAAAGGACTGGTAAGACTGCAGGTATTCATGCGCCATCGTCCCTATGGGCACCAGCTTGTGCTTCTTGGCCAGATAGACATTCGATGTGCCCTTGAAGAATTGCGGTACTTCACGCGCCAGCGTGGCGACGACTTCATCATGCCATTCACCAGAGAAGCGCCTGCGCAAACCAAAATCAAAGAATTCAAAAGGGTGAGTTCTTGGTGCTTCTTTTCCAAATGCACGGATTTGTTCTATCTTGGCTGCCAGCCTGTCTCTCCCCTCAACCAGAGACTGCTCTGTTTGCAAGCGGCGGAAATATAATTCATTGACGATATGCAGTACAAAGATTTCAAAACCCATGACATGCACTTGCGGGCCAGTTGCCACGATCTGGAGGTTGTCGCCATCGGTACTGACCTTGATGAATTTACGCTGGAAATGAAAGACCGTTAAAAAGTCAGTGAAATCACTTTTGATGAAGCGCAAGGAACGCAGATAATCGAGTTCATCTTCAGTAAAGTTCAATGCGCACAAGTGATCGATTTCACGTTCAACATCGTCCTTCAATTCGGCGAGTGGATAAGCCGTAGAATTGCGGCAAACGAAAGCATATTCAGTCTGGGCATTTGGATGGCTATGCAGCAAGGCTTGCCACATGGTGAATTTATATAAATCAGTTTCCAGCAAACTTTGAACGACGGGTTTCATCTTTTTCTTTTCTAGTGTCATTTAAGTAGAGTGCGCCACGCGCAGCATTGTTTGACGCACCCACAAATAATCATCAGCTTTTGATTTTTGACAAAGGGGCGGTGCGCACGGCGCACCCTACGCGTTTATCTTCTTAGCCTTTACGCATTCGCCAACAACTCAGGCAATACATCTGCCATCTTCGCAACCTGCACACCTTTGGCAACCATGTCGCGCACAAAGCCCTCAAACTGGGCATCAAAACCTGTGACTGCACTCATGCAATCAGTTACCAATACCAGCTTGTGCAAATCGGCTGCTGCGAAATTTTCTACCAGATGTTCAGTGGTCGCCTTCACACAATGGCTGCCTGCTTCGCCAGTAATATACACGCGGTCAGCCTTACGGAGTTCTGTAATCAATTGCTGGTTCAGTTGCGTATCTGGGTCACTGGCATCTGGCACTTCTGCCTTCACTGCTGAATAATGCTCGGTCCAGGGGTTGGAACCTTTGTTGATTTTATTAACCACGCCCAGTTGTTTTTCTTCCCAGGCATTATAGGCTGCACGCACATCTGCATGTACATTTTGCCCCCATGAGCCAATTTCACAATGCACCGGCCATATCATCAGTTGATAACGGCCTTCTGCCTCCAGTGCATCCAGGTAGGCCAGGGCGCGTGGCAAAGCATCAGGCTGGCGTGGCTGATATTTACCAGCGCGTACCGCAGTTGCAGCTATGCTGGTAAAAGGCGATACCGCAGCACCCTGCCCTGTCATCCAGAAAGTAGGGTGGGCAATGTCATAGCGATGATGCGCATCCAGAGTGATGCTGATACCGCTGATGCCATCGGCCCCTTTATTGATGAGCTCGGCCACGCGCAACATATCGGCATGGGCGCCAGGCACAGGCAGGGCTGGCGACAATGGTTCAGCGCTATGCGCGTCCCTTGCCAGATAAGCTGGCGGCAAATCACAGAAATCATTTTGCGGATCAATGATGAGGACTTGCAAATTGCGTTTCATGATGTTTCCTTTTTCTTGTGAGGCTGATTCTATTGTAGATCACTTAGTTATTTTTTACAACTAAGTATCTGTATATTCTTTTTTATTGCCTTAATCAGCATCAAAAATACCGCCCGAAATTCAAAAACATTTTTGTTTTCAATAACTTAGCATACATCTTTAGTTTCACCCTGAGTCCATCTCTTGCCACTGATGGTTACCATTCCTTGCAAATTCGAGGGCTGTGAATCAAAAACCGCAATAAATTGCATATTCAATGGATTTGCTTTCCCACGGTGATTAATGCTAAGCGAGTATTTATTTCTATCTCCTACATGCGCGAAAACAACAAATAGATCAAACTTAGTTACAGTAGAAAACTATCTTAGTTGCATTATTTAACTAACTTGATTTATAGTGCAATTAACCCTGCAAGACAGGTAACCTATAAAAAGAAAAAATAATGAAAATAACTCAATCCCCAAAAAACTTCAGCAAATTCCTCAGCTATGTACTGCGCCACCATCCAGGCTCCATAGGCATTACACTGGATGTACAAGGCTGGACAGAAATATCCACGCTGATAAGCCAGGCCGCAAAGCATGGTAAGCGCTTCAAGCTCGAAGATTTGCACGAAGCAGTGCGTATTTCTGACAAGCAGCGCTTTGCTATCAGTGAAAATGGTTTGCGCATACGTGCAAACCAGGGACATTCGGTAGCGGTGGATCTGGCCTTGCCTGTAACGGTGCCGCCAGATGTTTTGTATCATGGCACGGCCAGCCGTTTCATTGCATCCATCATGAAGGATGGGTTGCGCCCAGGTTCACGTCATCATGTACATCTGTCGGCAACTACGACAACGGCACGTACCGTTGGTGCGCGGCATGGCACGCCGGTTATCCTGCAAGTCATGGCAAAGGACATGCATGAGGATGGAATCCAGTTTTTTGTATCAGCAAATGGTGTATGGTTGTGCGACAGCGTTTTACCAAAATATTTAATCAGGATGAATAATGACCACTAAGCGACCACATCAGAATACTTACTGGGTAAGACCAGGACAATTACTGGCAGGCGAATACCCGGGTGCACTGGACGCAAACACGGCAGCGCAAAGGCTGGGGCTATATCTCGATTGCGGCGTCGATTATTTTATCGACCTGACAGAAGAAGATGAATTAGATCCGTATGCACCGCTACTGATGAAGCTGGCGAAAGAGCGCGGTATGCAAGCCCAACACCGCCGCTTTGCCATACCAGACCGCCATACCCCATCGTCACGAGGTCATATGCAGGAAATCCTGCTGGCACTGGACGAAGCACTGGCAAAGCAGCATATCGTGTATGTACATTGCTTTGGCGGCATAGGGCGCACTGGCACGGTCATAGGCTGCTATCTGGCAGAGCAACATCAGGACACCAAAGCAGGCTTGCAGGAACTGGCGCAATTATGGCAGCAGATGGAAAAGAAAAGCTTTTGGCCAGAGACACCGCAAACTACAGAACAGCATGCCTGGGTATTGGCTTGGCCCGTGGATAGCAATCCAGAAAGTACAGGAAAGACATGAATACGCGAGAAGAATTATTAAAGCAGATAGACGAGGGCAAGCAGTTCAATTATTTGCAATTCTGGGGTCATAAACAACGTGGCCTGCAAGCGGACAAAGCCTGCTTCAGTCAATGGTTTGTTGCGCCGTTCAAGATCGATGGCATCACTTACCCTACGGCTGAACATTATATGATGGCTGGCAAGGCCAGGCTGTTCGGTGACGATGTCGTGCTCAAAGAAATACTGGCGGCCAGCGACCCGGATATGGTGAAACGCCTAGGCAGGAAAGTGAAGAATTATGATGAACCGACATGGGTAGAGCATCGCTTCAGGATCGTAGTCGATGGCAACTATGCGAAATTTTCACAAAACCCAAAACTAAAACTGTATCTGTTAAGTACCGCAGACAAGATCATCGTCGAAGCCAGCCCTCTGGATAGAATCTGGGGCACGGGTCTGGCGCAAGATCATCCTGACAGTAATAAACCACAACTTTGGCAAGGCTTGAATTTACTGGGTTTTGCCTTGATGGAAGCCAGGAGCAAACTGTTAGCAGAAGACAGGCATTAATATTGTAATGCTCGTCAATTGAACTATGCATTCGCATGCACGCCAAGCATGCGAATCACGCAAAAATCTCGTTTGAATATCAGCCTCGCATCCGTTTAAATATCCACAGACGACAGCCCTGAACTTACCATCCGGAAGCACGGCTTCGTCGCAATATGGACGGAGGCAATATGCATGTCTTTACTGAGCATCAAAGGGAATTTTCACTACCGGCATCAATGCCTGGCAGCAGCTACGTACTGGCACCCATGAGCTATGTTTTTCCTGATGGTCAACGACCTGTCAGTTATACCTTTGAACCACCGGTTGGTATCCCATGGGAAAATGCTACTTACGATTTGCGTGAAGTGGCGATACATGATGCGCGCCAGGCCGAACAGGAACCGCAGCTTGAACGCGAGGGTTTTGAATTGTGGGATGCGCCCACTTCCGTCCAAAACTTCATGGATCATGAAGAAGTCAGGTCTGATTATTATCAGGAAGCGCGTGAACTGGCGCTGGCTGTTACTGGTGGCAAGCAGGCTTATGTCTTCGATCACCTGGTCCGGCGACGCGAAGCGAGAGAAGCCAGCCTGTCATTTGGCAAGCGGGCGGAGAATGGTTTGGCGGCGGCCAATGGGCGCATACATAATGACTACACCGAACAATCGGGGCAAAAACGCCTGGCCCTAGTCGTCAGGGATATGGAAGTGATGGCGCAGATACGGCGCTATTGCATCATCAATATCTGGCGTCCTACCCATAATACCGTGCTTGATACGCCGCTGGCAATTTGTGATGCACGCACAGTGCGGCAATCGCATTTGCTCGCTTGCGATGTCAAGTACCCTAACCGCACCGGTGAAATTTATCTGTCCAGATTTTCACCAAGACACCGCTGGTCTTACTTCGCTGAAATGCAGCCACACGAAGCACTGATCTTCAAGCAATATGACAGCCAGTTTAGCGGCGTTTCGCGCTTTACGCCGCATGCTGCATTTGATCACCCGCATGCTCCTGAAGATGCACCACCAAGAGAAAGTATAGAGCTGCGCTGCCTGGTAGTATTTTGAAAAAGAGATCAAGATGGATACGCCGATAAGCAGCATGCCTGTCATCGATTTCTGGTTTGAGTTTGGCAGCAATTACAGTTACCTCAGCGTCATGCGCATGGAGCAGGAGGCAGCCAGGGCAGGCGTCAGGGTACGCTGGCAGCCGTTCTTGCTTGGCCCCATATTCCAGGCGCTGGGATGGGAGACATCTCCCTTTGTATTGCAGAAAGCCAAAGGGGATTATGTCTGGCTGGATATGGAAAGACAATGCCACAAGTATGGCCTGCCCTGGAAAAAGCCTGACAATTTCCCACGTCCGGCCATCCTGCCTTTAAGGGTCGCGGTACTAGGTGCGGAGCAAAGCTGGATGGCAGAATATTGTCGCCGCATCATGCAAATGAATTTTGTGCATGACAAGGATATCGACAACAAAGAAATGGTGGCTGCTGCGTTAAATGATATGGGCTTGCCCGCAACTGAAATCATCACGCAAGCCCTGGGCGATGACAACAAATTGAAGCTGCGCAGGCAAACCGGACTGGCCATGAGCAAGGGCATCTTTGGTGCGCCGACTTTTTTTGTCGGCGAGCAGATGTACTGGGGCAATGACAGGCTCGATGATGCGCTTGCTCATGCACGGGATTTGTTGATTTATCCCGACGCATGAACCTGGCGATCTGGATCAGGCTGTTGCAGTCGCATCGGCTTGTATCTCAGGTTTTTGCACAGCTAGCGTTCTGATGAACAGACTTAACAAAGCAGTCAGTACGCCACCCGCAATCAGGAAAAGATAGACATAGCGAAATTGCTGCAGATTCTGTACCTGTCCACCTAGTATGGTCACTGTGAAAGCGACGCCAAGGGCAGAACCAAACTGGCGCACAGCCTGGTTCACCGCACTCCCCACGCCAAAGCGTTTTGCGGGCAGGCGTGCTACTGCTGCGCCTGACAGTGATGGCAGCACCAGGCCTACACCTATGCCACTGAGCAGCATGCCGGGCAACCAGACAGTCAGATAATCGGCCGTCAGGCTGGTGTTCAGATAAAACCATAAACCACTCAAGGCATAGATCAATCCACCTGCTACCAGCAAAGGTTTATGACCATAGCGCGCGACGTAGCGGCCAGAAATAATCGCCACCGGCATGACCATCAAAGGGCCGGGCGTGATGCCAAAGCCGGCCTTGGTCAGGCCATAATGCCAGATTGCGGTCATAAATAAAAAGAAAGTCAGGAACATGGCGGTAAACGCGGCACCAAACACCAATGTGGCGGCATTCACAAAGCGATAATTCCTGTCCTCGAACAAACTCAAATCTACTGCTGCATGTGGCTTGCCTTTGGCCCAATAGATGAAGAACAACAGTATCACTACGCCTGCGCCGATGGTGACGAGAGTTGCCGGCGCCAGCCAGCCCCAGCTGTCGGATTGGACTATGCCTAGTATCAGCAAGCCGCTGCCCGCGATGAGCAAGAACACACCTGGCCAGTCAAAGCGATGGCCGGTTTCCAGGTTGCGCGATTCTGACAGGCTCAGTGCCGCCCTGGTCATGGCGATTATGCCGATGGGAACATTGATCAGGAATGCCCACTGCCAGTTGATACTCTCTATGATAAGAGCGCCTACACTAGGTCCAACTGCCGCTGCCAGCGCGGCAACCGCACCCCACAGGCTGACGGCAATGGCGCGTTTCTCGATAGGGAAAGCCTGCAATACCAGCGCCAGTGAAGTTGGCGTCAGCAGGGCTGCCCCTATAGCCTGCAAGACGCGGAAGAAAATCAGCATATTGGTACTGCCCGCCACGCCACATAAACCGGATGCCAGGGTGAATATACCCACACCAAGAATGAACAGGCGCTTGCGCCCCAATAAATCTGCCAGACGCCCGGCAGGCACGAGTAATGCCGCATAAACGATGGTATAGGCGTTCAACACCCAGGACAGTTCACTAGACCGGACATCGGGAAAGGCATGGCGCAATGCGGGGAAGACAGCGAAGCCGATAGTGGCATCCAGCGATACCAGAAATACGGCGACACTCGCCAAGGCGAAGGTTGGCCAGGGGCTGATGTTTTTCATGGTGCTTCTCCTGTATCTGCCACTCGTTCGACGATATCGGCGGCAAGTTTATTAATAATGAAGCTGACTGCTGCGGCATGTATTTCTGGCGTGCGCAAGATACGCCTGTGCCCAGTTCCTGCGCTTGCTACAAGACTGGCTTGCGGCCAGGCATCAGCCAGTGCCTGACTTTCGGAATAGGGCATTTCTTTGTCTTCGGGATCATGCATGATCAGGGCAGGATGGCGCATGCCTTGCTGCAGGTGTGCCAAATCCATGGATGAAAGCGGTGCGCCTATGCTGCTTGCCAGCATCTCTTCCACCTGTTGTCTGGCTGTTTCATTCAAGCCACCTGCCCTGGTTGCATGCTGGAATACGCGTGTCAGTGAAGCCGGGCCACACAGATGAATGCTGGCCTTGACTTGCACACCTTGCGCAAAGGCATACAGGCTGGCGGCAGAACCTACAGAATGGGCGATAGTGGCAATCAGCGGTCCAAGATGACTGGCCGCGGCAACAACAGCTTTGCCATAATCGAGAACATTAGTAGTTTCGCCTTTCGATGCGCCGTGTGCAGGTGCATCCAGTGCCGTCACGCTAAAGCCTGCCTGAAGCAAAGGCGCGACAAAACCTGCCATGTGGCTGGCGCGGCTTTCCCAGCCGTGCAGGAGCAAGACCTGCGGCCCTTGTCCCCAGGTCCAGACGCGCAATTCCAGACCAGCATAAGGGATGCTGGCGGGGCGCGCATGCGTCAGTGCTTTTTTATCATCTTGAGTTTCTGCCTGCCTTTGCGGCAGGGTGAATGCCTGCAAGATCATGTCCATGATGGGCTTATTTGCTGCATTATTTATTGCCTTATTTACTACTCTGGCTGATGTATTCATGCTGCCCTCAAAATTAGATGACAAATATAATCCAATGGATGTTGATTATCATCTAAAATAGAGATTCATGTCAAACTTGATTAAAACCAGTATTAAAATGCAAACTCTGGTTGGCAGATTTTTGAGGAATAGAACAAATGAGAACTACCCGCGAACAAGCCGCGCAAACCCGCGAGCGCATCGTAGAAACCGCTGCCCGCCTGTATCGTGAACATGGCATCAATGGCATAGGCGTGGCCGACCTGATGAAAGAAGCCGGGCTCACGCACGGTGGTTTTTACAAGCACTTTGAATCCAAGGAAGCCCTGATTGCCGAAGCCTGCAGTACCGCGCTGGAAAGCACACGTACAGAACTGCTGCGGAAAACAGAACTGGTCAGCGACGAGGAAGCCATCGCCAGCCTGGTGCATAGCTACCTGAGCCGGGCGCATAGTGAACATCCCGGCCATGGTTGTGCGATTGCGGCACTAGGAGCAGAAGCAGCACGCGGCAAGACAGCCAGCAAGGAAGTGATGGCGCAAGGTGTTGATCAGTTACTGGCCATCATCAGCAAGCAATTGCAACGTTCAGGAGTCAAGGATGATGCGGCTACCGCGCATGGTGTCTTGTCTTCGCTGATCGGTGGCCTGCTGTTGTCGCGCATGATGGATAACCCAGTCAAATCCAGAGCCATACTGCGTGATACGGAGGATTTTGTATTGAAGGCCGTACAGAAATAAAAACCTGTCCGGCAATTGCTGCCGGACAGGCGATCAATCAATTTACTGATTTCACTTCTTTACTTCATTGACGATTATTCGCCAGCCTGCGTACCACAGCCAGCAAACGGTCTATCTCTTCACAAGTATTGTAGAAAGCAAACGAAGGCCGTACCGTTGCTTCCAGACCAAAGCGACGCAAGATGGGTTGGGCACAATGATGGCCGGAACGGACTGCAATTCCCTCATCATTGAGCGCCTTGCCCACTTCTGCGGTTGCATAGCCCGCCAATACGAAAGATGCGACACTGGCTTTTTGATGCGCGGTACCGACCAGACGTACGCCGGGTATATTCTTCAGCCCATGCGTTGCATATTCCAGCAAGGCATGTTCATACAGCGCGATATTTTCAAGGCCTATGCGTTCAACATAATCAATCGCTGCACCCAGGCCAACTGCATCGGCAATATTGCCAGTCCCTGCTTCAAAACGTGCTGGTGCTGGCTGATAACGGGTGTGCTCGAAAGTCACATCGGCTATCATATTGCCGCCGCCCTGCCAGGGTGGCAGTTGCTCCAGCAAGGCCTTCTTGCCATACACCACACCTATGCCAGTCGGGCCAAATATCTTGTGGCCCGAAAAGACATAAAAGTCGGCATCCAGCGCCTGCACATTCACACGCAGATGTGATACGGCCTGCGCCCCGTCTATCAGCACGCGGGCACCAGCCGCATGGGCCAGGGCAGTAATCTCATGCACAGGGGCGATAGTACCCAGGGCATTTGACACTTGCGTTACCGCCACCAGACGGGTTTTGCTGTTCAAGAGCTTGCGGTATTCGTCCAGCAAGACCTGACCACTGTCATCGACAGGAATAACACGTATGACAGCACCCTTCTCAGCCGCCAGTTGCTGCCAAGGCACGATATTGGCATGATGTTCAAGCTCAGAGACGATGATCTCATCACCCGCACCGATGAACTTCTTGCCAAAGGTTTGCGCTATAAGATTGATACCTTCAGTCGCGCCACGTACGAAGATGATTTCCTGTTCGCTGGCAGCACCGAGAAAGTTGGCTACCTTTTTACGTGCAGACTCATAAGCATCACTGGCACGCGCCGCCAGTTCATGTGCCGCTCTATGTATATTGGAATTCTCATGTTCATAGAAATAACTGATGCGGTCTATCACCGACTTTGGCTTTTGCGTCGTGGCAGCATTATCAAACCACACCAGTTGCTTGCCATTGACACGCTCCGCCAGGATAGGAAAATCCCTGCGCACGGCATTGATGTCGAAGGGTGCCGCCAGCGATGGATTAGCAGCCCTTGGTGCCTGGTCCCAGTAGTCTTGCTCCCCTTGCTGGAAATAATAAGCCGGGTGCGCAGTACTGCCACCAGCTTGTTGCACTGGCGCAGAAGTGGCCGGATACAGTTCACCCAAAATGCGCTGCAATTGATCCTGACCTGGCGAAGCGAAAGAAGTTTTTTCAGTCTTCCTGCCTGTACCTTGTGCCGCCAGATTGTCCAGATTATTGTCAGCAACTGGATAGCCATGCTCCTGCCCGACAAAATAGTAGGGTGTACTGGAACTGGCACCACCAGCTTGTGGACGCGAAGGTGCAATGCTGTTACCACCATTTTGCGGCACGCCACTGGCTGAGACAGAAGGCTGGCTTTGCAAAGAGCTGCTCTCGTGTACAGGAGTACGCGCCGACGGCGGCGCTTCAGGCGCATTGCCCTGGCTAAAGCCCGGCAAGAATTGCGCTGCCGCCTGCACCGCACCCGGCACCAGCGCAAAGAATTCTGATGCCATGCGGTTCAGCGCAGCCTCATCCGGCAAACCAGAGTTTGCCGGACCCGTATTACCGCCTTTATCATTTATAGGTGTCAGGATAGTCATGGTATTTACCGATCTCTACGTCGTCCAGAACAGCCACTGCATCATCTGTTAATACTGCCAGCGAGCAGTACAGGGAAATGAGGTAAGAAGCAATCGCATTGCGGTTGATGCCCATGAAGCGCACGGACAAACCAGGGCTTTGCTCACCCGCCAGGCCAGGCTGGAACAAACCAACCACGCCCTGACGTTTTTCCCCCACGCGCAACAGAATGATTTTTGTCTTGCCATCTTCGATAGGCAATTTGTCAGACGGCACCAGTGGCACACCACGCCATGTCAGGAATTGTGAACCAAACAGGCTGACTGTTGGTGGTGGCACGCCACGGCGTGTGCACTCACGGCCAAAGGCGGCAATCGCCAGCGGGTGGGCAAGGAAAAAACCTGGCTCTTTCCAGACTTTGGTCAGCAAGTCGTCAAGGTCATCTGGTGTAGGTGCACCTGTCAGGGTGGAGATGCGCTGATCGTCATGCACATTTGCCAGCAAACCGTAGTCAGGATTATTGATGAGTTCGCTTTCCTGGCGTTCCTTGATGGTTTCTACCGTCAGGCGTAATTGTTCCTTGATCTGGTCGTGCGGGCTGCTGTAAAGATCAGAAATGCGCGTATGCACGTCCAGCACGGTGGCTACCGCATTGAGGAAATATTCGCGTGGCTGTTCGTCATAATCGACAAAGGTTTGTGGTAATTCAGATTCATCGCGCTGTGAGCAGGCTACCCGCACATCCTTGGGATTTTTTACCTTGTTCAGGCGGTAGATACCTGCCTCTACCGGCAACCATTGCAGCAAATGCACCAGCCAGCGCGGCGAAATGGTGGACAACTGGGGAACAGTCTTGGTCGCATTCGCTAACTGCCTGGCGGCATTATCGCTGAGTGCGAAATTACCTGCAGTTACTTCATTACTTACATCGCTCATTAATCACTCCATAAAAGTCAGTGTATCGAAAAAATAAACATGAACAGGCGTGCGGGGATAAGGAGCCCTCGTATCAGATACCGGGCACCTTATTTGAAGCTCACTTATTCAAACCAAAGAAACGGGATTTTGCTGTTCGTGCCGCAAACTGGCCTGGCTGACATGGCTGCCTGCGGCCACGTCGCTGGTGACCCAGACGTTGCCGCCAACGATGGCTCCACGGCCGATAGTGACGCGCCCTAATACCGTAGCACCGGCATAGATGACCACATCATCTTCAACGATGGGGTGACGCGGCAGACCTTTTTGCAGCTTGCCATCTTCATCACTGGGAAAGCGTTTTGCACCCAGCGTGACAGCCTGATAAATACGCACACGCTGACCGATGACGGCGGTTTCACCAATCACCACGCCAGTACCATGATCGATGAAAAAGCCTGCACCTATGCTGGCCCCGGGGTGGATGTCTATGCCGGTCTGTCCATGCGCAATCTCGGCGACGATGCGTGCCAGCAGTGGCACACCGAGTTGATACAATTGATGGGCAATACGGTGATGTATCATCGCTAGTATCCCGGGGTAACACAGCAAGACTTCATCTACCGTGCGCGCCGCTGGATCGCCCTGGTAAGCTGAGATGACATCGCTGTCCAGCAGTGAACGTATGCCAGGCAAGGCGCGGGAAAATTCACGTACGATCGTCAGGGCACGGTCATCAATATGCAAGCCCTCTTCTTCATGATAGCGCGATGCATAGCTGAGTTCCAGCCTGACCTGGCCCAGCAAAGAATGCAAGACAGTATCGAGCGTATGGCCTACATAAAAGTCTTCACTCTCTTGTCTCAGTTCCGGCGGCCCCAGGCGCATGGGGAACAAGGCACCGCGCAAGTCATTGAGGATTTTTGCCAGTGCATCGCGCGATGGCAATTCACGGCCACCAGGCTCGGCTGATCTTTGCTGGCGACGACGCCAGGCATGACGCACCACTGCCAGTTCGCTGACAACCTGCTCTATACCGAATAGCGAGGCGCGTATCTCTTTAGTCTGTTGCAATGCTTGTCCCATGATGCTCTGCCTTTTTCAACTCTTCAATTACTTCAATCTTGTATCCAGGGCAGCTTTTGGAAGCGCCAGCCGCCGCTATGCCCGCGCTGCTGCGCTTCATCCAGATCACCTTCAAAACCCTGTTCTACATTGAAGACATGTGGAAGCCCAGCCTTGGTGGCCGCTTCAGCCGCCAGTGCAGAACGTTTACCACTACGACAGAGCAGCAAGACTACGGTCTGCCTGTCCTTCAGTTTGCCTTCGAGCTCTTTGACAAAGCGTGGGTTGCGCGTCAGTGCCGTGCCTGTCGCCCAGGCCACATGCAGGCTGTCTGGCAAGTGGCCGACGAATTTGCGCTCTTCATTACTACGAACATCAACGATTACCGCCAGGCCTTGCTGCTGCAATTTCCACGCATCTGCCGGGGAAACGCTGCCAGCAAATGGCAAACCAGCATCTTTGGCACGTTGGCGTGCAGCAGCTAATGTGAGGGGTTCAGTTTGTGTCTCGATAAGTGGGGAAGCTGTCATACACGTTCTCTGCATTTATGTTTTCATCACAGAGATTGAATGTACAGAAATTACCTAAGACAGAAAACGAATAAAAATGAAGTTAATTATCCGAAATTCAAATATGCTGTAGCTATTGCCACAAAGCTGGCACTTACTGCGGTGCGCAAATATGGCAATGCAGTCTGTTAGGCGTATGATATTAGAATCCCATCACTCTATCGCTACTATGGCTACTATGGCTACAGCTAAATCTACCTCGTATCCCAGGCTAACGACACTGCTGACACTGGGTGTCAGTGCGGTAGTATTGTGTACCGTCCTGTCGGCCCTGCTGCTGGTTGATCACTTCGCAAAAAACTATGCGCAGAAAGAAGCAGAGCAAAGACTGCAGCAAGTTGCCTGGCAAATGCGCGACTCCCTGGACCAGGTCATGCAAAAATCAGTCAGCGATGTGCAACTGCTGTCGCAACTGAATGAAGTTAAAGACGGTAAAGATCCTGCGGACGTACGCCGCATCCTTGATCACTTACAGCACAATTTCTCTGACTACGCCTGGATAGGATTGGCCGACCCCGACGGCAAAGTACTTGCTTCTACCAAAGGCATGCTTGAAGGGCAGGATGTCAGCAAGCGACCCTGGTTCATCGAGGGGAAAAAAGCCTTGTATGCAGGTGACTACCATCCTGCCCTGCTATTGCAAAAACTGCTACCTTACAGCATAGACCCCTGGCGCTTTGTGGATGTATCTATCCCGGTCTACAATTCTGAAGGCAAGCTGCATGGTGTGCTGGGTGTGCACCTGAGCTGGAACTGGACACGTAACCTGGTGCAAAACATACTGGCGCCAGCCGACAAGCAGTATGCGGCAGAAATCATGGTGGCGCGTGAAGATGGCACCGTCTTGCTGGGGCCACCGAAGATGGAAGAAAGCAAGATATCTCCCAATAGCCTGAAGCTGTCACGTTCAGGCAAGAGTGGCGTCACGGAAGAGGCATGGGAAGGCCCCCAAAAATATCTGACAGCCTATACCATGAGTGGGCAGGCACGCAATTATCCAGCCTTGCAATGGAGCATACTCGTGCGCCAGCCCAAGGATGTTGCCATGGCTGGTTTGTATAACCTGCAGCGCGAAATCCTGATTTCTGGTGCCATACTGTGCGTCGTGCTGGCGCTGCTGGCATCGCTGCTGGCTCGGCGCATGTCGTCTTCACTGACCAAGCTCAGTAGCTTCATGGAACAGCGTACCCAAAACCGTGATGCACAGGCAGCGCAACCGGTCTTCCCGGTTGTGGTTCATGGCTTTCACGAAGCACAGCTTTTATCGACCACGATAGCGGGAATGCTGGCAAAAGAAGAACAATACCTGAACAAGATCGAACGCAGCAATCAAGACCTTGAAGCAACCGTCGTTGAACGCACGCGAGAAATTGAACTGAAAGCCAGCCAGCTGGAAAATGCCTTGCAAGAGCAGCGCGTTGTACAAAACCGTCTGCAAGCCATTACAGATAACCTGCCATGTATCATCACTTTTATGGACAGGCAAGAACGCTATTTATTCGTGAACGCTTTCGTCATGACAGAATTTGGCATCAAGCCCGAGCATCTGTTGGGGCGCACTTTGCGTGAGGTTGTTGGCGATGAATTTTACAAGGTCCATGCACCCCATGTGCAGGCAGTATTGGCAGGTGAACGTGTCAGTTTTGAAGGCGAGGGAAAATTAAACAAACGTACTTACTACTATCAGTCTGTGTATGTGCCAGCCTATGACGATGCCGGGCAAGTCACGGGGTTTTATGCGATGAGCTTTGATATCGCTGACCGCAAGCGGGTAGAGATGATGATGAATGAATTCGTCTCCATGGTCAGCCACGAACTGCGTACGCCATTGACATCCATCAACGGTTCACTGCGTCTCGTAGCCGCCGGCGTTGCTGGGCAAGTACCGGAAAAAGCCCATGAGCTGATCACGGTTGCCATGCGCAATGGTGACCGCTTGCTGCACCTGATCAATGATATTCTCGACCTGGAAAAAATCGCCTCAGGCAAGATGGAATTCAATTTCCAGCTCAGCCAGATTGGTCCGATGATCCAGGATGCCATCAGTGCCAACAAATCCTATGCGGATCAATACGGTGTCAGCATCCACTGGCATGAAGCCTATGCCGAGTTGATGGTCAATGTTGACCGTCACCGCGTTGGTCAGGTACTCGCCAATCTCTTGTCAAACGCGATCAAGTTTTCCCACAAGGGTGGCGAGGTGGAAGTCACGGTAGAAATGATCTTGTCCAGACAAAGGATCAAGGTCATCGTGACCGACCATGGCTGCGGCATACCTTCCAACTTCCATAGCAAGATATTCCAGAAATTCAGTCAGGTAGATGGGTCCAATACCCGTAAAAAAGGTGGCACCGGCCTGGGCTTGAATATCTGCAAAACCATTATAGAAAAAATGGAAGGAAGCATAGGCTTCACCTCCACCGTGGACGTTGGCAGCCAGTTCTTTTTTGAGTTGCCGCTGGCAGGCACCACAACGAATGCCGCCAGCGTCATTGAAGCAAACCAGACTGACTAGGATGCGGAGAGTGCCTGTTCCAGATCAGCAATCAGGTCATCAATGTGCTCTATGCCTATGGACAAACGCACGGTGTCTTCAGTGACACCGGCTTTTGCCAGTTCTTCAGGATTTAATTGACGGTGGGTAGTACTGGCTGGATGGCAAGCCAGGGATTTGGCGTCGCCTATATTCACCAGGCGGGTAAATAGCTGCAGTGCATCCTGGAATCGACCGCCAGCATCGCGCCCACCTTCCAGACCAAAGGTCAGGATACCGGAAGGCTTGCCGCCCAGGTATTTTTGCGCCAGCGCATGGTCTTTGTGCTCAGGCAGACCCGCATAATTGACCCACTTTACTTTGGCATGTTTGTCCAGATAATGGGCAATCTTGATGGTATTGTCAGTGATTCTATCCAGACGCAAGGCCAGGGTTTCTATGCCTTGCAAGATGAGGAAGGCATTGAAGGGCGACAAGGCCGCACCGGTATTGCGTAAAGGTACAACGCGGGCACGTCCTATGTAGGCTGCTGCACCCAGCGCTTCGGTATATACCACGCCGTGATAAGAGACATCAGGCTCGTTCAGGCGTTTGAACCTTTCTTTATGCTCAGCCCAGGGGAACTTGCCAGAATCGACAATGATGCCACCTATGGAATTACCATGCCCACCCAGGTATTTGGTCAGAGAGTGCACCACGATGTCGGCACCAAATTCTATGGGGCGCAACAGGTAAGGTGAAGGCACAGTGTTATCCACAATCAGCGGCACACCATGTCGGTGGGCGACGTTGGCGATGGCTTCAATATCGGTGATGTTACCAAGCGGGTTACCGATCGATTCTACAAATACCGCCTTGGTTTTGCCGTCGATCAGTTTGGCAAAGGATTCAGGATCACGATAATCGGCGAAGCGGGTTTCTATGCCGAACTGCGGCAGCGTATGGGCAAACAGATTATAGGTGCCGCCATACAGGGTAGAAGCAGAGACGATATTGTCACCCGCCTCGGCAATCGTCTGTATCGCGTAGGTAATCGCAGCCTGCCCAGATGCCAGCGCCAGACCGGCAATGCCACCTTCGAGCTCAGCGACACGTTTTTCCAGCACATCATTGGTAGGATTCATGATGCGTGAATAGATATTGCCCTGTACTTTCAAATCAAACAGGTCTGCACCATGCTGGGTATTATCAAAGGCATAAGCAACGGTCTGGTAGATAGGTACGGCAACTGCGCGTGTAGTCGGGTCAGGTGTATAGCCACCGTGTACGGCAATGGTTTCCAGCTTCATCAAGATGTCCTTTTTTTTAATAATGCGTTCGAATAAGGAATTTGATCATAAAAATACTGTCTTTAAATAACAAGGAAGTATTTCGAATTTGCTTATCAAGAAAATGAAGCAGACTTTATTCATGGTGAGTTGAGCGTCAAAAAACTTTTGATTTATGCCCTTAGGTGGCACTGCTGCATTCTGTACAAGGAAAAGTGCAATCTGAAAGTGGCATATATTATTATAATGACATTATTAAAAAGATCATTAGTTTTGAATTTGAAATACAAACTTACAATATAAAACAGGAATTATTTATAGTTTGATATTTATAATAGGCTGGAAAAACACAATCAAATTTCCATAAAACTCGCATGAGGTTGCTATATAAATGAAAAAATATATCCCATTGGCAATGTTTATTTTCGTTGCGTCTGCCTGCACGACATCGCCTGCACAAAATGAACCGCGCAACGTCAGGGCTGGCGGTTTTCAGGATCAGCAGAATGCCGAAGTAGGTGATATCCAGGACATGCGCAGAACGACACTGCAAAAGCAAGGACGGACAGGCGCAACTGGTGCAGTGGTAGGTGCGGTCACCGGTGCAGCGCTGGGTAATCAGATTGGCAAAGGCAACGGCAAGAAAGTCAGCACCGTATTAGGTGGTGTCGTCGGTGGCGTAGTTGGCAATGCTGTTGCTGAACAAAATTCAATGGTCAACGTGCCAGGACTGGAAATTGTAGTGCGCCTGCGCAGTAATGGCAGCCTCATCACTGTCACGCAGGAACAACAGGGACGCGATTCCTATTACATAGGCCAGCCAGTGCGGGTAATCTACACGCAAAATATGGCGCAAGTTCTGCCGATGTAATGCGCAGGAATCATTGCATTTGCAACATTTGCCGCTGACGACAGGCCATGATATCGAATAGTTTTTGATAGCGACAGAATGAAAATTTCACACAAGTTAATCAGCCTTGCCCTTTGCGGTCTCAGTGCGGCAGCGCAAGCACAAATCTGGACTGACCTGCCAAGCATAGACCAGAACGCCGATGTCATCACCCAGCGTGCTGACAGCCCAATATACAGCCGCATGGCGACCGACAAAAACTACCGCCAGTTTGCCTATGCCGCCATCAATATCCGCGGCGAACAGCTAGGTTACAAGCTGGTACTGGAATCACGCGACGCATTGTTCAGGGATAAAAAATTACGCAAAGTCTATGAAGCCAGGGCAGGCAAGTATTTTGTCTCTTACTGGGTAAAGGAATACCCAAACCAACGCACGATGCCCTTCAAACGCAATGTTGAGATCTTGCTGGTTGTCGTCGATACCGTGCCTGCGAATAAAGATAATCCCGAATTCAAGGCGGTTGCCAGCAAGTTGCCCTATGTGACTTATCAGATACGCTGGCAGCAATTCAATGGTAATCAGGTGGTAGGTATCAAAGGGGATGACACAGGTTCAGCAGTCAAATGGAATTGCAAAACCAAGGAAGGCAAAGAAATGCCGACCATGATACAAACCATGATTATCCACAAACCCAACTTCAAGAATGAAGAAGAGTGGTATCGCACCGCGTATTACATCACCGATACCGGCGAACTAAAAGACAATGGTGCAGGCAGAAGAAACATCTGCACCGAGCGCAGTGTAGGCCCCGATGATGAAGTGTCGAAGTGGGTGCGCTTTTTTGGCGGCGTATGAACCAGAAATTAACTTTGGCATCCAACAGCTTTTGACGGGGTGATGCTTTTTACAAACAGCATCGCCCCTTTCCAGCTTAACCCTGAATTACTTCACAGGTACATCCTTCAGGCTTAATGCCAGTTCAGCTATCCTGTCCTTGCGCATGAAAACTACACCGGGATGTTGTAACGCATATTGCAAGAATTCTCCCAGGATTTTTACACGACCCGGGGTACCGCCTATGCGGTCATGCACGGAAAGCGACATCATGCGCCGTCTGTATCCAGACTCGATATACAACTGATCAAACTCATCACGCAATTCCTGCCCAAAGGCCTGTGCTGTCAACGGCCCCTCAGCCCCGAAACGGGCAATATCATTATTGCGCAAGGTGTAGGGAACTATCGCAAAGGCCTTGTCATTGACTATGGTCGTCATCGGTTCATCGGCACTGAGATCATCGATATGATAAGTGAAACCCAGTGACTGTAATATCCCCAGGGTGCGTGGCGTGCCACGTAACCAGAAAGCATTAAAACCGACAGGCCGTGTGCCTGTTGCTTTTTCTATCGCTGTGATATTGGCGATATACGATGCGCGCTCGTCAGCCTCAGTCATGGTCCAGTGTGGTGTCCAGCTGTGACCATGCGCTGCCGCTTCATGGCCGCGTTGAACGATCTCGCGGGCAAGTGCTGGTCTTTGCAATACCGCCTGCCCCACCATATGCGAAGTCACGGGTATCTTGAATTTGTCCCACAGATCCAGCATGCGCGGTATGCCTTCGCGTGCACCATATTCAAACCAGGTACGTGCCGGCAAATCTGGCAGGCTGGTGTCTGACATGGCAGGAAAAGGGGAACCGTTCTGGTGTTCTGATTGCGCACCGGCTTCAAACTGCATGGAAACAGAGACAACCATGCGTATGCCATCTGGCCAAAATTGCCCATCGGGCAGATTGATTTTGTTTGTCATTGTAAACTCTCTCTCTTAATTTTTGATGATGCCCAGTTGCTGCAACAAAGTCAGGTTATCTTCCAGATGCCAGTTCTCTGCGATGCGGCCATCGACGACGCGGTAAATATCGGTTGCAATGAAATCAACCTTGCGACCATTCCCTTGCCGCCCATGAAAAATGCCACTGAAGTGACCGGTAAAATGCAGACGGCCTACAACACGGTCACCCACCAGCAACATCTCTTCCACATCCAACTTCAGGTCAGGTACGGCTGTGCGGAAATTTTTTGAGGCAAACAAGGCGCCCTGAGGGCCTTGTGGCCGACCCGCAGGCAAATTCCTGTCCATGAAATTATCTGCCAGTGCCGCTTGTGCAAACTGCGCGTCACCGGTATTCCAGAAAGCATAGTAACGCCGCGCCGCCAGTGCCATGCTTTGTTGCTGCACTGCCGGAATGGACTTGTCGGCAACGATGTTACGCGGTACTGGCAAGTCGTCTTGTGCATCAGTTGCGCTTGCATAAGTATTAATGCTTAATAATAAACCCAGACTTGCTAAAAATTTGGCATGCATGATATTTCCTTTCATTGCTGGCTGACTAAGTTGTAAAGCGAAATTCGCCTGAACACTACTGTGCTACCATTTCAAATGATTGAAAATGGGCTTCATAATTAAAGCATCTATTCCAATTTAGAAAAGATAAGGTATTTGCGCATGATAGAACTGGCGGATATGCAGCTGTTTGTCCAGGCTGTGCTGAGTGGTAGCCTGTCTGCGGCAGGACGTGAGTTGGGTTTTTCGCCAGCCGTAGGCAGCAAGCGCATGAGCCGGCTGGAAGCTGCCCTGGGCACACGCCTGCTGCAACGCAGCTCGCGCCGCCTGAGCCTGACGGAAGAAGGGGCACTGTATTTCGAACGTTGCCAGGCCATCTTGCTGGATGTCGCCAATGCAGAAGCTGAACTGGGACAAGGCCATGCAGCACCGCGCGGTATGCTCCGCGTATCGTCGCCAGTTGCCCTGGGCCGGCATTACATAGGCCCGGCGCTGGCAAGATTTGCCAGTCAGTATCCAGAACTGCAAGTACAGCTTTCGCTCAGCGACCAGTTGATTGATCTGCTTGCATCCGGTTTCGATTGCGCCATCAGGATCGGCGCGAACAATGATTCACGCCTGGTCGCCCGCACGCTGGCCGCCAACCGCCGCGTCATTTGTGCAGCTCCCGCGTATATCGCCAGACACGGCAAACCAGAAACGCCAACCGATTTATTGCAGCACAGTTGCATACTCATGCATTCATCTAGCGCCATGCATGCAGACTGGCATTTTCATTCGCTCTCATCACAAGAAGAGCAAACTATCAGAGTACACGGCAACTGGCTCACCGATAATGGCGAACAGGCCCACGACTGGGCGATAGCAGGCCTGGGTCTGGTCAGGCGCTCTGTATGGGATGTGACAACAGCATTGGCAAGCGGCCAGTTGATAGAAGTTTTAGCAGACTGGCCAGATGTCAGCGCACCGATACAAGTCATGTATCCATCGCGCCGCTATCTACCGCTGCGCACACGTTTGTTCATCGACTTGCTGGTAGCAGAATTTTCTGCTGCAGAGAACAAAATACTACGGAGGAATAAATGAATATATCCACCACATTATTTTTTGGCACACTTTTGATGTGCGCTCATGCATGCATGGCTGCAAATACTGCGCACGCCATGGTTGTTATCAATGAAGAGGATGTCAAACGGGATGAGCCGCCACCGCACGGTGCGATAGGCATATCAACCGCTTACCGCATCAGTGATGCAGCACCAGCACCGCGCTGTATGGAATTCAGAAAACGCATTCTGCATCCCAAGGCAGAGATAGGTTTGCACCCAATTGCTCATGACGAAATTTATGACGTCCTGTCTGGTGAAGGTACAGTTACTTCTGACGGCAAGACAGCAGCTTTAAAAGCTGGCATGGCCGCTTACTTATATAAGGGTGCCGTTGTGGGTATAAAACAAACGGGCACTGAAGCCCTGAGCATTATTGTCAGCTACCCAAATTAACCGCCCAAATCAATCACCCAGATCAATCACTCCAGACAAGGTCAAGCCTTGCGGTGTGACATACATTGCCAGCACCCAGGCCCTTGATGCATCCGCCGAAAACTGATTCAACTTGGCAGTGATAAATTCTATCGATGACTTGTCCAGTGCCGCAAAGGGATCATCAAGCAAACTGACTGTCGCTCCCGCAGCAAAAGCCGCAGCAAGCCAGACCTTGCGCTTGCTACCTGTCGATAACATGAACATCTGCTTGCTGATATGCGGTGTCAAGCCGAGACCTGCTATGGCTTGTGCCAATATGGCATCATCAAAACCGGGATATGCCTTGCGCACTGTAGCGAAATATTCCGGCACCGGCATTTGATCAAATGCATCCGTACGCGGGTCTACCCAGAATACCTGTCTGCAGTATGCATCAGGCTGCGTCCGCAAAGATATATCCTCAATCTGCAATTGCCCGCTTTGTGCACGCAATTCACCTGCCAGCAATTGCAACAAACTGGTCTTGCCACGGCCATCCCCCCCCAGCACCAGCGTCATGCCTGCTGGTATGTCATAAGACCAGTTGGTGAATAAGGACCGGCCGGGATAATGGAACGTCAACTCAGTGGATTGCAGGATAGTTTTTTTCTGGTTACTCGTGGTTGTCATTGCGCAGGCACTATTTGTTTGGTGATGACGCATAGTATAAGCGGTCATCAGGCAAAGACACTATGCACATGGAGACTCGTATAACATTTACTCTTTGACGAGGTAACCCCTTATGATCCAGCTGAGTGCGGCGTTACCACCGTTTGGTGGGACATAGCTACTCCAGAACATGCCATAACCACCAGGAACACGTATGCCAGCAGCCAGCAACTGGGTTTTCATTGGATAGCCTGTGCTGGCCTCTAAAGGAATCCGTGCCAGAGTAACAATGCCAGAACTCGCTTGCCCGGGCGGGCTCAGATACAAGGTGGCCGTGCCAGCCAGAGTCAGTGGGTTCTGTATCGTTTCTATCTCCAGTATCACCAATGAATAGCCGTTAGGGACAGAATATGAACTGGTTGTTCCGGGTGGCAATTGACCACCTTGCCACACACTCCATTGTGCAATACCGCCGCCATAAAAAGATTTGTTGCCGTTGATGGCGATCATGCGGGCGGCGGGTACGCCAAGATGTGTCAGTTCCTGCGCCTGTAAAGTCGGACTGGAAAGAAGATAAAGGGTGCTTGCCAATAACAGGCATTTAAGTTTGTTCAACATTGGAGTGTCCAGAGAGATGAATAGATGAATGAGTGACGTGAGCAGTCGAGTACTTCGCATGGTCACAGAGTTCATGCACTGCAGTAAGTGCCCCTTGTCACAAGAATGTATGACTGATGTCATATCCTGATTTTCATTTGCCTTATGCATTGCAATCTCTGTCTTGCATTGGGTAAAGCGTGCTAGACTTTTTTGAGCTGATATCCATCCACTGAATCTCTTTGCACCCGGTCGTGGTGATTATGAATACACTATTCTCCCTCTCCAAAACTGCAATCTGCAGTTTTGGCAGCTTTTGCAATCTACTGCTCATGACTGGCGCGCTGTACGCCAATGTGGCGCATGCCGAGCCTGAAGTGACTGCATGCAAGCTCAAAGTTTTTTCCATTGATCCTGACTTTAAAGGCAGCAATATCCGCAACGGCCCGGGGTCTGAACACAAGGTGCTGGCCACCATCAAAGACAGTGACTCACAAATGGAAATCACCGGCTCTGCCGGAAAATGGTTGCGTGTTCACCAGGTCAGCGGCGTGGGTGGCGAGATTTATTTCAAAGGTGAAGGCTGGGTATTCGCGCCCTTGACAGGTATCAATGCGCGGATAAGCGTCAGCCTGCGCGCTGGCCCGTTTGCACAAAGTGCCATGACCGGAAAAATCCCTGCCGATGCAGGCGCCTCAGTACAAAGCTGCAATGGTGAATGGCTGGAGATACAATATAAAAACACGAAGGGATGGATGCAGCCTGGTTCATATTGCGGCAACCCGGTGACAACCTGTTCATAAAATGAGCGCAAGGTAAAAGCCCCCTGCTTGCAGCGACCATTGCAAGCAGGGGGCTTTTTTACATTTTCAATTTCAGCTATTACTGAACAACCAACTAATCAAAATTCAAACGCACCAATGTCTATCATGCCATCCTGCTTGCGCAATATCACGGCACCAGGTTGTGCCACTGGCAGCAAACTGGATGTCAGGTTACCCAGTCCATTGCCCGCGTTGATCAGGGGTGAGCCAACTGCCGGGCGATAATCATGCTGTGCCGCATTCGCCAACACAGGATTATTATTGGCACCAAGATTGGTGTTCCAGCCGTTCACCACCGCACCTGTCAGATGCCCTACCCAATACTGTGCAGCATTTGGCGAGACCCAGTTGTTTGTCATATTGACGGTGCCTTTGCCTAGTGCCATTGCCTGTACTTTGCCTGGCGAGCCCGGAGTGACTGGCAGTGCATAAAACAGATTATTCCTGACATCGGCAACAGCATTGGGCATGCCCAGATTAAACATCAGTGTCTCTGGATAAATGCCATGGGTTGCATCACCTCTCACCACCATCGTATTATTGTAGAAGAACAAGGTGCCCTGACGATAATTTGCAGTCAGTCCGCTATCACCACCATAATTGACCAGGTTGGTGCTATTACTGCCTGGCGTCACATCAAACAGATTGCCATAAACGTAGGTAGAAGCATAGGCAGGTTCACCGTAGATGAGCGCATTGCCGCCGGTAGAATCCATCAAATGCAATTGCAATCCGCAGCTGGATGCAAAGGTGTTGTAGCGAACAATCAATCCAGATGAGCGGTCTTTTAAACAATCGCCAAAAGCACCCGGGCGCACATCACCAAAATAGTTGTACTGGAAGATGATGTCGCGCGCTTCCGTATAGCTATTGTGCTCGGAGTAGCCGTTAGTTACATTGGCGATAGGTGCATTGCCGTTGTTGTAAAAGGTATTAGCTTCGATCAGCACATCTTGTGACAACTCAACCAGCGTACCATTTTTTGAATTAATGAACAGGCCGTTACCGCAATTGTGCATGACATTATTTTTCACTACCAGATGTGCTGCGGCTTCAACAAACAGGCAAGTACCAAAGGCAGCATAGCTATCTGTTTTCTTGCCTTGTGCATCAGAAAATGAATTGCCATACACAGAGTTACGGATATCCAGATTCTCAATACCGATATAACCCACTGGCCCGTTATTATAGTTGTAACCAGCCTGAGGCCCTACCATCACCAAACCCAATTTGTACAGCGCACGCGTAGTGCTGGCATTGTCATGATATTGCAGGGTACGGGCAGCCTGTCCGGGCAATGTCTCCAGTTGTGTTGCCAGCTTGCCTTGGGCATCTGGCGCACCATCAATGATAGGCCGCACACCCGTCACAGGATCAGGCATGCCGATCACACGCATGAATTTATTTGGTGCAGTTGGCGTCAGATTGGCACCCGCTGAAATCAAGATCATTTCATGGTAAGGCAGGTTGTTTGGCTTGGCATAAATCCTGACTGTGTCGCAGCCTTTCAACTGGCTCCAGGGTAACTGGCCCAATGCGGTATAAGTCTTGCCCACGCCTACATCATAATAATTGATGGCAGCACAGCCAGACTGATCAGCATTCATGGTCGGCGTAGTCGCCCTGGTGATGGTGGATGAACCAGAAACAGGAGGGGTGCCGGTGCTGGCGGCCGTAATCACAAATACCCGTGAACGGGTATAAGTCACACCCGCCACGGTGGCGCTGGCCGCGATGGTGGCGCTGCCTGAAGGCGCATTGGCTGGCACCGCCAGCAAATAATTGCCTAATGTATTAGCGACCGCAACTTTGCTGACTGTAATCAGCGCAGGATTACTGCTGCTGACCGTGATAGCTACTGATGGGTCTGTCGTACCGGTCTCACTTATAAATTCGATGAGCGCATATTCCATAGAACCAGCATTGCGCGCATTGCTGGCTTCAAAACCCACGGTCTTGGACGAGAAACCTATACGCGCAGGAGTAGTAACCGCGTTTGCGGTCTGTGCGGATAGCGAGATCATGGTGACTGAAGTGACAGCCAGATAAAAGCCAAAGGCCAGTGCCCGGCCCAGTTTTTGAATTGGTTTTTGAAGTAGTTTTTGATGCAGTTTCATACTATTCCTCCTGACGAAGCGACATGAACACATGAGAAGTGCACCCTGCCGCAATAAAATGAAGATACGAATTTAAAATCTGGCAAGCATCATCACAGGCCTGGATTTGTCAAGTAAGTGTCATCCGTCAGTTTTTTATATGACATTAAGCATATTGAGTTCTGGCCCGGTCTGTGAAAGACTCTATCTGGCAAGCGCAGTTGCCCTGAGAAGGTTGTCTTGCAGATTTGCTCAAGAAATATACGAAAGAAAACATTATTTTTAACTTATAGTTCCCCAGTAACTCCCTTGTATCTATTCACTAGACCAAGGCTTGTATCTATCGCTAACCACAGGCCAGGTGCACACTTGCCAGGCTTTCATTCAAACCATATCAAGCAACCAAGAAAGAGACATATCATGATCAAACCGACCCGTCTGACACTGACTCGCCTGCTGCAAGCGCTGGTAATTACGTCTGTCGTCGCCACTGGCAGCGCTGGTGCTGCCGACCCGGGTGCTGCCAGCGAAAAAGACCCGCTGCGCGCCACCCTGCTGGAAAGCAAAGAGAAAAACAAGGGTGTTACCGTGCATGCGAGTGGCACCAATGTTGCCATGGTCGTTACTGCGCTGGATGAAAAATACGTCATAGGACGCAATCAACAAGCCAGCCGCATCGTCATCCGTCTGGACCGTATTGACGGCGTCTCTGCGGCATTCTGATCCATCTTGCCAGGATCAGGCATCGTCACGCACTACTCTATCAATAAGGAGAACACGATGTCTGACTGGGCATTTTGGGTAACATGTCTCGCTATCCTGGGCCTGGCCTATGGCTGGAGACATAAAACGCATAAGCAACACAAGCCGCGCAATCAGGCAGAACCAACCATGCTGCTTATACGTATAGACAGGGACAGCGTACATGCAGGCGATGACACTGTGTCGCATGCAGAAAATATTGCCGTTCCTGCCAACACCAGCCTGGCCGCCTTGCTCGAAAAAATCCGCATGGCGAAATTTCTGCCCTCCATCAGCGGTGACAAGGCGACCTGGGTCATAGAATCCTCAGGAAGCCAGATCAGGGCGATAGGTGTGCTGGCCCAGCAGTGGCAGGAACCGCGCGTCACGATAGATGCGTCGGTAGGAGTTGCGCAGCACTTTGCAGGGCAGCAACCAAACCTGTTCTTTCGCTACTGCTGCCAGATCGATCCTGATACTGTGTACACGCAATTGCAGGTTTCACCTACCAATGAAAACACACTTGCCCAGACGCTTGATTTCATTGGTTTCAGCAGTCTGGCAAGGTACTCGAATTATCTGCGTAGTTTATTGAACCCGGATTCAGGCAGATGTTAAGGCAGCTCAAAAAATATCCACCCTGGGTCATCCTCATGGGTATCATCTCTTTCCTGTTCGGTTGCGGTAATGAATCCGCCTACTACAAAAAGAAGGGCAAATGGCATTACGACGGTGTGGTCATTGACAGCCAGCATGAGCTCATCAACTTCACGCCCATAGACGACTATTTTGCGAAAGATGTACGTTATGCTTATTACCGTGGCACGCCTATTTTTAACGGCAACGATGCCAGCGACAGTGCCAGTTTCCAGGTACTGAGTAAATACTATGCCAAGGACAAGTCCATGGTATTTTTTTGCGATACCGAGCGCGACAGCAAAGAATACTGGAGTATCAAACGCACGGTCATCAAAAAGATACGGGATGCGGACCCAGCCAGCTTCCGCATGATGAGCGATGGCTATCTTGCCAGGGATCAATCGCATCTGTTCAGGCAAGACAAGATCGTACCGGTGCGGGATATTGACAGCTTCGTTCTACTGGATCACTTCTTCGCCAGAGATAAATTACGTGGCTATTACCGTGAAAGTGAAATTGCAGGCAGTGACGGGCTGACCTTCACGCCCATAGATGCACACTATGCCAAAGACCGCACAAAAATTTATTATGTCGACGGCTTTACCGTAGGTGGAAGTCTCAAAGGCGTCAGCTACGATAGCTTCAAAGTGATAGAACAAGGCTATGCCCTTGATGGCAATAAGGCCTATTACCGTGGCGATGTCATCAGCAAAGAAGATGCTGCCTCATTGCAGTATCTGGCGATGGGATATGCAAAAACCTCGCGTCAGGTATTCTATTACGGGAAATTGATCAAAGGTGCAGATGCTGCCAGTTTTGCCATGCTTGAACGTTTTGACGGCAAGATCGATGCGACAGATAAAAACGGGCAATACCATATTGGCGAACGTATCAAAGCGCCATCATAATAACGCACACTAGCTTTTTGCAGCGCTGGCCATGCCATGCTGCATGACTGTCGCCATATTATCGAACAACCCTTCCCAGGCGCTGCGATGCGCTGCAGTAAACCCGGCACCGCCGCGGGTCGCCAGAGTATCAATCAAAATATTGCGCATCACACCAAAATAAGCTTGCTGCACCTGATAGTGATGGTGGCGCACACCGGACGCACGTAACAGTAAAAGCAGATGTTCAGGCTGATGCACCAGCGCCACGGTTTCTTCCAGCGTGTGAGTCAGGCGTCCCTGCTGCTCAGTCATGTCTCCAGCAAACAATTCGATCACCGCAGGCGCAGCAGCAAACAGGTTACGGTAAAAATCAACCGCCAGGTCACCAGGCGCAGCAGTTGCCGCAGCCCAGCCCGATGTGATCAGCCCGGCAATATCATCTTGAATAGTCATCAACCATTGCTCAGCCGCAGCGAGCTGTGCCTTATTGGGTGCGCGGGAAGAAGGGCCTGATTTTGCAGGTTTTTCTGCTGGTGCTTTAGTCATTAGTAAATTCTGGCGTTGTTGGATAAATAGTCTGCGGACTTTGACCGGATTCGCCAGCTAGTATATCCCTTATCCTCACAGATGTAGAAGAAACCAGCGCTTTGGCACAGGCCAATACATACTTCAGTATGCACGGTCAGAAGTACGATTTGATACGCAAGCCCATACCGGATATGTTATAAGTATCGCTGGCAATATTGCAGCACGATTTCATCAGACTCCATTGCCGCCCCTCCCTTAGTACATCAGTGTGCAGCCTGGTAAATTCCTGCAAAAATGAGGATTTTTTGTGACAAAGAACAAGTATCAAATATTGGCAGATGAACTGGCTAATGCGATATTAAGCAAAAAATTAGCGGTCAACGCGCGCCTGCCTTCAGTACGTGAACTCATGCAGCAGCACCAGCTCAGTCTCGCCACTGTGACTAATGCCCTGCACACACTGGAAGAAAAAGGCCTGGTTGAGCCGCGTGGCAAGGCAGGCTACTTTGTTAAGCCGCCTGCGAAACAAGATACAGCTATCGCCGCACCCCATACCCAGGCAGATTTGCAAAACATGTCTGCCAATGTGTTGAAATGGGGGCCGGCGGAAGACCTGTTTCCTGAGCAACGCTGGCAAAGCCTGCTGGGCAGCGTGATACGCCGTCATCCTTTCCTGTCTACCCGCCACGCACAGGCCTATGGTCACCCACGCCTGCGTGCCGAGTTGGCCAAGCGCAGTGCAGAGAATGGCTGCTTCCTCAAGGAAGATGAATTGATCGTGACACAGGGCGCGACAGAAGCTCTGCTGCTGGCCTTGCGTGCAACCAGTGAGGCTGGCAGCAAGGTATTGGTGCAGGCACCGGTCAGCGTCCTGTATAGCCGCCTGCTGGAAACCTTCACCCTGACACCGGTGACCGTGCACAGCAGTGTTGATGCACCAGAATTTCTGGCTGAGGTACAGGCGATACTGGAAGGTGAAGATCCACCCAAGGTTTTTTTACTGGTCGCCAATTACCATTTTCCTACTGGCGCGTTGATGCCTTTGCCAGTCAAGCGCAATCTCTTGAGGCTGGCAGAAAAGCATGGCGTCACCATCATAGAAGATGATGTCTATGGCGACCTGCAACACGATGGCGCACGGCCACTGACCCTGAAATCCTTTGATCTCAAAGGCAATGTCATCTACGTCAATTCTTGCTCCAAAACTTTGGCACCCGGCTTGCGCATAGGTTGGCTGGCCGCGGGTAGCTGGCGTGAACGTATTGAATATTTGAAAAGCGCATCTGCCAGCAGCGTCAATGAATTATCACAGCTTGTCCTGGCAGAGTTCCTGGCGCAGGGCAGCCATGTGCCGCACTTGCGCAAATACCGTCAGCAATTAAAAACACGCACTGGTGAATATTTATCCATACTACGGCTGGTGTTGGGCAATACCGTTAAACTTGCGGATATGCCAGGCGGCTACAGCTACTGGTTACCCCTTCCAAACAAGGTCAGTGCAGAAGAAATACAGACACAAATCCGCGCCAACTGGCCCTTGCTGGACGAAGCAGATACTCCGCAGATTGCACTGGTCTCGAATGGTGTTTGTGTGAATACGTCCATTCCGCTGACTGATCCGCTGCGCCAGTCATTGACTGCATTCTGTTTTTACCTGCGTGGTTTCTATTAGCGCTTTTCCATAAGATGACGCACAAAAAAACGGGGCAATCCCCGTTTTTTTATTTTGTATCTACCGACAAAAGCAGTGCTTGTATCTATCTGCAAAATCCCCTCTCCAACATACTTCGTCCCATGCTGAGGCATGATCAGCCTCTACTGAACAATCCTTGAGCACGCCGTACTTTCTGAAAATTTCTTGTATTCATGCGGAAAGCACAGCCTTGTATCTAACAATGCATCTGCCCTTAGCCAATACTTGGCAGGTCATCATTCATCGCTTATGAAAAGAAATTGTATGCAAGTTACGCAAAGACTCATTTATAAAAAACATACACCACATGCCAATTGTGCAGCGCCCGTTTGCAGTGGCAAAGAATATACGCGCCACGCTAAAGATGACAGCAAGAATACCGCGGCACTCATGGAAGAAATATCGCGCCTGAAGCGCTTTATTTCTGATCTAGAAATTGAAAACCGTACCGACATATTGACAGGCTTGTTGAACCGCCGTGGTTTTATCGCTGAGTTAAATACGGCATGGGATAGATGGGTACGTTATGCAGTACCAACCACGCTGATCGTGCTGGACATGAATCGCTTTAAACAGATCAATGACAATTATGGACATGAGGCTGGTGACAAGGCATTGAAACTGGTTGCTGTGTATCTGCAAAACAATTTGCGATCCACTGACATACTGGGACGACTTGGTGGTGATGAGTTTGCCGTAATTTTGCCGCATACCAATGCCCAGGAAACGCAAACCATCATCAATAAATTATTGCAGGCCACACCTGTATTACAAATGAATTTTTCACAGGAACAGGTAGCCATTCCCCTGGAATTTGCGCTTGGTTTTGCTGAAGTGAATACATCCCAGGGCCCACCCAAGGCCTGGCTGCAAGCTGCTGACTTGCAGATGTACCAAAGCAAGGCTGCCACGGCAGACTAGGCTAGGTTCCAGCAAATCCAACAATCATTTCAACCGGAGAAAAAAATGAATCAACACACCATCACACTCGTACAAGACTCGTGGAAACAAGTCGCCACTATCGCCCCGCAGGCAGCCGCCCTGTTTTATCAAAACCTGTTTATAGCGGATCCATCACTCCAGCCCATGTTCCGCGGTGACATGACAGAGCAAGGTAAAAAACTCATGCAGATGATCGGTGCTGCAGTTAGCAAGCTCAATGACCTGGATAATCTGGTACCAGTACTGCAAGGCCTGGCCGTGCGCCATGACGGCTACGGCGTCAAAGAATCGCATTATCAAACAGTCGGCGCTGCATTGCTTAAAACACTGGGGCAGGGCCTGGGCGATCGCTTCACCAGCGAAACCAGGGATGCATGGGCCACCGTCTATGGCGTGATGTCCAATGTCATGATCACTGCCTCACGCGCGATAGTAGCAGCCTGAGCCATGTATTTTTTGCGTGCGCTTTAAAAGGAATGCCAAAGTGAACTTAGCGTTTAAGAAAACCGACAACTTTAGCCCTGCTTCAGCAATGCCTTTGCCGGAGAAAGAGAATGAGATGAGCAATACAAATGTCAGCACTGACAAGCGTAAAACATCATCCCTTTTCTGGCTGATCCTCCCTGCCTTCTTTTTATTGAAATACACCCGAGTTGTCCCGCAAACGGGCGAGCTGCTGTTGGTCATCGCCACACTGGCTGGCTTTATCATCTTGTTTGAATACAGCTTGCAGGTGAATGGCAATCGCCTGCTGGCCTGCATCATCGCTGCCGCCATGACAGGTATTTTGTGGGCACCTTATAATGCCGGTGCTGCCGCATTTGTCATGGTCGGTGTTGGCATGTGCCAGCGCCTGGAGAATACCCGCGCTGCCTGCACTGCCTTGTCGATAGTGTGTGCAATTTTGCTGATGGCAAATGCCGCCCTGGAGTTACCGTTTGATTTTCTGTTGCCAGCGCTGCTGTTTTGCATCCCGGTTGGCCTGGTCAGTATCCTGCTCGAAAAGAATAGCCAAACTGACGTTCAATTATTCATGAAGCATGAAGAGATAGCCAATAAGGCCCGGCTTGCTGAACGCGAAAGAATTTCCCGCGATATCCATGATGTGCTGGGCCATACCTTGTCCGTCATCGTCTTGAAGGCCGACCTGGCGCGCAAACTGATCAACAATGATTTGGGTGCATGCGCCCATGAATTGATCGACATAGAACACAGCGCGCGTAACATCTTGAGAGAAGTACGTACAACAGTGCATAACTGTCGCACAAATAGTGTGAATGCGGAATTAAATGCAGCAAAAAAAAACTTGCAGGCAGCCGGTGTCAACATGACGGCCCTGATAGAACAATGCAGCATCCCGCCATCATTGGAAAATGTCATCGCACTTGCCTTGCGCGAAGCCGTCACCAATATTATCCGTCACGCCGGGGCAAGCAAATGCAAGATCACCCTGTCGTCGGACGCAAAAAATATCAGGTTCACTATCGCAGATGACGGCACCGTCCAGGCAAACAGAGCAATCAGGAAAGGCTGTGGCCTGAGCGGCATGACAGAACGCATACACGCCTTGAAGGGCAGCATCAATCTCCATCAGGCAAATGGCCTGAGCATAGTAATTTCACTACCTGTCAAAGGTGCGGCATGATACGCATCGTGATTGCGGAAGACCATGCGCTGGTATCTGGCGCGCTTGCCGCGTTGCTGCGCTTTGAGCCTGACATGCAAGTCATCTCCCTCGCAAAAAACGGTCAGCAAGCGCTGGAAGCCTGTCAGCAAGAATACCCTGACATAGTATTGACGGATATAGAAATGCCCATCATGACAGGGTTGGAGCTGGCCGCGAGCATTGCAGAGCAAAGGCTGCCATGTAAAGTCATCATGCTGACGACCTTCGCCCGCGCAGGCTATTTGCGCCGTGCCACCGCCAGCGGTGTGCGCGGCTATTTGCTTAAAGACTCGCCCTCAGACAGCCTGGCAGCAGCAATACGCACCGTGCAGTCAGGTGGCCGCGTGATTGCGCCTGAACTCGCCATGGAAGGTTGGAACGGCCCGCACGACCCCTTGTCAGAACGCGAACGCCAGGTCCTGCGCCTGGCAGGCTCAGGTGCTGGCAATGCCGACATCGCCAGGAAAATCCATTTATCTGAAGGCACAGTACGTAATTACCTGTCAGATGCCATCGGCAAACTGCATGTCAGGAACCGCGGTGAGGCTTACAGAATAGCCAGTGACGCAGGCTGGCTGTAACAAGCTACATAACAAACTGAAGCTATTTAAACGGTGCAGTACTATCACCCGCAAGCAGCATTTGCGGCACCTGGGTGAAAGAGGTAAACACACCCGTGCCACTTGGCCTGTCCAGCACGAAAACCATGTCGTAACGCGATCCAGGCCATGGCTGTGTCGGCAAATTCGAGAAGTTGGCCGTGCCTGTCTTTTTGAGCAATTCGTTCAGCACCGAGTCCTGACCTGGCCCCTGCCAGATGTCCTCATGCTGCCAGGAGATGAGCACCGTACCGGATTGCGCGAGCACACTGGCTACCATGCCATCACTGTGTTGATAGTGATCTTTGTCGAAAGATGTATTCGGCGTCAGGTTCAACCTGGCAGCCAGTGCAGTGATAGTCTGATACGGCCTCTGGCTAGGCTCCTTGCCACCAGCAGTCGCGGGATTGGACGCGTAAATGAAATTGGGTACAGCCAGTTCTGCATTCTGGAATTGTCCATTGGTGGGATTGAACAAACTGACGATACCACCTGCTCTTTCCCAGCCCAGCGTAATCAAAGACTCGTTATCGCTGGCCCCCAGCAAATTAACGCCACCATAAACACTTGCTCCATAAGTGCCAGGCTTTTCTGCATGGCGGATGATCATGATCTTGGTCGGTCCCATATTCTCTTCCTTTTTTTGATGGATGCAGGAGGTAACAGAATTCTCGTCAACTCATTGCCAGTCAACTTGCCAGTAAAACACCAGAACTGCTATACCAGACTATATCGGCAAGTGCCTTTGTTGACCAGAGTGCAATGACAAAATCACACAGCAGCACATCCATGGCAAGATTTGCACCCAAAAACTGCTTGCATCCTTGCATATGAAGTATATATAATTCATATATGTTTCATATATAAAGGTGCCACATGGGCATAGTCAACATCGACGACGATCTGCACGACCAGTTACGCAAGGCAAGCGCGGTAGCTTGTCGCTCCATCAATGCGCAAGCCGCTTTCTGGATCAAGATAGGCATGTTGTGCGAAATGAATCCTACCTTGAGTTTTAACGAAATCGTCGTGCGCGAGCTACGCGCCGCCGGGGTGGATGAGGCGCAGTCTTTCAGGGCGGCAGTAGCATGACCAAGCGCCCTGAAGAAATCGCCCTGATGGCAGAGTCGGGCAAATTGCTGGCCAGCGTGTTTTCCCACCTCGACACCTTGAACCTGGCCGGCATGTCCACCATGCAGGTGAATGACCTGGTCGACAGCTACATCGTCAATGAACTCAAGGCGCGCCCGGCCAGCAAGGGGCAATACGGCTATGCCTATGCCCTGAACTCTTCACGCAACAATGCTGTTTGCCATGGCGTGCCCTCTCCAGCAGAAATCCTGCATGATGGCGACATCGTCAATTTTGACATCACCCTCGAAAAAAATGGCTACATCGCCGACTCCAGCAAGACCTATCTCGTTGGCGAAGTGACATCATCAGCCAAGCGGCTCGTGCAAGTAACTTATGAAGCCATGTGGAAAGGCATTAAAGCCGTGCGCCCCGGTGCCAGGCTGGGAGACATAGGCCATGTCATAGAACGGCACGCCAGACGCAGCGGTTATTCCGTTGTCAGGGAATATTGCGGCCATGGCATAGGCCGTGAAATGCACGAACCACCGCAGGTACTGCACTGGGGCAAACCCCGCACCGGCATGATATTAAAAGAAGGCATGGTCTTCACCATAGAACCCATGATCAACCAGGGCCACCACGCCGTACGCACAGAAGATGATGGCTGGACAGTCGTCACCATGGACGGCAAATTATCCGCCCAGTTTGAGCATACGGTCGCCGTTACAAAAACCGGTGTACAGGTATTAACCTTGCGGCCTGGAGAAAGAGCTTTGTGCTAATCTGACACTTCGTGTCCAGTCAGCTATCTTGCACCACTTAAGCCCCCTTGCCCACTTGCATTGCCATATGCGCCGCCCGACATATTGTCGCTGAGTTATTCATCAACTACTCAGTGACATCTGGTTTGCATCACTATCGGACTTGCTAAATAACAGTCACCAATTGTTCAGGGAAATTGTTGGCTCAAGCGAGCATGTGGATACAATCCGTCTTTAGGTAAAACGAATATGGATTTCGATGAGATTTTCAAAAGTCATCGACTAGTCTTCAATCACGGCTAGGCCATTACGCATTTTTTCCTTGAGACCATCAATCATCTGCTGAAGCACTTCCGGCGCATGCCCCGTCCAGTCATTCACCTTGCCCACTATTTTCAGAGGCTGACGAGTCCGGTAGGATTGCGTAATGTTACCGGGAAAACGTTTATTGGTCAGGTTAGGGTCATCTTCAAAGGTGCCAGTGGGTTCAACAATGTAGATGTAACCACGACCTTCTGCGCCAGTAAGTGAGGTGGATAATTCCGCACCCCAGATTGCAGGCTCTAAAAGCGCCGTGAAATACACGTTGTTTGAAACCCGCCCTTCTTCGAAGTTGGAGACGAAACCTGGCACTAACAGCTGACCTATTTCGAGATCATATTTGGTACCGTGATAAAACGGTCCTTTCACATTGCCACAGTTTTCATGGGTAACTGCCTGCCACGCTGAATCACTCATGTGTATATTTCCTTAAATTACGTTTTTGCTCAGGCGCCAGGTGTTGGTCAACATTGGATTGGTAATGCAGGCGGCATGCTCAGGCGTGCACCAGATTCCACGAAAACCATTGCTCTACCATAGCCAGTCTGGCATATGAGTAAAACGGTCTCGCCCTTATTGATGAAAAGCGCCCTCATCTTCAGCTGGATGCCGCCTTGCTACGCGCCACATGCAATTTCTTATAGCTGTCGATCAGGCGCTGGTGTCTTTCCAGCCCTTCCAGTTTCATGCTGGTTGGTGTCAGACCATAGAAGCGCACGCTGCCATCGACTGAACCCAATACCGCATCCATACGTTCATTGCCAAACATACGGCGGAAGTTGACGACATAATCATCCAGTTCCAGCTCATCATCCAGCGTCACTTCCAGCACCACATTCAAGGCCTGGTAAAACAAGCCGCGATCAACCGTATTGTCGTTGTATTGCAAGAAGGTTTCGACCAGCTCTTTTGCTTCTTCAAAGTCCTGTAAGGCGAGATTGATCAGCAGCTTCAATTCAACGACCGTGAGCTGGCCCCAGATCGTGTTCTCGTCAAACTCTATGCCTATCAGGGTGGCGATGTCGCTGTATTCGTCCAGCTCATTATTCTCCAGACGTTCCAGCAAGTCTTCCATTTGTTCATCATCCAGCGTATGCAGATTCAGGATATCAGCACGGAACAGCAGGGCCTTGTTGGTGTTATCCCAGATCAGGTCTTCCACCGGATACACTTCAGAATAACCTGGCACCAGAATACGGCAGGCAGTCGCACCCAGGTGATCATACACGGCCATGTAGGCTTCCTTGCCCAACTCCTTGAGTATGCCAAACAAGGTCGCGGCTTCATCCGTATTCGAGTTTTCGCCCTGACCTGAGAAATCCCATTCAACAAATTCGTAATCAGCCTTGGCACTAAAAAAGCGCCAGGACACCACACCGCTTGAATCAATGAAGTGCTCAACAAAATTATTTGGCTCAGTCACCGCATTGCTGACAAAGGTAGGCTGAGGCAAATCATTAAGGCCTTCAAAACTGCGGCCTTGCAGCAATTCTGTCAGGCTACGTTCCAACGCCACCTCCAGGCTGGGGTGCGCGCCGAAAGAGGCAAACACACCACCCGTGCGCGGATTCATCAGAGTCACGCACATGACAGGATATTGACCACCCAGCGATGCATCCTTCACCAGCACCGGGAAGCCCTGCTCTTCCAGCCCCTGTATGCCCGCCACAATGCCAGGATATTTCGCCAGCACTTCTTGCGGCACATCCGGCAAAGCGATTTCACCTTCCAGAATTTCACGTTTGACGGCGCGTTCAAAAATTTCAGACAGACACTGCACCTGCGCTTCAGCCAGGGTATTACCGGCACTCATGCCATTGCTGGCGTACAGGTTTTCGATGAGATTGGAAGGGAAATAAACGACCTGGCCATCTGACTGACGCACATAAGGCAGCGAGCAAATGCCACGCTCTGCATTGCCGGAATTAGTATCGATCAGATGCGAGCCGCGCAGCTCGCCATCGGGGTTGTAAATCTCCCGGCTATACTCATCCAGTATGTCCTTGGGCAAAGCGTCCCTCTTGCCTGGCTTGAACCAGCGCTCTTCCGGGTAATGCACAAAGGCCGCATTGGCGATGTCTTCACCCCAGAACGAACCCGCATAAAAATGGTTGCAACTCAGGCGCTCGATATACTCACCCAGAGCCGATGCCAGCGCGCTTTCCTTGGTCGCGCCCTTGCCATTGGTAAAACACATGGGCGAATGCGCATCGCGTATATGCAGCGACCACACATTAGGAATAATATTGCGCCAAGAAGCAATCTCTATCTTGATACCCAGCCCCGCCAGCAAGCCAGACATATTCGCAATAGTCTGCTCCAGCGGCAAATCCTTGCCAAGGATATAGGTAGCAGCATCCGTAGTGGGATTCAAGCTCAGCAAAGCCTGTGCATCCGCATCCAGGTTCTCGACCTCTTCAATCACAAACTCCGGCCCCGCCTGCACCACTTTTTTGACCGTGCAACGGTCGATGGAACGCAGGATACCTTCACGGTCTTTGGCAGAAATATCCGCAGGCAACTCCACCTGTATCTTGAAAATCTGCGCGTAACGGTTTTCAGGGTCAACAATATTATTCTGCGACAGCCGTATATTTTCAGTAGGGATATTGCGCGTATTGCAATACAACTTCACAAAATAAGCCGCACACAAGGCCGACGAAGCCAAAAAGTAGTCAAAAGGACCAGGCGCAGAACCATCCCCCTTATAACGGATAGGCTGATCAGCCACCACCGTAAAATCATCGAACTTGGCTTCAAGACGAAGCTTATCGAGAAAGTTAACCTTAATTTCCATGGGGGAGTTCCAGAATAGTGTACGAAAACGTGTAGGCGGTATTATCCGTGTTTTTCTTGGATGGCGGGGAAGGCTTGTTGAACAACCTAATAATTGGCGCTGAATTTGGCCCGTTTTACTAGACAATTTTCTGCGATATAGGTCGGTGCTGTTTGCTGGCACGCATACAGGTGAAATTGATACATTAAATAAAGATTAACGATTTCGTCTGTTTTTTACTCTAATCTTGTTACTACAATACGACTAACGCACTAGTACCATAAAATAAAAGTCAAGGGATAGATATGACAAAAGATATTTTTCAAAGGCTTAAAAAGTATTACGCAGATATAGGGGTTGGGCTTAAAGCTGACGCGGAGAAGGCGTCCATATTCCCAAACACTTCGGACATAGGCGTCACTCGTGAAATGGCATATGTGCGTTTTCTAGAGAATCATGCGCCACAAAAATGTAACGTTCGATTAGGAGGATTTCTTTTTGATGAAAACGGAAATGAATCCAAGCAACTAGACATTTTGATTACAACAGATACAACTCCGAAATTTGATGTAAATGATGGATCCGGGAAAAGCTTCTCTCCGGTAGAAGGAACTTTGGCTGTTATCTCAGTTAAATCAACACTTGATAAAAAACAACTTCACGATGCACTTGAAGGATTGGCCTCAATTCCACTGACAAAACCACTCGGCGAAAGAGTGCATCAATTATTTATACTTCGAAAGTATGACGATTGGCCATTCAAGGTGATTTATGCGTCGGATGCTATCAGGTCTGACACACTCACTTGCCATTTAAACGAGTACTACGAGAATAATGGCCATATACCGGTTGGCAGAAGAGTGAATCTTATTCATGTTATAGGGAAATATTACATCTTGCGGGCAGGATTGGGACAACTACTTCATGATAAAGCAACAGGCACATCTGTAGCAGTACCTGAAGGAACATACATTCGGATTGACGATGCAGACAATTCTGATGTCCAAGCAATGACCCACACGTTAGACGAAATTCAAAATAATGCTAATGCATCCACACATATATTATTCTCTTATAAAGCCATCTACGAAAAAATCAGAAGACTTTAAGTGACCAAATACACCATTCATTATTTAACGGAATTTCATTAGGTGAGCAATGAAATTCAAGCATGTGAAGTATGCTTAACCTAAGATGTCAGTTCTTAGCCGTAGCTTCCTTCCGTATTTGAATCAACTTCTTCGCAGATTCGGCCCTCTTTTTATGCTGTGTTTTGACCGCTTCTTCATAGGTGAAAGCTTGATGTGGAATTTTTAATTGCTCCTTTATTAATCGCAGCACAATAAATGTCTTCTCTTCCACTTGTTGAGAAGCAGTGATACCTATTTCAAAAAGACTTAATGCAGAGTGATATGCCTCAACTTCCGCTTTATACAGCGTGTCAGTAAGTTCATCTAATCGCTTTATAATAAAATCGCACTCCCATTGATGGGCTGACTGAACACTCTCTGTCGGAATTGTTCCGGACCTAAAGAGCGATAGGCGATGCTCATTCAGATTGTCGAGAGCTTTTGAAGCTTCAGTATGCGACTCTTTTAAGTTGGCGACCTTTAAGTTAATATTATCCAGTCCTCGACGCATTGCCACCAATTCAGAACCATATGTCTCTAATTCTGTTACTAGAGCCCTCGCTGCTAGCAACAGATTTGGTTCAGCAACTACGTACATTTTCCCTATCACTCCGGCCTGCTCACTGTACTTGGAAAGCACAGCCTGCACTTCTAAACTCGGATTTACCACCGCTTGCAACAACGCCATTGAATTGGAAATATATTCAGCAAATCCTAAAAATATTTCTTTTTTAATCGCATGCTCTTGCTCTTCCTTCTTGTGTTTACGAGCAAAATAGCTATTTAGGACGATACCTATAATCGTTACGGATGAAGCAATAAGCGCGCAAATTACCGGCACATATATCATCCACGCAGAAGTTACGACTGGTACAGAAGCAGCAGAATTAGTCATATCAAAATCATTTTATTGAGGTGTATTTCTTTCGTTCAGTACGAAGTTCACGCGCTTTTTTTAGCTTCTCAATTATCTCCAATGGTACCAATACCGGCTTTGAATCGTCAAAAATCCATTCAAAGTATGTCATTATTACCCCCACCAATTCGTACATCAGAAAATGAAACGATTTCGTATCAATGGAAAATTGAGGTCCGAAAAAATATGAATAATAAGAGCTAATTTCGCGGTCACCCACGGCAACCTTAGCGGGTGCATTCAGTTCAAAATGCTTGCTGCCGTTGGCAATGTTCTTCATGACATCTTTGATTTCTCTGAATTCCGAAGTTGCTTTTTGAATTTTCTCAAGCGAATGCTTAGGTTTATCTTTGCTCACGCCTTGTAACCAATCGTAGTATAGATGCCATGCCGTAACAAAAAAATTGAATGCTTCAAATTCTTCTTGGCGATATTCCTCAGCATTCTCTCGCCGCCGTCGCAACAGCAATTGAGCATCATATTTTAATTTCTCATATAAATCGTAGGGAGACTTGAGACCAAATTTTGCGATGTTAGACATGGAATTTTTTCTCCAGTAGGGATTGTTCTTAACCGAACTCGGCTGGTAACTATTAGGATGGCATCTTACCTATCTATAAAATACGTGATTTTTATGCCCTGAAGTACGACAGATTTAATTAAGTTTTACGAATACAAGTAGCGGATTTTCAAACGATAGTCCGTGTCGTATAAGATACGATTACGGTAATCCTCTAAGAATCAAGGTGAGTCTGCCCATTCAAACCCCTTCTACCATCCAGTATTAACCCCATCCTGCGAACGGTATTGCCTGAAATATTTTTCCAGGTGACTCACAAATGCCAGCACCTTGGCAGACAGGTTGTTCTTCATGGGATACACAGCGTGAATGTCTGCATTGGGTAGCTTCCAGTCGCTTAGCACTTCGCGCAGCCGGCCAGATTGCAGGTAGGGTGCGACGTTCCAGTCTGAGCGCAGCAAGATGCCCTGGCCCTGCAAGGCCCAGCTGACTGCTGATTCGCCGTCGTTGGTTGATACCGTGCCGCGTACTTTTACCGTTGCCTGCGAATTTGCGTTGTGCAGATGCCAGGTGCCGTAAGTCTCATCACTTTCGCGAATGACGATGCAGCGGTGGCGTTGCAGGTCAGTTGGTGTCAGCGGTGTGCCGTGGCGTTCAAGGTAGATGGGGGATGCGCACAAGAGGCGGCGGTTGCTGGCGATTTTTTTTGAGGTGACCCTGGCGTCAGGGACTTCACCAAATCGTATGCAGACATCAAAGCCATCGTCGGACAGGTTGACGGGTCTGTCCGTCAGTTGCATCTGCACTTCCACATCCGGATAGTTTTCTACAAAGCCTGCGATGGCGGGGGCAATGAATTGTCTGCCAAACCCAAAGCTGGCGTTCACACGCAGCAGGCCTTTGGGGACAGCCTTGCTGCTGGACAGGCGTTGCTCCAACTCTTCCAGTGCGGCCAGGATTTTTTGGCCCTCAGCCAGGTATAGCTCGCCTTCTGGCGTGACAACGGCCCGTCTGGTGGTGCGGTTCAGCAGGCGTATGCTGAGGCGCGCTTCCAGATTGGCGAGCCGCCTGCTCACGGCGGCAGTGGATACGCCAAGCTCCTGCGCGGCCCCTGAGAGCGTGCCAGCTTTCACTACTTCGGTGAAGAAAGCGACATCAGATACTGAGCTCATTTTTGCGTTTAAGTTAAAAACAGTTTGATTTTCAAGTCATTGTAAATCAATTCGCAATAAATTAACTTGTCTTCCATAGGGAATTGAGCCAAATTCAACTAAGGAGACATGCATGACTGAATTGCCAGGTACAGCAAAAACGCTATACCAAAAACTGGTGGAAACCCACACCGTAGCCCGCCTGGATGCGCAAAACGTGTTGCTGTATGCCGATCTGCATATCATGAACGAATACACCAGCCCCCAGGCATTTGCCGCATTGACCCATGCCGGCAGGAAAGCTGCCCAGCCTGGCCAGAACCTGGGAGTGGTCGATCATATTATCCCTACTCACCCGCTGGCGATACGCACGATTACCGAGCCACATTCTGCCTTGCAGGCATCGAACCTGAAGCGCAATTGTGATTTCCATGACATACCCTTGTTTGATACCAATGACCGCTACCAGGGCATAGAGCATGTCATCGCCCCTGAACTTGGCATGGTCAGGCCCGGCATGGTGATACTTTGTGGTGACAGCCATACCACCACCTATGGTGCGTTTGGTGCGCTGGGTTTTGGCATTGGCACTTCAGAAGTGGAGCATGTGCTGGCTACGCAGACGCTGGTCTATCGACTTGCGCTGGACATGCGCATACATGTCGCGGGCCGCTTGCCCACAGGCACGACGGCAAAAGACCTGATCTTGCTGATCATTGGGCAAATCGGTGCGCAAGGTGCGCGGGGCTATGTTGTTGAGTTCTGTGGTGAAGCAATAAGCTCGTTGTCCATGGAAGCGCGCATGACGCTGTGCAATATGGCTGTCGAAGCAGGTGCACGCGGCGCGCTCATTGCGCCAGATGCGACGACCATAACTTATGTGAAAGCGCATTGCCCTGATCTGGTAGGCGATATGCTGGCCATGGCACAAACGGACTGGGCTGATCTGCATAGCGACAAAGATGCCTGCTTTGACCTTGAACTGCATTTTGATGCAAATGAAGTAGAGCCTTATGTCACCTGGGGCACCAGCCCTGACCAGGCAATTCCCATTACGGCCCGTATCCCGCAAATGCCAGCAGACAGTGGTAATGCCCTGCGTCACACCATGGAACGCGCACTTCATTACACACGTTTGCATGCAGGTGATGGCGTGGAAGGCTTGCCAGTCGATGTTGTTTTTATTGGGTCTTGTACCAATGCACGTATCGAAGACCTGCGCGCAGTCGCCGCGATTGTCAAAGGCCGCTACGTTGCCCCTGCCGTTCGCGCCATGATTGTGCCGGGTTCGGGCGAAGTCAGGCGGCAGGCAGAAGCAGAGGGGCTTGCCCAGCTTTTTATCGATGCCGGTTTTGAATGGCGTCAACCCGGTTGCTCGATGTGCCTGGCCATGAACGACGATGTGTTGAGCCCGGGCCAGCGCTGTGCATCTACCACCAACCGCAATTTTGAAGGCCGCCAGGGTCGCGGTGCGATCACCCATCTGATGAGCCCGGCGATGGCTGCTGCGGCTGCTGTGACTGGCCGCATTACTGATGTGCGCAAATTAGGAGCACAGGCATGACTATCCAAACCCGAATCGAAGGTATTGCGGCACCCTTGCCAGTCGCCAACCTCGACACTGATCAAATCATGCCCAAGCAATTTTTGCTGCGTATCGACAAGGCTGGTCTCGCCAAGGGTCTGCTCTACGATATGCGTTTTGATCTGGATGGAAACAGCCGCCCTGAATGTGTGCTTAACCAGGCTGAATACGCTGGCACCAGGATATTGGTGGGCGGTCCCAATTTTGGTTGTGGTTCCAGCCGTGAACATGCGGTCTGGGGTCTGCAACAGTATGGGATTGATGCTGTCATTGCCCCCAGCTTTGGAGAAATTTTCTATTCCAACGCCATGAACAACAAGCTCATGCTGGTGGCACTTGCCCAAGCTGAGATTGACTTGCTGCTTGCTGATATCAGCAGTCCTTCAGACAAGCATGTGCTGATTGATGTTGAGAGCATGACAGTGCGCAGCAACAGTCTGACAGCGTCTTTCTCTCTGTCTGAACGCCATCGCCGCATGTTCCTTGAAGGTTTGGATATGGTCGGTGCAACACTGGCCATGCAAGAGCAGATCAATGATTTTGCAACAGGTCATTGGCAGAAACGCCCATGGCTAAAAAATCTGGCAAGCAAGACCAGAGACAGCCTGGTTTGAACAAACCATAACAGGCAATGCGACCGGACGTTCGTGCGGCGCGATATAGAGAGGCTGCTGGGAAATTAAGATGGCTAGGCGTCGCCGACGCAGACAGTACTTTAGTACGGCAAGGAGGCGCAACAACGCCAGGTTAATTTCCCGGCAGCTTCTAAAAAATAATGGAGACAAAAATGCATATAGAAACAGCTTTACCTGCCGAACCAGCAGGCGCAGGTTTTTGGAACAGGTTGATGGCGATCCGTATCGGGCCATTACCATTACCCGTGTATATCGTATTGGCTGTAATCACTATCGCAGCCGCCATCAACCATCGTCTGCCGAATGACTTGATCGGCGGCTTGGCGGTCATGATGTTAGCGGGCTTTTTGCTTGGTGATCTGGGCAGCAGAATCCCGCTACTTAAACACATAGGCGGATCAGCCATACTCTGCCTGTTCGTGCCTTCGGCTCTGCTTGGCTATAATCTGTTTGACCAGGATATGCACAAGGCGCTGACGACAGCGATGAAGACGGCGAACCTGCAATATCTGTACATTGCCTGCCTGGTGGTCGGCAGCATACTGGGCATGAGCCACAAGGTGCTGGTTCAGGGGTTCATACGCATGTTTATCCCACTGCTGGTTGGTACTGTCGCCGCAGTTGGCGCGGGCCTTGCCGTTGGCATGTTGCTGGGTTATGAGATGAAACATGTGTTCTTCTACATCATCATTCCTATTCTTGGTGGCGGTATTGGTGAAGGCATCCTGCCCTTGTCGATTGCCTATTCAGAGATCACGGCGACGCCACAAGCGCAAATTGTTGCGACCCTGATCCCGGCTGCATTGATCGGCAATGTGGTGGCAATTTTGTCGGCTGGTGCGCTGAGCTGGTTTGGCAAGAAGCGCCCGCAATATAGCGGTAACGGCACCCTGGTACGCAATGGCAATGACCAGGAATTGCTGGCTAAACAGAACGAAGCGCCGCTCAACATCAGCCTGATGGGGGCTGGCCTGTTGCTGACCTGTGCATTCTTTATTCTGGGTTCGGTACTGGCACCAGTGACAGGTATCCCTGGCCCTATCCTGATGATCATCGGCGCAGCCTTGGTCAAGGTCAGCAAGATCATGCCAGCGGATATGGAACTTGGCGCTTACCAGATGTACCGCTTCATGACGAACAATCTGACATTTGCGATATTGGTGGGGCTGGGGACTTTGTTTGTTCCATGGAACCAGATGGTCAATTCGCTGAGTTTGTCTTATTTCGTGATCTGCGCTTCCATCGTTCTGGCGATGGTGGCAAGTGGCTTCGGTATAGGCTTTTTGATGAAAATGTACCCTGTTGAATCAGCAATCGTTACTGCCTGCCATAGCGGGCTTGGTGGCACAGGCGACGTAGCGATCCTGTCTGCTTCGAACCGTATGGAGATGATGCCTTTCGCGCAAATTTCTACCCGCATAGGCGGTGCATCAATGATAGTCATGGCGACGATATTGATGAAGATTTTTGGCTGAAACGCTGGAGAAATCGTTGACAGATGCAGATAAGAAAAAATCAGGAGAACGCCATGCCAGAATCCCCAAAAACAATAGCAGCAACTACCGCTAAAGCAAGCACTGAAGCGAGTAAAATCAATACTCGCAGAAGAAGCCTGCTTGCCGGTGCAGTATCGGCGGCAACGCTGACATTACCCAGTAAAGGATACCCTGTGAATACACCCGCGCCTCCACAAGGATCAGCAATTGCCAGCATGTTCCCGGGCTTCAAAAGCAGCACGCTCAACACCAGCGGCACCACGATTCACACCTTGGTGGGTGGCCAGGGCCCTGCACTTCTGCTATTGCATGGTCATCCGCAAACCCTGGCTTGCTGGCATAAAATCGCACCGGCATTGGCGCAGCATTTTACGGTCGTGCTGACCGACCTGCGCGGCTACGGAGACTCTGGCAAACCAGAAGGTGGTGAAAATCACATAGGGTATTCAAAGCGGCTCATGGCGCAAGACCAGGTTGAAGTCATGCAGCAACTGGGCTTTTCTCGTTTCCAGGTGGCTGGTCATGACCGTGGCGGGCGCGTCGTGCACCGCATGCTGCTCGATCATCCAGACGCCATAGAACGCGCAGCCCTCCTGGACATTGCCCCCACTGCCATCATGTATGCATCGACGAACATGGCATTTGCCAGCCGTTATGTGTGGTGGTTCTTCCTGATACAGCCAGCACCCTTACCAGAAAAATTGATAGGCGCCAACCTGGAATTTTATCTGGAACACCATATCAACAAACAAAACAAGACCCCCGGCGCAATCACCCCCGCAGCCTATGCAGAATATCGTCGCTGCTACACCGCCGAAACCCTGCATGCAGTCTGCGAAGATTACCGCGCCGCAGCATCGATAGACCTTGAACATGATGCCGCCGACGCCGACAAAAAAATCCAGTCACCCTTGCTGGTATTGTGGGGAAACAAGGGTGTCGTCGGCAATACCTATGATGTGCTCAACACCTGGCAAGAAAAATCTGTCGATGGCGCAGTCAGCGGTGGCGCGCTGTCTTGTGGACATTATCTGCCAGAAGAAGCACCAGAACAGACCCTGAATGCCTTTCTGCGCTTTTTCCGGAAAGCTGAGGGATAGTTTTTGCGTGGTTTTGATTACATCAAATAAATTAATCGGGCCTGCAACACTCCGACTTCAGGATTCCGGATCAAACCCAAATACCCTAAGCTCCTGATCACAGCGACAAGCTTCGGCGATACGTGCGGCCCAGGCGATGGCGTCTTCTCTTGAAGCCAGCTCGAGTACCGTAAAGCCGCCATTGAGTGGCGGTGCCCAGGGGTAGCCGCCCTCAGAGACTATGCCACTGGCTGATACCAGAACGGGTGGCGCGGTTTCATCAATGCCACCGGCGTAAACGTAGACGCCTGCTTCCTTGGTTTCGCGTATCACAGCATGGGCGTCTCGTCCTACCGCCTCCATCTCACTGTCGGGGACTTTCATTGCAGCGCTGGGAAATGAAATGAGATACTTTGCCATGATTTACTTTCTCCAAAAAAATTGAGGGCGTGGTGACAATGGTAATTATTCCCGGTCATTAAAGCCGTAAACTTAACTCTATAAAACCTGTCAATCAACACTAAGCCAAACCTTCTGCATCCGTTCTAGCCGTGTTTGTCCGCCTTCGTCTCCTATCTCAGGAAACGGACACCGGGCGAAGTTCTTACCGTAGAGATGAAGCATTTCACGACCTTAAAGACTGCGTTGGGGTGTTTCGACCTCATCGTGACAAACATGAATTTTACACGCAGCATGTTGATATGAGGTTTTAGTGACCCGTAGTTTTAGCGACCCGTCGCAACAGGTGGTGCGCCGCCATTAAGTTGGCGCTGCATCAGATCTTTGGCCGCCGCGAGTGCATCGTCCACCTTTGCCGCAACATCCGGGATGACGCCCGTGCCCTCCCAGTTTGTATGGGTGATTGGGCTGATTGAGCGTCTACTTGGTATAAAGGCAGCAAAATACTCGCTGAGACGATATGGGCGCGAAGCGTTAGCGCCGCCCCAAGTGCGTTCGCCGATCACCGTGGCGCGTTTCAATGCCTGCATTTGGTACGCGAAGGATTCGGCGGCGGACTTCGTGTTGGGGCCTGCCAGGATGAGAACCGGCTTCTTGCCACCATAGCGTTTGCCATCAAGATTATCCTGCGTCCAATACTGCGTGGTGATGCCGGTCGTACGTTCCCAGGTGTCGTTGAGGCGGGTGCGCTCGTCAACCAGATAGCTGATCAGTAGGGCCACTGAGTCTCCCCCGCCACCGCCGTTGTTGCGCAGATCGATGATGAGGCCATCGGTGTCAGCGAGTTTATTCATCACTGCGGCGAACTTGTCGGATATGAGGAAAACTGGCCCGAAAGAGGAAATCTGCAGGTAGCCAATATTGGGACTAAGGTGATCAGCCTTTTCCACGCCAAGGTTTGATGCGAGAATCTTTTCAAGAGCGGCAGGCGGCACCTGTTTTTCCCACTCCGCCCGCGTCTGGGGTGGCGGCGGCATTGCATCATCGTGCGGCACCGGGCGGGTGCTGACATATACCGCCATATGCTTATCGTGGACAACGCCCTCAATATCATCCGACAGCTGTTTAGCCAGCTGTTTGCCGTCCGTGATCCCATCGTACTTGCCTTCGCGCTGGTGCTGGCGCAAGACGACCTCGGCTTGTTGGGCTTTGTCTGGGAAAACGTAGTGGGCATTCAGCTTGGCGATCAGCGTATCGATGACCTCCAACCGGGTAGCGCTATCGATCTCCCCTGTTGACAGCGGGCCGGCGATTGCCCCTGTCACGGTCAGCAATAACAAAGACAGTGTGACTATCCATTTCTTTTTCATTATCTTCCTTTCAGATTAATATGTGGAAACGATTAATTGCGAACTGAACCAAAAAACGCGCCGTTGGCAAGATTGCGGCCGTTCAGCAGAAGGGTTTCAACAGCCCTGCGCTGCTCGATTCGAAACCCCGGTCCACCCTGCTACATCTGGCGGAACTGCTTGGTAAACGCCTCACTAACGCTCAAGCGCTCGGTCCGGCCTTTCAGGATTACCTCTAGCCCGCCGCCGCCGCCGCGCGCGCCGTATTCACTGCGTTCGATCCGGTCAATAGCCTGAAGATTGACGATGGCGCTGCGGTGGATTTGCGCGAACAGCTGCGGGTCCAGTTGCTCAAGCAGGGACTTGAGAGGCAAGCGAATCAGCGCATCGCCGTCCATCGTCACCACCCGCGTGTACTTTTCGTTCGACTGGAAGTACAGCACTTCGCTCACCATCACCAGCCGCACCGAATTGCCGCTCGAAGCCTTAATCCACTTGAGGTACACCGGTGCACTCTCCTGTTCAAAAACCTGTTTCCAGACGGTCGGTGGCGGGCTTGCGGTCGTGCGCGACTTCAGACGGCGGATCGTCTGCAGCAGGCGTATGGTCGTCAACGGCTTGACCAGATAGTCGGACGCGCCGGCATCGAAAGCGGCTAAGGCATACTCCGCATGCGCCGTAACGAACACGACTTGGCACGACTCGGGAATATGGCGCGCCACCTCCATGCCGTTGAGGCCGGGCATCTGTATGTCCAGGAAGACGATGTCTGGTTTCAGCGCATCGATGCTTGCCACCGCTTCGATGCCGTTTTCGACTTGGCCGGCGATTTGTAGTTCGGGCCACAAGACACGCAACTGGTCCATCAGCTCTGCCCGCAGCAGAGGCTCGTCTTCGACGATCAGGGCGCGTAGCATCATACGTGGCTCCCAACAACAGGCACGGTCAACAATGCGCGTACGCCTTGTACGTCGCCCGGCTCCACGAAAAGGCTGGCCTTGCGCCCGTATAGCAGCAGCAAGCGCTCTGCGATATTCGCCAACCCCGTGCCTTGCCCGGCTTGTTCGGTCAAGCCGATGCCGTCGTCGACCACAGACACGCTCAGCAGCTCGTCCTTCCCGTCGCTCTCATGCCTTGCGCTGATGGTGATCAGGCCCGGTCGGCTGGCCCGCTCCAATCCGTGTTTGACGGCGTTTTCCACCAGCGAGATCAGCATCGCCGGCGGGAACGGCAGGCTGCGCATTTCCTCGGCCACTTCGACTGCGAAGCGCAGGCGCGCGCCCATGCGGATGCGCATCACCGCCAGGTAGTCGTTAACCAGGTCCATCTCTCGTCCCAGGGTCGAGGACACTGAGCGCATATCCGGCATCGCGTTCTGCAGGTAGCCGACCAGGTGGTCGAGCATGTCCTGCGCGGCCTGCTGGTCGGTGCGGATCAGGTACTTTAGATTTGCCAGGGTATTGAACAGGAAGTGCGGCTCTACTTGGGCCTGCAAGGCTGACAGGCGCGCCTGCAGCGAGGTGCGTTCCAGTTCGCGCTCACGCCGAGCCGCGTTCAGTGCGTTTGCATGGCGCGCGAGGTGCTGGCGCAGTTGCGCAGACACTATCTCGGCGGTCCTCAGCGACTCACCCTGCTGGATCGCGAACCAAGCCAGGCCCGGGTGGCAGCGCAGCTCGATGCGGCAGCTGGGGCCCAAATCGGACGACACCCTCACCTCGACATGGCGCCCCAGCGCCAACGGACGCCAGCGGCCCAGCACGATCCGGCCCTTGAAAGGGTCGTGGATGAACGCCGGCGGGCCAGAGTAGCCGAGTGCCGTGCCGAGCGCCAGCCCCGACAAGGACTCGGTGCACAGGTCAAAGGTAGTATAGGTATTGAACGGCGCATCGATGCGACGCGTCACCGAGGAAGCCATCGCCTCCGCACACAGCGCCCGGCCCTCATCGCCCAGCCGGGCAAGAAAGCTGCGGGCGATCCCGCTCGAAATCAGCGCGAGCCAGGCCATCACCGCCAGCGCAACGCCACCGACAATGTACAGAGTCAGCTTGTGGTGCTCTACTTCGCCCGGCGCATCCGGACCGAAGTTCAGCCAGAGCGGTAGCAACGCGATCGCCAGCGACAGGAACAACAGCGAACCAGCGTTGAAGCGCAGCGCCGACTGCAGCAGGTAGCGGCGCACCAAGCTGCGGTCGTGCTCGACTTCCGGTACGGGAGGCTCGTTGAATGGCAGAAATGGGGGAGAACTCATTAAATTCCTCGTGTAGAACTTGCCCGCTATTCTAACGGCTAGGGTGCGCGTGTTTTCGCCCATGCGATAAATGCCCGCAAATCGGGAAGGAAACCGGCGCTGGCAGGATGAATGCCGCCGACCCAATCGCTGCCCGGGCCTGGCGATTTTGAAGGATACAAGCGTGTGCTCAAATTTGACTGGAGAGGCGCGACAGGCTGTAAAGCGTTTCATTCTGAGGTAGTGTCAGCAGAATTCGACCGTTTAAATTGAAAAATGGCATAGCCCTCCCTCAATATCCATACCTCATCAGCAATAATTTCGATTCATCAGGAATTCTATTGTTTCTGTATTTTTTTCAGATACTTTCTGGCACTGCTCGCCTTTGATTTGGCAGTAATATCCGGTTTACGACTTTAAGGGAATGTTTAGAACTTTAATTTACGAGAACAACTAGTCACCGACTCACACTTGCTTTATTCAACAGTGACACTTTTGGCCAAGTTACGTGGTTTATCAACGTCAGTCCCCCGCGCCAGTGCTGTGTGATAAGCCAGCAATTGCAGTGGCACTACGTGCAGTATTGGTGACAACTGGCCGTAGTGTTCTGGCAGGCGTATCACATGTACGCCTTCGCTGGAAGTGATGCGGGAGTCGGCGTCGGCGAAGACGTAGAGTTCGCCGCCGCGGGCGCGGACTTCCTGCATGTTGGATTTGAGTTTTTCTATCAGGGTGTCGTTGGGGGCGACGGTGACGACGGGCATTTCCTTGGTGACCAGGGCCAGGGGGCCGTGTTTGAGTTCACCTGCGGGGTAGGCTTCGGCGTGGATGTAGGAAATCTCTTTGAGTTTTAATGCGCCTTCAAGTGCGATGGGATAATGCAGGCCGCGGCCGAGGAAGAGTGCATTTTCTTTGCGGGCGAATTCTTCTGCCCAGGAAATGATTTGCGGTTCCAGTGCCAGCACGGCGCTGATGGCGACGGGCAGGTGGCGCAGGGCGCGTATGTGTTCTGCTTCATCAGTCTCACTGAGGCGGCCTTTGCTTTGCGCGAGGGACAGTGCCAGCAGGAAGAGTGCTGCCAGTTGTGTGGTGAAAGCCTTGGTGGAAGCGACGCCGACTTCTACACCCGCATGGGTGATGTATGACAAGGCGCATTCGCGCACCATGGCACTGGTGGCGACATTGCAGACTGTGAGGGTGTGCAGCATGCCGAGGCTGCGTGCATGTTTCAATGCGGCCAGGGTGTCTGCGGTCTCGCCACTTTGCGATATGGTGACGACCAGTGAATTGGGGTTGGGCACGCTTTCGCGGTAGCGGTATTCGCTGGCGATTTCTACATTGACGGGGATTTTTGCTATCGCTTCTATCCAGTATTTGGCCGTCAGGCCAGCGTAATAGCTGGTGCCGCAGGCGAGTATTAGTACAGAGTCTATCTGCTTGAAGACTTTGTAGGCGCCATCGCCAAACAGCTCGGGCATGATGCTGATGACACCTTCGAGCGTGTCGGCAATCGCACGCGGTTGCTCGAAGATTTCTTTTTGCATGTAGTGGCGGTAAGGGCCCAGCTCTGCTGCGCCGCTGTGAGCGTGCACGGTTTTTACTTCGCGCTGGACTGATTTGCCTTCGCTGTCGACTATCCATACTTTTTGCAGTTGCAGATCGACGACATCACCTTCTTCGAGATAGATGATCTGGTCGGTGGTGCCTGCGAGTGCCATGGCGTCGGATGCGAGGAAGTTTTCACCCTGGCCTACGCCGACGATGAGCGGGGAACCCTGGCGAGCACCAACGACGCGGTGAGGTTCGTCGCGGCAGAAGACGGCAATCGCAAATGCGCCTGTCAGACGCTTGATGGCGATTTGCACGGTCTCGAACAAATCACCACTATAGAGGTGGTCTATCAGGTGGGCGATGACTTCGGTGTCGGTCTGGCTTTCAAACACATAGCCAGCTTGCGTGAGTTCTGCGCGCAGTTCTTCATGGTTTTCTATGATGCCGTTGTGTACGAGGGCGATGCGTTCACGCGAGAAATGCGGGTGGGCATTTGATGAAGACGGTGCGCCATGCGTGGCCCAGCGGGTGTGGGCGATACCCGTGAAGCCAGCGAGGCCGGACTGGTCGATCTGTGCCTGCAGGTCTGCCACGCGGGAGGTGCTGCGTGAGCGCTGCAAGTGGCCATCGATATGCAGGGCGATGCCGCATGAGTCATAGCCGCGGTATTCAAGCCGCTTCAGGCCTTCAAGCAAGACGGGGGTGATATTGCGTTGAGCAACTGCGCCGACGATACCGCACATGGTAACCTCTGATAAAGAATGAATATGTGTTCATGCTAAAGCAGATGGCTTGATATTTTCTTTCAAAATTAATCTATTATTGAAATTTATAGAACATCAATTCTTTACTTGAACTATTATTTCAATATATAAGAAAATTTGGAATTATCGATCATATGTTGACTGTCAATGAGCTGGATGAACTCGATAAACGCATTTTGCAGCAATTGCAAAAAGATGCCTCGCTGACCAATCATGAGCTGGCCTTGCGGGTGCATGCGTCTGCCCCCACCTGTCTGCGCCGTGTCAAACGGCTGACGGAAGAAGGCATCATCAGCCGACAGGTGGCGTTGCTGGATGCCAGCAAGCTGGGGGCGGGCTTGACTGCGATAGTCGAAATCACGCTGGATCACCAGGCGACTGAGAAGCTGGTGGAATTTGAGCAACTGGTGGCGCGGGAAGGGGCGGTGCAACAATGTTACCGCGTGTCGCAGGGGCCTGATTTTGTGCTGGTGATACAGGTGGCAGACATGGCGGCTTATCATGCGCTGGCCCACAGGCTGTTTGCTACGCATGCCAATGTGCGCAATGTGCGTAGTTTTTTTTCTATCTTGCGTAGCAAGTTTGAGACAGCTATTGCATTGTAGATTTTGGGCAAGCCCGTTAGCGAGGGCGTATGCTTTCTTTTAGTACATTCGCCGGATAATAACGCTGAAAGCCCTTCCATACCATGCCGGATTTGGCGACTTGCTCCAGTATGTCCTTGAGTGCCGCTGTATCTTCTGCAGTCAGCGATTTTTTGGATATATAGGCACCGCTGTCACCCCAAGGCAGTTCGGGGATAGGTTCGAAACGTAATTTCTCCAGCATGTCTTGTACGCGTGCATCATCCATGATGACACCTGCGAGGATGGAGGGGGCCATGATGGTGACATCGGCAATACCGGCCTTGAGCAGGCGTGCGACTGACAGCGGGTCGGTGTCAAAGTACAGCCGCTTTTGCCTGGTCAGCTCTTTGATCAGGTCCTGATAGGCAGGACCATAATCAAAACCGCGCACCAGGGCGACCTTCAAGTCTTTTTTATCGAGCAGGTCTTGCACTGAGGTGACGACAGGGCGGTTGCTTTCTATCGAAATGAGGGTGGCGCGGTTGTAGATCATGGGCACGAAAATGCCATGCTCGTCGCGCTTGGGGGTACGGCTGGCGGGGATGAGCAAGTCTGCCCTGCCGGTTTCAAACATCAATTCCATCCTGGCCCTGGGCACGGCGGACAGGGCAAATTTACAGGTGTCTTTTTCCATCAGGCTGCGCAAGATGTCAGGGTAGATGCCATCGATTTGCTCACCGTTGATGATGACACTGCGGCCAGTAACAGCGACTGGCACATTGATGATGCGTGAACAGGCTGCAAAAATCTGCGGGGCGGATGCCAGCAGAGCAACAAACAATATCATAGGTAATACGGCAATCTGCATCTGGGAACCCATCACTATTTTTCTTGATTATAGCCATATTGAACATTGAATACCTACGCTGCCAAGCCGCTTAGCGGGGGCGGTTTCCTTCTTTTAACACGTCTGGTTTGTAGTAGCGTAAAAAACCTTTCCAGACCATGCCGGAACGGGCGGCACGTTCCATCATGTCTTGCAGGGCGTTGCGGTCATCCTGGCTCAGACTTTTTTTGGAGAGGTAGATGCCGCTGTCGCTCCAGTTCAATTCTGGCAAGGCATCAAACCTGAGCTTGTCGGCCATGTCTTCCACCCTGGCATCGCCCTGCACTGCTCCGGCAAAAATATAGGGTGCCATGATGGAGATATCTGCGACCCCGGCTTTCAAGACGCGGGCGGCAGAGACGGTGTCCGCCTCTATGATCAGCCTGCCCTGTTTTTGTAATTCAGTGAGGATGGCCTGATAGGCTTCGCCATAGTCATAGCCACGCACGACCACTACCTTCAGGTTTTTTTGCTCCAGCAGTTCTTGCTGGCTATGGATAGTGGGCCGGGCAGACTGCAAAGAAATCAGTATGGCACGGGTATAAATGAGAGGGACGAAAAAACCATGCTCATCGCGTTTGGCGGTACGTATGGCCGGGAACAGAAGGTCTGCCTGGCCGTTTTCAAACATCAGTTCAAGGCGGGCACGGGGGACTGCTGAAAAATGAAACTGACAAGTTTCTTTGGAAGAGAGGTTACGAAAAATATCGGGATAAATACCGCTGATGCTGTCGCCATTAACGATCACGCTAAAACCCAGCGACGCCACAGGCGCATTGATGACACGCGAACAAGCCGCCTGAACCTGCCAGGAAAAATGGCTCAGGAATAAGATCAGAACGACACGCATGGTGTGGCACTTTATCAGCATATTCATCAAGATTCACCTTGAACATGAACCTGTACACGATAGATCATTATGATGCTTAACGGCAAGCAAGATTGCAGTCAAGAAAGTCACTCTTTGTCACATAAAGCTTCGAGCCTGCTTTCTGACAGGATTTCTATCTTGCCATAAGCAAGCCTGATCAAACCATGTTGCTTGAAAAAACTCAATTCTTTCGACAGGGTCTGGCGTGTCATGCCCAGCATCATGGCGAGTGCTTCTTGTGTTACAGGCACGATGGCATGGCCGTCTTCCTGCTGGCTGGCTACTTCTGCCAGCAACAGCAGGCGACGCGCCACCCTGGCGCGTACTGAGCGCAGGCTGGCATCTTCGACTATGCCATACAGCAATCGTATGCGCCTCGCCAGCATACGGGCGATCGCCGTGGCAAAAGAGTTGCGCTGCATGAGACTGCGGAAAACTTGCGGATCGAGCACTAACAGCTCCACCTCGGTCAGTGCGGTGGCATCGTGGGTGCGGGGCTGGTCATCAATAAGAGAAATTTCACCGAACCAGGTTGCCGCTTCCAGAAAAATAAGGATGGCTTCGCGGCCTTCTGCACTAAGGGTGGACATCTTGACGCTGCCGCTGAGCAGGGCATAAAAGCCATGGGGGTCGTCGCCTTGCCGAAACAACATTTCACCAGGCCGCAAGCGCAAATGCTCACATCCGGCTAACATGGACTTGCGGTCAGCCACAGGCAGGCTGGCGAACCAGGGGTCGGCCAGCAGGATCGCCATTAAATTTGCTTGTGACACCATAAAGAATACCCCGCGTGATCAGATACGGCCAATTGTAAAAGATTTGACAGTTTGGGGTGAAACACGCGTAGTAAGGTACGTGAATGCAAAACTTCAGGGAGTATCCAAATGCAACATCGTGCGCAATTTGTCCGCATGGAGGACAGTACACAGCAAGAATGGCAATTGATCGGTGGCGAATTCAAGGAGTTTGCCAAGGCTTTGCCGGACAGGGTCTTGCAACACCTGCGTTTGCTGGAGGGGGACTACGGCGGCTTTCCGGTCGACAGGTTCACTCATTCGCTGCAAACCGCCACGCGCGCCTTGCGCGATGGCCGTGATGATGAATATGTCTGTTGTGCCTTGCTACATGACATAGGCGACACCCTGGGCTCATTCAATCACCCGGATATTGCGGCAGCCATATTGAAACCTTTTGTCAGTGAAGAAAACCTGTGGATGGTGCAACACCATGGCATTTTCCAGGGCAATTATTTTTTCCATCACATAGGCATGGACAGGGATATGCGCGAGCAGTTCCGCGGTCATCCACATTTTGAACGCACGGCAGAATTTTGCGCGCTGTATGACAACCCGTCTTTTGATGCGCATGCAGAGACTTTCCCGCTGGTGGAATTTGAACCCATGCTGGCCAAGCTGTTTAGTCAGCCGCGAAACACGATCTATAAAGCTGCTGTCAGCGGCAACAACGATCAATAATCACCAACCCGATTCACAAAAAAACAACACCGGAGACAATATGCATATCCCCTCAGTCAAAGATCAAGTCAGCGCAGAAGAATGGCAAGTGCGTGTCGACCTGGCCGCCTGTTACCGCCTTGTGGCATTGTATGGCTGGAGCGACCTGGTGTTCACCCATATCAGTGCACGCATCCCCGGGCCTGAGCATCATTTTCTCATCAACCCCTATGGTTTGATGTTTGATGAAATCACGGCTTCCTCTTTGGTGAAGGTGGATCAGCAGTGCAATAAGGTGATTGATTCACCCTTTCCGGTGAACCCGGCTGGTTTTGTCATTCATAGTGCAGTACATGCTGCACGGGAAGATGTGCAATGTGTTTTGCACACGCATACACGGGCCGGTGTTGCCGTCAGTGCACAAAAATGTGGCGTGCTGCCGCTGTCGCAGCAGTCAACTTTTGTGCTGGCATCGCTGGCTTATCATGATTATGAGGGCGTTGCCTTCAGGGAAGATGAGAAACCGCGCTTGCAAGCTGACATGGGACAGGCTAACTTCCTGATGTTGCGCAATCATGGCTTATTGACAGCAGGCAAGTCGATCGCCGATGCATTCCTGTCCATGTACACCTTTGAGGCGACTTGCCAGATACAACTGGCGGCGCAGGCTGGTGGTGAACTGGTACATGTAAATCCCCTTATCGTCAAAGGGGTGGCAGAAGCCATGCGCGTACAGACTGGTGGTTTGGGTGGTGCTTTTGTCTGGCCTTCCCTGATACGCAAACTTGATCGAACGGATGAAAGCTACAAACTATGAAGGCAAAACACAAGGTCGTTGTCATTACCGGCAGTTCAGATGGAATAGGAGCAGAAATTGCGCGGCAACTGGCCAGGAAATATGGCCCCAGCCTGGCACTGGTGCTGGCGGCGCGCAATGAAGATGCACTCAAAAAAGTCGCTGCCGAATGCAAGGGCTTTGGTGCCGTGTCACTTGTGGTAAAAACCGATGTCGGCATGGAAGCCAATTGCCGCCATCTGATAGATGCAGCGGTAGAACAATTTGGCAGTATTGATGTGCTCATCAATAACGCGGGTAAATCTGCCCAGGCGCTGCTGGAAGAGGTAGATAACCTAGGCTGGTACCAGGAACTCATGCGTATCAATTTTTGGGGCAGTGTCTGGTGCACCCATGCTGCCCTGCCACATCTCAAAAAATCACGCGGCACTATTGTCGCGGTATCTTCCCTGGCAGGCCTGATCGGTGTACCGGGCCGCACCGCGTATAGCGCGAGCAAGTTTGCCATGGGCGGTTTTTTTGAATGCCTGCGTTCAGAAGTGAAAGAAGCAGGCGTCAAGGTAACGCTGGCTTATCCTGGCGTGGTGGCTACCCAGATACGCTATAACGGCTACAACGCGGCTGGAGAAGCAGCAGGCAAGAGTGGCTTGAAAGAAGATGATGCGATGTCGATAGAAGAATGTGCATCACTGATCATACGTGGCTATGAACGCGGTGACCGCGAAGTGGTCATGAGCTTCAAGGGCAAGCTGGGGCGCTGGTTGAAACTGATTGCACCTGGCCTGGTCGAGAAGATGGCGATGGCGGCTTTGAAGAAAGAAGTCAGGCCGCAGTGAATTGTCCATCGACGATAAAAAGCCCTGATCTGCTTGGCAATTCAGGGCTTTCGGTTTTATAACATCATGTTATTAAAAGCGGTGTTGGATACCAACAGTTGCCGATGCCTGGTTCGTCGCAAACCCTGCATCATCACGCGACACACCCGTCAGCTTGTTATTGCTGGCCTTGGCATAGCCAGTGGCGACATAGAGGTCAGTACGTTTTGACAACGCATATCTGGCACGCAGCACCAGCAAACCTGGGTCAGCATCTGCGCCTGGCGCAACATTCTTGATGTCCTGGTAGTAGTAGATACCTGTCAAAGTCCATGCAGGTGCAATTGAATAATTGGCACCCAGCCACAATGTGTCACTGCGCTGGTCTGCTGCACCCGTTGCCAGGGTCTTTTTGAAATTGCGGTAACCAGCAAACAGCTTGATGTCACCCAGTTCGTAAGAGCCTGCCAGATGCAGTACCTTGGCCTGATCATAAGAACCACTGGCTATCGGTGCACTGTTGTTTTGCTCGTACGTAATGACTGCCGCCCATGGGCCATCGAATGCACTTGCCGCAACAATGTATTTGGCATTGCCTGATGTATTGCCTGCCACTTCACCAAAGCCATAGGTCGCACCCAGCTTGTAACCCTTGCCGTCATATTGGTATTTAACCAGATTGGAAATTGTCGTCAGCATGCCGTCTTTGCGGTTGCCAGTGGCACCGGCAGATGTTGCCCAGGAATATTGCGGCGCATAACCCATGGGGTCAAATGGCAAAATGAAATCGTAGGTAGTGCTGTAAGAGCGGCCTGCAACGACGCGGCCAAAATCTCCTTGCAGGCCGACATTGGCCTGACGGCCAAAGATGTCACCATCAGAAGCACCGGTATCGAGCAGAATACCGCCTTCGAGCTGCATGATGGCTTTCAGGCCACCACCCAGGTCTTCACTACCGCGCAAACCAAAACGCGAGGTATTCATGCCGCCACTATTGAGTTTGAACTGACTGCCTTTATTGGCATCTGCATTATTGTTGTAAGTGATATTGGCATCAATGAGGCCGTAGATTGTGACGCTGGTTTGCGCATGCGCCGCGGTTGCCATGCAAGCCAGCGTGGCCGCGCCGAGTAACTTCTTCATCGGTGTTCTCCTGTAGATTTTTTGTTGTGCAGACAACATGCGTGTCATGTAGTCAGGTCACATGCTAAGGAGTTCAAGCTTTCAGTTGCCTTTCTACGCCAGGATTGCTGCGGCAAGCTTCACCATGGTGTTGCAGAATTGCCTCTCTGCCTGACATGATGGCACTATAAATTTGCAGGTGACCAATTTTCCTTTCGCGCCAGTTTCTTTGCGCTTCACACCAGATTCATGCCGCTGATCTCATACAGCTAGTGACCTGCGCAGACAGGTCTTAATCTGTCATTGCTTTCCCCCAACAACATACAAATTATTTACTCATTTACTTATATTAATGGAGTCCATCATGAAAAATATTTTTGCTACCGCCACCATCAAAACCCTGTTGCTTGCCACAGGCATCGCTACACTTTCTGCCAGTAATGCCATGGCTTTTTCTGAAACTGAATTCAAGACTGCAGTTAAACAATTGGTGACGGCACCGACCATCAGCCAGGAGCAATATGTCGCCAATGCTGTCAGTGCCTGGTTGAATCAGGATTACATCAATTCATTGGAGCAAGCAGAGATTGATGCAAACCGCACAGCTAACCAGCAGACCGCCAGCACTTTCAACAACATGTTGCAACAGGAACCTGGCAACCCTTTGCTGAGGTCCTATGCTGGTGCGGCAATTGCCAAGTCCTCACTGGATAAATTGGCCAAAGGTGAAAAAGCAACGGCACTTGAAGATGGCACGACGATGGTGGAAAAGGCTTTGCGATTGTCCAATGATAGCCAGACCATGCATGGCAGCGTGCCGGTTGCACTGGAAGTGCGCTTTGTTGCAGCAAGCACTTATCTGGCTATGCCAAAAATCATGAACCGTCATGACAAGGGTGAGCAATTGCTGAAAGATGTCATTGATGCCCAGCAGTTTGCCCAGATTGATGTGAACTTCCGTGGCGCTGTGTGGATGCGTGCGGCGACTTTGGCAGAAGAGAAAAACCGTGCAGATGAAGCGAAAAAATATCTGAACGAGATAGTCAAGAACAATGCGCCACAAGCCCAGAAAGCTGCGCAGTTATTGCAAACATTATCCTGATTTTTTGATGTGTATTACTGTGTGGCGGCCAGCCGATATGACTGACATGGCTGACCGCTACACCATGAATATTTACTTCTTGATTTTAACTGGACGCTGCCAGCCATCGATCGTGATTTGTTTTGCGCGTGATACGGTCAGCTTGCCTGCTGGTGCATCCTTCGTCAGGGTCGTACCCGCGCCCAGCGTCGCGCCCTTGCCTACCCGCACTGGCGCCACCAGTTGTGTATCACTGCCGATGAAAGCATCGTCCTCGATGATGGTACGTGACTTGTTCACGCCATCATAATTGCAGGTAATCGTGCCGGCACCAATATTGACGCGGCTGCCTATGGTAGCGTCACCAATATACGCCAGGTGGTTGGCCTTGCTGTGTGCAGCGATCTGGCTATTTTTTACTTCAACAAAATTACCGATGTGCACATCTTCTGCCAGCTCGGTACCGGGGCGCAATCTGGCATAGGGGCCTATCTGAGATTTGGCGCCGACGATGGCATCTTCTATGTGGCAAAAGGCCTTGATCACACTGCCTGCGGCAATGCGCGCATTCTTGATAACACAGTTCGGGCCTATCGTCACGCCATCTTCCAGTTGCACTTCGCCGATAAAGACGCAACCCACATCAATAGAGACATCGCGCCCGCATTGCAGGTTGCCGCGCACATCAATGCGCGCCGGGTCATACAGGCCCACGCCTTGCTCCAGCAATTTGAGGGCGATATTTTTTTGATGGGTGCGTTCCAGCTCAGCCAGTTGCACCTTGCTATTGACACCCAAGGTTTCCCAGACTGCATCGGGCTGAGCAGAGACCACCTCCACGCCATCGGCAACTGCCTGGGCGACAATGTCGGTCAGATAATATTCACCCTGTGCATTCTTGTTGGATAGATTGCTCAGCCATTTTTGCAGATGCGCAGTTGGTATGGACATGATGCCCGTGTTGGTTTCTGTGATCTGGCGCTCAGTCTCACTGGCATCTTTTTGTTCGACGATGCGCTTGATGATGCCTTCCTCCCTGACGATACGGCCCAAACCTGTAGGGTCAGCCATGTCCACCGTCAATATGCCCAGCTTATCTTTGCCTGCCGCGGTGATGAGGCGGGCCAGGCTGGCTGGTGTCGTCAAGGGCACGTCGCCATACAAGACCAGGCTAGGCTGATTGACATCGAGCACCGGCAAAGCCTGGGCAACGGCGTGGCCGGTACCGAGTTGTGGTTCTTGCAGTGCAAAGCGCAAGTCTTTGGCGGCGACAGTTGTTGGTACCTGTTCGCCACCGTGACCATAGATAACACAAATATTGCTGGCCTGAAGCTCACGAGCAGTTGCGATCACATGGCTCAGCAAAGGCTTGCCTGCCAGCGTATGCAACACCTTGGGCAGAGAAGACTGCATGCGTTTGCCCATGCCTGCAGCAAGAATGACGACGTTCATAATGGGTAAATATAAGTTGAAATCATTAAAAGTTTATCACGCGCAGCTTTGCAGGACTTTATGAAAGGCTTGGCAAAGATTCAACAAAGATTTGCCAATTTGCTTATTGCGCTCTGTGCTGGAAACAAAAATGTACAATTCCCACTGCTTTTAGGGTGTAACTCCATGTACAATTGAGAATAGTTATCATTTAGAATGAACAAGAATAAATTCATGCAAGCCGGTTCAGACAATTTATCGCAACACCAAAGCAGGGCTTTCTGGTTGCGCCATTTACATCAATGGCATTGGATCAGTTCAGCACTTTGCCTGATTGCCATGATCCTGTTTGCTGCCACTGGCATCACCCTGAATCACTCTGCACAGATAGAAGCACACCCTGTGGTGAGCAAGAAAGAAGGCAAATTGCCATTTGCCTTGTTGTCGCAATTGAATGCATTGAAAAATACCGATGATGCGCCGATACCAGGCAACGTCAGTGATTGGCTGGCGCAAGACCTGGGTATCAAGCTCAATGGACAGGTGCCGGAATGGTCACCAGAAGAAGTGTATGTAGGTTTGCCCCGTCCAGGTGGTGACGCCTGGTTGCGCATAGCCCTGGACAATGGCGAGATTGAATATGAGCTGACCAGCCGCGGCTGGATTGCCTACTTTAATGACTTGCATAAAGGCCGCAATACCGGCACTGCCTGGAACTGGTTTATTGACGTGTTTGCAGTGGTCTGCCTGATTTTTTGTGTGACTGGCTTGTTCCTGCTGAAGATGCATGCAGGCAAACGCCCGAGCACCTGGCCGGTGGTAGTGTTTGGCCTGGTGCTGCCACTGATACTTGCCCTGATATTTATTCACTAATTATTTTAAAACCGTTCACTCTTTAAAACCGTTCACTCTTTGTTCTTAATAAGGTTGTATATCCATGCGTAAATTGCTCCCGTTTGCCATCACCAGTTTGCTGGGTGTCCCAGCCTTGAATGCTGTTGCGGCTGACCTGACTTTGAAAGTCGAAGTGCCGCGCCTGAATGTGGCTGAATATCACAAACCCTATGTGGCAATCTGGCTGGAGAAACCAGACCAGACATTTGCTGGCAACCTGGCAGTCTGGTATGACTTGAAAAAACGCGACAATGAAGGCACAAAGTGGTTGAAGGATATGCGCCAGTGGTGGCGCCGTAGTGGCCGTGAATTGCAGATGCCGGTGGAAGGCGTCAGCGGTGCTACCCGTACTACGGGCGAGCAAACCCTGAGTTTTGCGAGCGACAAAGGTGTACTGGCCAAATTGCCCGCCGGTGATTACCAACTCATCGTAGAAGCTGCGCGTGAGGGTGGTGGCCGTGAAGTGGTCAAGGTGCCATTCCAGTGGCAAGCCAAAGGTGAACAAAACCTGAAAGCACAAGGCACCAGTGAACTGGGCGCGATTGCTGTCACCATTAAATAATAGATACGCTAATAAACGCGTAAACAAGGCCCAAGGACCGTCATGAAAAATTTAAAAAAAATCGCCCTCTTTTCAGCTCTGGCGTGCGCAGCTTTCACCGCCCAGGCGCATCGTGCATTTCTGGTGCCCTCTTCAACCATCGTTGCTGGCAATACGCCATGGGTCACCGTTGATGCAGCGGCGGCTACCGATGTCTTTGTTTTTGATCACAATGCATTAAAGCTAGATAACCTGTTCATTACTGCACCGGATGGCACATCCTTAAAACCGGAAAATGCCAGCACAGGCAAATTCCGCAGCAGTTTTGATGTCAAGCTCGGCCAGACTGGTAGCTATAAAATCGGTCTTTTGAATGAAGGCCTGTTCGCCAGTTATAAAGAAGAAGGTAAAGTCAAACGCTGGCGCGGTACGGCAGAAACATTTGCCAAGGAAGTACCTGCTAACGCTGAAGAACTGCAAGTCACACAACGCAGTGGCCGCGTTGAAACTTTTGTCACCAACGGCAAACCCGGTGGCAAGTCCATGGATATCACTGGCAATGGCCTGGAGTTGAGCGGTGCCACACATCCTAACGATCTGGTCGCTGGCGAAACTGCCCAGTTCCGCCTGACGCTGGATGGTAAACCCGCAGCCAAAGTCAGTGTCACCCTGATTGCCGGCGGCTTGCGTTATCGTCAAAAGCTCGATGAAAAAACGTTCGTCACTGACAGCGATGGCAAGTTCAGTATTACCTGGACCAATCCTGGTTTGTACTGGATGGAAGCAGAAATCAAGGATGACAAACAAGTCAAAGCTCCGGCCAAATCCCGGGTGGCCAGCTATGTAGTGACACTGGAAGTCTTGCCGCAATAATAGTGATCAATACCTTGTGAATATGCGTCGTGTTTTTATACCACTGGATGTGGCGGAACCTCAAATTCCACCTGCCCATGCCGTCAGCCAGACACTCAGTGGCAAAAGCATGGGCACCGGCTGGACAGTGCAGTTACTTGTCTTGCCGCATCACGACGCACAAGAATTGCAGGCGGGGATAGAGGCAGAACTGAACAGGGTCGTCATGCAAATGAGTACCTGGGACCCAACCTCACATTTATGCGAGTTCAACCACACACCGGTGCATAGCTGGCAATCCTTGCCGCCAGAATTTTTCAAGCTGGTGGACTACAGTTTGTACCTGTCGCAACAGACTGCCGGCGCTTACGATATAACAGCAGGCAAGCTGGTTGATCTGTGGGGCTTTGGCCCCTCAGGCAAGCACGACAGTGCACCCACGGAAACTGACATCCGCACTGCCCTGCAAGCTGGCAACTGGAAGTCACTGGAACTTGACCATGTGAACCAGCGCTTGCGTCAGACGGGCGCCAGCAGCATCGCGCTTGATTTATCATCCATTGCCAAGGGCTTCGCACTTGACCAGATTGCCCGCTATCTCGATGCACATAAAATCACCAGTTACCTGATAGAACTGGGTGGCGAGTTGCGTGGGCTGGGGATGAAAAAAGACCAGTCGCCTTGGTGGGTCAGGATAGAAAGCCCGGCTGATGGCAGTCACGACACCACGCATGAAAAGTTGGATAAGGAATATCTGGTCGCCTTGCACGGCTTATCGATTGCGACTTCCGGTGATTACCGCCAGTATTTTGAACAGGATGGCCGACGCTATGCGCATACGCTTGATCCACGCACTGGTTATCCGGTAGGGAATGATCTTGCCTCAGTCACGGTATTGCACCCTGAATGCATGGTGGCAGATGCCATGGCAACCGCACTGACGGTGCTGGGTTGCGCAGCAGGATTGGCGTATGCAGATCAACATCAGATCGCTGCCTTGTTCCTGCAAAGAAGCGCTGCTGGTTTCGAAGAAAAAATGAGCAAGGCCCTGCGTGCCATGCTGGATTGATCGCGTATGCGCCTGCCCTCTTTTAGCTGGATGAACCGTATCAGCCTGGCTCTGACGCTATTGTGCGTCGCCAGCTTTTTTCTTCCCTTGCCAGCACAAAAACAATATAGCACTGCACTGGTCGCTATTAGCTACCTGAGTTTTTGCCTGCAAACAGTGCGCAGGCACAAAGACGAACTGGCCACGCAACATCATGGCTTTAGTGATGAACTGAATCAGGCGAATGCACAAAGTATCATGATCGTCTATGCGAGCCAGACTGGTTTTGCGGAACAAATCGCCGTCAAGACTGCGCAGCATTTGCAGGATGCCGGTATGAGTGTTGACCTCAGCAGCCTGGCTGCCATCAAAGCTGAGACTTTAAGCAAGACCAGCCGCATCTTATTCATACTCAGCACTACGGGTGAAGGTGATGCGCCTGACAATGCAGCGTCATTCACACGTCTGCTCATGAGCCAGAAAATGGATTTATCGCATTTACATTTCGCCGTACTGGCGCTGGGTGACAGGCATTATCAGCAGTTCTGCGCTTTTGCCCACAGGGTAGATCTGTGGCTCAAGCACCAGCACGCACATAGCCTGTTTGACATGATAGAAATCGATAATGGTGATGAAGCAGCTTTACGACACTGGCAGCATTATCTGGGCCTGCTCAGCGGCCATACAGAAATGGCGGACTGGAGCAAACCAGCTTATCAGGAATGGATATTAACCGAGAGAGAATTGCTCAATCCTGGCAGCCTCGGCGGCCCCGCTTACCGCATAGCCTGTATCCCAGCGCAAGACGCAGGTAGCAGTGAACATATCTGGCAAGCCGGTGATATCGCAGAAATTGGCCCTGACTATCCACTCCAGACAGCGAATGAAAATACCACTGATGAGCGCCCAGCCCTGCCGCATCGCGAATATTCGATTTCATCCCTGCCTGCCGATGGCAAGTTGGAACTGCTGGTGCGGCAAATGCGCCGCCCTGATGGCAGCCTGGGCATAGGTTCTGGCTGGCTGACTGCCCATGTAGCAATTGGGCAGACCATCAAACTACGAATACGTGAGAACCGCAATTTCCACACGCCGCCACATGATTGCCCGCTGATACTGATTGGTAACGGCACCGGCCTGGCTGGCCTGCGCGCGCACATCAAGGCCCGTGCAGCGAATGGTCATGTGCACAACTGGTTGTTTTTTGGCGAAAGAAATGAGGCGCATGATTTTTTCCACCGCGATGACATCGTGGCCTGGCAAACCAGTGGCATGCTCAGTAAAGTGAATCTGTGCTTTTCTCGCGACCAGGCGGATCGGCGCTATGTACAACATGCCCTACAAGAGCAGCAGGCAGACATCCTGCAGTGGGTGGAACAAGGCGCAGCGATACTTGTCTGTGGCAGCCTGCAAGGCATGGCAGAAGATGTGCACCAGACCTTGAGTAATCTGCTGGGGCTGGATAAAATGGAAAGCATGGCGGAGTCCGGTTTGTACAGGCGGGATGTGTACTAGGATGTACAGAGATACCGATGCTCTTCATCAAACCTGCACTGCCACGAACTGAGCTGCAAGCTGTCAGAATTTAATTTTGCAACACTTGTTGCAAATCCCTACATGAAATACATGTCTTTTTTCATACACATTGTTGTACGATAGCGTTTGCCCGTTTTTGCTAATATATTTACGGGATTATTTTTGACATGGCAATATTAGGCGATAGGTCTATCGTGTTGCTGAAATCCGTATTCATCACAGGGCTCCCCCATCATGGCAGACGTCACCACCATACTCAATACTGGCAGCAGCAAGAACCGCGTTGACATTGTCTTTGTTGCGGAAGGTTATACCTCAGCCGAGCGAGCCAAGTTCTTGGCGGACGCACAAAAATTTCTCGACAGTATGCTGGGTGATTCGAATGCCAAACTGAATGCACCATTCTCGTCGTACAAAAACCTGTTCAATGCCAGCGCCATTTTTGTCGCATCGGCACAATCAGGCACTGACCAGCCAAACCAGAATATCAGCGTCAATACTTATTTCGATGCGACCCAGCATGGCAGTGATGGCCGTTTGCTGTATGGTGACTTTTCCAAAGTGGATACTGTCGTCAACAGTGCCGTCGCCAGTAATGCGCATGAACTGGTGGTGGTGCTGGTAAATACCGCCTTGTACGGTGGTGCTGGCGGCTCCATCGCCTGGGCATCTGCCGGCAATTTGTCATCTGCTGAAGTGGTGCTGCATGAAATTGGCCACAGCTTTGCCGGTCTGCAGGATGAATATGTCGATACATCCATATCTAGCAATTACCCATTGACCGATCCCGGTTTCCTGGCCAGCCCCCATGTCACTGATTCGCTCAGCCGCATACCCTGGTCCGCATGGCTGGGCTACCAGGATGGTGATCTCGGTGTAGTTGGCACTTATCAGGGCGGTTATTACCGTAGCTCGGGTATCTGGCGCGCAACTCAGGATTCAAAAATGAATCACCTGGGCGTGGCGTTCAGTGCGCCCGAAAAAGAAGCCTTTGCGCTGAAATATTATGCTGCCATCGGTGACTATCTTGATCTGTATTCCAGCATACCTGGCGTTTATCAACCGTCGGTGCCGGATAGCAGCTTGCTGGCCTATACCTGGAAAATAGGCGGTAACACTGTCAATACCACAAGTAAAGTCTATTTTGATGCCTATGGCTCTGGTGCCTACAAGGCGGGTGCCAGCCTCAGCCTGACGACCATAGACAATACCGGCTACATACGCAAAAACCTCAACACCACACAGCAAACTGAAACCACCACGCTGGACAAAACTATCGTCAATGTCAGCGGTGCCGCCAGCAGCCTGAATGGCAACAACACTATTTTCCAGTTTGATGGCAGCAATAATACGATAGGCCTGAGTGCGCCTGAGTCTGTGCGTTATGACTATATTGATGGCGGTGCCGGTATTGATACGCTGGTCATCAGCGCCAAACTCGGCACAGGCGGTGGCAGTTATTTCGTCAATGAAATTGGCAATAATACTGTGTTACTGGGTAACCAGAATGCAGCGTACTGGGCTGCACACAATGTAGAGAAGATACAGTTCACCGACTACATCGTGAACACTACCGTGTATGACAATGCGCATACCATCAAGACTGGGGAATTGAAGGCGCTGGAAGAATTATATGTGGCCTATTTCAACCGTGTGCCTGATGCGGATGGCCTGGATTACTGGATCACTCAATTCAAGTCAGGCATGAGCTTCAAGCAGATAGGTGATGCCTTCTTCCTGGCGGCTGCGCAATTCCCGGCACAGACTGGTTACAGCGCCAGCCTCAGCAATACCGATTTCATCAATATCATTTACAAGAATGCCATGGGCAGAACCGATGGTGCTGATGCAGCAGGCCTCAAATACTGGCTCAATGAACTCGATACCGGCATACAAAGCCGTGGCTCCATGGTGAGTGCCGTACTGGCAGGGGCACGCGCTTTCACGGGTGATGCGACCTGGGGCTGGGTCGTCAATTTGCTCGATAATAAAATCAAGGTAGCCAACCAGTTCGCCGTGGAATGGGGCTTGAATTTCCTGACGCCTGAGGCATCCATCACCAATGGGATCGCGATTGCCTCTGCAGTCACGGCCACTGATACATCGGTAGCGATTGCACTCGTAGGTATTTACGACGGACAGATACAATTTGCCTGATCAACACCTTACATTTGGCCAGACACATCTGACCTTATAGCGCAATAACAAAGCCACCCCAGAGTGGCTTTGTTATTTGACGATACCGGCGTGTATCGTAGTCTGGCCATCACTCCAGAACACTTTTTGGACGATGGAATTAATCAACCATTGCCCACTGGATTTGCTCAAGCCAAATTGATACAGGCAATGCGTATGCAGGGTCTGGCCTTCTGCATTCTTGCGAAAAATGACAGTAGAGACTTTTGCCCTGCCAGTATCGCCGACTAATTCAATTTCAGTATTGCCACTCAGATGATGCGTCTGTAAGTCTTGCAGTGCGATACGGCGTAATTCTGCATAACGCTGATTGCTCATCTGCTCAGGTGCCGTACCGCGCAAGTCCGAGTAATCTGTATGAATGGAACTGGCAAGGCAGGCACTCAAGGCATCCCAGTCTTTCAGGTCAAAGCTATTGGCAAACCTCGCGAGCAGGTTTTGTATGGCATGCAGATCAGCACTCATAGAATTTCATTTCAAACTTATTTTTCAAACTTTATTTCAACATAGAAGAAACAACACCGACCAGTTCCCAGCCCAGGATAAGGTGCTGGTCAGCATCCAGATGCACGCCATCATATTCACTGCATGTCACAACACTGCCTGCATCAAAAAAATGACATCCCGCAGCGGCAGCCACTTCTTTATAAGCGTCGGCCAGGCCCTCACACTTTTCTTCACAACCAGCAAACTTGGGCGCAATCATGCCCTTGGGGTCATATGGCGACGGGGGAGCAACAATGAGTATGGGCGGGATTTGCATGCCAGGCTCTACCGGTGCCTGGCGTATGGTATTGACAATCACGGCCAGACCTTGCGCAGACAGCCAGGCATTATTCTGGTGCATGGACTGGAAATCATTTACACCAAGCATCACTATAACCAGCGACAAAGGCGTCAGGGTTTCTATACGCTGCGCCAGGCCCTGTGATCCATTGCGCCCTGGCTTGAAGGGGTCTTCCCATACGGTGCGGCGGCCATTCAGGCAATCTTCGACCACACGCACATGCTGGTCGGCGCTATTGAGGCCAATCTCCAGCACACCGGGCCAGCGTTCTTCAAAATTCAGGCGTTTGCGCGTTGTCGGGATCAAGCCCCAGGACATGGAATCGCCATAGACCAGTATGTGCCGCATGCTTTGCTCCCGATGAAATGTATGTTTGATCCGTATCAGACTTTTTTCAGATAACAGGCTTTCAACATGAAATTGCCTGTGTCCATTTTACAATCGACTTCATGGTCGCCGCTGACCAAGCGTATGCTTTTTACCTTGCTCCCCATCTTCAGCGTGGTGGACGAGCCTTTGACTTTCAAGTCCTTGATGAGGACAACGGCATCGCCATCTGCCAGCACATTACCGTTTGAGTCCTTGACGATGCGTTCATCATTATCGTTCACACCAGCGACAACCTGTATGGGCCATTCATGCGCGCAATCGGCGCAGATGTAATTGTCGCCGTCTGGATAAGTGTTTTCCATGGAGCAGACAGGGCAGACGGGGGAGTTTGACATGAACGACTTTCTTGATGCAAAAAGAAAGACAGTATAGCCGACCACCTGCCTGAAACTGGTAGTACCTGAGCAGATCAGTGGGTAGAGTCAAGAGAGTTGGCATCATTAAGCTGAGCAACCAAAGGGATTTGCATGACGAAACTGGTGCCTGCGCCCTCCTCGCTGTCTATGCGGATATCGCCGCCCAGCAAACTGGTGACGATGTTATAGACAATATTCATGCCCAGTCCGGTACCACCCTGCCCGAGTTTGGTGGTGAAGAAAGGATCGAATACGCGGCCCAGGTTTTCTGCGGGTATGCCCAGGCCATTATCATCAAAACGCAACTCGACCCTGTCTTGCCCAAGCAAGGTGGCGCTGATCCAGATTTGCCCATCAGGCTTGCCTTCAAAGGCATGCAGGATGGCATTGTCGACCAGATTGCAAATCACCTGGTCGAGCGGCCCTGGAAAGCTGTCCAACTCTATTTGTTCGGGTATATCCATGTTGATACGCAAACCCGCCTGGCGTATCTTGGCCATCATGGTGGCAATCACATCATGGCAAACCTTGTTGAGCTGGAAGCGGCGGCGCTTGGAACTGGCCTGGTCCACCGCTACCTGCTTGAAGCTGGCAACCAGATCAGCCGCATTGTTCAAACCATGTTCTATCAATTCACTGGCATGTTGTGCTGCCTGCAGATAGGCGGTCAGGTCCGAGCGGCGGATATTGCCATCGCCAATCTTCTGGGCAAATTCCTGGGTCTTGGCTTGCAGGGTGCTGGCCGTCAGCAGGCTATTGCCGATGGGTGTATTGAGCTCGTGCGCTACACCTGCCACCAGCGAACCCAGCGCAGCCAGTTTCTCACTGCGCATCAGATCATCCTGGGTATGGCGCAGCTCTGTGGTGCGCTCTGCGATATTCTGTTCCAGCAGCGCGTTGGCTTTCGACAAGGCGGTCTGTACTTTTTTGAGTTCAGTGATATCGGTATAGGTGGTGACAAAGCCCTGCAGCTTGCCGTTTTCATGGATAGGTCTGCCCTGCACCAGATGGGTATGGTCATTTGGCCTTACCCGCTCAAACTGGTGAGCCTGAAATTGCCTTGCCAGGCTCAGGCGGGTATTGATGAGCTCTTCTATATCACCGTCACCATACTCACCACGGGTAGCCATGATGCGCAATAAATCTTCAAATGGCACGCCCTGGTAGATCGCGTCTGGGTGATAGTCGAGAACATCGAGGAAGCCCTGGTTCCACAAATACAGTTTCAGTTGTTCATCAAACACGCTCAGACCTTGGGGCATGTGTTCCAGTACTGCCTTAAGGAATAATGATTGTTTATGAAATTCTATTTCTATGCGGCGTTTGGCTGTCACATCCAGACAGGTAGTGACCACGCCGCCACCTTCTACCGGAACACCACGCACTTCAATGATGCTGCCATCAGAACGTATACGTTCATAGGAATACGGTTGATCACTTTGTATAATGGCCATGAGATTGGCCAGTTTTTCTTCATCGCTGGCACTACTGAACTCACCGTATTCCCCGCGCTTGATATTAGCCTCGAATATCTCGCTGACCAGAGGTTGCCTGGCCTCGAACAAGGCAGCGGGCAAATCCAGCATGCGCAGCAACTCTTCATTCCAGGCGACGAACCTGAGATTCTCATCAATCAGGGAGACGCCGCCGGGGAAATTTTCAAGTAAAACACGCAACTTTTCATTTTTCTTGCGCGCCGTCAGCTCAGCCTGTTTGCGCTCAGAAATATCACGTACCGCAGCAATAATGCATCGCCTGCCATGGTCTTCAAGGAGATTGAGAGCGACTTCAGAAGTGAATAAATTACCATCAGCCCGGCGTGAAGCCCATTCAAAGCGCTGGGGCTGACCCGCCATGGTCAACTTTATGTAGCGGTTGGCGGCAGTCAGGGAATCGCGGCCATCAAATTGCGTGGCCGCAGACAAATCCACAGGGGCGCTGGAAAGCAATTTCGCTCTTGAAAAGCCAAACATTTTCTCAGCACTGGGATTGCAATCAATGAAGACCCCACCTTCCATGACCAGTAACGCATCCAGAGCCTGTTCTACCATGGCGCGGTATAAGGCAATTCTGGATAATTCCACTTGGCCTGGCATAGGCGTCCCCGACTGATTTAAAAACAGTGTCAACAGTGCTCTGCTAAAATACGGCGCATATTCGAGTATTCATCAAACCTGCCCAGACTACAAGCAGCAAATCCTGTGGGCAACAGAATAACAGTATCTGACGCAGTCGTGCCACTCAGCAATATAAACCCTGCTCTACGCCTGACCTCTCGTATTCAAGCAAATTGAAGCAAGCAATAAGAAGCGTCTTCTGCCGTCGCTATTTCCAGTTCACGCCAACCCAGGCCGCGGTAAAACACCATGCCGGCTTGATTGTTTGCTACACATTTGCGCTGCCAAGGAAATGCCAGATGCAAATGCTGCAATAAAGCCCGGCCAAGTCCCTGGTCCTGCGCGCCAGGGTGCACATATTGAGGGTGGATATAGGCATGCGCTTCCTGCACTGCCAGCAAGGCTGGCACATTGTCGCTGGCATCTACCGCCACCCGGATGGTTTCACCGCAGGAAACCGCCGTAAAATCAGGAATAGTCACGGGTGGGCGGATTTGCCATGCCGCTTCGATGATGCAGAGCTGGTAAATTTCCTGCAATGAGGCTGCACCTTGTCACTGGCAAGCCGTATCACAGTCAAGACTTACCCGCAGCTTGCTGGCTCAAGAACACAGTCAAGGTATCTTTTGGCGGCTGTTTGCCGATCTGGAACAGGATACGGCCAACGGCACCCCTATGATAATTACCGTGGGTCGCTACGTGCAATAACATCTCGCCGCGTGACAAGCAACCAGCAGTACCATCGACAAATGTAAAGCGTATGTCATCTGCAAATCTGGTTTCATGCTGTGCTGCGACATAGTCTATATACCAACGGTCAACATGCTGCACACCTTGCTGCAAATCAGCCAGTGTGGGTGTTTCTTTGGTGTTCAACGCAGTAAAGCCATGCAGCTCGCTTTGCAAGTTGGCGATAAAAATCTGGTCAACAACGTAGATGTGGTTGAGTATCCTTATTGCATCATGCAATTCACGCGCATGTTCGCCTGGCGAAACAGTACCCATGAGTTGATATAAGTCAGTATTAGCCCATGCTTTGTATTCGAACAAATTCAGTAAAAGTTTTTTGGTATGCATATGATTCCGTTGAAACGCACTTACTTGCGCATCGATAATGTGCTGCAAAACTACAGCTATTTTAGCTATTTATGCATTTGTGTGTTGGACGGGTCATTGAATGATACGGGCAAAAAAAAAGCCTGTCGTCTGGACAGGCATTCATAGTCAAGCGTGGATGTAGATCATCTAAAGCGACTTATTTTGCAGCTTCTGTCGAAGCTGTCAGCAAATGCAGGGGGCGCACTTCTTGCGATTTGGACTTTACCTCATTGATGGAAATAGTCCTGCCATCCAAAAACACTTGATAAGTCGAAGCTGAGCCGCCTGAATTTTGTCTTAGCGACATACGAGTCTTGCCATTGAGCTGGTAATCCACACCAGAGCCACCATGTACCGCGCGGTATTTGATGGTCTTACCATCGATACCGGCATTGAATGCGGCAGCCCCCTTCATCTTCAGCAAGATATCATACAAACCATCTGGATTTCTGCCCGCAAATTGCGCCATTTCCACTTCCACATCCTCACCTTCGAGGTATTTACCGTAAGGATTCATGACGACGGTATCAGCCATGGCAAACCCCACCATGGCGAATAAAAAAGACGCAGCAATCAATGGCTTTGGTAGTTTCAATTTTATTTACCTTTGGATGTAAGTGGCTTATAGACTGGCAATCAGCGATTCATAGCAATGCATACGCTGAATTTTGGGTCTGGCAATCTTACATAAATAAAATCAAAACTTGGATATAGGTAGAAATATTTACAAAATTTACATTTTTTACAAACTCATCCGGCATAGGCTTTATCGAGGTCGGCAATGATAATTTTCTTCATCTGGAACATGGCCATCATGACTCTTTGCGACTTTTCCTGGTCGGGATCACTGAGATAACGGATCAATGCTTGGGGTACAACTTGCCAGGACAGGCCATATTTGTCAGTGAGCCACGCACACTGGCTTTCCTGACCACCGCCCGCCAACAATTTGTCCCAGTAATAATCCACCTCTTCCTGCGTTTCACAATCGATGACGAAGGAAATGGCAGGAGTAAAACTATACACAGGCCCACCATTCAGCGCGACGAATTCTTGCCCCGCCATGGTGAACTTGATCGTCAACACCGTGTCCTTGGGCAGAGGGGCACCTTCGCCATAGCGGACTACATCTAGGATTTTTGCATCTTTGAAGATGTCGAGGTAAAAATGTACTGCTTCTTCAGCCTGATGATCAAACCAGAGGGTAGGGGTGATTTTTTGCATGATGTCGTCTCCATTTTAAATATAGATTCAAGAGGATTTACAAGCTACAGCCAAAACTCAATTCTGCATTGCTGCAATGCTGCATTATTGATCAATGATAACCAGGGTACCCCTGCTGCCAGCCGCAACCGCGTGCGGTGTGTGCGCAGGCACCAGATACAGCTCACCCGCTTTGACAGCGACAATCTCGCCGTGGATATCCAGATTCATTTGCCCGTCGATCACCAGCAAGGCCTCGGTAAAATCATGCGTTTCATCAGGATAATCGCATTCATCCATGCGCAAGACCTTGACTTGCGCACCACCGACCTTGCCCATGATGGCAGACCGCCAGGCGCTTGGCAAAGATGCCGCCTCTGAAATCAAATTTTTATGCAACATCTGTCTGCAAACCTCTCAATGACTGTCTTTTAAAGCCGGGTCCCAGTGCTCTGCAATCTTGCCATTTTCTATGCGGAACATGTCAAACCAGGTCGTTGTGTACTTCTTGCTGGCATCTTTGGGATCTGGCACGGTACTGACAAAGCTCAAAATCACTTTATCGCCCTCAGCAGTAATCGCCACCAGCGGCGCCTTGACCCTGGCCTGTATGTCCTTGGGTTTGACGAATTTGCTGAACAGCTCGACAAATGCCGCACGCCCCGTCCCTACACCGGGGTTATGCTGTATATAGGACTCAGCCAGATACTTGTCTGCCAGCTCCATATGCCCACCTTCAAACACTTCTCGCCAAAAGTCATACACCAGCCGCTTGTTCGCAGTCAGCCGCGCATCCGCACTGGACAACATGGCGTCATGATCAGGATTGGCCTGCACAGGCAGTTGCGCATGAGCAAGTAAAGGCAGGCTAAGGCAGGAAACCAGGGCAAAACGACGAAAAGAAATCAACATGAATGCTCCCTATAGGAAAAACATATTCTGCTTACCAACCTGCTGCGAAGTACCTCACAAATAATGCTACTTACCCGCATCACCCTTCGCAGGCTTGGCAACAGCCCCACCCGTTTGGACCTCAACAACCGCCCTTTGTTCATCCGCCTTCTGCTGCATCAACTGCGCCGCTTCTTTTGCCTTATCCAGCTGCGCTTTCTGCTCGGAAAGAAAATTAGCCGAAGCACTAGGCTCCACCTTGGGTTCTGGAGGTTTGTTACAGGCAGCAAGAATAGAAACGCAAGCTAAAACGAGAATGGTACGCATGAAATACTCCTGAAAGCCGCAGGCCGCAGCCATGACCAGATTAAATGTAGATAAGTATTCTAGCAATAAATAGCGCTGAGCAAAAACAAAGAAGCCCGGAAAGTTCCGGGCTTTGATAAATCACACGTATTGTTTGTTGCTGATAGCATTTAGCACTCGCGCGTAAGAATTATTGCGACTGCCACAAAAGTGATAGGTCACCATCTACAAAACCAACACTTACAGCGCGACTATGCAACAAGACTTTAGCTTCCATTTCGTCCTTGAGATAGGTGCTGATAAGAATTTCAATCCGGGATAAACAAATTTTCCATTCTGGACCTGAAAAAGACAAAGGTATATCAATTGCCCTTGTTTCTGGCTGCCACACTTCATCGCAAGCCCAGTCGGCGTCAGCAGAATCAAAACTTCCAGCGCCAATCAACTCAATGCCAAATTTCGAATTTTGATTTTTGGCATTTTCAAACAAATTAAATGAGTATGCTTTGATCTCAACTGAAGTAGTTTCTGCAAGAGATAATCCTAACCACACTTTGAAAACTGATTCGAAATCCATATAGGAATCCTCAAAATTTCATATTTGAACGAATGAAATTTCTCTGAACTTCGAAGGGCATCAAGAAATTCAATAGGCATCAAGTTTTACACAGGTGCGCGCAGCGCCGCCAGCAAACCGTATCCGTGGCGCGCTGAGAAATTCAATTCGCGGGATGCAACGCAGCTATGCGCCCGCTAATTGGCGCCCAGATTTTTCCGACTACCGTCAGGGAGCTTCGAAAAACCTTTTCATCGGGATGCAGAGCAAGGCGTAAAGCGCAGCAATACGTCGGTATTGCGAGCATTTACAACGCAGCTATGCGCCCGATTAAAAGGTTTTTGAAGCTTCCTACATGTTGCGTCGGTATTGTCCACCTACTTCGAAAAGTGCAGTAGTAATCTGCCCCAACGAACAAACCCGAGCCGCATCCATCAGTTTGGCAAACACATTCTCATTATTGATCGCCGCCTGCTGCAAAGCCGCCAAGGCCTGCAGTGCCACGTCCGCATGACGGCCATGGAAGTCCGCCAGGCGTTGCAATTGCGATTGTTTTTCTTCTTCAGTAGAACGCGCCAGTTCTATCTTCTGCGGCGTGTCATTGGCTTTCGGATTGCGGAAGGTATTCACACCGATGATAGGCAGAGTGCCGTCATGTTTCAGGTGTTCATAGTGCATGGATTCTTCTTGTATCTTGCCGCGCTGATAGCCGGTTTCCATGGCACCCAGTACACCACCGCGTTCAGCGATGCGTTCAAACTCCTGCATGACGGCTTCTTCCACCATGTCAGTCAGTTCTTCGATGATGAAGCTGCCCTGGATAGGGTTCTCGTTTTTCGCCAGGCCCCATTCACGATTGATGATGAGCTGGATCGCCAAAGCACGGCGTACAGATTCATCAGTAGGCGTGGTGATCGCCTCATCATAGGCATTGGTGTGCAGGCTATTGCAGTTGTCGTAGATTGCGATCAGGGCTTGCAGCGTAGTGCGGATATCGTTGAAATCGATCTCTTGCGCATGCAGGGAACGGCCACTGGTCTGGATATGGTATTTGAGTTTCTGGCTACGGTCATTCGCACCATATTTGTCACGCATGGCCACTGCCCAGATACGGCGGGCGACGCGGCCCAGTACCGTGTATTCTGGGTCCATGCCGTTACTGAAGAAGAAGGACAGGTTGGCCGCAAAATCATCAATGTGCATGCCGCGTGCCAGATAGGCCTCTACAAAGGTGAAGCCATTCGACAGGGTGAACGCCAGTTGAGAAATCGGGTTCGCACCTGCTTCTGCAATGTGGTAACCGGAGATGGAGACAGAATAGAAATTGCGCACCTGGTGATGGACAAAATATTCCTGTATATCGCCCATGACCTTCAAGGAGAATTCTGTCGAGAAGATGCAGGTGTTCTGGCCCTGGTCTTCTTTCAGGATATCTGCCTGCACCGTGCCGCGCACGTTCTGCAATACCCAGGCGCGTATCTTGGCGGATTCATCGGCAGTCGGTTCGCGCTTGTTATCGACGCGGAATTTTTCCATCTGTTGATCGATGGCGGTGTTCATGAAGAAAGCCAGGATAGTCGGTGCCGGGCCATTGATGGTCATGGATACCGATGTCGCCGGATCGCACAGATCAAAGCCATCATACAAGACCTTCATGTCTTCCAGCGTCGCGACTGACACACCGGAATTGCCGACCTTGCCGTAGATGTCCGGACGTATGGCTGGGTCTGCGCCGTACAAAGTCACAGAGTCAAACGCAGTCGACAGGCGCTTGGCATCCATGCCTTGCGACACCAGCTTGAAGCGACGGTTGGTACGGAAAGGATCACCTTCACCGGCAAACATGCGGGTAGGGTCTTCGCCTTCGCGCTTGAAGGCGAACACACCGGCAGTGAAAGGGAAAGAACCGGGCACGTTTTCCAGCAACAACCAGCGCAGGATTTCACCGTGATCGACAAAGCGTGGCAAAGCCACCTTGCGTATCTTGGTGCCTGACAGGGATTGCTGTACCAGGCGGGTGCGTATCTCTTTGTCGCGAATCTTGACGACATATTCATCACCAGCATAAGCAGCCTGCATGTCTGGCCACATGCTGATGAGTTTTTTGGATTCGCCATCGAGGCGGTTTTCACGGTCGGTAATCAAGTCATCAAAATCAGCAGACTTACCTGCGACTGACAGCATGCGCTTGCTTTCTTGCAGTTGCTGGCGTTCACGGGCGATCAAGACCTGCTTGCCGGTGTTCTTGTGATAGGCGCGTACCGTATCAGCAATCTCAGCCAGGTAACGGCTGCGGGCTGGCGGCACGATGACATTCTTGGCGCTGGAATATTTGACGCTGATGGCTGCCAGTTTGCTGGGCTTGGCCAGCAAACCACGTTGCACCAATGCGGGCAAGATGCCTTGGTATAGCGCAGTCACACCATCATCATTGAAGCGTGAGGCTTGCGTGCCATAGACTGGCATTTCATCTGGCTTCTGCGTCCATAATTCGCGGTTGCGCTGGTATTGTTTGGCGACATCGCGCAAGGCATCCTGTGCACCTTTGCGGTCAAATTTATTGATGGCGACAAAATCGGCAAAGTCCAGCATGTCGATTTTTTCCAGCTGCGATGCCGCACCAAATTCTGGTGTCATGACATACATGGAGACATCAACATGCGGCACAATCGCTGCGTCACCCTGGCCTATGCCCGAAGTCTCGACAATGACCAGGTCAAAACCGGCGACCTTGCAAGCAGCGATCACATCTGGCAGGGCTTGCGAAATTTCTGAACCTGCTTCGCGGGTTGCCAATGAACGCATGAAAACCTTGAGCTTGCCCTTCCATGGGTTGATCGCATTCATGCGTATGCGGTCACCCAGCAAGGCACCGCCAGATTTACGGCGCGATGGGTCGATGGAAATCAGGGCGATGTTCAGGTGGTCATCCTGGTCCAGGCGTATGCGGCGTATCAATTCATCTGTCAGCGAAGATTTACCGGCACCACCAGTACCCGTAATACCCAAGGTAGGTGTCTTGCTGGCTTTTGCTGCATCCATCAATTGCGTGCGCAATTCCGGCGCGACCTTGTCGTTTTCCAGCGCGGTAATCAATTGCGCCAGCGGGCGGTGTTTGTCGGCGATATCGCCTTGCTGCAATACTGTCAGCGACGTCGGTGCATAGCCAGACAGGTCACTGTCGCAAGCCTGTATCATCGACAAAATCATGCCCACCAGGCCCATGCGCTGGCCATCTTCAGGACTGAAAATACGCGTTACGCCATAGGCATGCAGGTCGGCTATTTCTTCCGGCACGATAACGCCACCGCCACCGCCAAATACCTTGATATGTGCGCCGCCGCGTTGCTTCAGCAGGTCTATCATGTATTTGAAGTATTCAACATGACCACCCTGGTAACTGGAAATGGCGATGCCCTGGGCATCTTCCTGCAGGGCCGCAGTGACAATTTCCTCTACCGAACGGTTATGACCCAGATGGATCACTTCTGCCCCATTCGCCATCAGAATGCGGCGCATGATATTGATCGAGGCATCATGGCCATCGAACAGGGAAGCAGCGGTAACAAAGCGCACTTTGTTAGCAGGTTTGTATTCAGTCAGGTTCTGGGCAACGGACAGGTCAGTCATGTCTTCCTCATCGGTCTTGTTTTATCACAATGACTATTGCTATTTAGCAAATTCTCATTATGTTTGGGTTAGGCTAAGTTATATGACGTTAACGTAAACGTCAATATGAAAATGTAAAACGGCGATCTGAGGCTGGGCGTGGCTTATGGCAGCAAAATGTCTGGAAAGCTTCATGAACATTGGGTTTTAAAAAATACCAACTATTCATACAATTACCAACATAAGACGACAGACGCCAAGCTGGCAAGCCAGGCTTACCGCCCGACTTGCCAGATTGCCCATTAAGCAATTACGCTACGCGTGACACTTCCTTGATCAGTGTTGTATTTTGCGGGTTCAGCAAAACTGCTTTCTCTACATGATACGCCTGCATGGCCTTTTCTTTGACATGGCCATAACCGCGTATCTTTTCAGGCAGGCCCGCGAGAGCAATAGCTTGCTCCAGATTGTCTACATTCAAACCAGCAGCCAGCTTTTCCATCAGTGCAGTATATTCAACGATGAGGGTACGTTCAGCCTTGCGTTCTTCTGTGCGGCCAAAGATATCCAGTGCCGTACCACGCAAGCCCTTGAGTTTAGCCAGCAGCTTGAATGCCTGCCAGACCCAGGAACCATATTGCGCCTTGACCAGATGACCCTGCCCGTCTTTCTTTGAGAAGATAGGCGGAGCCAGATTGAATTTCAGGCTGAAGTCGCCTTCAAACTGTTGCTTCAGTTTTGCCGTGAAATCGCCATTGGTGTACAGACGTGCGACTTCATACTCATCCTTGTAGGCCATGAGTTTGAACGCATATTTGGCGACTGCCATGCTGAACTTGTTACCGGCATTCAATGCAGATTCCGCCTTGCGCACTTTGTCGACCAGATCAGCATATTGCTGGGCGTAGGCAGCGTTCTGGTAATCCGTCAATACGGCAATGCGGCGCTTGATGAGGGCATCCAGGCTTTGCGGCATCTGGATGACGACAGGCTGGCCAGGAATGGCGATTTTTTCCACGCGGGCAAAATCTACCGCAGCACGGCGGCCCCACAGAAAGGCTTTCTTGTTGGCCTCGATCGCCACGCCATTGAGTTCTATGGCGCGCAGCAAGGCGGTTTCAGATACGGGTATCGCACCTTTTTGATAAGCAAATCCCAGCATGAACAGGTTGGTGGCGATAGAATCACCCATCAAAGCGGTTGCCAGTTTGGTGGCATTGATGAAATCAACATTGCCACCGACTGATTCAGAAATCAGGTGCTCAACTGACTCCAGCGGGAATTGCCAGTCAGGGTTCTTGGCAAACGGGCCGGTCGGTTGTTCATGGGTATTGATGACAGCACGAGTACGGCCTGCGCGCATTTTGGAAATGGCGTCATGTGCGCCGGCTGTCAAAATATCGCAGCCCAAAATCAGGTCTGCTTCACCCGTCGCTATACGCTGTGCACGCAATTTGCCAGCCTGGTTAACGATGCGTATATGCGAAGTCACCGAGCCATTTTTTTGCGACATGCCTGTCATATCGAGTACCGATGCGCCCTTGCCTTCCAGATGCGCAGCCATGCCCAGCAGGGCACCGACCGTGATGACGCCGGTGCCGCCTATGCCGTTCAGCAAGATATTGTATGAGCTTTCACAGGCTGGCAATTGTGGCTCTGGCAGTGCGCCGAAAACGTCTGTCTTTGCCGTGCCGGTTTTGGATTTGACCAGCTTGCCACCTTCTACCGTGACAAAGCTCGGACAGAAACCCTTGACGCAGGAATAATCCTTGTTGCAGGACGACTGGTCTATACTACGCTTGCGGCCAAATTCTGTTTCCACTGGCATGATGGACGTACAGTTGGATTGCACACCGCAGTCCCCACAGCCTTCGCAGACTGCTTCATTGATAAACATGCGCTGGCTAGGGTCAGGGAATTCGCCTTTTTTGCGGCGGCGGCGTTTCTCGGCTGCACAGGTCTGGTCATAGATGAGAACGGTCGCGCCAAGTATCTCGCGCAATTCACGTTGCACCGCATCCATGTCTTTGCGGTCATGCAGAGTTAAAAAGCTGGGCAGGTTGGATCTGTCGGTATAACGTGACAAATCCTCAGTGACCAAAGCGATGCGTTTGACACCTTCTGCCGCCATTTGTTGCGCCATCATCGGTACGCTGATGATGCCATCGACAGGTTGACCACCTGTCATCGCTACTGCATCGTTATATAGAATCTTGTAGGTGATATTGACCTTGGCAGCGACTGCTGCGCGTATTGCCAGATAACCGGAATGGAAATAAGTACCATCACCGAGATTCTGGAACACATGCGGCAAAGTCGAAAATGCCGCCTGCCCTATCCACGGCGCACCTTCGCCACCCATGTGTGTCGTCAGTTTATTGAATTCGGGGTAAATCGCCGTCGCCATGACGTGGCAACCTATGCCTGCCAGTGCAAGACTGCCTTCTGGCACCTTGGTCGAGGTATTGTGCGGGCAGCCGGAGCAATAGTAAGCTGGGCGTGCAGGTGTATTGACTTGCTTGCTGAGCACGACATCCTTGGCTTCCAGAAACGCCAGACGCGCCTTGATCAGGTCGCTGGTATGGAAGCGGGCGATGCGTGAGGAAATCACGCGCGCAATCTGTGCTACCGAAAAGTCAGCCTTTGAAGTCAGCAACCATTCACCACGCGGATGTACCCATTCGCCTTTTTCATCGAACTTGCCGATGACGCGCGGGCGCACGTCGTCGCGCCAGTTGTATAACTGTTCCTTGAGCTGGTACTCGACCATCTGGCGTTTTTCTTCGACGACCAGAATTTCATCGAGACCCTGGGCAAACTCACGCACGCCATCAGGTTCCAGTGGCCATGGCATGGATACCTTGAACAGGCGTATGCCTATCTCGGCAGCGAACTTTTCATCGATGCCCAGTTCCTCCAGCGCTTCCAGTACATCGAGATAAGACTTGCCAGAGGCGACAATGCCCAGACGTGCAGTCGGGCTGTCTATGGTGACATGATTGAGTTTGTTGATACGTGCATAAGCCAGGGCTGCATAGATTTTGTAATCCTGCATCAAGGCTTCCTGCTTGCGTGCCTGTATGCCAAGAGTATCCAATGACAAACGCGTGTTCAGACCGCCTTCAGGCATGACAAAGTCTTGCGGGATCTTGATTTGCAGGCGGAAAGGGTCAGCATCGACAGATGAAGTGGATTCCACTGTATCCGCCAGTGCCTTGAAGCCAACTGCGCAGCCAGAAAAGCGCGACATGGCCCAGGCATGCAAACCCAGGTCCAGGTATTCCTGCACATTGCTGGGATACAGCATGGGGATCATGCAGGCAGAGAAAATATGGTCGGACTGATGCGGCAGCGTTGAGGAATAAGCACCATGGTCATCACCGGCCACCAGCAAGACGCCACCGTGTTTCGACGTGCCTGCATGGTTCATGTGCTTGAATACGTCAGCACTACGATCGACGCCCGGGCCTTTGCCATACCACATGCCAAATACACCATCGTATTTGGCCGGGCCGATCAGGTCCACCGTTTGCGAACCCCACACTGAGGTGGCGGCCAGGTCTTCATTGACGCCGGGCACGAACTGTACATGGTTTTGCTCCAGCAGTTTTTTGGTTTTCCACAATGTTTCATCCAGACCACCCAGAGGGGAACCACGATAACCGGAAATAAATCCTGCTGTATTCAGCCCCGCAGCCAGGTCACGCTGACGTTGCATCATGGGCAGTCTTACCAAGGCTTGGATACCGGACAGGAAGATCGTGCCGCTATTCGACGTATATTTATCGTCGAGTTGCACATCATTTAATTGCGGGGGGCTGGTGATCTGGCTGGCTTCAAGTACATCGCTAGAAGCTTCTTGATTACTATAGCCTGTTCTGGCAAGGGACGAGAGTCCAGCAGACTCCATGGTGGTGTCGGATGACATAAGGTGGCTCCAAAATTTGTGATTTAGATCGCAAAGAGCATGCGTTGTATCCGGTAAGACACAATTTTGCTCGGAGCCTATAGCGAGGTATCAGAGATAGGCTCTCGTTGCGTTGGTAGTGATAACTACCATTTTATTCGAATCCTGGACAAAATTCGATGTCAAGACACTACGTCTGTCGCATTTGACTACGTCAAAACTACATCAACTACGGCTGACAGCGTCTGTATTTCCTTTTATCCGGATCAAAGAGACATCAAAAGAAGCTTTCGAAATTCCGCTGCAGCGCTTCTTCGACTTCCTTTGAAATCTGCTGTGTTCACAGTGTAGGTGGAAAATGTCTTGATGGAAAATATGGAATTAAAATAGGGGTATCATAATAAATGATACTCTTCCTGAGCACCGTTTCAGGCAGGTGATTTCATCAGTTGCCGGAGGCCAAGGGCGATGCCCAATCCAGTGAACAGGCAAATTGCCGAGGTAATCAACAGCAAGGCATTCACGCTACGGATATTAGTGACAGAAGCCAGAGCTTCTGGCTTCCAGATGGCGAAAGGAATAAAGCTCACACCCCTGACTATGAAACCGCAAGCGATCAGGGCCAGCACTTTGCGCCTGAACGGCAAGCGCCAGATCAGTCCTGCGCCAGAAAATGCAAAAGCGGCACACACAAAAAGGATGCTGGCAATGATGATGCAGGCCAGGACTGGGTATCGCTTGCCCGCCCTCGCCATCGCTACGATACCATCCGGTGCGCCAATATAGGCATACCAGTCTGGACCTCCAACTATGGTGACCAGATGCAGCAATGCACCTAGCACCAGAACTATGCCCGACCCGAACAGATAGGGATTGTTGATTTTTTTCATACGAACCAGCTTAACACAGACAAAAAAGCGGGAGCATGAAGCTCCCGCAATCTCCTGTAACGAAGAAAAAACTAAGCTGTTTTTTGTTTCGATTTTTTTGCTTCGACCTATTTATTGGCATACATACTGGCATAGCGTATGCCGAAATACAAGATGAAGGTATAGCAGGCGGCAGGTACATAGAATGAGACATGCAGGCCTATGCTGTCAGCCAGATAGCCTTGCAGGAAAGGCACGAGAGCACCGCCGACGATGGCCATGCACAAAATACCGGAGCCCTGACCTGTCAAAGGCCCAAGCTTGTTCAAAGCCATGCTGAAAATGGTCGGAAACATGATGGAATTGCACAGTCCCACCGCCAAGATCGCCCACATCGCCAATGTGCCATGGCTGTAGATAGCCGTAAGGATCAGGATGATGGCGGCAGCTGAATTAAACGCCAGCGTCTTGCCTGGGCTGACCTTGCGCATGACGGCAAAGCCGATAAAGCGGCCCAGCATCGCACCGCCCCAGTAAAAGCTCACGTAGTGCGCCGCAACCGCAGGTGGCAAAGCACCCACATCTGCCTCACCAAGGAAATTGATGAGAAAACTGCCTATACTGACTTCCCCACCGACATATAAAAAGATACCAATTGCCCCCATGAGCAGATGGCCGTGCGACAACACCGATGTCCTGGTGCTGCTAACGTTAGTGTTGCTTTCTTCTGCATGTCTAATCTTGGGCAGACGGGCAAAGGCGAACAAGACTGCCAGCAACAACAGTGCCCCCGCCAGCATCAGGTAGGGCATTTGTACCGCTGCACCGGCGCTGGCACGATAAGTGACCTGCTCTGCCGCTGGCAATTGATTGATCTCTACTGCGGTCAATGCAGCGCCAGATAAAATTAATATCCCCCCGAGGATGGGCGCTACTGTAGTTCCCAGGGAATTAAAGGCTTGAGTCAGCGTCAGGCGGCTGGAGGCGGTCTTGGCTTCACCAAGCACCGTAACATAAGGATTGGCTGCGACCTGCAAAATAGTGATACCGGACGCCAGTACAAAAAAAGCCAGCAAGAACAGCGCATAGCTTCCCATGGAGGCCGGGTAAAACATGGCGCAACCAGTGGCGGCAATGACGAGGCCTGTCACTGCGCCATGCTGGTAGCCAATTTTTTTGATCAGCATGCCAGCAGGTAAAGAGACGATAAAGTAAGCACCAAAGAAGCAAAACTGTACCAGCGTCGCTTGCACATAACTGAGAGTGTAAATCGATTTCAAATGCGGGATCAACACATCATTGAGTGAAGTCAAAAAACCCCACATGAAAAACAAAATCGTCACAATGACGAGGGAGCTTTTCTGGCTTCTGGCATTGCCATCAGATGTGAGGACAGCAGTTGTCGGTAATGAAGTTTCCAAGATATAGCTCCTTATTTAATTTTTTCTTGCTTACCAAGATGATCTGCCAGCATGGCTGACACACCGAGAAAGGCCGGATATTCTTCAGTGATCAGATAAGTCGGTATCTGTGCCAGGAAATTGCTGAGTCGTCCCTTGGCTTCAAAACGCTGGCGAAATGCCGATGCAGCAAACAAGGGACCTAGCCTGGGGACGATGCCACCACCTATATACATGCCACCAGTCGCCCCAAGGGTGAGCGCGACATTGCCTGCCATACTGCCAAGGATGGCGCAGAAATGCTCAACCGTGCGCAGGCAATCTCCACAACTGCCATCAAGCGCGCGGCGCGTGATGTCTGCCGCATCCATCGTCTTGCCAGAGATGGCGGCACAGATCAATTCCAGGCCCTTGCCTGACAGCAGACGTTCTGCCGAGACATGTTCATATTGCTGCCACAGCGTTTCCAGTATACGCATTTCTTCGCGGTTGGCTGGCGCAAAGCTGGCATGCCCGCCTTCACTGGACAAGGGTGCCCAGGAATTGCCAGCGGGGATAATGCCAGACACACCCAGGCCTGTGCCAGCACCGATCAAACCGATGGTGCCACCCGGCATCTCTGCACCACCACCAATTTTCTGCAACTGGCTGGCGTCGAGATAAGGCAAGGCCATCGCGAGTGCGGTGAAGTCATTGATGACGAGCAGGCTGCTGAAATCAAGTTGCGCGCGCACGGCAGAGATGGAAAAACTCCAGTGATGATTGGTCATACGCACGCTATCGCCATCGATGGGATTGGCGATAGCGATGGCAGCGTTTTTTATACCTCCTATCCTTACCTCGTTCCCAACCGCTGTACTGGCGAGATAGCTGTTAATTGCGTCCGGCAAGCCAGGATAATCAGCGCAGGCCAGCACGCTGACCACCTCAAACTGACGCTCTGCGGTCTCAAGTGCAAAGCGGGCGTTGGTGCCACCTATATCTGCCAGCAGGCGTGGGTAAATCAGGTTGATCTTCTGACTGGGCATCATTTCAGCTCGGCGCAATTCAAGGCGTCCGGTTCTTTGGCTGCGCCACCAACTATCTGTATATTCGTAAAGGCAGCGCTGAAGGCCGCTGTGCTGCTGATGCTGAATGGCACATCCACGCTGTTGAGCTTGACACCTTTGGCCGTGAAGCAGGACAAGGGAACTTTGATTGTCTGTTTTTCTTTTTTGCCAGCCAGGCGTTTGAAGGCTTCGGTCACATCCACACTGGCGCTGCAATGACTACCACAATGCATGGACAAACTGACCGTGCCTGCAGGTGCAGTAGCCACGATAGTGTCAAAGCTCAATGCACCATCTTTTGTGGCGAAGGCAGGTATGGCTTTACCTTGCGCTGCGCGGGCTTCCACGCGTGCTGCACCACTCCAGCTAAGCAGCTTGGCATCTTGCTGGCTATTCACTTGCGAGGTTTCTACGCTGATGCCTTTCATATTCAATACACGGTTCAGGTCTGATCCCACTGCCTGCTGTTCGCTGCCACTGACCACATACAGAGGATAAGTTGCACGGTCAGCCTGGTTGAATACTGGATACGCATTAGTCAAGCCGCAGCCACCAGATGGATATTGACTGTCGAGCTTGCCAACTTTTGTCTTGCTGGCGTAGTTAAGGCCATAACCGAGTTTGAACAAAGGTGAATAGTTAGTCTCATCAAAATTCAGTTTGGTCTGGCAGACAGATTTTGGCCATGAGAATGACAGCGTACCCTTGAAGTCATGCCCCACTTTACCATCTGCAGCACGGAACAAGACATCGGCCACACCCTTGCCTTCAGAACCTGGTAACCATGCTGCGACAAAGCTATCAGACAAGTTCAACAGGTCATTGACGTACAGCGGGCGGCCGGAGACAAACAAGGTCACTACCGGCTTGCCCTTGCCAGACACTGCTTGCAGCACCGCCAGGTCTTCCGGGTAGCGGCTGCTATGACGCAAATTACCGGAGGGGCCGATATCGCCATACATTTCTGCATATGGGGTTTCACCGATGACGGCAATCACGGCATCAAAGCGGCTGACATCAATACCCTTGGCATCGGCACTGAACTCAACATTGGCATCACCCACAGCAGCCTTGATACCTGTCAGTATAGAGTCAGCATTCGGGAAGTCTGCATTCTTGTTGTCCGTACCCTGCCAGGTCAGTGACCAGCCCCCAGTCTGGTTGGAGATATCGTCTGCAGTCTTGCCGACCACCAGGATTTTCTTGTTACTTGCCAGTGGCAAAGTCGCGCCATCATTCTTCAACAAGACCAGGGATTCACGCACGGCCTGTCTGGCCAGCCCGCGGTCTTGCAGGGCATCCTGCTTGCCTGCGTAGGTATTGTCAGAAGGTTTTTTGCCGAACAGACCTGTGCGCAATTTGACACGGATGATGCGGGTCACTGCATCATCTATCCTGCTCATGGGTATCTCGCCAGACTTGACCTGGGCAATGGTGTTGCTGATGAAGGCTTTCCAGTCATCCGGTACCATGACCATGTCTATGCCGGCATTGATCGCTTGCGCGCAACTGTCATTGCGACAGCCGGGTACTTCTGCTATGCCATTCCAGTCAGTGACGATAAAGCCATCAAAACCCATTTTTGTTTTGAGTACGTCAGTCAGCAAGGCCTTGCTGCCATGCAGCTTGCCATAATCAGCGCCTGAGGCTTTGTCGTTCCAGCTATTGTAGGATGCCATCACGGTTTGTGCGCCTGCTGCCAGTGCTGTCAGATAGCCTTGCCCATGTGTATTGAGCATCTGCGCATTGGTGGACAAATTCACACCTCTGTCCTTGCCCTGGTCAGTGCCGCCATCGCCCATGAAATGCTTGGCCGTGGCAATCACATTGCCATCATCCATGAAGGAGCCCTGCAAGCCTTTGACATATTCACCCGCATACTGACGCACCAGAGCACCGTCTTCCGAAAAACTTTCATAAGTGCGCCCCCATCTGTCATCACGCACTACCGCCAGCGTAGGGCCAAACACCCAGGCGATGCCGGTAGCCCGCACAGACTTGCCCATGGCACGGCCTATTTGCGCAGCCAGTTGCGGGTTGTGTGCCGCACCGAGGCCGATATTGTGCGGGAACAGGGTCGCACCATACACATTGCTATTGCCATGTATCGCATCTATACCCCAGACCACGGGCACGTTGACTGCCATGTCAGTCGCCATTGAGGCTTCATAGTATATGTCGGCCAGGGCGACCCAGTCAGCCGCCGTGCCATGCTTGTTATTGCGGTCTGGCCAGCTACCGCCGCCATTCAGGACCGAGCCCAGGTAATAGCGGCGTACATCATCCGGTGTAATGGCCTTGATTTCTGGTTGCGTCATCTGGCCTATTTTTTGTTCCAGCGTCATACCTTTGACGATGGCCGCGACCTTTGTCTCGATAGCCGGGTCTTTGCTGATGACGCTCTGGACTTGCGGCCACGCTGCCAGATTCTTGTCAGGCATCTTGCCCGGTCCATACTGGTTTGCCGTATGTCCCGCAAAGGCGTGGCTTGCTCCATATGCCAGGATGGCAGAAACGATCTGTATACTCTTATGCTTCAATTTCATCATGGTGTGCTCTTTATTATGGAAGGAATCTGCCGATTCGCTTTTGTCTCTTTATTGATGGTACTTGGTTTATACGTCGAATTTTTACGTTCATGTTTTTCTTTTATATACGCGCACATAATCTATCAGCATCTGTTGCGGGAATGTGGTGTTTGCATCTGGCGCGCCTGGCCATTCGCCACCTATGGCAAGGTTCAGGATGATGAAAAATCCGTGGTCAAATACCCACTTGCCCGGCACGGTCGCGGGGCTGGCCTGATGATATAGCTGACCATCGAGATACCAGCGTATCTGCGTCGCATCCCACTCGACGGAATAAATGTGAAAATCATCAGCCAGATTGCCCTGCGCGAGTTTTTTTGAACCACCAAAGCCAGTGGCGCCATAATAGCCCGGCCCATGCAGAGTAGCGTAGCTGGTGGCGGCTTCCTTGCCTATGTTTTCCATGATGTCGATTTCACCGCGCTCTGGCCAGCCAGCAGCACTAGCCTCCGCACCCAGCAGCCAGAATGCAGGCCAGACACCCTGGCCTGCCGGTATCTTGATACGTGCCTCGAAACGGCCATAAGTAAATTCGCGCAAACCAGCGGTCTTGATGCGTGCCGAGGTATAGTCACTGCCACCAAATTTTTCTTGCCTGGCCTCGATGACCAGCATGCCATTTTCCAGCCTGAGATTTTCCTTGCGGGCGGTATAGTTTTCCAGTTCATGATTACCCCAGCCATGCGCGCCAGTTTCTATCTGCCAGCTTTGCAAGTCCAGTTTATCAGCGGCAAACTCATCGGCCCAGACCAGCTCCCAGCCGTGCTGCAAACTGGGTGCAACTTGCATTTGCACGAGATTACTGCTGCCACCGCAAGCCGTGAGCAGCAACAAACTCAGGTAAGTCAGGCATGCTGGCAAGGAAATTTGTTTTTTCATGTTGTCTGCCGTTTTTGCAGATTGCAAAATCAAAAAAACCTGATGGATGGTGCTTGCACCCATCAGGTCTTCATTGCTTAATAACTTGCACCTACCTTGATACCAAAAGAGCGCTGGTCTATATAACTCGCTCCCATTTTTCCACCACCTGCATTCCAGCCATTGGTCTTGGCCTTGGCATCGCTGAAGTTACGTACATAGGCTTCGACAAACCATTTGTCGTTTGGCGCTACCAGCTTCAACGACAAATCGCCTTTGGCATAGGCTTTTTGCGTCAGGCCGATATGGGCGTTATCGAAATTGCGCAAATCAAAATACACCTTGTCTTGCCAGCGCATCCCTATCCATGGTGTCAGCGTGTAACCATTGTCGAGTGCAAACTCTTGCGAGAAGTTCATGCCAAATGTGAACTTGGGCGCATTCGGCATTTGATTGCCTTCCAGGTTATAGGCACGGCGACCACGCAATCTGTCATCGGTACCCAGATAAACTGCCGGGCAGGGAACTGCGCCAAATTCTGCACGCTGGTCACAGGCATAGCCATCATCATAAGAGTCATAATCATGGATCACGCTTTTCAGGTAACTGAAGAATCCACCGAGTTTGGCACCCGGCCACGGGCGATAATCCCACTCGGTTTCTATACCCGACAAATTGACCTTGGCGACGTTGACGGTTTGCCACGCGGTTGCCACATCACAAGTTGGTGCCCATGAAGGACAAGGCAGGTTGTCTGGAGTCGTGACCTTGGCCAGGAAGTTGCTGCCGGTCTGCTGCATGTCTTTATACTGCATGGCGAACAGAACCACAGACAAGGCCAGACGGTTATCCAGCAATTTGCCTTTGTATCCCAATTCAAAATTGGTGACAGTTTCTGGCTTATAAGTCAGATAGGTGATCTGCTCTTTTTTATTATCTCCATATACGCAAGTTGTCTGACCACACTTATTGGTACGGTCACCAAAGCCGCCGGATTTATAGCCGGTTGCCAAAGCTGCATACACCATGTCGCTTGGTGTCAGTTGTGCCTGCAGGCCAAGGCGGTAAGTACCTTTGCTCCAGCTGTCACTATGGTCATTATTGGTGCCAGGACCATAACCTGCGTAAGCGGCTGCACCACCCAGCGTACCCATTTGCGGCGTGATCTGGTTGCCGTTTGGAGTGCGATAACTGTCTGTACCTGGGATGCCATAATCAAACATGCCGTTGTAATAGCCATAGCTTTGTCCACCCCAGCTATTACCGCCGTAGTTCATACCACCTACGTCGGTCTTGGTGTCACGCGTGTAGCGTGCGCCTACAGTGGCTGTCCAGACAGGTGTGAATTTCCAGTCTGCCTGTGCAAAAAGGGCTTTGGAATCTATCTGACGGTCAGGCTGTGCGTAGAACTGGCTGATAGGGATATTGTTGGGGCCGTAATGCATTTGTTCCTGGCCAAAGTTGATGGCATTCTTTTCATGCATCCAGAACGCGCCAGCCACATACTGCCAGTTGTCAAAGTTCTGCTTCAGTTGCAGCTCATGCACAGTGGACAGGTATTTGGAATTCAAGGTGCGCGTGAGGTTATCCGAGATAGGCCAGACTGACCAGTTACCATCTACAGGGTTGCGACCCGTGACTTCGAAATCATAGGGCGAGATACCACCATCATCATCGTGCACCTGGCTGCGTTTCTGGTTTGCATAGACAAAGCCATATTCCAGAGATGTATTCTTGTTGACGTTCCACAGTGCTTTGGAACGCAGCGTGTCTATCGACATATCCACTTTGCCCGGCACATTGATCAGCACATCGTACTGACCACGCACACAGGCCCAGCGCGTACCGGCAGATTGATCGCAATCTCGCATGCCTATATAGCCAGCGCCAGAATCCTGGAAGTGTTCATACGCGAGTTGCCATTCGAGGTCACTGTTGACTTTCAGCCTGGCTGCCAGGCGACCTGCCCACTGGTTCTGGTTATTGTAGCCATCTGCCTTGGATACTTTGCTATTAAAGCGCTGAGTCACGTCAGGTATGCCATCGGGCTTCCAGCCCAGTGCCGGGATATTCGCTTCCGAGAAATCCTGCATCTGGTTGAACGGGCTGTCCCTGGTGACTTTCATCAAGGTAGCACGCAGGGCCAGATTATCACCGACTGCAATATTCTGTATGACATTGAGATTGCGCAAATTCAGGCTGCCGGTTTCAAAAGATGCGCTGCCGTAGGTAGAACCAAACTCTGGCTTGGCCGGGATAATATTGATACTGCCTGCCGTCGAATTACGGCCAAACAAAGTACCTTGCGGGCCACGCAAGACTTCTACCTGGTCCAGGTCAAACATCAAGGCCTGAGCGCCTTGTGGGCGTGGCGAGTACAGGCCATCGATATGCAGGCCTGCGGATGGATCACCAATCTCGGTAAAGTTGGTGGCGGTAATACCGCGTATGGTTATCTTGACTGCTGAGTCATTGGCCTGACCATCCATCTGCACGTTCGGCAATTCGCCAGAGATGCCAGACAAATTGGTGATACCTTGCTTGCTCAGTTTTTCCTGGCTGAAGGCAGTGACGGCCAAGGGTGTTTTCAATAATGATGTGGCGCGGCGAGTGGCGGTAACCGTGATTTCTTGTACTTCAGACTTATCTGCATCTGATTTTTTTGCTTTTGACTTACTCTCTACTTCTGCCGTTTTGCTGCTTTCCTGATCTTGTGCCCATGCATAAGTTGTCAGTTGCGCGCAGGCGCTGGCGACAGCCAGGCTAATCAGGGTACGCTTGGTTATTTGATGAAACATCATGTCTCCCATATTTTTTTCAGTTATCGGTTGACTGTAGTGAGCCTCACTAGCGGTCGCCGTGGTCCGCACATGATCTTGCATGCGCGTCTTACTGGTATTTTTTGTTTCGGCTGGCGTCTTTGCGCCATGCACATATACTGCTGAAAACACTGTCCTGCATTACCCAAGATGAAATATTCGCAATCAAATATTTTCAATGGGAAGGTTTCCAATTTTATCGAAAAAACATAGTGCTACCCCCGTTTCTTTTTGTCAATGAAAATGTAAATCAGATACAGGCCGCTTTATCCTGCAAGGTAGCAGGCATATTGATCGCGTCTGTCTTTTGGTCTGTCTTTTGATCTGTGTTTTTACCTATGCCGCTGAAGATTCCTGGCTTTGCTGCGTTGCAGCAGTTGCTGTCTTCGCTGTGGTCGTTGCGTCTTTTGCTTTTTCTGTCTCCAGCAAAAAGTCGCGGTACCAATGCGCACTCAATTTTGGCGTGCGTTTTTGCGTGATAAAATCGACATATACAATGCCGAATCTGCGCGAACAGCCCTCTGCCCATTCAAAGTTATCCAGCAAGCTCCAGAGGAAATAACCTTTGACCTGGCAACCCAGGCGTATTGCCTCTTTGACAGCCAGCAGATGGCGTATCAGATAATCACGGCGCAATTCATCCCTGATCTGACCGTCATCATCAAGATGATCATCATAGGTTGCGCCGTTCTCGGTGATGTACATGGCATGCGGCTGGTAATCGTCCTGTATGCGCTTGAGCAAACTGGTCATGCCTTCTGGTGCAATTTCCCAGCCGAATGCCGTACGTTCTACTCCTACCGCATCAACCAGGCGCGTGTTCAATGGCGAGGCACCGGGTGCGTGTTCTATGATTTCAGGGAAGTAGAAATTCACACCCAGAAAATCAGTGGAAACTGCCATGGCCTGCAGATCGCCTTCGTACACCACCGGGGCATAATGTCCCAGCGCCTGCCAGACATCCTGAGGATAACCACGGCCATACAGCGGATCGAGATACCAGCGGTTGCGCAAGCCATCATGCAGGCGCGCGGCGGCAAAATCCTCAGGCTTGTCACTGGCGGCAGAGATAGGATGCAGATTCAGCGCCAGGCCTATCCTGGCGTCAGCAACATTGGCCCGGATGACAGGTGTTGCCAGACCGTGCGACAGCAAGACATGATGACAAACCTGGATTGCTGTCTTGAAGTCCTTGATGCCGGGTGCATGGATGCCATCAGCATGACCCAGCATGGCTGTACACCATGGTTCATTATGGGTGATCCAGTGTTTGACTCTGTCACCCAGATGTTCAGTGATGACATCGGCAAATTCAACAAAGGCATGCACGGTATCGCGTGATGTCCAGCCGCCCTGGTCTTGCAGGTATTGTGGCAAATCCCAGTGGTACAGAGTGGCCCAAGGTTGCAAGCCGCGTTCCAGCATGCCATCAACCAGACGCGAATAGAAGGCCAGTCCCTCAGGATTTGGTTTTCTGTCTGGCCCGGAAAATATGCGTGGCCAGGAAATAGAGAAACGGTAAGCATTGCTGCCAAGGCTCTGAGCAATATCCAGGTCTTCAGCCCAGTGATGGTAATGGTCAGAGGCTACCGCGCCGCTGCTGCCATCACGTATGGTCCCTGCTTGCTCACAAAAACTATCCCAGATGGATGGAACGCGGCCATCTATCGCTGCTGCGCCTTCTATCTGATAGGCAGAGGTTGCTGTACCCCATAAAAAGTCGCTGTTAAAATCTGTGCGCTGCAACTGCGTAGCAAGTGACGGAACTGCATGAAGAAGATGTTTGCTCATATTTTGCTTGCTCAATCTAAAGTTGATTCAAATTAAAATTATTTGGAAACGTTTCCAATTACGATTAAAAAATTTTGAGTATTTACTACTCAGAATTTTTATATTCGCTTATTGCAAACTCTTTCCTGTGTCCCCACCAACTGCTGTCTGCTCCATAGATCAAAAGTGGATGAGCTGACTACGCCCTCCTATGCCTAGGCCATTTGCAGACATTAACCCGGACATTTACAGGACCCACCACATCCCGTAGCATGCACCAGAGTGCACTTTGCATCAGTCCAAGCTTAATCACTAAGGCACTGCTACTCTCTGATCCTACAGACTGGAAATTACTTGAATTTCAGCATCTGCCATCCACAAATATTTGATACAGCTTGTCAGATACGGATGAAATACTATTCAATTTTTCATTACATGGAAAGGTTTCCATAATTTCATAAAAAAAATGAATAGTCAAGAAAACCATTCATTCTTTTTACACTTATTTGCGCTATTTCTACAACAGACTTTCACACCGCAAATTTAACCAGACTCAAGCACGTTGATCTGCTGTTTTGTCTGAATTCTAAAGCTAAAAACTCATCATCATTGTCATCAGCCAGCCTTGTTCCGCTGCTGGACTGGTTTCGCCAAGGATGCCCGCATGGTCACCTTGATCGGGTAATCACGTATGACCGGTCTTTTTAGCGCATAGCAACGATTCAATAATTCATTCAGTGCACTCAGTGTTACATCGCGCCATGGAATATGTACGGACGTCAGTGGCGGTGCGGCATAGGCGGCGCTCATGGTGTCATCGTAACCGATGACGGAAACATCGTGTGGCACGGAAATACCAGCTTGCTGGAAGAAGGACAAGGCTCCCAGCGCCATTTCATCATTCGCACAAAACAGGGCAGTGAAGGGACGGCCTGATTCCAATAATTCTTTGGCACAATTCCAGCCGCCTTGAGGTGAAAAATCGCTCTCGGCTATCCACATCTTGCCTGTGTCAATTCCTGCGTGACTGAGTTCACCAAGGAAACCATTAATGCGTTCCACATTATCCGGCGCCGTCGATGGGCCGGCGATGACAGCGATATGTTTATGCTTGTATTCAAGCAGGGCGCGCGCAGCCATGACACCGCCTTGCACATGGTCAGCAGCAAAGCACTGGTCAGCGATGGTTTTTGAATCATGATTCAAAACAACCAGACGGTCACGTTTTGGGCCGAGGATAGAGAAATCCTCATCCGTCAGCACATTGCTCATGACGATGAGGCCATCACACCCACGTTCCATCAAAAATTCTATGCCTTCTACACCTTGACGCCGTTCATCACCTATACCAACGCCAAACGCAACCACCATGTGCAAACCGGCCAGGCGCAATTCTGTATCGATAGATTGCAGGATGGGCATGTAAAAAGTACCCTTGAGCACAGGAATATACACGCCTATCATTTGCGAATTGCCCGACAACAGGCTGCGTGCCGCATGAGAGGGACGAAAATCCAGTTCAGCAATCACCTTGCGCACACGCTCCTGCGTCTTTAAAGAGACCGACCCTTTGCCGCTGACCACGCGTGAAGCCGTGCCCAGTCCCACGCCCGCCAGGCGGGCCACATCCTTGATAGTCGCCACTTGATTCTTTTCCATGTTTATCATCCGGCCAGTATATTAAAAATTTGTCCCGACTATCGTGAATTATCTTCTTCAATCACAAACGTGACTCTGTTTTTGCATCGAACAGGGAAACCCTGTCAGTGTGAATATCAAAGCGCACCGTCTCGCCCAGCTTAAACTGCCGGTTCTCATGATCCAGTAAACATAATTGCTGCTTGCCCATGTTCAACCACAGCAGTTGGTGATTACCCATGGGTTCAACCAGGCTGAGCTTGCCACTGTATGCGCCATTTTCCATTACCTGCATGTGTTCTGGCCGGATACCCAGAATCACATCCTGCACTGCCGATTCTTTCTGGAACGCATAAGCCGATAAGTCCAGGCTCATCGCTGCATTGTCAAACTGCTTATCTGCGTTCAGCTTGCCGGCAATAAAGTTCATGGCTGGCGCCCCAAGGAACCCTGCTACAAACAGGTTTGCCGGTCTCTCATATACGTCGGAAGGCGTACCCAGTTGTTGTATCTTGCCAGCCCGCATGACGACAATACGGCTGGCCAGGGTCATGGCTTCTACCTGGTCATGCGTCACATACAGGATGGTAGAGCCAAGATTCTGATGCAGCAGCTTGAGTTCACGGCGCAATTCTGTACGCAACTTGGCATCCAGGTTTGATAGTGGCTCATCAAACAAAAACACTCTCGCTTCCCTGACCAGGGCTCGGCCTATCGCCACCCTCTGCCTTTGCCCACCGGATAACTGCGCTGGCTTGCGCTGTAATAACGTCTGCAATTGCAGCATCTCTGCCACCCTGGTGATGCGCGTCTGTATTTCTAGCCTGGCAATACCGTTGATGCGCAAGCCGAAAGACATATTCTTTTCTACCGTCATGGTCGGGTAGAGTGCATAAGATTGAAACACCATGCCTATCTGCCGGTCACTGGGCTCTGCATAGCTGACATCCTTGCCTGCGATTTCTATACTGCCTGCTGCAATATCAATCAGCCCGGCTATGCTGTGCAACAGGGTCGATTTACCACAGCCGGACGGTCCCAGCAAGACGAGGAATTCGCCCTCCTCCACATCCAGATCCAGTTGATCGATGATCTTTTGTCCACCCAGTTGTACACCCAGATTCTTGAGACTTACATATGCCATGCACCCGTCCTTAGCCTAAACCTACACTTAATCTTTAACCTTTGACCGCGCCAGCGGCAATGCCACGCACGAACCATCGGCCTGAAATGAAATAGATAGCCAGCGGCAGCAAGGCCGTCAATATCGTTGCGGCCATATTGACGTTATACATTCTGGTACCGGTCGTCGTATTGATGACGTTATTCAGTTGTGCCGTCATCGGCAAATGTTCGCGCCCCGCAAATACCAGGCCGAGAATGTAATCGTTCCACACTCCGGTGACCTGCATGATCGCGGCCACGACGATCATGGGCAGGGACATGGGCAGCATTAATTGCACAAAGATGCGGAAAAATCCACCGCCGTCTATGCGCGCTGCATGAAACAATTCTTGCGGTATGCCCAGATAATAATTGCGGAACAGCAGGGTCATGATGGGCATGCCAAAGATCACATGCACCAGGACGATGCCAGGCAGGGTGCTAAAAATATTCAAGGCCGCCAGCACACGCACCAGCGGGAACATCATGACTTGCACAGGAATGAAAGCGCCCGCCAGCAAAATGCCGAAAAGAAGTTGCGAGCCACGAGGCCGCCAGAATGACAAGGCATAGCCATTCAGCGCACCCAGAAAAATCGCCAGCACCGTACTGGGTAAAGTGATCGCCACAGAATTCCAGAAACCGCTGCTGATACCTTCACAGGCCACGCCTGTGCAGGCCGTGCTCCAGGCTTGCCGCCATGGTTCTACCGTCATGTGCATGGGCAGCGCAAAGATATTACCCAGACGGATTTCTTCCATGGACTTGAAGGAAGTCACCAGCATGATATACAGCGGCAACAAAAAGAATGCCGCAGCAGTCAGCAAAAAGGCGTAGATACCTATGCGTGCCGGCGTCCATGTACGCTTGGCGTTTAAGCTCATATTTTACCTTTGCGCGCTCTTGCATAAGCATAGGGTATCAACAACGCCAGCACTGGCAATAACATCATGATGGCACCGGCAGATGCCAATGCCAGATTGGCGCGGCCAAACAAGTGATCCATGATAAATTTTGCTGGCACTTCACTGGCCGTACCGGGGCCACCTTGTGTCATGGCTTCGACTGCATCAAAAAGTTTAACGACGGCCGTTGCCAGCAACAGGAATACTGTGGCGAAATTGGGTGCCAGCATGGGGATGATGATGGACAAGTAAACCCGCCAGGCAGGTATGCCATCCATGCGTGCAGCTTTCCAGATATCTTCATCTATGCCACGCAAACCCGCCAGCAGCATCGCCATGACCAGGCCGGAAGCCTGCCAGACGGTGGCAATGACGATGGTATAGATAACCATGTCCTGATCGACTATCCAGTTAAATTGAAAATCCTTGAAACCCAGTTGCCGTATGCCTTCTTGTATGCCTGCGCCCGGCGTCAGCATCCACTGCCACACCAGGCCGGTGGCGACGAATGACATGGCATACGGGTACAGGAAGATAGTGCGCAAGACACCTTCGCCCGTCACATTCTGGTCTATGAATACGGCAAGCAAGAAACCAATGATGACGCAAGCCAGGATGAACAGTACGCCATAAATAGCCAGGTTATTCAGTGACAACAGCCAGCGCTCATTGTCAAACAATCGTTCATATTGACTGAGGCCGACAAAGTTATTGACGGGCAGTGTACGCGAGCTGCTCAGCGAGATTTTCAGTGTCCAACACAGCGTCGCCAGATAGCCGAACACCACAGTCAGGCTCATAGGTAGCAATGCCGCGTGAGGGATGAGCCTGGTATGCAGCTTGCCTTTGTATCTGGCGCTGGACGGATAGATTGGCATGAATGAGATGGCGCTTGGCAGGGTATCAGTATGGCACTTAATTTTTCAACGCAGCGATGATATTCTTTTGTGCTTTTTCTACCGCCATATTGGTATTCCAGTAGGCTGTCAGCACATCCGTCAAAGCACCATTCTGGTCTGGCGTCAGGTAAATCTCACCTATGCCTGCATGGCGGCTTTTGTCTTTCATTATTTCCAGACCCATCTGGGCGCACAGGTTCAGTTGTGTGACATCCAGGTCATTACGTATGGGGATGGAACCCTTGAGTTTATTGAAGTCCAGTTGCGGGCCAGGTGCCACCACAATGCTGGCCAGCAGCTTCTGCGCCTTGATGGTTTCTGGATTGCTGGTTTTTGGAAAAACAAAAGCATCGCCCTGTATCAGGTAAGGTGCTTTTGGCCCCAGTCCAGGCATGCAACCGTATTCGCGACCAGCGACTTGTTTTGCCGCGACAAATTCGCCCAACGCCCAGTCACCCATGATTTGCATACCTGCCGTGCCTTTGATGAGCAAGGCAGTGGTGTCGTTCCAGTTGCGACCTGGTGATGCGGTATCAATATAGGAGCGCAAGCGCTTGAAGCTCAGCAAGACCTTGCGAAAGGCTTCTGAATTCATGGCGGTGACATTACGGTCACGCATCACGCTCAGGTAAAGCTCCTTGCCGCCTACATTTGCCAGCATGGCCATGAAGACGATAGTCTCTTGCCAGGCCTGGCCACCATGTGCCAATGGTATCAGGCCGGCACCCTTGAGTTTGTCGAGTGCGGCAAACAGTTCATCTGGCGTGGACGGTTCTTTGTCTATGCCGGCCTTTTTGAATGCGGATTTTGAATACCATATCCAGCCTGGCATGTGGATATTCACGGGCACAGCATAATAATGTCCCTTGATCTTCAGGACATTGCGTATGGGTTCTGGCAGGGTCTTGTCCCAGTTCTCCCTGGTGGCGACATCATCGACATTGTTGAGCATGTCTTGTTCGACAACGTCCTGGAATTGTCTGGAAATATTGAATTGTGCAGCAGTGGGTGGATTACCGCCCACCATGCGGTTGATGGCGACGGAACGCGCCTGGTCACCACCGGCAATGGCGGTATCTGTCCAGGCACCGCCAGCGGCGCGATAGGCATCGGCAAACTTGGCGACAGCGGCAGATTCACCGCCGGATGTCCACCAGTGAAGAACTTCTGCCTTGGGCCCTGCCGCGTGTGCAGACGTGCTGACTACTACCAGGCTGCTCAGCAACAGGGCAAGCACCGGTTGATTGGTTTTATACATTTTGTCTCCGCCTAAGTTTCCACGGGTGCAGATGGCAGATCGTGGTCTGCAATTTTTCTGCTATCTCATAGCAATACCTGCTACGGCATCCATGGAAACTCTCGCCTCTGATCATATCCAGTCGCGTCGACCGAGTAAAATTGGAAACGTTCCCATAAATCCAGGCAAAATATAACACCCAGGGTTTTCCAGTGTCAACATATTGTCAATATGAAAAACAACAGGGTAGCAATCGCCACTGGATTTCATCACAAATCACCCAAAGTATTCAATGCTGCACCATGGCTGCACGCAATTGCGCAACGATCAGATCAACAAAACTCCTCACCTTGGCATTCGCATAGCGGCCTTCCCTGTGCACGACATGCACGGGCAGGGGGGCAGTCTCGTATGCCTGCATGAGGCGGCATAATCGTCCGTCGTCAAAATACCCACCCACCTGGTAAGACAACAACCTGCTGATGCCCAGGCCTGCCAGGCTTGCTTCTATGGCGGCGTCATTGCTGCTGACCGTGAGACGTGGCTTGACCTTGATCGCCATATTCTGCCCTGCATGGGTAAAACGCCATTCAACCATGGGTGTGACACCTGTAGCGGCAATAATGCTATGCCTGCTTAATTCATCGGGGCTGGCTGGCGTACCTTGCGCTTGCAGATAGGCGGGCGACGCACACAATATCCGGCGTATCTGCCCCACCCGTATTGCCTTCATGCTGGAGTCTGGCAACTCACCTATCCGCACACCGACATCAATGCCTTCTTCCAGCAAATTCACGACGCGGTCGAGGAAAAGCGCGGAAACATCCATGGCCGGATAGCGCTGCAGATATTCAACGATGCCGGGCATGACAAACATTTTGCCAAACATGACGGGCGCAGTGACTGCCAGATGGCCACGCGGTTCGGCATTGATACCCGCCGCGGCTTCATCGGCAGCCTCGACATCGGCAATGATACGGCGGGCATCATCAAGATAGCGCTGACCAGCTTCTGTGACCCTGACGAAGCGGGTACTTCGATTCAGCAGCTTGACGCTGAGCCGTGCTTCCAGCGCAGCGATGGCGCGTGTTACTGCCGGTGGAGACATGGCCAGGCGACGGGCGGCAGCGGCAAAGCCTTCTTCTTCGGCGACGGCTACAAATACAGTCATCAGATGTAGCTTATCCATGGAGCTCAGTCGATTATTCCACTATTTACAATAATTAATTGTAAATGATAGGCATTCTTCAGACAAACGATATTGCGTAAATTTGAGTGTCAATAACCCGACACACAATAATTGCTTGAGGACAAATGGATATGGATAAATCATTGGAAATCGCACGACCACCCTTACCACCCTTCACGCTGGAGACGGCAATACAAAAAGTACGCATGGCAGAAGATGGCTGGAATACCCGCGACCCTGACAAGGTGGTACTGGCTTATACGGTAGATACAGTCTGGCGCAACCGTCATGAATTCCCGCAGGGACGTGAGCAGGTCAGGGAATTTTTACAGCGCAAATGGGCAGCAGAACGTGAATACCGCCTCATCAAGGAAATCTGGGCTTTTAGCGAGAACCGCATTGCCGTGCGCTTTGCCTATGAGAGTTGCGATCATGAAGGCAACTGGACGCGTTCTTATGGCAACGAGAACTGGGAATTTGCTGAGAATGGCCTCATGCATAGACGGCTTGCCAGCATCAATGATCTGCGCATCAGCGCAGATCAGCGTTTATTCCACTGGCCCCAGGGTCGCAGGCCAGATGATCATCCCGGGCTCAGCGCTTTTGGTTTATAAGTCAAACCGAGATCCAGCCCGAACAGGGGCCGCAGGAAAAACACCCGGCGTATGATCTCGTAACTGAGGAAGCAAGTCGCTGCTGTCAGCGCCACCAGCAAGATGCCTTCTGGCAGGGCAGGCAAGGCCAGCGGCTTCATGCTGTGCGCCATAATGACGATGTAAGTCTGATGCAGGATATACACAGGAAACACCGCCTGTGTCAGATACCGCCTTGCCGGGCTGTCAAAGTTAAGGTACTGCTTCGCATAGCCACAGGCTGCAATAATCGCTGACCAGGCCATGCAAACCCAGACACCGCGCTGGAACATGATGAGCCATTTTGGTGTCGCATCATACTCAAAGCTGAAATAGATAATCAAAGACAGCCAGCCACATATGGCTATCCTGAGTGCAAGCCAGCGCATGCTGGCAAGCTCTTGCCAGAATGTCTGGGAATTAGCAATCAGTGCACCGAATGTAAAGATGAACAAATAGCAGGCATGGTTATACCAGTCAGCCACCAGGCCATTATTCGGCGGGTAAGAACTGAACAAACCCATGCGTACCAGCGCCAGGTAAACAACAGGCAAAACCAGGATGCGCCAACCCTTCATCTGCTTTTGTAACCAGTTGCGGGCGGCCTGGAACCACGCAGGCTTGAAAGCCAGCCAGAACCACAGCAGCACGCTATATACCCACAGGTAGGCAACAAACCACAGGTGATTCCAGGTTGGCAAATCCAATACCTTGCCTTCTATCTTGAAACCGCGATAGCGATGCAGGTAGAGCTGCATGAATTCGCTATAACTACCGGCGTAGGCCAGTTTTTCTACCACCTCGAGATACGCCTGTAGCGGCACCACGACGAACATGCCAAAGATCAGTGGCAGCAAAAGACGGAGGCTGCGGCTGCGCAAGAATTTGCCAGTGGCGATTTTTTCCAGCATGAAGGCAGATGCCACGCCAGAGATAAAAAACAACAGGCTCAGACGCCAGGGATTGGTCAGCATCATCAAAGGCTGTATCGCACTGCTGGCGTGCGGACTTTTGACATGCCAGCCCCACTCCACATAGTACATGCCTACGTGATACAAGATAAGCAGGAAGAAAGCGATGATCCTGACCCAGTCGAGAAAATATAAACGCTGGGACGGCAAACCTGGCACTGCTATGCTTGAATTTGACATGGCTCTTTTTCTGGTCATTGATGAACACAGACGCGATACTAAAAGCATGGTCAAATTCACTCCAGAAAAATGTGGCGGACTGGATGTGAGCAGGGGTGAAATGGAAATCAGCCCTGACTCAGTTGGCAAGCGCCTGCACAACCTCGTCTCTGTGCTGACGGCTGCATGGCAGGCGCAGGCCATCTTGCAGCAGCAGTTCAGCATCGCCCTTTTGCGCTGGCAAAACCTGGGTAATCTGGTCCAGCCTGACGATATGGCTGCGGTGGCAACGCACAAAGTCCTGCCCCAGCCTGTCCTGCAAACCCGACAAGGTCTGGCGCATCATATGCTGCTGTTGGTTGGTAAAGATCATCACATAATTATCAGCAGCTTCCAGCCGTATGATGTCGACCAGTTTAATGACGGTAACGCGACCTTTTTCGCTCAGCAGCAAATGCTGTTCTGCCTGAATTTTTTTCGCGCTGCTCTTGCGCTCACTCACTCTTTGCAGGGCACGCAAGAACCTCGCCTCATCATAAGGCTTGAGCAGGTAATCTATTGCATTCGCATCAAAAGCCTGCAGGGCGAACTGGTCATAAGCGGTGACAAAAACGATCAGTGGCACAGGTGCTGCCAGTTGACTGGCGACGGTAATACCATCCATCTCCGGCATTTGTATGTCAAGGAAAACCAGATCGGGCCGCTGCTTTTGTATGCAGTCCAGTGCGTCGCTGCCATCCCTGGCTTCTGATACGACGGCATCTGCCACATGCTCAGCTACCAAACGTCTGAGCTTGTCTCTTGCATAGGCTTCATCATCGACGATGAGGATTTTCATGGAGCTTTACTCCCGGCATCAATGGGCAGCCGCAGTTCGGTCATGACACCTGATGGCTTCAGACCGGTTAATTGCAGGCTGGCATTATCCTGATACAGGACTTGCAGGCGCTGGCGCAAATTGCTGATGCCTACACCTGAGCCTTGCCCGTTCTCCTGCAAATGGCCTGCGTCATCCTCAATGTGCAAGATGACTTGCCCTGCTTCTTTATATGCACTGATCTTGATGTGAGTAAGTTGGCTGCGTTTTTCCACAGTATGCTTGAAACTGTTTTCCAGTATGGTTTGCAGGCTCATGACCGGTACTTTACTGGTTAGCACATCGTCGGCAATGGCCCAGTTGATCTCGACCCTGTCGATAAAGCGCAGGCTCATCAGTTTTGCATAGGCCTGCAGCAGCTTCAACTCATCTGCGAGGCTGGTCTCGCTGTGCTGGCCCAGGTCCATGCTGGCGCGCAAGAGTGCGGCAATCTCGCTCAGGGCGGTATCCGCCAATTTGACATCGGTGTACATCAGCGATGAAATAGTGTTGAGTACATTGAACAGGAAATGCGGTTGCATCTGCTGGGTGAGTCTATGCAATTGTGCATCACGTAACAGCGCCTGGGATTTTTCTGCATTCTCTTTTTCTTCGAGCAAAGAAGCATAGGCTTGCAGGCCAAAAATCACGACATAAAACATGCCAAAAAACATGAATATCTTGCTGCACTCATAAAAATACACTTTGATCCAGCCATCATGTTGGTAGCTGAGTCCCAACATGGCATACACCGAGTGACGCAGGCTATATACCAGCACCACAAATACAGTGCTGAACAAAGGCAGGGGCAGGATTTGCTGCCAGAACCATTTGGCCGGTGTCTGCAATAAGTGCCTGTCGGTCAGCTTGCGCCTTTGCAGCAAGAGCAACAGTGTGCCGACGAGGGCAGAAGAGCTTTCCCAGAAGATCGGTTCCCAGATATGTTTGCCTCCACCTTTGAGATGATCTTGCACGGCAACCGCCACCATCAATAGCCAGAACAAAAACCAGCCCGTGAAGACTGGTTTTTTGATCTTGTCCCAATACGCCAGTCCGTCCATTACTGTGCCACCAGGTTGCTTGTGCCCAGCCACTTACCGCTCAGGCTTAAGTCGCGCGTCAGTTCCAGCACGAGTTTTTCTACTGCCATGGCCGCATTCGTCAAAGGGATATTCTTGGATGCACACAGTGTTACGGTACGCGACAACTGTACATCGCTGATAGGGCAGGCGCGCATTTCGCCGCGTTCAATTTCTGCCAGCATGGGTGATACGGGCAAGATAGTCGCCCCCATATCAGCCATCAGCGCAGATTTTAAAATCGCTATCGAGGTGATGTCGATGACATTCTCTATGTGCTTGCCCTGCTCCCTGACCACCTGTTCTATGCGTGGCCGCACACCATGTTGTATGCTGGGTAAAATCAGGGTCGCCTGCAAGGCTTGCGCCAACGTGATCGATTTGCGTTTGCAGGCAAACTGCGAATCCTTGCGTGTGATGTACATCATTTCTTCTTCAACCAGCGGTTTGTTGGCAAAGCCACCCAGTTGTCCATCATCAAACAGTATCGCCAGGTTCAAACGGCCTGAGCGTAACTGCTCGGTCAGGTTGCCCGTCAATTCTTCTGTCAGTTGAAAGACGATATCAGGGTAGGCCGCACGTACAGCTTTCAATAAAGGGAAGGCCAGCGCGCCAGAGGCACTTTGCGGTATGCCCAGTGCCACCGTGCCGCTGGGTTTGTCGGTGGATTGCGCGACAGCCGATTTGGCGTCGCTGACTTGCTTCAAAATCGCCAGTGCATGTTCATAGAATATTTTGCCAGCGTCGGTCGCTTGCATGCCCTGAGCAGAACGATGCAACAAAGTCGCACCGAGTTCTTCTTCGAGTTGCTGTAATTGCTGGGTCAGGGCTGGTTGCACGATATGCAGCACACGCGCAGCGCGCGACAGCGAACCGTGATCGACGATGGCGACAAAATAACGTAACTGGCGCAATTCCATTTTTTTATTCCACAGGCTTGATAGCCCGTCTTTCTATCGATGAAGACAGGATCAGGGAAGTCGATGTCACACCGCAACGCGCCAGGCTGGTAATCACCCGTTCCAGCTCGCGCACCGAAGGTGCGACCACTTTGACGATCACGCAATCTTCGCCAGTAATGGCGTGGCATTCAACTACTTCTGGTACTTGTTCAGCAATTTTTAAAACCGGCGTATCCGTTCCACGACTGGCAATGCGGACAAAGGCGGTAATGCCATAACCCAGTGCCTCAGGATCGACCCTGGCGTGATAGCCAGTGATGATATTGGCCACTTCCATGCGTTTGACCCTTTCGGTTACGGCAGGCTGGCTCAGATGTATGCGGCGTCCTATCTCAGCCATGGTGACCCTGGCATCGGCCTGCAAAATCTCCAGGATTTTGCCATCCATCATATCTAATTCTATTTTCACGGGGAATACCTGATTTTTCGTTGAGATTAAAAGAAATGTACCTGATTTACCTTTGATTATCCATTCAAAATTCAAACTGACTAACATACACTGATTGCCTGAAATCAATCAAAGCTGCCCCTGCCATGCGCCATCTGCCACGTAAAGTCTTATTTGCCCTGCTCACCGTCTATATCGTCTGGGGCTCCACTTACTTTGCCATACAGGTGGCTTTGAAGGCTTTCCCGCCTTTCATGATGATAGGCACGCGCTTTCTGGTAGCCGGCGCTATCTTGTATGCATGGCAAAAATCACGCGGTGTGCCCAACCCTACTTTGCGTGAGTGGCGCGATGGCGGTATCGTCGGCATTTTGATGTTGGGTGGTGGCACCGGTTTGACAGCGGTGGCGCAGCAATATGTGTCTTCCGGTTTGACTGCCGTGTTTATTGCCTGCTCACCGATGATACTGTCTGGCTTGTCGGGCATGTTTGGTGACTGGCCCAAGCGTCGTGAATGGGCTGGCATATTCTGCGGATTTGCAGGTGCCATGTTGCTGGCGTCTGACGGCCAATTCTCGGCACAACCTCTGGGTATACTATTCTTGCTGGGGGCGATATTGTGCTGGGACGTGGGTTCGATTTTGTCGCAAAAGAAACTCAAGATGGCGGCCGGCGGCATGGGCTTTGCGAGTGAAATGCTGGTGGGCGGCCTGTTCCTGTTTATCATCAGCCTGTGCAAGGGTGAGCAACTGACCGGTGAAGTCACCGTCAATGCGGTGGCTGCCTGGGCTTATCTGGTGGTGGCTGGATCGCTGCTGGCATTTACTGCCTATATGTATCTGCTTTCCAAAGTGCCGGCTGGCCTGGCTGCCAGTTATGCCTACGTCAATCCTGTCATCGCAGTAGGTCTGGGTGTGGTATTTGGTGGTGAACATCTGTCCATGCGTGCAATGCTGGCGATGAGCATCATTCTTGGCAGCGTGATTGTGCTGACCAGCGCGCACAAGCATAAAGAACAAACTGCCAGTTGAGAAATTGATCGTTACCTGAGAACTGTCCCGCACAAAAAATAATGGCGCTGCAATACTGCAACGCCATGCATTACTTCAACAAATTACTTCCATAATCAAGTCATCAATCAATTGAGCAGTCCAATAAGACCAGGCTAAGCTCCGTCTTAAAAGAATTCAGCGGTATCGTTGGATACCTCGGTCTTCAAATCACCGCTAGATACCAATTCATCATAAAAACACGTCCGGTTGCGGCCATTGGACTTGGCGAAATACAGCGCCTGGTCAGCCCGGCCGACGATAGCGACGGCAGGTTCAAATGGATCTATGCGGGCATAACCTATGCTGATGGTGACCGTGCCAACCTGAGGGAAATAATGCTGTTCCACATTTTGGCGAAAACGTTCGAAAATGGTATTTGCATCTTCCTGCGAAGTCGAGCGCAGCAAGATGACAAATTCTTCACCGCCAAAACGGAACAGGCGGTCTGAGGGGCGGAAAGAACTGCGCAAGAGATTGGCGATCAGGATCAGCACCTCATCTCCATACAAATGCCCGAACTGGTCATTCACACGCTTGAAGTGATCAATATCAAGCACAGCCAGCCAGTGCTGGCGCTCAGGCTCATGGCTGCGGCGTTCTTCTTCTGCGCGCTCCGCTTCTGTGCTGGCTTGCTGCTGCAAGGCACTGCTGCGCAAGACCTTGGAAAAATTATCATCAAAAGTCTTGCGGTTCAGCAAACCTGTCAGTGAGTCACGTTCGCTGTAGTCAAGCAGGTTTTGGAAATTGCGATAGACAATCAGCATGCCGTTGACGACTTCCATCGCCGTCGTAGTGTAATTGGCGGGCTTGTAGATTTCGAGACAAGTATGCAATTTGTCATTGATCCAGATCGGCAGCCAGATAATTTTGCCACCTTCTATGACTTGCTCTATGATTTGCTGCTTTTGCGCAATACCCTCTTTCAAATGAGGATAAAGCTCAATCGAATCATGAGAAGCAGGGGATGCCTGGGTTTCGTCAGCAATCGCGACATTGTCGTTTTCTATGCTGATATGCGGCTTGATGAACACTTGCTGACCAACAGAAACCACATCGAGTACCCGCGCGGACTCCGCGTTGGTCAATTGACGCAGCGCAGTAATTACTGAAATATTCAGTAAATCATGATCGCGATGCCCGGTAATTTCTACCAGGTGTTTAATGATTGATTCCATGCCCCGTATTCCTGCATCTTCCTGCCGATTCCAGCCGATCCTTGCATAAATTACCAGTACGAACTCGCTAGCAACAATTCACCACACGCAAGCACTGCGCGCAAATTGCCCTTATACAATAGTATAACAATTCAGGGCTGGCTTTACCTGATATTCTGCAAACAATTCATCCAGAGACATATTTTTACAAAATTGCACGAAATATGCGTCTAATCCTACTGTCAAATAGTGTATGCATTCATGCAGGTATCGAACTAAAGTAATCGAACTAAAGTAATATAGGCAAAACTCATTTCAACCACTTTTTTGCCAGGGTGTAGCCATGAAACGTTCGCATACCAATTCCTGCATCCTCGCCCTCGGCTGTATCGCAAGCAGCCTGATCATGGCTGGAACTGCACATGCCAACTCAAGCGTCCAGGTAACGGACAGCAGTGGGCAGGCTGTGCCTGATGCGGTGGTCTATGCAGAACTTGTTGGCAGCCCGCAAGTTGCCAAATCAGCCACGGCTGAAATCCAGCAAAAAGACAAGAAATTCATGCCTTTCGTGACCGTGGTACAAACCGGTACCTCGGTTTCCTTTCCCAACAATGACACGGTCAGGCATCACGCCTATTCATTTTCTCCGGCTAAACCTTTTGAATTGAAGCTATATTCAGGCAAACCTGCTGCACCCGTGGTATTCGACAAAGCCGGCACCGTTGTGGTGGGATGCAATATCCATGACCAGATGGTTGCCTATATCCATATCGTCGATACACCCTATTTTGCCAAGACCGATGCTAACGGCACTGCCCGCCTGCCCTCCATCCCCGCTGGTAAATATGTATTGAAAACCTGGCATCCCAAACAACCATCGTCGGCAACGATACAAGAGCAAAATATACAAATCGACAGCAATGGCGCCAACCTGAATGTAAAATTGAATTACAAGGCGGGTTAATTACAAGGCTGGGTCAGCAGGAGATACTTTTCCCACGCACACCAAGAGGGAAGTTCATGCGTTTGCATAGTTTGGAAAACCGGGTTGTCACTCTTTTCATAGGCTTGCTATTGACGGTACAGCTGGCCGCCTATTTTGCCATTGGCAATGCGATAGACAGAAATGCGCGCACTGCAGTTGAAGAGAATTTGAAAATCAATGAAAAATTCCTGCTGCGCCTGCTGGATCAGAATGCACAAAAACTCATACAGGGTGCCATACTCCTTGCGAAAGACTATGCCTTCCGCGAAGCCATAGGCACACATGATACTGAAACCATCGTTTCTACCCTGTCCAATCATGGCAGCCGCATAGGTTCTGAGCTGACCATGCTGGTCGGGCTAGACAGGAAAATCACAGCGTTTTCGAATACCAGTAAAACCAGCCGCGACAATGGTACAAGCAATGAATTAAGCAACAGCCTGCAACAATCGGTTGCCTCACTGATACAGACCGCAGAGAAAACCGGCAGTGCTGCCAGCACGGCGATCGTCGATGGCAATCCCTATCAAATGGTAGTGGTACCTATCGAAGCACCGGTCACCATCAGTTGGGTAATTATGGCCATCCCGATAGGCAAGGCCCTGGTGACCGATATGCATGCATTGTCACGTATGCAAATCAGTTTATTGACTTCTGAAAAACAGGGGAGCTGGCTCGCCAATGTTTCCAGTCTCAGTGATGACAACGCCAACAAGCTGGCCCAGCAATTACCCAGCGCAGACAAACTGGTCAACTACCTGCCAGCCCTGCAAATCGATGATGACCAGTACAGTGCCCGCATACTCAAACTGGCACAGAACGAGCAGTTCAATACCATCGCCGTATTGCAACTGTCGATCAGCCAGGCGGTTGCTCCTTACAAGGAATTACAGCGCAATCTCTTGCTACTGACAGTCCTTGCGGCCGTAGTCGCCACCATCATCAGTGCCATCACTGCGCGCCGCATTACCGGGCCGGTACGACAACTGGCAGAAACCGCCCGCAGTCTGGGTGCAGGTGATTACACGGCCACTATCAACGTCAAACAAAAAGATGAAATTGGTGATCTGGCGCGCACCTTCATGACCATGCGCGATGGTATCGCACAACGTGAAAAAGAAATCAGCCGGCTGGCTTACTGGGATACCCTGACCAATCTGCCGAACCGTGCATTGTTTACCGACATGCTGGAAGAAGCCATCGCCAGTGCACGTTCCTATGAAAAATCCTGCTATGTGCTAATGATGGACCTCGACCGTTTCAAGCATGTGAATGACGTCATGGGACACCGCTTTGGTGATGTCCTGCTGAACCAGGTTGCGATACGCCTATCAGCCGAACTGGGGGCTGGCGGCACAAAACCAGCCCGGCTCGGCGGTGATGAATTTGCCATCCTGCTGCCAAATAGCGCGAAGGAAGATGCGCTAGAGTTGGCAAACCGCATCTTGCGCTCACTGGAAAAACCCATCTCGATAGAAGACCAGACTGTTGATCTGGGAGCGGGCATAGGCATCGCTGGTTTTCCTGAACATGCAGGAGATGCCCAGAGTTTGCTGAGCCGGGTTGAAGTCGCCATGTATGCGGCAAAACAGGGCAATAGCGGTGCGGTCATTTACTCACCTGACATCGACAAGTCCAGTCAGCAAAGCCTGTCCCTGCTTAGCGAATTGCGGGCAGCACTGGAACAGCAGGCTTTCCGTTTATATGTACAACCAAAGGTGGAGCTGGATCAGGGCAAGGTGATTGCGGTAGAAGCACTGGTACGCTGGATACACCCTGAGCGTGGTTTTATCTTTCCCGATCAGTTCATCCCTTTTGCCGAGCAAACCGGCTTCATACGCCAACTGACGCACTGGGTCATGAACGAAGCAGCGCGAGTCTGCCACCTATGGCATCAGCAAGACATACAACTGAAAATCTCGGTCAATATTTCTACCAGAGATTTGCTGGACCAGGATTTGCCGGGCAAATTTGCCCAGATATTGCAAGACCATGAAGTAAAAGCGGCTTCGTTTTGCCTGGAAATCACTGAAAGTGCCATCATGGATGACCCGGTACGGGCCTTCCAGACGCTGGACAAATTACATGCCATGGGCTTTGAACTGTCTATCGATGATTTTGGTACGGGCTATTCATCTTTGGCCTACCTGAAACGCCTGCCGGTTCATGAGCTGAAAATAGACAAATCTTTTGTACTCAAGATGGAAAAGGATATTGATGATACCAAGATCGTCAAATCCACCATAGACCTGGGGCACAATATGGGCTTGCGGGTCGTTGCCGAGGGCGTGGAAAATATAGAAGTCATGCATTTGCTGAAGGATCTGGGTTGCGACCAGGCCCAGGGCTATTACATCAGTAAACCCATGCCTTCAACCGACATGCCTGCCTGGCTGGCCAAATGGCAGGAGCAAAACCAGCAAGCTGCCCAGGCATGAATCAGCATTCAGAACGATCAGGCCAGGTGCACGAACTGACCTGACTTACGGTCGCGCTTGCGGTTATACATGCGGCTGTCCGCGATCTTGATGAGCCGGACATAATCACTGCCATCTTCTGGGAAGCTGGCCCAGCCTACCGACACACCAACACTGACAACGATGTCTTCGAGCGCAATCGGCTGCTCGACTATATTGCAGATTTTTTCGACGGTGTTGTTGATGTCGATAGAACTCTTGGTATCTTTCAACAGCAGCACAAATTCATCGCCACCATAGCGAGCGACTTCATCCGTCTCACGTATGGCCGAGCGCAAACGGGCAGCAATGACAACCAGCGCCTTGTCGCCTGCATCATGACCATGGTTATCATTAATATACTTGAAGCGGTCCAGATCAATAAACAACAGGGTAAAACCTTCGCTGGCACCTGGATTTTCCAAGGCCTGCTTTTGCAGGTAATTGATCTGGGTGAACAGGGATTCGCGGTTCGCCACCTGGGTCAGCTTGTCATAGCGCAGCTTGTTTTCCATTTCAATGAAAGTTTGTGCCAATGTGCCTATCTCATCCGTACGGCGGATTTGCAGGCTGGGCATGGGTTCACCATTGCCAAACTTTTCAGCAGCAGAAGTCAGCTTGCGTATATCACGTATCACACGTTCGACGATGGTCAGCCCTATGGTGAGGGCAAAGATGATACAGGCCAGCGCAATCACCATGCTCTGCATGAAACCCTGGTTGATACTGCTCATGAAGTCAGCACGCGGCACCGCGACGACGGTCAGCCAGTTCAAGCCCTGTTTGTTGCCCAGTGGTGAGATCGCCACATCAATGGTGCCATTGCTGAGCTCCATGGACTGCGTCTGGGTAGCCTGCAATTTCATGCCACCAACTCTTTGGAAAGTCTCACTGATCAAGGGTGTTTTCATGTCGATGGCACGCATGCGTTCAGGCACGCCATTCACCGTGCGCTCAGGCAGCTCCTGGCCAGAAGTGGCGACGATATAGCCATCCGCATCGACAATATAAGCCACACTGTTCTTGCTGATTTCGAGCTTGCGCAGAAAATTCGATAATTCCTTGAGCGTCAGGTCGGTTGCCATCACACCGGCAAATTCATGGTTCTTGTTAAAGACCGATTTTGCCAGCGTGATGGTCGGATAATGGAAAGAAAAATTATTATAGATTTTTGACCAGACTGGTCTTTCCGAGGTCTGTGCAATCTTGTACCAGGGACGCAAACGTGGATCAAAATCGTCGCTGCGCAAGATGTTCGAGCGGTCACCAACATGGCTGACACGATAGACTGTGCGTTTGTCGCCATCGGGCTCACGCCAGAACAATTGCACCATTTCACGAGACACCCTGTAAACACCGACAAAGCGCCCGTCACTACCGCCAAAATACACGTAGTTGTTAACATCCATGAACAAGCCGCTGGCCGCCCAGAATTTTTCTTCCAGGGCTTTCATGTCAGCAGAAAAATTTTGTTCTTTAGGCAAATTGCCAGGGCTAGGGGCAACTGACTCCAGCGCAATCAGGGCACCATCGAGATGTTTTTCGGTCGCCAGATTGATACGGTTGACCATATCGCCAAGTATGCGCTGCGTCAGTGTATAGACGGCATCAGTCCCGGCCTTCATGGAGACCCAGCCTATAGCGGCAGACACTCCTATCACCAGGACGATGATGGGTATCACCAATTCTCGACGCAAAGAAGAACGACTCATACTTGGGCTCAATCAGGCTCAAAAAAAAGCGATCGGAAATTCCGGTCCGGTATCCTGCGCTGCTCGCCCCCGCTATTTCAAGCCATCAAGGCGGCAAAATACATGAAGAAAAAATCAGGGGGCTTTAGTATATACCGTTAAAAATTGTTAAAACCAACTTATGTGACAACACAGAGATTAAATCTTGCGTATTGTGGTAATTGGACTGGCCAGATCAACGCAAAATACAAGGCCCAGCTTAAATTTCATCCATCTCTTTTATAAAATGAATCGGTTACTCTGATGAAAAATTTCTTTTGAGCAACCAACATACCATGGACTTATACGCCACCGATAGCGAAGTTATGCAGTTAGAGCAACGCTTGACCGGAACGGTGGTGCAAGAACAACTCGACGAGTTGCTCACACTGGCGTGGCACTTGCGTCAGCGCGATAGTGGCCGCGCCCTGAACCTCTGCGAGCAAGTCAGTAAATTGCTCAATACCTCCAGCCGGACAGACACCGACAAGGCCCTGGTCTATCTGCGCCTTCAATTGATCAGGGCAGAAGAAAAGTGGCTGCATGCTGATCTTGATAGCGCAGCAGCGATCATCCAGGCGATATTGCGCCACCCTGATGTACATCTTGACCCCGCCTGCCTCAGCGATGCACACCGCATGCTGGGCTTCATCTTCTCTGACCAGGGAAAGCATGTGGAATGCGACATAGAAATGGCCATTTCCATAGACGAGGCCAGCAAGGGTGATGATGTCTTGCGCAAGCAATGTACCGCCGCCGCACTGGCCAGGGTAGCGGTCTTGCGTGATGATAAATTGGCCAAATCTTACTTCGACCGCTATTTTTCCTCGAGGAATAGCCCAAAAGAAATCCACCCTGGCCTGGCCGCCCTGATGGATGATTTTCTTGGTTTGTATACAGGTTTGAATGGCCAGCTCGACGATTCTGTCGCCTACCTGAGCAAGGCTTATCAGGCCTGTCTCGATTCTGGCCAGATACGCCGTGCCATCCTGACCGCGGCCAATATAGGCTATTGCTATAGCAAGGCAAATGATTTTGAAGCTGCACTGGAATGGCTGCAAAAAGCATTGAAGCTGGCCAAACCCACAGGCTGGGCACCCAGCATAGGCAATTGCCTGATGCAAGTAGGCGACACTTTGCGCAAAATGGGTTCGCTCGATGCGGCAGACCAGGTGCTGCATGAAGCACTCGAACAGTTATCACGGCTGACAGGCTCACGTAATTATGCCTTGACCATCAGCGTCCTCGCTGACGTTGCCCTGGACAGGCGTGACTATCACCTGGCGCTGAATCTGTTCAGTCAGTTGGCAATGCTGCAAGGTGCGCAGGAACAAGCCGATTTGCAGGAAGCCGCCAGACAAGGGCAGACAAAGGCACAGGCCAGACTCAAACCCGCGAGTACTGAAGCAATAATTCACAAACCTGACACACTTGTTGCAAAGCGTTAATTGGTCTTGTGCAACATCTGACTAACTTGTATAAAGGAGCCAGCTCCAGCCACAGGCTGGATTACCACGAACTGCCGTGAGAATAGCCCCCATGCTGCGTCTGAAATCTCTCCTCGTTATTGCTCTGCCCGCTTGCGCCAGTATCACCATGGCGCAAGGTCTGCCCCTGCCGGACAAGGGCAAACTGCTGGCGACCGGCGGCGTAATACAACTGGAAGGCGCAGGCGGTGGTGGTCTGACGCCATGGGCGACGATTACCGGTTATGGCAGTGAAGACAGCTATGGCGTCAATGCCCATATCACCCAGGTCAGCACCCAGGACTATCGCCTGCAGACTGCTGGCATCGCTATCGGTATTGCCGACAAACTCGAGATGTCACTGGCAACACAAAAATTCACAGGCAGCCTGGCTCCTCTGGACAAACTCGAATTGCAACAGGATATTGTCGGCATCAAACTCAAAGTGGCAGGTGACCTGGTCACCGACCAGGACCAATGGCAACCTCAGGTTGCGTTGGGTGCCATGTACAAACGCAATCACGCTGTCAAAGGGCTGGAAGCCCTGGGCATCACCAACGTCAAACAGCTGGGTGCAGTCGACGACAGCGGCATTGATTATTATCTGTCGGCCACCAAGCTGCTACTTGATCATAGCCTACTACTGAATGGCACGTTACGTCTGAGCAAAGCCAACCAGATGGGCTTGCTGGGGTTTGGCGGCGACAAGCGTAACCATTACCAGTTATTGCCAGAAGTGTCGGTCGCTTACCTGCTCAACCGCAAGCTCGTCGCTGGCGTCGAATACCGCAGCAAACCGCAAAATCTGGCGGTCGATAATGAAAAGGCTTATTACGATGCCTTCCTTGCCTGGTTCCCCAGCAAATCAGTTTCACTGACACTGGCCTATGCCCATCTGGGTGACATTACCATCTTCAATCCAAAGAACCAGCGTGGCTGGTACTTGTCACTGCAAATCGGCAATTGAGGTTAAGCGCATGAAATTCATATCACCCACTCCCGCACTTGCCTCTTTGCTGTTTGCAGTAATGACAAACACTTCTGCAGTCCAGGCCCAGACGACACCGCAAACCCTGTATCAGGCTCTGGGTAGTGAAAGCGGCATCAGCCAGATCGTGGATGAAGCCGTGCGTATCATCCTGCAGGACGAGCGCATCAAGGCCAGCTTCAAGGAAACCAATATCCCCAGGCTGGCGCAATTACTGAAAGAACAGTTCTGCGTCATCAGTGCGGGCCCCTGCAAATACAGTGGGGATGACATGAAAACCGTGCATCAGGGTCTGGGTATCAATGCCGCACAATTTTATGCCCTGGCAGAAGATGTACAGATCGCCATGGACAAACTGGCCATTCCATCTGCTACACAAAACCGCCTGATGGCCTTGCTGGCTCCGATGAAACGCGACATCGTTTTCCCCAAGACGCAACCCTGATATTTTTATCTTTTTTTTGCATTAAATCTGAATCTGATTTTCAGTAGTCTTCGTACAAATAGCTGATACACGGTTCCCGTGTGAAATTGCCGCTTGATCAAGAGGAAATATAATGCAAATGAAGAGAAAATTCGTCGCCCTGGCCTTGTCAGGCAGTAGCGCCTTCTGCATGCAGGCCAGCTTGGCCCAGGACATGCTGAAACCTGATATGGGTAAGCTGACAGCCACCGGCGGCGTCAGCCAACTTGAAGGTGCAGGTGGCGGTGGCCTGACCCCATGGGCATTAATCACAGGTTACGGTACGCGTGACAGTTATGGTGCCAATGCCCACTACACACAAGTCAACACCCAGGACTACAGTCTGAAAACCTATGGCGTCGCGGTCGGGATTGCCGACCGGGTAGAACTGTCGCTCGCCAGCCAGGAATTCACAGGCTCGCTAGCTCCCTTGAATGCCTTGAATATCAAGCAGGATATCTTGGGCCTCAAAGTCAAACTCGCCGGTGATGCGGTATATGACCAGGACAGCTGGATGCCACAGATTGCCGTGGGTGCCATGTACAAGCGCAACAAGGGTATAGGCGGCCTCGGCGCATTGGGTGTGACGAACGTCAAACAACTCGGTGCCAAGGATGATAGCGGCATTGATTATTATTTTTCTGCGACCAAGATCCTGCTCGAACAAAGTCTGCTGCTGAATGGTACGGTGCGCATGACCAAGGCCAACCAGATGGGCATACTGGGTTTTGGTGGTGACAAAAAAGACAGTTATAAACCCATGCTGGAAACCTCAGTTGCTTATCTGATCAACCGCAAGCTGGCAGTTGGTGCTGAATACCGCATGAAGCCGCGTAATCTGGGCGTGGATAATGAAAAAGATTATTACGACGTGTTTGTCGCCTGGTTCCCGAGCAAGAATGTGTCTGTCACGGCGGCTTATGCAACGCTGGGCGACATCACTATCTTCAATCCCAAAAATCAGCGCGGCTGGTACTTGTCCCTGCAAACAGCATTCTGAGCGCCCTCTGAAAATCTATAAAAAAGACCTATCATGACTATTCTCTCCCGCCTGTGCAAAACCATCGTTGCTTCCACTTTGTTTTGCAGTTTATGTGCCAGCCTGCCTGCCCATGCGCAAACCGGCAATGACGCCCTGTATCAAAGTCTGGGTGGCAAAACCGGCATCAGTGCCTTCGTCAATTCCTTCGTCGCCATCGTGCTGGATGATGTGCGCATCAACAAGGCATTCAAAGATACGGATATTGAAAGACTAAACAGCCTGCTGACAGAACAATTCTGTGAACTCAGTGGCGGCCCTTGCAAATACAGCGGCCGTAGCATGGCCGAGGCGCACAAGGACATGCAAGTCACCAATGCCCATTTCAATGCGCTGGCAGAAGACTTGCAGATCGCCATGGAAAAACATGATGTACCATCATCCGTGCAAAACAAGCTGATCGCCAAACTGGCGCCAATGCAGCGTCCCATCGTGACCAAGTAAGCAATGAAAAGGCGGTAAAAAAAGATGAAGCTATTATTTTTGCAAAAGTATCGTACCTTGCTCACCCTGGCGCTGACGGTGACGTTGACGCTGGTGACAAGTTCACCCATGCTGGCACAGGCGGCAAAACTGAATTTTCAGGCAGTTGATAAAAATGGCAATGCCATGAGCGATGTCGTCGTATATGCGACACCAATAGGTGCGCCCTTGCCAGCCTCAGAAAAAGCCGAGGCCACGATATCGCAAAACGATATGCAGTTCTCACCTTATGTGACAGCGATACGCACGGGCTCGCAAGTCAAGTTTCCCAACTATGACAAGATGGAACATCATGTAAAGTCTTTCTCGGCCATCAAGGAATTTGAAATCAAGACTTACGAGCGCGGCGTGGTGCCCCCACCCGTTATCTTCGACAAACCCGGTATCGTCATCGTCTACTGCCTCTTGCATAACTGGATGCGTGCCTATGTACTGGTGCTGGACACCCCTTACTTCGTCAAGACGGATCAAAGCGGCGCAGCCATACTGGATAAACTGCCAGATGGCAATTACGAAATCAAGGCCTGGCACCCCAACCTCGGCAGTATCAAGCCGCCACTGGGCCAGACTGTCAAAGTCAATGATCAGACGACGCCCATCAAATGGCAGTTTGATTTTGTGCCTGTTCCAAGAAAATCGAAATCTACTGGTTACTAAATTCAGCAACCAATAGCGAGTAGTGAAGCAGGGCGCGGGTGCCCGGCTTCATTTTTTTGCGGCTGGTGAACTGTAATAGCTCACTACGCCTTGTTCACACTATCGAGCCAGGCTGCAAACTCTTTATCCATGCCCGTGCCCCATGACCTGACCAGGGATTGATAGCGTGGGTAATCACCACTACGGGTAAATATCAACATTTGCTCTATCTCTGGCCTATGTTTTTCCATCATGAAACGCACAGCGAGGTAACCCCAGCCATATATCCTGCCAGTGCCATTATTGTTTTCATAGCCTGTGTCGAATAACTGGCTTAGTGCGTAAGTCTTTTCTCCTGCGACCTTGATGGCAGCCAGGTTATCCTTGCCCTTGGAAACATACTCAGCAATGCCTTCCGTCCACCACACCAGATAAGGTGTCAGTGGCGCAGGCTTGGCGCAGTTTTCTGGTGGTGCATGCGAGTCATGCAGATTCGCGCAAAAGTCGCCATACAGATTGAATCGTCCGTCTAGGTAATGCACATATTCATGGCCGAGATTAAGCACGCTGCCATCTTTTTTCTGGTTCGCAACAAACTCGGCCTGGTTACCTGGCCGCTCAGGATAACCCTCCAGATACATGCCACCGTTATTGGTCGGCATATCAAAATGCTGGGTCGCGTATTTGACGAAGTCTTCTTTGGACTGGTAGATATTGGCTCTGAGGCTGCCGTTATGATCATCCTTTACCGGCTTGCCTGCGGTCCCGAAAATTCCATGGAACTGTTGTTCAAGCGCACCCAGCATCTCGCAAGACTTGCGCTCATCTTCCGGCGTCAGCGCCTGTGAACGCAGGCTCAGTGTAGGGCTGCACTGATGTATATGCGTCAGTACTTTTTGTATTTCCTGGTCACGCGCAAGTTCACGCGTCTCTCGTACCTGCTGCGGATTACTGCTGCAAGCGACCAGGCCCAAAGCCAGCAAAGGCAAGACCAACATCCCATTGTTTCTGAATTTCAACTCCGTCTCCTTTTTCCATTTCTTTGCTGCAAAACAAGATTACATCTTGATATCAGCGCGTTGTAAATACGCCGCAAATATTTTATAAATATACCTTAAATATATTTATATTGGTACATTTGAGTCCCGCCAGAATCCAGATTTCTTTTTTCCTGTCCTGATTCTGGTGGCAAATGGCCTGCGCATGCCCTTGGCAAACTCCACTGCTGCCAGAGGAAAAGCAGCGTGAAAACCCGGACACGAGCTGGTACCAAATAAAGAGAAGGCTGGCCTTGCCCTGTCATAAAAAGGCAGGAACCAGACCCGGAAGATATCCATGCACATGCAAATGCAAAGTGAATTGGAAATGGCTGTTCATTCGAGGGATTGAATAGTGAGACAGAGGGCGACCTCAAAACTATGGAGCATATGTTGAAAACTTTACCCAATATGAAAAAATCCGCACTGGCCATTTCCCTGGCATTGATCGGACTACAAGGCAGCTATGCGCAAGATGCTGCACCGGTACAAAAAGTGATCGTGACCGGTTCGAATATCAAACGCCTGGACAGCGAAACTGCGTCGCCAGTACAAGTCCTGACCCGCCAGGAAATCATGGACAGCGGTGCCAATACCGTCAAGGACATCCTCGACAATCTTAGCAATAATGACCGCAGTGCCATCAGCGACCTCGGTGGCGCCAACTCCTGGGCCAGTGGTGCATCTGGTGTATCGCTGCGCAACCTCGGTTTGTCTGCAACACTGACCTTGCTGAATGGCCGCCGCCTGCCCAGCTATGGCTTTGCTGATGGCTTGCAGGCTACCTTCGTGAATATCGATGCGATACCAGCGAATGCGATAGAACGCATAGAAATTCTCAAGGATGGTGCCTCGGCGATATACGGCTCCGATGCTGTGGCAGGTGTCATCAACATTATCACCCGCAAAGACTTCAAGGGCGTGACCCTGAATGCCAGTGCCCAGCAATCGCTGCGTAACAGCATGCTGAACAAATCCCAGACGGCTTCCATCACCTTGGGCGCTGGCGACATGGAGAAAGATGGCTACAATGTCTTTGGTCACCTGGAAGCTTATCACCGTGGCGCTTACAAAGACCGCGACATCTTTCCGCAACTGCCAGACTGGTACCTGAAAATGAATCCGGATCGCGCCACCCTGTCAACTGGCTCCTACCCCGGCAACTATACCGGGCGTTATCCAGCTAATTATGCAGACGCAAGTCTCGCGGGAAAATCGTTTACGACTGCTGCCCCAGGGTGCGCACCGGAATTGCTGGTTGGTGGTCTGTGCCGCTATGACTACTGGAAAGACAGCGACGCCAATCCTGCTGCTGACCGCATTGCCTTCTTCAGCATGGGTAGAAAAAAACTGGGCGACAACCTGACCGGTTTCGCCGAAGTCAATTTCTCGAATACCAAGAGTACTTACTACACCTCCGTCCCTCGCTCAAATATCACCGGCGTGCCACTGACCTGGTATGACTCCATCAAGGGGCAGATGCAGTATTTCACCGACCCGCAATTACCAGTTGGTCACGCTTTCAATCCTTATTCTTTCCCAGTCGGCTTGAACTACCGTTTTGCCGATAATCCCGAGATGTTCAAGAACGTGGGTGAAGCGAAGCAATACCGCGTGCTGGTCGGTCTGGAAGGCACGCACATGGGTTGGGAATGGGATGGTGCGATAGGCCGCATGAGTTCTACCGCAACCCAGAAGCAGCACCTGTACCGTGACCGCTATGGCTACTACGATGCCATCGTCAAGGGTGAATACAAATTTGGCGCAGTCAATCCACAATCCGTGCTCGACAAGATGTTCCCGGAAATGGGTTCACACGGCACCTCCACCCAAACCTTTTTGGACTTCAAGGCCTCGCGTGAATTGATGGCCCTGGGTGGCGGCCCCCTGCAACTGGCCACCGGCTTCGACCTGCGTCACGAAACTTTTGAACAGGCCAGCAGCGACAACGTATTGAATGCGCAAATCGTCCAGTTCAGCGGTGTCTCCATACAAGGCTCACGCAATGTCGGCGCCGCATTTGCTGAATTAAATGCACCTTTCACCAAGCAACTGGAGGGCAGTTTCGCCCTGCGCGCCGACAAATCCGGTACCACAGAAGCAGCGGTAGTTCCAAAACTGGGACTGTCGTACAAAGCCACGGATTTCCTGATGTTGCGCGGTACAGCCGCAGAAGGCTTCCGTGCTCCGAGCTTGCCAGAGACAGGCAATGGCGGCGCATCCTGGTTCAACAATGGCTACCTCGATCCCAAACGCTGCGCCATGGCGACACAAATGTCTGATGCCCTGAAAAAAGGCAACGCCATTGATCAGGCGAATGCCAGTGTTGCTTATAACCTCGGCTGCTCAGTCAGCTTCCCGGCGCGCGTCTTGCCCAACAAGGATTTGAAACCAGAAAAATCCAACAGCTTCACACTCGGCCTGGTCTTGCAAGCGAGCAAAGACACCAGCATCACCATCGACTATTACAACATCAAGCGCCGCGATGAAATTTCCGTACTCGGTGTCGATGAAACCCTGGCGAATGAAGATAAAAAAGCCGGTCTGGTGGAACGCGGCGTCATGACAACCCAGGACATAGAGCTGGCCCAGCGCGCATCCGAGCTGGCAGGCAAACCCCTGGGCTTCGCCATCGGCCCTATCGCCACCATCGGTGCGCAATATGCAAACCTGACCAAGACCAAAGTTGCCGGTGTTGATGTTGATGTCAACAGCAAATGGAATCTGGGTGGTGCAGGCAAACTCAGTACCGGTCTGGAAATGAATTACCAGACTGATTATCGTAGCTGGAGTTCCTTCACCAATGACTATAGCGAAAACTATGTAGGCCGACGTGGCGTACCAAAAATCCGCGCCATCGCCAAACTCGGCTGGGCCAACGGCGACTGGAACGCAGGCACCCGCATCTACTACACCAGCGGCACCACATTAAGCTGGGGCGACCTCGACAGTGCCAACACTGAGCAAGGTTGCATAGACCGTGGCGTCGCCGTCGATCAGTGCAAGGTTGCTGCCGACACGACAGTAGATTTTTCGCTCAATTACAAAGGCTGGAAAAACACGCTGCTGACCATGAACCTGTTCAACGCCTTCAACCGCGACACCGTCATGCAAATGCGTCCGGGCAGCCCATTGCCTTTGCGTGGACGTGTGTTGAAATTGTCGTTGGAGCATAAGTTTTAAGGCGGAAATTTAAAAGAAGAATCAAAGGCAATCAGATCAAAGTCAAGACAGGTAAATCAAACCGGTTTTGAAGTTGTGGTTGCCTTTGACTTTGCAGTTGCTTTGCAGTTGCTTTGCAGTTGCTTTGCAGTTGCAGTTGCAGTTGATTTTGACCTTCCGCAGTTCCCATGTGTCGGACCTTTCTTGGCGACGCAAGAAAGGTATGTAGCTGTCGGGCTACCCCCGACCGGCAATCTTAAATTACGCACGAGGATATTAAGAAAACAGGCACGCAATTACGATGGATCTGAAATTAATTCGCATTACAGTATGCCACGAACGCCGCTGGATTCCAGCTAACCCCATGCTGGAATGACGTAAATATGGACACGGCTGATTATCACGCGGCGGAATTGGCAAATTCCATCACTATGCCGATTTCGTCAAAACCACAAACACAAACCATCAAGACCCAAGCCCCCGCTTTATACTATCCTCCCCCGCATCCATCAACACCCACACCGGAGTTCCAGCATGACATCAGGCATAGGCGGTTCCACAGCAGCCCTAGAATTAGCCAGCATCCAGACAGACTTCAGCGATGTCAGCCCTATCAGCGCGGCTGAACGCCAGGCCAGGGTAGAAAAAGCCGCCAGGCTGATGCAGCAAAATGGCGTGGATGCCATGATCCTGCCTGCTGGCAGCAGCCTGTATTATTTTACTGGCCTGCGCTGGTATCCCAGCGAACGCCTGACGGCAGTAATACTGACGTCAGATGCGAAGCTGACTTATATCTGCCCCTATTTCGAAGAGTCCAAACTGCGTGAAACTCTGGGTGCAGATGCTGATATCCGCCTGTGGCAAGAAGAAAATGATCCTTGCCTGCTGATCAAAACATTCCTGCAAGATTCCGGCTATAAAAGTACTACCATCGCACTTGATGAAAATGCCGCCTTTTTTATTTTCGACGGATTGCGCCGCGCCTTGCCGCTGGCACAGATCATCAATGCCAGCAGCATCACGGCAGAGTGCCGCATGCACAAATCAGCTGCCGAATTGGCCATCATGCAACAGGTAAAGAACCTGACGCTGGAAGTGCAAAAAAAGGCAGCGAAGATTTTGCATGAAGGGATTTCTTCTTTTGAAGTTGCCCGCTTCATTGACCAGGCACACCGCGCTTATGGCGGCAGCCCATCAACATTTTGTATTGTCAGCTTTGGGGAAGCCACTGCCATGCCACATGGCCCGGATGCCGAGCAGTTCCTGCGTGAAGGTGACATGGTACTGATTGATACCGGCTGCAAGCTGCATGGCTATAACTCGGACATTACCCGCAGCTATGTGTTTGGCCCACCCAGCCAGCGCCAGCGTGATATCTGGGAACTGGAGAAAGCCGCGCAGGCAGCCGCATTTGATGCGGCACAGCCAGGTGTGCCTTGCGAACAGGTGGATGCGGCAGCGAGGAAGGTATTGGCCGCAGCTGGTTTTGGCCCAGATTATCAGTTACCTGGCCTGCCACACCGTACCGGCCATGGCATAGGCCTGGACATCCATGAATGGACTTACCTGGTCAAGGGTAATCAGCGCCCGCTGGCGGCTGGCATGTGTTTTAGCAATGAACCCATGATTTGCATAGAAGGCGAATTTGGCATACGCCTGGAAGATCATTTCTACATGACCGAACAAGGGCCACGCTGGTTCACGGGCCAAAGCCACGCAGTTGATACGCCGTTTGGCCATAATTGATATCTGCTACCGGCATCTTCCTTGCCGGTAGTATTTATTCACTTATTTACTCACTTATCTGCTTACTTATCTGCTTACTTATCTGCTTACTTATCTGCTCACTTAGTACTAACTTACTTGCTAACGGCGGTACTTTCTTTTTTCTTGGCAGGGGTTGGTGTTTTGACTGCATTCTTGGATTTGAGGAATACCGGTCCCCAGACAGGATGACCAATTTCAGCGGCTGACAGATTGAAAGTCGGATCCAGCTTCAGGGCCTTGTCAAATTGCTGTCGGCACAATTGCGTGCGGGAAGTCACGCAGTAACTGAAGGCCATGATCTTGAGTGCGCCCAGTTGCACATCCTTGTTATGACCGCTCCAGATTTCATTGCCGCCCAGTCTTTTAATGGCGCCATTGTAGTCACCACCGTCGTACAGGACCGTACCATCTTTCAATGCCTGCGCGTCCGGACTCAGCGCAGGAACCGTGGGCTCGACAGGAGGTGGTGGCGGCGGTGGTGGCGGTTCTTTTGGCTTCACTACAGGCTTGGGAGCCGGAGCCTGCTTGGGCGCCGTTTCACAGCCTTGCAGGAGGACACATGCCACCATCAGGCCAGCCACAGACAGCGTTTGGGCTAATTTATTCATTTTTATTACACTTTACTTATTCGTGAACTCATGTTCTATGGTTGCAGTAGTGGTTTTTCCGGCTTCGACTTCGGTAATAAAATCGGGGAAGCCAGGGTTAGTCACTCTGATCTTATGCTTGCCTGCAGCCAGACTTAAATGCTTGAGAGGCGGACTGGCCCCTTGCTGTACACCATCCACAAAAACCGTGCCCCAGGGCTTGATGGCCAGCTTGAGGTTAAGCTTGCTGGCCGCCGCAGCCTTGGCTGCCTTGACTTCTTTGAGGCGTGCCTGTGCAGCCTCGGTAAATTTGCCTTGCGGATATTGCTGCAAGTAGGCGTTCAAAGCCTCAGGCGTCACTGTATTATCGTCCTTGAGCTTGTCCCATGCCAGTTTTTCCGGATCTGGTTTGTCGGCAGCTTCTGCCACGCTCGCAGGTGCGGCCGCGACATTGCTGGCCGCCGTCGCAGTTTTTTCAGCCGGTGCTGTTGCGGCCACTGCTACGGCCACAGATGCCGGAGTGGGCACTGACTGCGCTGTTGATGCAGCAATGGAAGCAGGGCTTGGAGCAGCAAGCAAGGTTTGCCCGGGCTTGTTGGCCCCTTGACGACTGGCCAGATAAGCGATCACTACGACCAATGCGGCGGCTAGCGCCAGCAGGGGCATTAAAAGCTTGCTGGACTTTGCTGGCACTGCTGCCGCACCTTCTGCAGTTCTGGCTTCCGGCCTGTGTGTTTTAACGGCTGAGGTATCCTTGACGGGCAAGGCATGCACATGCTCCTGTCCCTCTGCCATGCCTGCTGTATGCTCCTCCCTACCCTTGCGCGCTTTGCGCACAGATGCAAACGAACTAATGCCCAGCAACTGACGGAATTCATCCATGCTTTGCGGGCGGTCTTGCGGCTGTATTGCCAGCGCATGGTCTATGCCTTTGAGGAACTTGGCACTGAAACCTGCATGCTCGCCATCCTGCAGGGGCAGCATGGTATCTTTGACGACCCGGCCCACTGATATCGGCGGCGGTGATTTCATGATCGCAAAGTACATGACCGCAGCCAGGGCATAGATGTCTGTCCATGAGCCCTGGGGCATTTCTACGTCGTCGGCATATTGTTCTATCGGTGCATAACCGGGCTTGAGGATGACCGTCATGCCTTGCGTCATGTCACCAATGATCTGGCGGGCAGAGCCAAAATCCAGCAAAACCGCTACGCCATTCTTTTGTACGATGATATTGTCAGGTGAAATATCCCTGTGCAGTATCTTAGAACGGTACAGGGTATCGAGTGCTTCCAGTATCTGCTTGAAGATAAACCGCAACCAGGCCTCGGTCACCAGCTTGGGGCGTTTATTGACGATTTGCTTGAGGGTATGGCCATCGTAATGGCGCATGACCATGTAAGCAGTCTTGTTTTCTTCCCAGAAACGGTACACCTTGACCAGCGAGGGGTGGTCAAATTGGGCCAGCAAACGCGCTTCATTGATAAAGCTCTTCAAGCCAGCCTCAAAGGTAGCCTTGTGCCGCTCTGACCTGACAGTCACGCTGGTATCGGCAGAACGCCCGGCCAGGGACCCCGGCATGTATTCCTTGATGGCAACTGTACGCTGCAGGGAATGGTCGAAGGCCAGATACACAATACCAAAGCCACCCTCACCCAATACCCCGGTGATTTCAAAGTCATTTAGCCGCGTGCCGACAGCGAGACAATTCTCGGTACCTGCATGGAATGCAGTTGGTGCTGCAGCGGCGAGTACTTTTTCTGTGTTCAAGGCTGACTCGGATCTTAGTTTCTTTATAGAAGCAGAAGCCATGTGTCGATCACATTCGCGGCTTCCAGTTCGGGTTAATTCAGCGTTTTACCTGCTCATCATGCAGACAAATTGCAAAAGCCGAGAAATTATCCCTGTTAATTGCCTTTGACGTACTAATATTTTTTTCTGCAATGGCATTCATTTTACTCAACCATGCCTCACTACTGTTGGTCGTTGCCAGGCAAAATTCCATTTCATGCTCAAGTACCCACTCCCAAAAGCCGTCTGTACACATGAGAAAAGCATCGCCATGACGTAATTCTAGGGCATCTGCCGTCACTTCGGGGGTGCTATCGCCTTCTGCACCGATGGCTGCAAACAAACGGTTGCGATGGGGATGCTGGCGTATGCGCGAGTAATCGGCCATGCCGGCATCGACCAGGCGCTGGGCCTGGCTATGGTCTTTCGAGACTGCCTTGAGCCGCCCCTGGCGAAACTGATAAACCCTGGTGTCTCCCATGTGCGCCCACAAGGCGCAACGGTTGGTCTGGTCTATCAATATAGCGGCGATGGTGGTGCTCATATGCCGCTGGCTAAGATGATCGCGCTTGCTTTGTGCCACTTTCAGGATGGCCCAGTCCAGATAAGAGCGCAAGGCCCGGGAACTGAACGAGGCTTCACGCACAAATTTTTCTATGACAGCATCAATCGCCAGCCTGGCCGCAATTTCACCACCAGAATGGCCACCAGTGCCGTCAGCCAGCACAAAACAGGCAAGTTCGTCCTCATTTGCCCATGCCAGCGCATCTTCATTGGTTTCCCGGGTACCGATGGCAGTAATTTGTGCAATGTCCAGACGCATGGCTATGCTTAAGTTAGGGTTATGCACAAAAAACTAGCGGTTTGACTCTGCTTTTTCTACTTCTTTTTCATAGGCAAGCAAAAACTCCTTGCCAAACATTGTCTGAAATTCATCCTTTTTGCCTGATGCAATACCCTCGTACAAAACATTAAACTGATCCCACATGGCAGCCTTGCGACGTCCAGGGTTGATCTGGTCCATCAGGCCAGGCGTACCCAGTTGCGCTTCCACATGACCAGGTTGCAAGGTCTTCAGGATGGCATCGGTCACTGCGCGGGTACCTGCGGCTACGCCCATCTGGTGAGTCCGTATGTCAAAAAAGGCATCTTCCATCGCCTCAGCCGGTGCCATAAAGCCTGGCATCTTTTTACGCAGCATCTGGGTCAGCACGGTTTTACTGTCAGGGAAAAATTTTAAGGGATTGTTTTCCCTTAAGACAACCATGGTTACTTCTGCTTTCACTTCACGCTTGAGCAGCGCGCGCTGGGACAGCTCCTCCATCGCGCCTTGCACTGAAGTTGCCATGAATTTGCCCAGGGTTTCCATCAATTCTACTGTCAGGCCAGAAGCGAGGTTCAATTGCTGCAAACCTGCGCCCTGCAAAAAGGCTTGCATGAGTTCATTGGCGTTGCCTGCGGCATGGCTGGATGTGGCCGCAGTAGCATAAGTAGCATTTGTCGTACCGGATGCACTTACAGGTTTGGCAACTTCAGCTTTCACAGCACTTGCTTGCACAGGCTCGGCATCAACAACTACAGCTTCAGCCTGAGCCAGGGGCTTGCTGTCCGTACCAGCAACATCTGCTGGCGCACTGGCTACTTCCGGACGCAACAGGAATTGTGGCGGCTGCGCAGGGGGAATGTCTTTGCCTGAAGGCAAACGTGTCACCGCGGGGCTGGCAGGCAAGGCGTCGGCCTGGTCATTTGCGCTTACTTCATCGCTGTGCACTTCAACGACAGTTTCGTCCTGCGCCTGCGCTTCACCAAGCACGGTATCAGCGGCAGTTTCAACTGCTTGCTCTTCTTTTGCATGTTCTCCGGCATGTTCTACGGCTTCGGCACGCAATACATACAAGCCTACCTGCAGCTGGTCCCCTGCCTGAAATTCAACATCAGTTTCTGCCACTATTTCCTTTCCATTGATAGAAACAGGATTGGCGAGGCTGAGGTTATGGATAAAGTGCCGGCTACCGGTACTCCAGATATTGGCCTGGGTACGGGAAACAAAGTGTTTGGGGTCTGGCAGTGCGAGGAAATTTTCTACATTTCGTCCCATCGTAGCTGGTTCCGGGCCGAATACAGCAGAAACCGGATCGGCTGGTGCTTCGTTATTGTATGAAACAACGGCAATTTTAATCATTAGTGGCACTCCAAAACCATTTTGTATCGCCTATAAAATAAGTATCCTGAACAGGCAGTTTGAGATAATCTTACGACAGTGCTTTTTATGCTGAACCTGGCAACATGAATGGCCGTAATGCGCAAATGCATGATTATTTGCCGCAATGACCACCAAGTTAATATCTTGCCATGTCAACATGAACTCGCAGCTTACCCGATTATCATCAAATCGGCGACTCGGGGAGGCCAAGTTTTACTGTTTGCAGCTTACATTGCGACAAAGTACGACACTTGATATCAATTAAATATCGGTTTCCAGACTTGGCAAATACCTTGGATGCCGCCGTGCAAGCTTAAGCATGATCTGCTTTTTATTGCTGTTATAGTATGCTGCCATTGACAAAATGGTGGCGCTTAAGGACGATTGTTATATATGAGGCAATGGTAATGAAAGATACTGAGCATAGTCAGCCTGCTCTGTCAGAAGTTACGGGGACATTTCATTATCAGGAATTGATTGAATCCCGTTTGGGTCAGCCAATTGCCACCGATTTGATTGAGGCCGAGGCGCAAAGGCTGGCCAACTCACCCGGTGCCCAATTGGCGGCTGGCCGCACAGCCCTGGGCTGGTCCATTGAACAGGTGGCAGCGCAACTGAAATTGGCACCGCGTCAGATCATCGCGCTGGAAAAAGACGACTATCCCGCCCTGCCGGAGGCGGCGATAGTCAAAGGCTTCACACGCGCCTATGCGAAGCTGGTCAAACTCGATCCCGAACCTATCCTGGCCTTGACGGCAGTAGATACGGACAAAAAACGGCAAGCAGCAGCGAACACAGATAAATCCCGCCGCCCTGGCAGCCCCACGCAAAACCAGGGTTATGCATTGGGTATTTATATCTGCCTGTTTATTGCGGCAGCCCTGGCTTACGCCTATTTCAATTTACAGCACTAACCGTACCCTGCTTATCTCAAACTATTCTTCAGGGTAGGGATTAGTTAAGCCTGATCAGAAGTTATACGAACCGGTCAGGTAAAAAGTCCTGCCCAGCGCATCGGTATAACGGCCATCGTAACCAACCTGGTCACCATTGCCCTCTTTAAGTGACAAAGGCGGGTTGACATTGAACAGATTGCGCACGCCCACAGTCAATGCCAGGTTCTTGCGCAATTGCGCCCGGGTCTGCCAGTCGAATGTGGTGTAAGACGCAACATCGCGCTTGACCGTGACAAAGTCGCCAAAACTGCCGTTCGCATTCACTTCACGCACAGAGGCCGAGGCATCGTGATAACCGGAGCGATAATTCATCGTCAGTGCATGGGTGAAGATATCTGACGTCTTCAGCGTCGCCACCAGTCTGCTGATGACACGGAAAGCCACCGCGTTGTTTTCATCATAACGACCAACACTGTGCACCGTCGGGCTACCTGGAATATCAAAGTCAGACATCAGCATATAAGTGCCGGTCCAGTTCAAAGCCAGCTTGCCCAAGGGCGTCGCTGTCTTGAAGCTATGGTCCCAGTCTATGCCGCGATAATGCGCATTGGCGATATTGTAGGAAGGCAGGGTTCCCACCAGGATATTGCCGCCCTGGCCTGGTTCATAGAAAGTCGAAAACAGGTTTTGATAACGCTCGGGGTGACCAAAGACGATCGCTTCCGGCAATTGCGCAATCTGGTTTGCCATCTTGACATCCCACAGGTCCAGACCCAGAGAGAGGCTGGATGTGGGTTCTATGCGTATGCCCATGCTGGCTTGTTTGGATTCTTCTGGCTTCAAACCGTTTTCACCCGTCAGGCGGTTACCACCAGTCAACACGTCATACTGGGTAGATCCCATGCAATTCACAGCACGCGGATCAGGTGACTTGACAGGGCAAGGGTAAGTGCCGCCGGTATTGCCGCTGTGTGTCAGTGGCGAAGTGATATCGCTCATGCTGGCCATCTTGAAACCCGTGCCATACGAAGCACGCAACAAGAGATTATCAAATGCGCGGTAAGCAGCAGACAGTTTGTAAGTCAGCTTGTCAGCCTTGTTACCCTGCGTGGCAGAGGCGATGGGCTTGCCCTGTTCATCAAAATTGGCAGTATTGGTGACGGCGCTGTAATCATCGTAGCGCAAGGCGGCAGTCACATCGAATTGCTTGCTGATTGGGAGCAAGAGTTCGGCAAAGCTACCCCAGTTTTTGCGGCTGGCCGCAATCGGCAAATCACCAGGAGAATCCCCCAAAGGGGCATCGGTATAATTTGGTTGCAGCGCATTGGTGCCCATGCCTATAGGCGTGGCAAAGTAGTCATAGCGTTGCTTGCTGAAATCCACACCCAGGCCCAGTTGCGATTTACCGCTGCCTATCGCAAACAGCTCACGCGAACCACGCAGGCTAAATACATCCAGTGTACTCTTGGAGCTTGACCAGTTTTCATGCAAGACAGCAGGTGCTAAAATCGCAGCAGAAGAACCGGCAGGTGCAAAAGGATCATATTGGCCACTATCGACTATTGCATAAAACTTGTCCTTGCTCAAAAACCCACCGGCGAAATCACGGCTGCGTTTGGAGATGGAATGTGTGTAAGACAGGTTATAGTCAAATCCAAAGGCGTTGCCTTCTGCACCCAGCACCAGATGTTGTGCTTCCGTGGTGTAGGCAGTATTGCGGCCACCTGCATCAGATATGCGCAGACGCATCCTTGCTGAATCAAGATCAGCCGGATTGACACCCAGACCCGCCAGGTATGGTGTCACGTATTTGGCGAACAAGGGGCTGTCCAGCCCCAGGTTCAAGGGTTGTGCAGCCGCCGCATAGCGGCCGGTTTGCTTGAATTTGGATACCACTGCTTCAGCAAAAATAGTGCTGTCGCTATTAAGCTTATAGTTCAGTGAAGAAAACAGGCTGTCGCGTTTTGATTCCGGGATCAATTGCACGGTAGATGCATAATCGTAGCGACAGCGGTTTTCTACCTGAAAGGTGTTGGCCCCACAGACTTTGTCTTTCAAATAATTGGGAGAAAACAGGATGGGGTCAGCACCGCTCTTAAAATTCAATTGTGCGATTGCGGGGCTGGAATTGTCTGATAAAAACCAGGTCGCATAGTTTTTTCCATTGGCTGAAAATCTTCTGACACCGGTATCAGCAAACGAACGTTGATTGGCATTGAGCATGCTCTGCTCATCATGGCTGTACGACAGCAAAACGTTGTAGCCATCTTTTTCGAGATCACCAAAGCCTTTTGAAATTCCAATGCGATATGATTTTCCACCGGACTCTTGCGGACGGGTATAACTGAAATCAACGGCAGCATCCGTTTGATTTTTCCGCAAGATAAAGTTAACGACACCAGCAATCGCGTCAGACCCGTACAGGGTTGAAGCACCATCAGTCAGAATTTCTACTCGCTCAACCGCGGACAAGGGAATACTTGCCAGGTTAACGGTACTGCCTGCACCATATGAAGCCAGCCTGTGGCCATTCAACAAGACCAGAGTATATGCCGCACCAATATTATGTATAGACGCAGTCTGCAAACCGCCGCCACCGCCATTGATGGTCTGATTGGCAGTAGCAAAACCCTGCATGCTGGGCAGGGCGGCGATCAGGCTTTCTACATTGGTTGCGCCACTTTTTTCTATGTCAGCGCGTGACAAGGTCTGCACTGGCAAGGCCGTTTCCTGATTAATGCGCTTGATGGATGAACCTGTCACTTCCACACGCTGCATAGGTGCAATCGTATCTTGCGCCTGGCTGGCACCCGCGACAATACTCAAGCCTAGTCCGCTGGCGAACATCAGTCTCAGTGAATGGGATAATACTTTTTCTTTCATTTTGTCTGCTCCGGATCTGGATAATATTTCTTGATTTTTTTGCTTGCTGTCTTGCTTGCTGATTTGGATATTTCATATAAATTGAAACATGCTTGCAGGCTTGCCTGAGCACACGGCAAGTTGTGGCTTTTCCGTTTTCCCTAATCCATTATGTGAATTAGCTGATGTACAGCACACACCGTCTGGATCTCAAACTGCGTGCTTGTTCAGGTGATGCTGTGAAATGCCAGGGCTAACATGAAAAGGGATGGTCTTACTCCAAATAAAAATCTACAGTTCAGTCATTTCCCTGCATGCTTTTATCAAGCTGGCCCTGCTTCTTTGTCCCGTTTCTTAACGCTACCTAGCCATTCATTTTTCATGAATCTATCCATGTCATTTTTTAATATATCATAAATATATTTTAAATATACATGAAAATTTGCACATATCTTGAGCAGATGAATATCGTTTTTACTGTGCCAATTTCCCTGCGTGAGCACAGCAAAAACGTCAAGACAGTGAACCATATGCTCTTTAAGCTCACGCATTTGATCTGGGGCATATGCATGCTTATAAAAGCTGAATTTGAACAAAGACTCAGCGAACTGCGCAAGCGCATGCTTAGCGAAGATCGGCAAGCCTTGCTGGTTTTTTCCCTGGATAATCTGCGTTATCTCACTAATTATTCTGGCGAAGCGGCTTATGGCATCGTCACGCTGGAGAAGGTCTTTTTGATTACCGATTATCGGTTTATGGAACAGGCAAAAGAAGAGTGCTTTGACTGCCATCTAAAATGCCGTGACCGGGATCAGCAAAGCCTGGGACAGGCGATACGGCAAGTGCTGGATGCCCAAGGTATCACCCGGCTATTGTTTGAAGCTGCACATATTAATACGCAGGTGTGGGCAGGCATAGTGCAAGAATTAAATGGCATTATCTATACGGCCAGCGCAGGTCTGGCAGAAGATCTGCGCAAGACCAAGGACGAATGGGAGATTGCGCAAATCCGTAAAGCAGCAGCAATTGCCGACCAGGCCCTGCAAGACAGTTTGCCATTAATAAAACCTGGCATCAGCGAGCGCGCCTTTGCACTGGAACTTGAATACCGCATGCAACAACTGGGATCAGAAGGTCTGTCGTTCCCAAGCATAGTCGGATTTGGCCCGCGTTCTGCCCTGCCGCATTGCATTCCCTCGTCCAGGGCTCTGGCTGAAGGTAACCTCATCGTCATCGATTTTGGCGCAGTGATTAACGGCTACCGCTCGGACATGACACGCAGCTTCGTCGCAGGCAAGGCCAATGCACAACAAAGAAATATATTCGATACCGTGCAACGCGCGCAACAGGCAGCACTGGATAGTCTGCATGCTGGTCAAATCGCCACTGCAGTAAGTGCTGCTGCCAGCAATGTTTTACAGGCCTCGGAATTTGCCTCCCATACCAGTACTGGCCTGGGTCATGGCGTAGGCATACAGTTGCATGAACAACCTTTCATCAGCCCGGTTTGCCACGACACTTTACAAACCAACTACGTCATCACCATAGAACCCGGCATCTATATTCCAGGCTATGGCGGTGTACGTATAGAAGATGACGTAGTCGTACTCGCTGATGGCTACAGCTTTATTAGTCATGCGCCCAAGCTCTTTGAGCTGGAAATTTAAAAACTACTTATGTCCTCTACCCCACTCTCTTCGGGTCGCAGTCCTTTCCATAAAAATTTCTATGTCGCAAACAGCATGGAAATTTTTGAACGCCTGGCCTGGTATGGTTTTTTCACGCTGTCTTCTTTATATATGACCAGCCCGGTCTCACAAGGTGGACTGGGTTTGAATGACCAGGAGCGCGGTTTCTTGCAAGGCATGATCCCCTTCCTGCTATACCTGCTGCCGGTGATTACTGGTGCACTGGCTGACCGTTATGGTTACCGGCGCATGTTCCTAATCGCATTTAGCATCATGAGCCCGGCTTATTTCCTGCTGGGGCAGGTACATGGCTTCTGGAGTTTCTGCGCCGTCTTCCTGGCTGTGGCTGTCGGTGCTGCCTGCTTCAAACCGGTGGTAGTTGGCACCATAGGCCGCACTACCGACGACACAAATCGTGGTCTGGGTTTTGGTGTGTTTTATACCATGGTGAATATTGGTGGTTTTCTGGGGCCACTGGTAGCTGGTTATGTGCGTGCCATTAGTTGGAACATGGTATTTCTGATGTCTTCATTCTGGATCTTGCTGAATTTCATACCAGCGATTTTTCTGTACAAGGACGGCGATCATCATGAGGGCGGCACAGACCAGCGCGGCTTGCGTCAGGTATTACGGGAAACCCAGGAAGTTCTGGGCAATGGCCGGCTTGCCTTGCTGGTGGTGCCAGCCATCATAGGCATCATGGTGGCGGCCAAAGGTGGCATCAGCTATGCACAATATTTCATGGCCATGGCAGGCTGGATAGGTATCAACCTGATCTGGAGTGTGCTGAATAAATCTGGCAGCCAGCAGCACTGGTACCAGCAAGGCATACGCATAGGCAATGCACAATTCGTGATTTACCTGCTCATCATGACAGGCTTCTGGACTATCTATAACCAGCTCTTCATCACCCTGCCTTTATACATACGTGATTTTGTCGATACCACCGACCTGGTACTACTGATAAGCAAATTCAGCCCCTCGGCACTGAATTTTTTGGCAGCAGTCAATGTAGAACAATTGACGGCCGTCTTGCCTGGCCTGGCTGCCAAGCTGGGGACATATGCAGATCCCCAGTTATTGGAACAATTACGACTGGAACTGGTGAACTACAAAGTCATGCCACCACTTGAACAACTGCAGTCAGGCTTGCAGGCTTTGCATGCGGGCCAGATCAGTGCTACACAACTTGCCACGGACTGGAGCCAAGTTTACCGTCAGGTCAATCCTGAATACATCGTCAACCTGGATTTTGGTGCTGTCGTGCTCTTGCAAATTGCTATCAGCACTTATGTGCAGCGCTGGAAAGCCTTGCCTGTGCTGGTCATAGGCACGCTGGTGCTGAGCCTGAGCCTGTGGATGGCGGGCCTGTCAAATGCCTTGTTGTTTGGCGGCTCGAGTGTGTGCATGGCTGTGTTTGTCTTTGCTTTGGGTGAGATGATCGCTTCACCGAAGAGTCAGGAATATGTGGCAGCAATTGCACCGAAAAGAAAAACCGCGATGTTCATGGGTTACTACTTTGTCTCGATGGCACTCGGCAATTTGTTTGCCGGGCTTTTGTCGGGATGGTCGTATACCGTGCTGGCGCGGCAAATGCATCAACCAATGTTGATGTGGAGTTTGTTTGGGGGGATAGGGCTTATTACTTCTGTTGCGCTGCTGGTGTTTAATGTGCGGCTGAAGGAGGCTGTGCAGGGCTTTGCGGTGGCGACATAGCCTGCATGCGTTGAATCACGCATGCAGGCTATGCCTTCGTAGGTTGGGCTTCATTTCATCAGCGCAACCATCAGTCCAACGCTGGGATTTAACAAACGTACAACTTATTTAAGCCCCGAGTCTTGGGCTGATACCCCGTAGCCCTACCTACAAAATTACAGGTAACACTTATGCATTGAAAATCAACGCAAACCCATAAAATCTTTTTTACCAATTTCCACACCGTTATGACGGAACAAGGCATACGCCGTTGTCACATGGAAAAAGAACTGTGGCAAGCCGTAATTCAATAAATAAGCCTGTCCAGTGAACGTCTGTTCTTTTGGTGTACCTGGGCGCAAGACGATGTTGCGGGTTTCGCTGCCTTCAAATTTGGATTCATCCAGCGTGGCAATGAAAGCCTTGGTTTTGGCAATACGCTCCTGCAGCTCTGCAAAAGTCTGTTCATTGTCTTCATAGGCTGGCAATTCAGCTTGTGCCAGACGGCCTGCTACACCTTTGGCGAAATCAGCTGCGATCTGTACCTGACGTGTCAAAGCCAGCATGTCGGGGAACAAACGTGTCTGCAAGAAATTTTCTGCCGGGATGTTCTTGGCAGTAGCATGCGCTTCAGCTTTTTTCAGGACATCGCTGAGGCTATCAAGCATCTGGTTAAACACGGGAACAGAGGCAGCGTACATGGAAATAGACATGGAAATCTCCTAAATAATTGGCAGAATGCGCCGAATGGAGCTGCATTATAGGACGTATAGAAGATTTGCGTATGAGGCTAGAAGTTTTCTGAATTAACCGTCGATCAGGATATCAAAACTGGTCTCACCCTGGCCATTCGTCATAAGCTTATGACTATAACCATGCCGGTTCAGTACTTCGCGCACAAACATCAGGCCTATGCCCTGCCCACCTTTCTTGGTCGTGAAGAAAGGAGTGAATAATTGCCCATGCGGCACCTCTGACAAAAGATTGGCAGAGTCCCTGACAGATAACATAATGGCCTGCGTATCTGCATCCCGTCTGAGTTCAAGATTGACATACCCGGTCTTTTGCAAGCCAGGCTTGATGGAGGTTTCTACAGCTTCAATCGCATTCTTGACGATATTCAGTAAAGCCTGTTCCATCAAATGCCCATCCAGCATTTGCAGGGGTATTTCTTCACGCATAAGCCATTTAAAAGTGATGCCTAGCTCATTGCATTGCTGACGGTATAAATAAACAATGCCATCCAGCATGGCAGCCAGATCATGAGGCTTCAGTTCAGGTTCTGGCATTTTGACAACGCGGGTGAATCGCTCTATGAATTCACCAAGATTGCCATTGCGCTTCCTGACGGCAGCGATGGCAGTGACAAAATCATGGCTGTCTTCGGTCTGTAACTGCCCGCGGTAAAATAGCAGTGATTCGAGCACAGAACCTGTGGCGGCGACCGTGTTATTCACTTCATGTGCGAGTACCCGTATGAGTTTTTCATAAGTAGCTTTTTCTGAACTGGCGAGTTCTGCAGTGATCTCATCGATCAATACAAAATCACGTTTGAAGCCACGGTCTGTAAATTGATTTCTCTGGCAGCGGTAACGTCTGCCTTCGGTATCTCCATACACAGCGCTGTCACCAGGCAATAATTGTTGTAGCTGCTGTAGTAATTCAGTGCTACTGATGATTTTATTTTTCAGGATCAGTTGCTGCAAATTCAAGCCTGCGGTTTCTGTTACGTCCAACAAATTCTGGGCGCTGGTATTCATCAAACTGATCTTGTCGTCGAAATCAAATACGATGACTGCAGTTGGCGTTGCTTCCAGCAATCGATCTAAAAAGCCGCGCTGCTCACCCAATTCCAGTCTTTCTTTATACAAGGCTTCCAGCATGCGGTTGAACAAGACCACCAATTCATTGATTTCCTTGTTGCTGTCTCCTTTGATCCGACTGGCATAATTTTCATCTTGCAAGAGATCATGAAATTGCTGGGCAAAATCCAAGGGCTGCAAAACTTTGTTAAGCAAATAAATCCCCAAAGCCAGACTACAGGCGAGCCCCAGTTCAACACAGATAATGAGCAAGGGCTGGCTTAAATAAAAACTGAAAGCCAGCACCAGAAAAATGCCGTGTATAAAAAATAGATAAGCCAGCAAGCGTCGCTTCAGGCTCATTGCTGCACCTCATCATCATCTTCAGTAACAGTGATCTGATGTTTTTCCAGCCTGCGGTACAGCGAGAACCTGCTCAGGCCCAGCACCTTTGCGACACGGGTAATATTGCCATTATGCTGTTCCATCGCTTTTTCTATCATCAGCTTTTCTACCTGATCCAGTGTCATGCCCGCTATACTCATTCCCTGGCCTTGTGCTTCTTCGTGCTGCTCGGCAAACAGAAAATCATGTTGTTCCAGCACGGGTTTCCCCACCAGCAACAAGGTACGTTCCAGACATTGTTTGAGCTGGCGTATATTGCCCGGCCATGTCCTGCTACCCAGCCAACGCAATGCGGATGGTGCTAGGCTGACTGGCTGCATGCCATAACTATGCGACAGCGTTGCCATCATGCGGTTTGCCAGCATTGGGATATCGCTGCGGCGCTCGCGCAAAGGCGGCAGGCGTATGGTGATCAGGTTCAGGCGGTAATACAGATCTTCACGGAATTCATTGCTGGCGACCAGTTCTGCCAGCTCGCGGTTGGTGGCCGAGATGATGCGCACATCCGCCTGTTCAGTCTTGCAGGCACCGACTGCCTGATAGCTTTGGTTTTGCAATACCCGCAATAGCTTGACCTGGTCGTTGCGGTTCAGCTCACCAATTTCATCCAGGAATAAACTGCCTTGACTGGCCATGGCGAAATGACCTTTGCGGTCGCTTTTGGCATCTGTGAAAGCGCCCCTGACATGGCCAAACATTTCGCTTTCAAATAAGCTCGTCGTCACCGCCCCCATATTCACCTTGACGATGGGCTTAGTGGCGCGCGGGCTGTTGCGGTGTATGGCGTCGGCGATGAGTTCCTTGCCAGTACCACTCTCGCCCAGTATCAGGACAGAGGCATTGGTTTTGGCAACCCGGCCTATGGTCGCCATTACCTTCAGCAATTCTGCATGCTCACCTATGATGTCGCTGAAATCAAACTGCCTGTCGAGTGCCTGGCGATCTGCATTAGCGGGCATGGCAACTTGTGCCATCTCCAGAGTGCTGCGTATCAGCTCTTGCAGTTGGGTGTTATCCCAGGGCTTGGTAAAAAAGTCGGCAGCCCCCAGCTTGACGCCGCGCACGGCCAGTGCAATCGAACCCCAGGCCGTCATCAGCAACACTGGCAAGGCCGGACACAGTCGCTTGATGTCAACCAGTAATGCCAGGCCTTCTTCTCCCGTAGTTTGCAGGGAAAAATTCATGTCCTGCAAGACCAGATCTATTTCTTGCGTTGCCAGTATCTGCATGGCCTGCTGCGCATCATCACAACTGATGCTGGCATAACCAGCTTGCTTCAACAACAAAGCCAGCGACACCAGCACCGAGTTGTCGTCATCTATGATCAGGATACGTTGATTTGCTAATGCTGCTGGCATGGTCTTCAATTACCAATGAGTGAAAACAGGCTGACTATCTTATACGCTTTAAGCTTTGGAAAGCATCTATTATTCATAGTGCAAGGCTTCGGTCGGGCTGAGCCTGCTGGCACGCCATGCAGGGTACAAGGAGCACAATGTGGAAATCGCATAGATCAGTGCCATGGAAATAACAGTGGCGGTGATAAATACAGTCCAGTTGATCGCGTCCCCCAAAACGCCGGTCAGGGGCAGTTGTATTAGCAGCACCATGCCTGTCAGCATGGCAATCGAACTCAACAATAATTGCTCGGTGACGATTTGCTGATAGATATGCTTGCTACTGGCACCAATGGCACGCCGCAAACCTATCTCGGGGATACGTTGCGTAGTATTTTGCCAGAGTACGCCAAACAGGCCAAAACCAACCATGATGAGCAAGAAGACCGCGATGATCGCCAGTATCACCAAAGGTATGGTGTCTTGTGCCATCTTCGATTGCCGCAAATCTTTCAGTGGCGAAATCCGGTAACCCCAGTCGCTGCGTATGAGTTTCAATTGCTGGTTCAGTTTTTCTTCAAAGGCGCGCGATGTGCCAGGCTTGACTTTGAGCAATGCCACGTCCATACGTTTTTCTGCACTTGTCCTGGAAAAACGCATGATGGCGAAATTGGTGGGTGCCATGAATTCACCTTTATTGCGAAAATCTTCAAACACACCCGTGACACGAAACATCTGATTTGTTTTAGCCCCAGGCTCATCATCTGCAATCAATTGTCCCAGCGCACTCTTGCCAGGAAACATAGTCTCGGCCATTCTTTTATTGAGGAGTATGGGTTTTTCTGACTTACCTTCATCCTCCGCCGAGAACCAGCGTCCATAGAGCAATTTCATTTTCAAGAGAGCCGGCGTCTCATCAGACATGTCAATCATATTGGCAGAATAACTGAATTTATTGTCTGGCAAATACAGATCCGTACGCCAGGTTGCATTGCTGTAGGGTGAAAAATTGATGAAGCCAACTTGTTCCACTTCAGGCATGGCAGCCAGACTGCGCTGGAAATTTTCAGTGACGGCAGGATCGTTTTTTTTATCCTCTTCGCCTACACTTAACATACTGACTGACCACACATCCTGGTATTCAAATCCCCTGGGCATATGATACAGCTGAAAATAGCGGGCGCTCATCAATGCCAGCCCGAATAACACACAAAAAGCCAAAAGAATTTCCAGACTCAGCAGCAAGTTCTTGAACTTGCGCTTCCAGATGGGTTTGAGTATATGGAAAAACATTATGCAGCTCCTTTCAGGGCAAGCACAGGATCAAGGCGGGACATCTTCCATGCCGGGATAACGCCGGACAAAACACCAAAGACGACGGCGATGGCAAAGCCATAGGCAAATACCATAAAGCTCAAATCTACTTTCATGTAAGGGACCAGGTTGGCATTGCTGAGCCACACCAGGGTCAGTTTAGTGAATATCAGTCCCAGTAAGCCACCGAACAGGCATAGCAAAATATTTTCCATGACAAATTGTTTGACCAACTCATTGTTATTGGCGCCAAAGGCTTTGCGCACCCCAATCTCGGCTGCTCTTTCCATGATGCGGCCAGAATTCAGATTGATCAGATTCAATGCAGGTAACAACATGAAGAGCAACATGGCTATCACTATGCCAGCCAATAACTGGGCGGCACCTGAATCAGCCCTGTCGTCATGACTCATGATATTTCTGGCGAAAAAATCCAGCTTGCCATCAGCCCACATATAGGTATGCTCCCAGTGTCTGGGATCGTCAGCATTGATTTGCTTGACGACCTGCAGCAGTTCATCCTTGATCAGGGCTAAATCTGCCGGACTCTTACCCATCAGCATGGCAGTAAAATTTCCTGAGAATTGCTCACGATATTGTGAAGATGGAAAAGTAGTCACTGGCACCCACATGTCGGCATAGGCATTGAGATGCAGCACATCGTCTACTACACCGATGATTTCAAACTGTTGTCCACTCGTGTTAATTTTTTTACCGAGGGCAGCTTCAGGTCCAAACAGTTTTTTCGCTGTGCTTTCATTGATCACGGCAACAAAGCGCCCTTGTTTAACGTCTTCCTCAGTCGGCACGCGCCCCGACAAGAGTTTGAAATCGAGTATCTGCCAATATTCTGCATCGGCGCGGCGCATCATGATTTCATTGACGCTGTCTTTTTGATACACAGAAACAGATTCTGGCCCGGTCACGCCCGCCACTTTTTCCACGGTCTTCATTTTTCTCAAATACTGATCTATGATCTTGTAGCCCAGTGGAGTCCGTGTGACACTGTTTTTGTTGGTGATTGTAAGGGTGCCGATTTGCAAAAACCGCTCGCTCTTGCCTTCTACACCGGTAGGAAAAAACGTGGCTTGCAAAATTGCTGTCACCACCAGCAAAACTACCATGGTCAAGACTATGCAGAGCAGGTTGATGGCCGTGAAGAGCTTGCGCCGCATATATACCTTGCAGGCAATCTGGACATAATTTTTTAACATGACATTCCCCCTAGGCCACCAGTTGGCCGTCAAATACCCGGACGATACGGCCACTCTGCTTTGCCTGCCGCTCATCATGGGTAACCATAACGACCGTGGTGCCTTCATGACTGAGCTTGAGCAGAATATCCATGACTTCTGCTCCCATCTGGCTATCGAGATTACCGGTAGGCTCATCTGCCAGCAAGATACTGGGGCGGCCGACAATGGCGCGGGCAATCGCTACTCTTTGTTGCTGACCACCAGACAATTGATTGGGATAATGATCCATGCGTGCAGACAGGCCCACTCTGGCCAACGCTTCTTCTGCCAGCCGCCTGCGTTCCTTTGCAGTGCAAGAGCGGTAGAGCAGGGGCAGTTCTACATTATCGATGACACGTAAATCATTGATCAGATGGAAGCTTTGGAAAATGAAACCAAAGGTACGGTTCCGTATGCTGGCCAGTTCCTTGTCGCGCCAAACTTTCATCTCGGCACCATCGACGGCAATCGTGCCCTTGCCCGGTCTGTCGAGCAGGCCTATCAGATTCAGCAAGGTACTTTTTCCGCAGCCACTGGGCCCCATGATGGAAACAAATTCGCCTTTTTTTACATACAGATTAATGTCGCGTAAAGCCAGGGTTTCAACTTTATCGGTCTGATAGGTTTTGCTGACGTTGTCCAGCTTGATCATGATCGTTTCCTTTTTTATTCAATTTTTATGCTTGAGGTTTACTGCGATACCCTGAAACTATTTAAGTGTTTGAGGCTGCTGATATCAGAAATCACCAGCCGGTCTCCCGCTTTTGCACCCTGCACCACTTCTACCATCTTGCTGTCACCCAGGCCGATTTCCACGCTGCGCTTTACTGCCCTGCCATCTTCCAGCACGTACACGTCCTGCCTGCCCTTGCCACTGATGGCAGGGCCGTTCTCGACGATCAGGCTGCGTGCTTTTTGCTCTGTAATGATATTCACTTCCACCCGGAGTTTATGCCGGAGTGAAGGATGATTCGCCTTGTCCAGTACGACGATGAGTTTCACGGTGCCGTTTTGTATCTCGGGCAAGATAGTTTGTACTTCGCCTGGCATGATTTGCCCGCTGTATTCAACCCGTACTTTTTGACCGGGACTGAGGTAACGCGCATAAAAATCAGAGACCGTGGCTTCTACCTTGAAATTATTCAATTCAGACACCTTGGCGATCAGTTGCCCGGTATTCAGGCTGGCCCCTTCGTCCGCCAGCATCCAGGTCAGCAAACCGTCAAACGGTGCTTTGACCTGGGTTTGTTCCAGCAGTCTTTGCTGGGCTTCCATCTGCTTCTGGTAAATGGACTTTTGCAGGCGTGCTGCCTCTACATTACTTTGCGTGGTGCGGCGAGTGTCGTTCAAGCTCTCTTTATGCTGACGCAATTGCACTTCATTGCGTTTGACGGCTAGTTCTGCCGCCTGCAAATCAACGGCTGAGGTAATGCCTATAGCCCCCAATTTTTGATAGCGTGCGAGTTTGACTTTATTGCTCTGCAAATCCAGTTCCAGCAATTCAATTTCACTGGCAATTTTTTTGAGATTGGACTCCATCTCCATCGCCAGCAATTGCCCCTTGACGTCTTGCTGTGAAACCTGCTCGCGTAAATTGTCGATTGCCAGACGTATGCTGTGGTCATCCAGCACCATCAGCAATTCACCCGCATGCACGATCTGGCCCGCCTTGGCAATGACCTTGCTGACGCGTGACTGGTTAGGGCTGGACAATTGCTCTTCATGAACAGGGATGACGACACCTGCTGCATTGATAGTATTGTCAATGGCCCCCACACGCACCTGTCCCAACCGTATCTCACCCAGGCTGACGCCGGGGCTGATAAGCCGGTTAACAGCCCATGCCGCACCTGTGACAGAAATGGCGGCGGCAGCAATCAGCAAGATCGTCTTGCGCCTGCGTTTTTTGAGTGCGTCGTGGCTGAGCGCCTGATCCATGTTGAAACCTGTTGTAAGTAACTACCAGATCAGGTTTGCAAGCACCGTGCCTGCTTCATGGATTTTGATTTAACTATTTAAAATCAACTACTTGGAAGATTTCAATAGCAAGAAAAGGAAAGAATAGTGCAGCTACATCGTTCGCCAGCGAACGATGGTGTGCGAATTAGCACAGTGACGGCAGGGAAAATCTTTTGCCCGAATGAAAATCCCCTTCCTGAAAGAAAGGGGAAAACATGAGTGGATATTCTTTTTGAGCTTAGAGCTTAAAACTAAGAACTAAGAACTAAGGACTTACGCAAAGCCGCCCCAGCAAGGCTATCGCTTTTAAGAAGCCTCCCTTGCAAGGAAGGCCCGTTTCCATCGGCGAACAGCATGCTGTTCGAAACCCCGACTATACCGTAGCCACGCAGACAGTACTTTAGTACCGGGTTTTACTTGCGGGAGCTACAACACAGCTGGGGCGGTTTTTCGTATGTCCGCTTTCCTTAGAAGCGATAGCCTACGCCTACGCCTACCAGCCACGGATCAACTTTCACTGCACTGACTTTGGCACCAGAAATAGTCACATCACTGCGTATCTGCACTTTTTTGATATCCAGATTCAAAGACCAGTTTTTGTCGAGTTTGAAATCCACACCAGCCTGTATCGCCAGACCGACACTGCTGTTTTCCAGACCGCCTGCACCTTTGAGCAGGTTCACATCAGAGATACGGGTGTAATTGACACCTGCACCAACATAAGGACTGATTTGTGCGCCTGGTACAAAGTGATACTGCGCTGTCAGAGTCGGTGGCAAATGCTTGAAAGTGCCGATGATGGCACCATCAAGCATGACATCATGTTTTTGCGGGTAAGTCAGTATCAGTTCAGCAGACCAGTGTGGCGTGAAAAAATAAGTGATATCGACTTCTGGGATTTCTTTACTGCTGACCGTGATGCGGTCGGCAGCGCCGACACCGCTTACAGGGTCAGCGCTATTGGCAGGATCGATATTGACGACACGGGCACGCACTTGCCATGGGCTCTGTTCTTGAGCCATTGCCTGGGTCGCAGTGAAACCGATAGCCGCCAGGGAGAGTGCGATTACAAGCTTGTTCATTTTCATTTCCTCTTTTATCAACAATGATGAATAAAGTGTAAATCCACACTACTGACAGGGACTTGAGTTACATCAACTTTGGTGCGGAGCAGCATGCAGGTCTTTTTTAGCTAAATATTCCGTCCTGTGCTCGCTTGAGGTATCCTTGCAAGCATTCTTATTCCCTATGAAAAATCAAGAAAAATGGCCAATTACGTCTACACCATGAATCGCGTCGGCAAAATCGTCCCGCCGAAGCGTCAAATCCTGAAAGATATTTCCCTTTCCTTCTTCCCTGGTGCCAAGATCGGCGTGCTGGGTGTGAATGGTTCAGGCAAGTCTTCCCTGCTGAAAATCATGGCAGGTTTAGACAAGGACATACAGGGCGAAGCCGTGCCTATGCCCAACCTGAACATTGGTTACCTGCCGCAAGAACCGCAACTTGACCCGGAACAAACCGTGCGCCAGGCAGTTGAATCTGCGCTGGGCGAAGTGTTTGAAGCCAAAGCCAAGCTCGAAGAAGTGTATGCCGCCTATGCCGAAGAAAACGCTGACTTCGATGCGCTGGCCAATGAGCAGGCACGCCTGGAAGCGATTATCTCCACCTCCTCTGGCGACAATGTAGAACTGCAACTTGAGATGGCTGCCGATGCGCTGCGCCTGCCGCCATGGGATGCCAAGATTGGCGTCTTGTCCGGTGGTGAAAAACGCCGTGTCGCCCTGTGCCAATTGTTGCTGTCCAAGCCTGACATGCTCTTGCTTGACGAACCAACCAACCATCTGGATGCTGAATCGGTTGATTGGCTGGAACAATTCCTGTTGCGCTTCCCTGGCACCGTGGTAGCGATTACCCATGATCGCTATTTCCTGGACAATGCGGCGGAATGGATTTTGGAGCTGGACCGTGGCCATGGCATACCATGGAAAGGCAATTACTCTTCCTGGCTGGATCAAAAACAAGCCCGTTTGAAGCAGGAAGAAGCGACAGAATCTGCCCGCCAGAAAGCCCTGCAAAAAGAACTGGAATGGTCACGCCAGAACCCGAAAGCACGCCAGGCCAAGAGCAAGGCGCGTCTGGCCCGCTTCAATGAGATGAGCGAGCATGAATACCAGAAGCGCAATGAAACCCAGGAAATTTTCATCCCGGTGGCAGAGCGCCTGGGTAATGAAGTCATTGAATTCAAGAACGTCAGCAAAGCCTTTGGTGACCGCCTGCTGATCGATAACCTGAGCTTCAAGATTCCTCCTGGTGCGATTGTCGGTATCATCGGCCCTAACGGTGCCGGTAAATCAACCCTGTTCAAAATGATCAAAGGTCTGGAGACACCTGACAGTGGTGAAGTCGTGCTGGGCCAGACTGCCAAGATCTCGCTGGTAGATCAATCACGCGAAGACCTGGGCAATACCAAGACCGTGTTTGAAGACGTGGCAAACGGTGCCGACATTTTGACGGTAGGTCGTTTTGAAATGCCGTCCCGCGCCTACCTGGGCCGCTTCAACTTCAAGGGCGGTGACCAGCAAAAGATCGTTGGCAACCTGTCTGGTGGTGAGCGTGGTCGTTTGCATCTGGCCAAGACCCTGCTGCAAGGCGGAAACGTCCTGCTGCTGGATGAACCATCGAATGATCTGGACGTGGAAACCCTGCGCGCACTGGAAGACGCCTTGCTGGAATTCGCTGGCAGCGTCATGGTGATTTCCCATGACCGCTGGTTCCTTGACCGTATCGCCACCCATATCCTGGCGTTTGAAGGCAATTCGCAAGTCAGCTTCTTTGATGGTAACTATCAAGAATATGAAGCCGACAAGAAAAAACGTCTGGGTGAAGAAGGCGCCAAACCAAAACGCATCCGTTACAAGCCACTGACCGTATAAGAAATACATGTAGACGTAAATGCAGGTGTACATGCCCTGAGCGGGCATGTCATTTGCATATTCTTCGCACTAGTCAGCAGGTTGAGCTTGGCATTGACATACTGGCTGGCAACAAAACATCGCCGTTTTCATCAGTTCTTAGGCTTTAAGTTGTTTAACAGTATGTTTTGTTTCATTGCGGTAAGCTGTTGAAAAATAGAGATTTTTCCTGAGCAAATACTTGCAGAAGATAAGACATGATGCTAAAAAAACATTTATACCCGCTCCTGCTTTGCCTCGCGCTCAGCCTGTCTTCTGGCATGGCTCTGGCCAACTCTGGTGGCAGTGCCAGCGCCTCTGGTGGCGGCTCCACTGCCAAACTGGAGGCATTTGTGGTTAACCTCTCCACTACCGAGCGCTACCTGCAACTCAGCATGGCCTTACAAATCGCCAATGCAGAAGTCAACGACAAGATCAAATTATTCATGCCCAAGGTCAGACACACACTGATCCTGCTACTCAGTAGCAAAGATGGCGAACAATTACAAAGCCTGGAAGGCAAACACCAGTTGATGGAAGAAATCAAGAACGGTGTCAATAAGACCCTGGACCTCAAAGAACATGATGGCGTGACTGACGTGTTCTTTGAAAACTTTGTCATCCAATAGGGCTTGCAAGATCATCAATCCTGGCAGCAACAGCTTTCGAGCGCAATTTCCACCATATCGCCAAAGCTGTTTTGCCTTTGTTCTGGTGTCATGCCGGTACCACTGCGCACATAGTCTGCTACCGGCGGCAAACCCAGGGCCTGCACGCCATGTTCGGCAGCCAGTATCTGCATTTTTTCCATGATGTCGAACAATTCGGGCTGCACGCTGTAAAACAAATCAGCAGAAAATACATTACCCACATTGACTGGTTTTTTGCAGGCAATGCGCGGCTGTCACTGCCTTAGCCAGCAAGTCATAATCGGGAATCGCTGCAAAATCATGGCCCATGAAGCGTAAGCGGTTGACCTTGCTATCTGTACTGGCCCCCATGGCGATCACGACATCGCCCAGTGGCATATCGTCCCGCAGGGCAGTGCTGGAGCCCAGCCGGATAAGTTTGTTCACGCCGTAGTCGCGTATCAATTCAGTTGCATCAATGCTTATCAAAGGTATGCCCATGCCATGCGCCAGCACCGAGATTTTCTGGTCGCTATACCGGCCGGCATATTGCGTACGGTATTGACCAGCAAGGCATCGCTGAGCAGTGGTCGGCAGTCATTTTGGCGTACAAAGGGTTGCCAGCCATCAAGACGATGTCGGAAAAATCATTGGAGTTGGCGTTGAAATGGAGAGTAGGCATACTACTGCTACGGTACAAAATAGTTAAACGTGAATAGTTAAACGTGAACAATAAGCAGCGTGTAAACAAAACTGTTTGATATGCATCAAATATCCAGAATATCCCGCGGTAGCGAAAGAACGTTTTATGTATACCCAAACCCAATTAGCCGCCAAAATAGCGACTTTCTCCCATCCAGCACCCCATGTATCAGCTCGCCGCCCCTGCTTTTGCCGAGATTGAAATCAAGAAAAGCCGTTTCCTTGGCCAGCTCTACCCACTGAACAGCCGCGCAGAAGCACGCCAGCAACTGGCGCAGATACGGGCACAACACCCGGACGCCGTGCATGTCTGCTGGGCACTGATCTGTACGGGTGATTCTGGCCTGGATGACGATGGCGAACCATCAGGCACCGCCGCCAAGCCCATGTACAACGTGCTGGTACACAAAGACGTGACCAATGTGCTGGCCGTGGTCGTGCGCTATTGGGGTGGTATCAAGCTCGGTGCAGGCGGCCTGACCCGCGCCTATGGCCAGGCCATCTCCGATGCCTTCAAGGTCGCCCAACTGACAGAAGTCGAATACATGCTTGAATGGGGCATCGTCTGCGCCTATGCCGACGAATCCCATGTACGCCGCCTGTGCGACAAATTCGCCGCCAGCGTCACCGAACTGGTCTATACAGAATCTGCCACCATTAGTATCAGTCTCAAACAAAAACTCGCTGCCAGCTTTGAAGCTGAATTGATAGAAATGCTCAAAGGGCAAGTCAGCATCATCAAGCCTGAACAAACTATTTAATTTCCACCCCGCCTTGCCCGCACCGTAGAGACTGTGCAAGCAATGTTCTTACATGTAAATTACTGTCAATTAACATGTCATTTACATATAAAATAGATTGGCTTGTCACTGTGAGTACACAGTTTTGTAATAAAGTTCGCTATATTATTGCCGTTACATCCTGTTACGAATAGCAACTATCTTGCATGGACAGATAGCTGCATGTAGCCAGATGCGGCGTCAAGAATAATAACCATGCAAGAAACCCATGCAAAATATCAATCTGGCTAGCAACGACAATACTGGAGTAGAGGAAATAAGCGTCAGCCTCAGACACTACGAATTCAAAAAACGTCTGGGTGAAGGCGGCTTTGGGCAAGTCCATGAAGCCTGGGACAGCAAACTCTGCCGCCCTGTCGCCATCAAACAGCTCAAAACCACAGAAGGTACAGGAGCTGCAATCCAGACCAGCAGCCTGCTCAAGGAAGCACGCCTGGCCGCGTCTCTCAAGCACCCAGCCTTCGTCAAGATCTTTGCCATTGAAGATGAAGACAATAACCATTCCATCGTCATGGAACTGGTGCCCGGTCTGACCCTCAAGCAATTGCTGCAACAACACTCACAACAAGCACCGCAGCCTCTGCCAGAACAGCAAGCCATCAACATCATCAGCCAGGTCGCCGAAGCCATGCAAGAGGCCCACGCCAGCGGCCTCATTCACGGTGACCTGAAACCGTCGAACCTCATGGTCGAACCCGACGGCAAAGTCCGCATACTCGACTTTGGCCTCGCATCAAAAACCGATGCACAAGCCACCACGTCCATGAGCCAGCTCGACCCCCAAGGCACGATAGCCTACATGGCCCCGGAACGCATGATGGGCAACCCGGCCAGCGCCCAAAGCGACATCTACGCCCTCGGCGTCATCCTCTACGAAACCCTGACCGGCCAGCGCCCCTTCGCCAACGCCAGCGGCCTGGCCCTGGCCGCCGCCCTGATGCAATCAAACTCCGACACCTGGGAATTCCCGGCAGGATGCAAGCCAGAACTGATCAAGCTGGTGCTGGCGATGACGGCCAGACAGACTGAGAAACGCCTGAACAGTATGCAGCAGGTGTATGAGCAATTGCGTGGGTTGGTGAGTGTGCCTGCGCTTGTCGCTGTTACTGGTGCTGCTAACGCAGGCGGAAACTCAGGCAATGGCTGGAAGGCGCTGAGCAAGCCGACACGCTTTGCCATCGTCAGCGCGATCTTCGTCGCGTTTGGCTATGGGATCTGGCAAGTTGTACCTTATCTTGAAATTGACAAAATGTCATTAAAACCGTTTTCAGAGTCATTGACGATGAAACAGGGGCTGGAGGCGTTGAAGCAGTTTGATAGACCGGGCAGTCTGGACGTCGCCGAAGCAAACTTTGACGCTATTTTGAAACGTAATCCCACACATGCGGCCGCAGTCGCAGGTCTGTCGATTATCTACACATATCGCTATGACAGCGATAAGCAAGACGAAGTACTGCTACAAAAGGCTGAAGCTAGCGCACAACAAGCTTTAAAACTAAACGATAAATTAGCACTAAGTCACATTGCGATTGCCCGAGTGCAAGCGCAGTCAGGAAAAAATGAATTAGCTTTGATTACTTACGAAAAAGCTTTAACACTCGACCCTGATAATATTTTTGCTTTTTATGGTCGAGTAAAAGTGTTACGCCTTTTAAAACACTATGACGAAGCTGTTAAATATGCTTCGTTGGGTCTTGATAAATTTCCACATGAAAGATTATTTGCAGAAGAATTAGGCATAGCCAATTATGAGCAGGGGAAATATGTCGATGCAGAGAATTTTTTTAAATTAAGTTTAAAAATACAACCTGATTCTGTAATGACTTATGCCAACCTAAGCAATGCATTGGCAAAACAAAACCGCGATACCGAGGCAATGCAAACTTTACAACAAGGTTTATTGGTACGACCGAGCGCATATTTGTATTCAAATATGGGGCTTGCTCTCTTTAAAACCGGCAAATATGTAGAAGCGGCTGATGCTTTTGAGGCTGCAGTATCGCCAGATAAAGGTAACCCAAAATTGTATTGGGCCTGGGCAAATCTCGGAGATACATTACGTTGGATACCAGGTAAAGAAAGTGAGTCCAAAACAGCTTATGAGAAAGCTCGCGAATTGCTCACGCCTCGTCTCAAAATATCACCAAATGATATGGCACTTGTTTCGCGATTTGGCTTGTACTCTGCACGAATTGGTGACAAAGAAAAAGCGAACGAATATATGCAGCAAGCACTGACGTTAGGTCCAAAAGATGCCAATGTTCATTTCCGTGTCGGTATGGCTTACGAACTGCTTGGACAAAGAAATGAGGCTATTACAGAGATAGCTAAAGCAATTGAATTCGGTTACTCGATCAAATCTATCGAGTCTGAACCTGATTTACTCAATTTAAGAAGAGACCCTCGTTATGCAAAAATATCCAATAGCGTGCTGAAATGAACTGGAACAGTTTTTGCTGCTGTATGTACGTAGTATAAATTTCTTTAATCTGAATTACTTGATTATTGAAGTGGGAAGCATGGATACAGTATTTATGCATGCTTATTTATTTGATCCTATCAATTGAGAATTTGAATATGAGTGATCCAGTCAACTACACATTCACGACATTTTTTAAACAGGGCGATCCACAAAGTCGGGCTACTGTTTCTGCAACGGGTAAATTCAATCCTGAGCCCCCAAGAAGCCCTATAAATAATAAACGAGTTCTTAACGTCGGCGATACAGTTACCTTTAATTTCAAAGGTACGGCTACAGATACTGCCAATACCGTAACGGTCACAGCAAGTGCATTCATCGCGATTTGTAAGGGTGAATTCGAAAATGGTAAGGCTGCCGTTGGGACAGCAAAAACTGCCTGCCCCGTTGATGGCGTAACAATGACGATGAGTACAGACAGCCTAGGCTTCTGGGGCTTCACTATCTCGTTCACGGCAGATTTCATTGACCCAACTGGTAACGTCGTAAGCTCCGAATTCTTTTACTTGCCTGATCCTGAAGTCGATGTTTCTGCTGGCGGAGGTTAAAATTATTCACAGCAAATTCGAAATTGGACAAGGTGTAGCACTTAATATTTTTATTGCAAAGATTAGACTCCCACCACCTTCAAATACCGCCTCAACGCCTCACTAGGCGTTTTCAACAAAGCAGCACAAGCCTCTACATCGCCAGCACTGGTTTCCAGTGACTGGCGAATTTCTTCTATGGGTATCTGTTCAGCCCGGCGTATCTGGCGGTGGTTGTCGAGCAGCTTATACATCGACGGGCGTGAGACGCCGAGTTCTTGTGCTGCGCCCTGTATATACCAGTCGTTGTTTTCCATGGCATGCAGGACGTCTTCATCGCTGAGTTCGGCCAATTTTTTGCGGGGTGTCGCTGGCTGAGGGAATTTGCTGTCTGTGCTTATGCTGGCCTGCGCCACGCTGGATGGGGCCTGGTGGGTGGTTTTGACGAGGCTGGCGAGTTGTGGCACTTCACCGAGTTGCAGGGCCAGCAAGGCGCGGCGCAGGACGTGGGACAACTGGCGGATATTGCCTGGCCAGTCGTAATTGGCAAATTCGCTGACCAGTGCCACTGGCAGGCTGGTGCCTATTTCGTTCGACAGTTTGCTGGTGCTGAGCAGGTGCAGCAGCAAGACGCCTATGTCTTCACGGCGGGCACGTAGCGGTGGCAGGTGGATGATGAAACTTTCAAGACGACGCAACAAGGCCTGGTTGAAGCCTTCGCTATATAAATCCTGGTCAGTCGCGGCGATCAGGCGGGCGCTGGATTTTTGGTCTTGCTGGGCACCTAGCGGGCGATAGTCGCCGCTTTCGAGTACGCGCAGCAGCATCGGTTGTATGCTGCCCGGGGTATTGCCTATTTCATCGAGAAAAAGAGTTGCGCCTTCTGCCTCGGCAAACAGGCCTTTGCGGGCGTTTTGTGCGCCTGTGTAAGCGCCTTTGACGGCGCCAAACAAGTCAGCCGCTGCCAGGGATTCATTCAAGGCAGCCATGTTGACACTGACCAGTTCTGCATTGGCGCGTTTGCTGTAGGCGTGGATGGCACGGGCGGCGATTTCTTTGCCGGTGCCGGTTTCACCCAGCAGCAAGACGGGCAGCTCAGTCCCGGCGACCTGGCGTATCTGGTCGCGGGCGACGATGGCAGCGCTGCCTACGCCGATGAAGCCCAGCGCGGGATTGTGCTTGGGCAGGCAGCGCATCCAGTGCAGGCAAATCACAATGGCGCGACCCAGGCCGAGGATGACGCCTGCTTCTATCTGCTCACGGCTGAGTGCCACGGGTGCGTTGATCTCTGCTCCATTGAGCTCGACCACCATGCGGCTGGCAGGTGGTGTGATGAGGATGTTGTCACCGGCATCGCGACTGATGCGCACAGGATCACGCGAGATGCCGCCATAACCTAGCGGCAGGCCGTCTTTACCGGGATGACGGAAGAGTGGCAGGAAGCGGTTGATTTCAACCAGGCCATCAGGGTTGCTGACCATGAACTGCTCACCGATGCGCTGGCTGTCCGGATGCCAGATGATGCTCAGGCCAAGCAGGGCAGACGCATTGTCGGCTAGCTTGGCCAAGGGTGAGGTCAGGGTGTAGTCGGTATCGGTCATTGTGTTTGCAGTGAAGCTCGTACTTGAATGTAAGCGACAGTGTAAAGCGCCAATGTAAATTTGTATGCTTTACATGTCAATTAGGCTTAAAAAACAGGCTCCTCCTAGGAAAGGCATGCTGGCACGGCGTTTGCAAACAGGCATGCATTGCGCAAGTGAACGTACTTGCCACCTGAAGGAGATCATCATGCCAACCACTGAAATTTTGTTAGCTGCTCTTAATCTGCTGTTATTCATGCTGCTCAGCAAAATGGCCCTGAAAGCCAGGCTGGCGCGCAATATCGCCATGCGCCTGTTGACCGACGATGTTTATTACAATGAAACCCGCGGTGTACTGATACAAAAAAATGTAGAACGCGCCAGGCTGAGCTGGGGCTGGTCCAGCATAGGTACGGTCACGCAGCGACCAGTCACCCGCCCACAAGACCCGCATGCCGCCTGGTCGGCAGCTGTGCACACTTCTACTCACTTGCGTTTGCGCCCTTTGCCAGAACCAGCACCCTCCGTGCTGGAAGTGCCATATGCCTTGTGGGCCACGACCTGGGTATCAAAAGATACGCCCTGGTCCACCACGGTCAGCCTGAAACCAGAAAAGAAAAGCGAAACCACGGCTGAAGCACAGCCAGCAGCTCCAGTCACACCCATCACGCCAGTCCGCAAATCTGCCGTCAAGCCCGGCAAGACCGCGCAAGACATGCTGGACCTGGGGATGATGCAGCACGCCCTGTTTTGCAAATAATCCGGAGCAACCAGCCATGCCTATATTCTTCCAGGAGTCACGTATGAAGCCCGCACAGCAATTCGTGAATGCAGCGATGTTATTGAAACTTGATCCTGTTGCAGACTTTGCGCTTTTCCAGGATTGTCTGCCTCCCATGCTGAGGTTACAAGCCAATCTGTTTGGCGAGCATACGCCCAGCGAGGCTGAGGAGGCGGCTGCCGTAGAGAGTTTCCGCAGTCTTTTTTCTGGTTCCAGAACCGGCTTTGACAGGCGCAAACTGGACAAACCTGCAACTGCTGCTGCAGGGATGAAAACGCATTATCACCGCCGCAAAAGTGATGGCAATGCAAGTTGATGACACACGTTCCTGGAGGTAAAGCACGATAAAAATAATGCAGGCATCTGACAAAATCAGGATAGAAAATGATGGCAGAAAAAAAATTACTCACCTCTGATGACATTGATCCACTGGTTATTTTTGCGCCAGAAGAGCCCGGCCTGCAATGGCAGCGTATCAGCGGCATGGCGGTGCTTGACGAAGCCAGCCGAGAGCTGGAAGTCTGCCGCATGTCATGCATGACGCTGGCAGAAGCCAAGGCATTTGCGGCAACAGATGACCGCATCAGTTTTTTCTTTTACATCAAACATTACGCCATCATGTATCACCACCAGGTCTTGCATGCGGGCGACGTGATCTTCTTTTCCGGGACACCTGCACTGCATGCAGAGCCAGGAGCCGATTGTTTTGAAAAGCCGGCAGCACCGGACAGCAAACTGAGTATTACCGCTGCGCCGGGGAATAACTGGATTTCAGTGCAGGCACAGCTCCAGGTGCCGTCCCTCAGCAGTGAGCAGACGCATGCCTATTTGTGGCCCTGCCTGCGTCCTGGCCAGGACAATGGTGATGAAAGCATGGATAGTGGTTTGCAGGCTGTGCTCAGCTATAGCGCCGCAGCCAACTCGGCATCTGGCCCTGGCAACCATGCTGGTTGGTGGGTGTGCGGTCAGTATATGCATGCAGGTGGCAAACAAAAAGCCGGGCAAACCTGCTTTGGCGGGCCCAGCATGCCTGTCAACCCTGGCGATATCCTGAGTTGCCGCATCGTATATGACACAGCCACCCGTAGCTGGCTGCAAACCATCACGAACACTGCGAATAATAATAGTGTCTCCTTCCCGGTATCGGTAAAACAGAATCCGGGACAGGCACGCGACAGAAACACGGTCAGCTTCAGTCTGGACAATATCTCAAGGGCAGAGCGCAGTCATTTACAGCAATGCCTGAGCCTGTTCAATGTCATAGTCAAGACCAAATACCCACAAAGCAATCTGGGGCAAGGTCTAAATAACCTGCCTCATGTGGATCATGCCAGGCTATGTGAAAACCAGTGTAGTCTGCATATCAGCCGCATCATCCTGTACAGCCCCATGCTGGATGTCAGGTAGAGCTCACCACGCTATGAATGATGGCTGAAGTAAGCCTGGAATACGGCCAGCACGTTATCAATGTCAGCAGCCGAGACATCGAGATGGGTGACCATGCGCATATGCGGGGTCACCCTGGCCAGAATGCCATTTTCGCGCAAGAGTTCGTCCAGCCCTGCACAGGCTGTAGCGGGCAGGTCGGCATAGACGATATTGGTTTGCGGCGTCTGCACTTGCAAGGCGCTGATCTGGCGCAAACCATGTGCCAGGCGTTCTGCATTGGCATGGTCTTCTGCCAGGCGCGGGATATGGTGTTCCAGCGCATACAAACCGGCAGCAGCGAGCATACCCGCCTGGCGCATGCCGCCACCGAGCATCTTGCGCCAGCGTTTGGCCTGCGCGATCAAGTCTTGACTGCCACAGAGTACAGAACCTATGGGTGCACCCAGGCCCTTGGACAAACAGACCGAGACACTGTCAAAACCCTGCACCGCTTGCCTGGGGCTGACGCCCAGCTTGACGATGGCATTGCATATGCGTGCGCCATCCAGGTGGGTGGCCAGGCCGCGCTCATGGGCAAGGCTGGTGGCAGCTTGTATATAGTCAGGTGGCAGTACCTTGCCGCCTATGGTGTTTTCCAGCGCCAGCAAACGGCTGCGGGCAAAGTGAAAGTCGTCAGGCTTGATGGCATTAGCGATATCGTCCAGGGCAATGCTGCCGTCTGCCTGGTTAGTCAAAGGCTGTGGTTGTATGCTGCCCAGGACGGCGGCACCACCGCCCTCATATTTATAGGTGTGCGCCTCTTGCCCTACGATGTATTCATCACCGCGGGCGCAATGCGCGAGCAGGGCCAGCAAATTGCTTTGTGTGCCGGAGGGCGCGAACAGGGCTGCGTCATAGCCAAACAGGTCGGCGGCATAGTCTTGCAGACGGTTGACGCTGGGGTCATCCCCATACACATCATCACCGAGTTCAGCGGTATGCATGAGTTCACGCATGGCAGGAGTAGGTCGGGTGACGGTGTCACTACGTAAATCTATCCAGTTTTGCTGGTTTTCTGACATGGTTTTTCCTTGAGGAGGCAGATGATCTATTCTAACAATTTTCATCTGACAATTTTTAAAGCCACAAATCCAGGTATTGCGGCACTGGAAACAGCTACACTGTTGCTCTTGTCCATGCTTACCAGATCAACCACCCATGCGCAGTAAGGATGCGAAAATCGCTGCCAGCCTGTTTTTACTGCTGGGCCTCATGAGCCCAGCAGTGGTATCTGGTTTGGTGGATTTTTCGCAAGGCCTGATCGAGCATGTCCACAAACGTTTTGGTGCTGAAGGGCCGCGTCGGCTGACGCAAATGCAAATTGCCGTCAACAAGATCAAAGCCACTGCGGGCAAGGACTTTGCCAAAAATGCAGCACGCTCTGCCGACGGGCTTTATGAAATGCCGGTCTTGCGGCAGGTGAATGATTTTTATAACCGCGTTCCCTACTTCAGTGATCAGGAACACTGGGGCGTCAATGATTATTGGGCGACCCCGGTAGAATTTATCGCATCCTGGGGTGGCGATTGTGAAGACTATGCGATTGCCAAATACATGACGCTGAAAGACCTGGGTATACCGGCTGAACGCCTGCGCATTACCTATGTCAGGGCGACCCGCATAGGTGAAACGCATATGGTGCTGGCCTATTATCCAACACCTGCTGCCGAGCCCTGGATACTCGACAATCTCGTCGACGAGATACAGCCGGGCTCTGCCCGCAGTGACCTGGTGCCTGTGTATAGCTTTAATGACGAAGATTTGTGGCTGGCCAGCGGCAATACCCGCAAGGGCGGCGCATCGACTGTGCGCCTGTGGAAGGAGTTGATAGAGAAAATGGAAAAAGAAAAACGCATGTGAGTAGGCTTACGAAAAACCGCTCCAGCTGGGTTGCTGCTCCTGTATTTAGCAAGATTCGGTACTAAAGTACTGTCTTCGTCGCAGCGGTGCAATCGGGGTTTCGAACAGCATGCTGTGCGCCGATGAAACGCGCCGCCCTTGCAAAGGTGGTTTCCGAAAACGATAGGTGCAATTGGGATTTCGGACAACATGTTGTTCGCCAATACAATGAACCACCCTTGCAAGGGTGGTTTCCTAAAGCGATAGGTGCAATTGGGATTTCGGACAACATGTTGTCCGCCAATGCAACGAACCACCCTTGCAAGGGTGGTTTCTTAAAGCGATAGCCTTGCTGGAACAACTTTTCGTAAGCCCGCATGAAATTCTTCGCTTACACTGCCTCAGCCAAGACTATCTTTTCCGGGGCACCAAAATAAAAGCCCTGTCCACATTCGACCTGATCTGCAATCAGTAATTGCAGCGATGCTTCGCTTTCTACATTCTGGGCTATCAGGGGTATACCCAGGGATTGCGCAAATTTGACGATGGCGCGCAAGTGGGCATGGCTGTTGTCATTCGTGGCGACTTCCTGCACCAGGCCGCCATCGAGCTTGATATAGTCTGGCGGTACTTCGCGGATAAAGTTAAGGGCATGCGGGTCCAGGCCAAAATGATCGACACCAAAACGGACACCTAATTCGCGCAGGACATTGACGAATTTCCTGGTCACTGCATGGTCTCTGGCGCAGGCAAATTCACTGATCTCCACCGACACCAAAGCCGCCAGCTCTGGCGAGTATTTCAGGCGCGCCTGCAACCATTCACAGAACTCTTTGCTCTCCATTGATTGCAGGGACACATTGATGGCAACATTTTTATAGCTGCCGCGATTTTTTTGCAGCATCTCCATGACCAGGGTAACTACTGCCTGGTCTATCTCGGGCATGAGCTGGTGACGCAAGGCCATAGGCAAAAACTGGTTGGCCGGAACCAGGTTGCCCTGGGTATCGAGCAAACGCGAAAATACTTCATGATGGACAAGCTGGCGTAATTGCAGACGCATGACAGGTTGGGCAAACAAAACCCAGCGGTGGTCTGCTAGTGCATCGTGAATCAGGGTACGCCAGCCATGTGAACCAGCGATCACGGCTAAGCTGTCTTCCATATGGGTCAGGCTAATCTGCCCACTGCCCGCCTGACGCATGACTTCAATTGCCAGGTCAGTCCTGGAGAATATGTCGCCGCGCGTTTGCGCCGGGCTAAACACCAGGGCACCGGCAGCCAGGCTGACCTGGCGCGAGGCGCGCAGCAATACCTGGTTCAGGCGGTACTGCAACGCATCTACCAGCAATTGCATGGTCTTTTGATCGACATCGATACAAACCGCAGCTATCGAGGCACCACCTATGCGGCCCAGGATATTGGTATATTTGCTGAACACTTCTGTGACCACCGTTGCCACATCGGCCAACAGGATATCGCCTTGCTGATAGCCGTGCTGGTGGTTGTATTCTTTGAGGCCGTCAAATTCCAGCACAAAGATGACGGCAGTTTCAAAACGCCCTTCTTCTGACAGTAAATGATTGAAACGCAAGTCAAAACCATGACGGTTTTCGAGGCCACTGACTTTGTCGATAAAAGCTTCTCGCCTGAAATTTTCTGCCCTGGCTATTTCTTCATCGAGCAGGCTGGAAATACGCTCGGTCATGTGATTCATGGCGACCACCACGCGCTGCAATTCGCGGGTTTGTGGCACCACTTCAATACGGCGAAAATTCTTGGCCTGTATGGCAATCGCGACTTCTTCGATTTTTTCCAGCGGTCCCAAAATAATCCTGAGCAAGACCACGGTCAACCCCCAGACCACCAGGTACATGGCAAACATCCACAAAGCCATTTCCCTCATAGAGCGCCACAGGTAGTCATAAGCATAAGCCGGGTGGCTGATCACGACAACCTTGCCCAGTTGACGCCAGCCCGAAGAAATGAAGGCCTCACCGGGCGGGGTCTGCAAATCAAACAGGGCAGGTAGCCAGGCAGGCACATTGTCTTTGCCTGCTCCCAGTTCCATGTGTAACAACACTTTGCCTGCGGGGTCAAGAACGACGATTTTTTTATAATATCCGCGGTCAAACAGGGTGGATATCTGGATGTTTGCCAGCGTCTGGTCATTCTTGGCCAGTGCTTCTTCGAGAGGACGTGACAAAGCAGTGGCCGCATCCTGGGCATGCGAGGCCAGTTGCTGCTGCAAATAATCCCGCATCGTCAGGACTGACAGAATTTGCAATCCAAGAAAAACGGCAAAAAAGATGATGGATATGGCAAGAAGGAGTTGGCGTCTCAGCGTCATAAGGTCTCTTTGAGTGTTTTCATTCCCTGGAACTCATTTCTGTCTGCAATTTTCTATCTGTTGATAAGTCATGCCCATGGCGACTTTAACAAGAAAACAGGCTTTCCCGCTTATTTCTTCCGCTTTATTTCTGGATTTGCATAGAATTATGGATGTGGCCTCGCGTTTGCCACCCCCGGCTCAATATATTTTAATTAAATTTCATGTCCAATACCGATATTTTACGTAGCAAGATCAATCTCGAGACCGCCGCTTACCCCTGGAGTGAACTATTACGTCATTTTGCCAGTGGCACGGTACTAGTAGTCCAGCCCGGCCTGGACCTGGTCGAAGTTGCCATGCACATGGCAGAAGACCATGCAGATGTGATCTCTGCCCTGCTTGAGCATGGCCAGATAGGCAAGGTCAGCGATGAGCAAGCCCAGGTATGGCTGAAGCAGGATGCCCAGCACTGGACCGTGGTCGTCAGGCCCTGGATACTGGTGCAGGAAAGACAAAAATAAATAACTGCCGATGGGATTGCGTACCGACATGAACTTTTAACAAGCAACGGTTGTCTGAGTCCGGACAACGTAACAGCACAGAGTTTGGGAAAGGCACAATGCAATTTTCTCTGGCAACTATCAACACACCAGCAAATCAGGGAATCAGTAGACCTGGCTTTCCGGCACTGACCATCTTGCTGGTGATGATCGCCCACCTGCTGTTCTGGCAATTACTACGTCATCAACACGCAACCGCCAGGGCAGGTGAAAGCCATTCGGCCTTGCAATATCTACAATTACTAACCGTCGCCCCCAAGCCTGCTACCCCAGAGGCAAGCCCGACAGCAGTAGCTCCAGCCAAACCTGAAAAGCCTGTAAAAAAAGAAGCCAGCAAGCCCATCACTGCCAGCAAACCCGCAAGATCATTGGTTTACCCCGACCAGCCAGTAGCAGAAAGCATACCGGGAACCGTCAGCCAACGCTCGCCTCAGACGACCATCAGCCCCGACAGACCGACTGGCCTGGGCCTGAATCTGGAGTCTGTGCGCAAGTCAGCCCTGGCCATGAGGCCCACAGAAATTGAACAGATACAGGCCAGCCACAGGCGTGGCGACAGTCTGGAAAAAAGGCTAGGTGAAGGCACCAGACGGGCAGAAAAGAAAGAATGCCTGAAGGCGTATTCGGGCATAGGCTTGCTGGCTGTCATCCCGCTGGCAGTCAGCGCCGTTGTAGACACAGGTTGCAAATGGTAATGCTGGCAAGAGCTCGGCTATAATGCCGGATTCCGTACTGTGAAACAGGCTTGCATGGAACGGCCAGGGCATAAGCAGGGATGAAGGCCGGTACTACGCCTGTTGTCATTTGTATTATTGATGTGTTTGACTGATTGTTGCAAAGTGTTTTGACATTAACGCAATAATTTTCATTTTTTATCTGGATCATTCATGAAAAAAACTTCTTACCTGTTCGCCGCCATGATGCTGGCAGCTCTTGGTTCTGGCTTCTCTCCCGTGACTGTGAATGCCGTTCAGGCTCAAGAAGCGGCTGATCCGGCGAAGCAGCAGACCGTGCGCCAGGAAATGGCCAAGCCACTTAATGAAATCCAGGACTTGCTGACCGCCAAGCAATACCCTCAGGCACTGGAAAAAATTAATGCCATGGACGCATCCCTGGAAAAGAAAACACCTTTCGAGCTGTTTACGATCAACCGTTTGCGTGCCGTGGTTGCATCCAGTATCAATGACTCTGCGCTGATGGCAAGCTCCTTCGATTATATGATTTCGACTGATTTTCTGAAAGATCCAGAAAAACAGCGTTTGATGGAAGCCATGGCAAGTACGCTGTTTGGTGAAAAGAAATATGCTGATTCCAGGGTATGGGGTAATCGCTTCCTGGCGAAAGCACCAGGCAATGAAGTCATGATCTATCTGATTGCCCGTTCCTATTATCTGGAAAACGATTTTGCCAATGTCATCAAAGTCTTGAATACCCAGATAGCAGACGATGAAAAAGCCAAACGCAATACCAGCTCTGACAACCTGAAGTTGCTGGCTCTTGCTTATCAACAGACCAAGGACTGGGATAACTATGCTGTCGCGCTGGAGCGCCTGGTCGCACTGTACCCTACACCAGAATTCTGGACAGACCTGATTTATCGTGTGATGAAAAAACCTGGTTTTTCTGACCGCTTGCTGCTCGACTACTATCGTCTGCAGTTCCTGAACGGCAAATTAGAAGATGCCACAGATTTTGTCGATATGGCAGAGCTGGCCTTGCTGGCTGGTTTGCCAGTCGAAGCCAAGACTGCGATTGAAGCTGGCTATGCCGCAAACGTGCTGGGCACAGGCAAGGAAGCGACCAAGCACAAGCAATTGCGTGACCGTGTTAACAAACAGGCTGCTGACGACGTCAAGAGCCTGGATGCTGGTGAAGCAGCCGCCAAGAATGCCAAGACAGGTATTGGTATGGTCAACATTGGCTATAACTACATCATTAACGGCCAGTACGACAAAGGCCTGGCACTGATGGAACAGGGTATCGCCAAAGGCGGCTTGAAATCACCTGATGAAGCAAAACTGCATCTGGGTATGGCTTACCTCAAAGCAGGCAAGCGCGACAAAGCTGTTGAAACCCTGAAGTCTGTACAAGGCCGTGATGGCTCTGCTGACTTTGCACGTTTGTGGCTGCTGGTACCCGCCAATAAATTTGCTCCTGAGGCAAAATAAGCTGGCGGATATCCCTTCCATTTACAAGCCGTTTTAAGAAAAACGCCACCTGCGGGTGGCGTATTTTTTTGTACCGTACTTACAGATGTTCAATTACCGCCAGATAAAAAAAGGCTGTCTTGCGCTACGCAAAACAGCCTGTCAAATTCAGGACCGCAAGCTCTGATTACGGTACTGACGGTACACCTTTGGATACAACTCTTTTCGTCCGGCCCCAGTTCCCTGAAGCTGGTCAAATCATTTCACAATGAAGATTACGAATGGTAAGCAGATTCACCATGGCTGGTGATGTCCAGACCTTCACGTTCTTCATCTTCTGGTACACGCAGACCGACCACCAGATCAACCAGTTTGTAAGCCACGAAGGACACGACGCCAGACCAGATAATGGTCGTGCCAACTGCAGTTGCCTGTGTCATTACCTGGCCAAAAATATCATATGGATCAGCCGACATTTTGTTGGTGACGTAGTCAAATGTGCCCTGGCCGCCGAGGGAAGGTGCAGCAAACACGCCTGTCAGCAAGGCACCGAGGATACCGCCTACGCCATGCACACCAAAGACGTCCAGAGAATCATCCGCGCCCAGCAGGCGTTTCAGGCCATTCACACCCCACAGGCAGACGATGCCTGCCAGCAGACCGATAACCAGAGCACCCATAGGGCCGACGAAACCACAAGCCGGCGTAATTGCAACCAGGCCTGCTACCGCACCGGATGCACCACCCAGCATAGAAGGCTTGCCTTTGGACATCCACTCACCAAATACCCATGACACAGTTGCTGCTGATGTTGCCAGCAGAGTATTGATGAAGGCCAGTGCTGCGACATCACCTGCTTCTAGAGCGGAACCCGCATTGAACCCAAACCAGCCCACCCACAACAGCGACGCACCTATCATCGTCATTGTCAGGGAGTGCGGAGCCATGGATTCTTTACCGTAGCCTACCCGTTTGCCTATCAGATAAGCACCCACCAGACCTGCGACCGCAGCATTAATATGCACAACGGTACCGCCAGCGAAATCCAGCGCGGTTTTTTGTTGCAAGAAACCACCTTTGACTAATTCAGTTGCCGCAGTAGCTGCATCCTTGATCGTATCAGGACCTGTCCAGAACCAGACCATGTGAGCGATAGGCAGGTAGCTGAAAGTGAACCACAAGACCACAAACAACAGCACTGCAGTGAATTTTGCACGTTCTGCAAATGCACCGATGATCAGACCGCAAGTAATGGCAGCAAATGTCGCCTGGAAGGCTACATAGGCAAACTCAGGAATCACCACGCCTTTGCTGAATGTCGCTGCTGTCGCAAATGTTGCCTTCGCCGGATCCCAGATACCTTTGAGGAACAGGCGGTCAAACGAACCGATGAACCTGCCACCTTCAGTAAATGCCAGTGAGTAGCCGTAGATGCACCACAGCACGATGATCACGGCAAAGATCATGAAGACCTGCATCAATATAGACAGCATGTTCTTGGAGCGGACCAGGCCGCCATAGAACAATGCCAGGCCAGGAATGGTCATCAAAATGACCAGCAGGGTGGAAACCATCATCCAGGCAGTGTCGCCTTTATTTGGCGTAGGTGCCGGTGCTGCAGCAGCACTGGCGGCAGCAGGGTCAGCCGCCGCTGCCGGAGCAGAGGCAGGTGCAACGACTGTAGATGCTGGGGCAGAAGCCGGGGCAACTGCGGGTGCAGATGCGCTGGCTGATGCAGTTACAGCGGCAGCAGAAGCTGACACTGGTTCAGCTTTAGCTGACGCATCTTGCGCTGATGCGACAGATGTAAAACCGACGGTGACCAGCAAAGCAGTCCCTGCCAGTATGTTCTTCAACAGTTTTTTCATGTGAACTCCCTGGTAGGCTATCAGAGTGCGTCGTTGCCGGTTTCACCGGTACGAATACGCACAACTTGTTGCAAGTCATAGACAAAAATCTTGCCGTCACCAATCTTGCCGGTGCGGGCCGCGGTTTCTATTGCTTCAATGGCGCGCTCAACAATCGCGTCATCTACAGCCGCTTCAATTTTTGTCTTGGGCAGGAAGTCAACCACATACTCTGCACCACGGTACAGTTCAGTATGACCTTTCTGACGGCCAAAGCCTTTCACCTCAGTCACGGTAATGCCCTGTACACCAATGGTGGACAGCGCTTCGCGGACTTCATCGAGTTTAAAAGGCTTGATAATTGCAGTAATCAGTTTCATGCTCGCCTCGAATATTAGAATGTTTTAACTGCAGACAATACCAGTGTTGTTTTGCCTGTGAACTTGCCTGCTGGCGTGACATACAGTTTTTTCTCTGCATTCGTGCCCAGCGCTGCGATACCAAAATTCACACCAAAAAACTCTTTATTCACACCAATTTTCCAGTCGGAATAAGAATAGGCACCATTGTTCTTGATGGTTTGATGGCCAGCATGCAAGGCCAGCGTATAACCTTCAGGCAACTCAATGTTTGCGCCGATATCCAGGTAGCCGCTGTTCTTGCTATCGATAAAACCGAACAGGTTGGTGACGGAGTGTGAATACTTGATATAGGCTGGCCCCATGCCTAACTGGCCGTAAATCTCGGTAGTGTTGGCATCAGCAAAACCGGCAACCTTGTTCAGGCCATTGGATGGGTAGATATAAGTCAGCACGCCGACGTCATAAGAAACATCCTTGGTGATCTCGCCTTTTTTACCGGCATACAAATCCCATTCAATATCGCCACTACCACCGGCATCCTTGGTCCATTTAATCGTTGACAACCATGTACCAGCATAAAAGCCGCTTGGGTTATTCACATAATCAGCGCCGCCCTGCAAAGCTGGATCAAGGCGTGATTGCGCAATCGCACGGTAGCGGTATTCGCTGACAACGCCAATGTTGAAGCTGACTTCATTGTCTGGCTTGGCTTCTGGCTTGGCATCTTCTGCATAGGCAAAACCACCAAAGAATGACGTGGCTACAGCAGCGGCGATTACTAATTTTTTCATTGCGCTTCCCCCTATTGATTAAGATTTGATTAGATTGAACCCGGGACAGAATCTGTTTTCAGCTCATAACGAGGACAGGCACGGACAAGCATTAATATTCACCACCACTTGCGCCCCCACTGCTTGCATCAGCCAAACTCTTAAATTCTTATTTCCCTTACCTGTTAGCAGGAGTCGTGCCAACCATGGCTATCTCATCAATAAAACGGCAACACAGCGCAGGGCCGAGAGTGTATTAATATGCATACAGCCAGATAAACACTGGGTCGCGCTGGTTTTTTATATTGCGCTGCAATACCAGTAGCAGTGTGGGCAAGATGCGCTATCATTGCCCTATAGGTAAATTTATAAGCAAAAAACAGCTTTGCGCACCAATTGCGGGCAACAAGGAATCCGCACACAAAAGTGGCAAAGCCAGATTTGCACCATAAACGTGCAATTACAAATAGAGGGTAAAAATGGATAAGCAAAATTTCTTTAATGATATGCAAGCCAAGATCAGCCAGGCTTTGGAAAACTCACCCGCCAAAGACATAGAAAAGAATGTCAAAGCCATGATGAGCCAGGGCTTTGCCAAGCTGGACCTGGTGACGCGCGAAGAATTTGATATCCAGGCACAAGTGCTGGCCAAGACCCGCGCCAAGCTCGAAGCCCTGGAGGCACGCGTGGCCGCACTCGAAGCACCACAAAAAGCCGACTAAGCCACAGACCGCATGTCCTTAGCCGTACTCAAAAGCCGCGCCCTGAATGGCATGGATGCACCACAGGTGACTGTGGAAGTGCATCTCGCGAATGGCCTGCCCGCCTTCACTATCGTTGGCCTGCCAGAAACCGAAGTCAAGGAATCCAAGGACAGAGTCAGGGCCGCTTTGCAAAATGCCCGCTTTGAATTCCCGAACAAGCGTATCACCGTCAATCTTGCGCCCGCTGATTTGCCAAAGGAATCTGGCCGCTTCGATTTGCCTATCGCGCTGGGTATTCTGGCAGCATCCGGACAAATTCCGGGAGACGCGTTAGAACAATATGAGTTTGCCGGAGAGCTATCCTTATCAGGCGAACTGCGGCCGATACGCGGCGCACTGGCGATGACGTTTGCGATATGCAAAAGCCAACAGCACTCGGCACAGGAACCCGCCTTCATCTTGCCACGCGCGAATGCTGATGAAGCGGCACTAGTTAGCGATGCTGCTATTTATCCCGCTGATTCATTGCTGCAGGTATGTGCCCACTTCGCTGGTGTAGATGGTGAACAAAGACTGGCGCGTCATCGACCCACCTCCCAGCCCAAGCGGCCGCAGTATGCAGATTTTGCGGAAGTCAAAGGCCAGTTACAGGCCAAGCGGGCATTGGAAGTAGCAGCGGCAGGTTCACATTCGGTACTTCTGATGGGTCCGCCAGGCACCGGCAAATCCATGCTGGCAGCCCGCTTCCCAGGCATCTTGCCGACCATGACCGATCAGGAGGCGCTGGAATCAGCGGCAGTGCAGTCCCTGACATCAGGCTTTTCCATTGAGAAATGGAAGGCACGCCCTTATCGATCGCCTCATCATACGGCGTCTGCGGTAGCATTGGTTGGTGGTGTAAGATCCGAAATTAATTGCATAAATCCGTAATTAAATGCGAATATCTGAAATTATAAACTTTCAGAATTCACATGAAACACAGACTGGTGATTGCTAGGCTGAAAAAAAACCCTGGTATTTGGAGAGTTGACGGCGTTAGTGGAGTGAGGAGTCGCTGGCGTTCCGGGAAATATGCAACTTTACATTTTGCCGGGATAAAAGATGACCATTTGCATAGTCCCTACACCAAACATTCCCTGAATGGGAAAATATTAGCTCTTCCAGTTCATTGCGCGCAACTTGCTCGATTTAAGCATGGATCCATTTGGAAAGAAGGGCAACTTGTCAGTTTTAGCCCTGAACTAAACAATACTTACACGGTGGATGCTTCGCGGGCTAGAGTAGTAAAGTTAAGCGAAGAAGTCGAGATTAGGAATGAATTAATTCCGTCGGTCCTTCCAAAAGACTATTTTTGTTTTGGCTTTAATAGCAAAAGTAACAATAGAGACATACTTGCTAACTCAAGATATGTAGTCGTCCCTGCAAAATTATTGGATGGTACTGAAAGATGGTTAATTATTCCCTGCACAGAATTGGTCCGATTCTATTTTGGTGTTTCGTCAAGGCTCCTTGCAAGTACGATAGCTGGCCAAATCGATGATTATTTTTCCTACAAAGATTCCTTTGTTAAAAACGGTCGAGTAACAATATTTGCAAAGAAGAGGCTAAGTAGATTTGAAGCAGGAGTTCTGGCAAGAACTGTCGCATCACCTGATGCCAAAGCTGCAATGTATGAAGTTCATAATTCTATAAGTGCTGCTATGGTTAATAATCAAATTAAAAAAGCCAGAGCTACAGAAAGTCATAACCAATGGCATAGAGAAAGTCTCGACATCAAAGCGAACTTTCCTTTCCGAGATAGCACGACACTTTATGCTTCAGGTAAGCGAATAAAATTGATTGACACCTCGCAGCGACCAATTTGGGGGGTGTATGTAATGCAAATTTGGCGCTGCAGTCATTCTTTTGGATTTTTTAAACCCCCAATTATTCAGATGGAAGAAAATTCTCGGCCATCTAATTATGACGAAAACAACACAAATAAATACGTAGAAAATCACTTCTTGGAAGATGAAGTCTTACCAGATATTGAAGATGTTCCAGCAAATGCGAGAGCGAAGCGAAGATCCATTTTAGATTCGTCGAACCAATTTGAAGGTATGGATGGTATTCGGTTCAAGCATGTTTACAAATCATCTAAGTCAGGAAATAAAGGCAATCATTTAGTTACATTGGATATTCAGCCCGAAAGCCTAACATTCCAAGATGGAAGCAATGCGGAAGATGCAAGAAACAACCAAGGGCTAACTCTTTCAACCAGCCAAGTCGACTACATAGGGCGCAATCTCTCATTATTTATCGAAACAATCGAAAAAATCGCTAACCTTAAAAAAGACTGGTCACTCAAAACACCAATATTGGGAGCAAGCACAAGCATGCTCTCTAAATCTTTTTTAGCGCACTTTCCAACGTTGATCGCGAATGTAAAGACGTGGCATTTGATCGATGGAAGGCCGCGGCAAGTTGCAGTTGTCGAAATTGAAATGGGTAAAAACCGCTATTTATACTTGCTTGAAATGGAATTAAAAGCAAACGAAAGCGGAAAAAGCACAATTCTTCTTTATAAAAATGGCTTCGATCAAGTTGATTCTGAGGCACTTTCCGATTTTTTCAAGTTATCGGCACGTAACAATAGGTGGATTGGAAAAGGTTTAATGCTGAAAAGACCTGAAGATCACGCCGAAGTAAACCTATTTTTGGATTCTTATCAAGTTAAAGGAATTAGACACCCGACTCGAGAACAGGATAAAAATTTATCAAATAACAAACTTGTCCTGTTGGAAGTTTCGCCGGACACATGGGCCGAATATTTAGTAAATGAGTTGAACCAATATGGTTTGTGATACACAGCAATGCTTTACTACCTAAGGTGTGAAGGCCCCCATGCGAATGCTAGTAAGCCATAGCACACAGAACACAAGAGTAAGGGTGCTTTGGCAATTTATTGACGAGTTACAAATTGCACTTGATAAAAATCATGTTGCGATTCGGCTCGTCAATGTTGTATCCGAATGCGGAACAAAACATGTGCCGGAGCTTAGAAGCGAACTGAAATTAGCGACTTTGGCAACTGATTTAACCATGATGATTCTCACGTATGAATACACTCAATCAATTTGGTGTGAAACCGAAATGATGGATCGCGCATATTCTAGCTGCCAGAACTGTCCTTCACGTAGACTATTTCCTGTTGCATGGAAATCTTATCCGGGGGACGAGCTTTGGTCGCGAAAAATAGATGGATGGGGTGTGAACCTTCAAGAACTAATAAAGGAGAATGTATTAGATTTGGTCGAGAAAGATCTCTCGAATTCACAAAATCGACCTATTGAATGGCAATTGGCGATTAACATGACCACTGAGGCACTTATAAAATTTCATACAGAGATCAATAGGACTTGTGTTCACATTAGTTGCCCAAAGAACGTGCCTGAAAACATACTTGCTCCTCGCCGGTTAGACTAGAACTAGGCAAAATAATTATTTTTTCTTGCAAAAAAGTGGTGTGGAAAAAAATTATATTCAAACTGTTTAGCTGCCAATCTGCTCATGTTTATATACACCGGACTCCTCCCTATTTTGGTCGTGCAAACCTAAAAGAAGTTGTGCATACAAATGTCCAAACTACCTTTTATAAATCCACCTGCTAGTATCGCTGACGATTTCCGCTCTGGACGCTGGTAGTTTTCTCATATTAAATGCTCCTATCCAATAATGCCTAGTGCGTCCCAGAATGCTGGATTAAATACGTAGCGAGCGTTCTCGCCAAGGCGCTGAGCCCTAGTTGTCAAGATTTTAGAGTCATAACTGACATCAAATATATATTGAACACCAGTTTCAGTTTTCAGACCTATAACTCCGTAATACAACAAAAAAATAAAAACCTTCTCAAGTTGATCTGCGCCTACACCACCGCTTGTAAGAGTACTCATTAGATCAAATTTACTCACTTCACTTGGCTGATCAATAAAGTGATATAGCAAATCTGGGACATCTGGACAAACATCTGATAATTCGTGATCAAGTTCAATCAACAAATCCTGCGAGAACGCTTTTATGCCTTTTTCAATATCGCTCTCTTCAATTTTGCTATGGTTAAAATTAATCGCAAATCCTTTGCTATGAGCAAAAATCTTTAATACATTCCTTGGACGCATAAGCGATCGCTCAATGAAATAAGCAGAAGTATCCTCACCATGATAATGGGATACACAAATGTCGCGCCAAATTTTTTCGAATGTCACATTTGAGTCAACTTCATTCATACCTGATACTAAGCGCAATCGCAACATCTCCCTTAACATATCGGGATCTGTCCAATCTAAAACTGCACGCATATCTTTGCCGTAGTCTGCACTGCCTTTCATAAGTAACTCATAAACATCATTTCTCACAAAAATTACACAATATAGTTCGTGTTCGTTTTTGCGCATTTCTCTCTCAATTTTTCTTCCGGCTTCTACTAAGCAACGCAAGACAATTATGTCGATTTCATCGACACCTCTCGTATTCCAGCCTTTATCCAGATTATCGAATAATATCCAAACAGATTGCTTTGTATTTAGATAATCTGACAACTTTTTCCTTAATAATCGAATGTCATGCGCGTGCACAAGTGAAGTAACGTCTTCTACCGTTAACTTTACGTCAGGTACTTCGCCAAAGCGTGCGCGGTAAGAAGATGCTATTCGGTTCGACACACCGAGCAATCGTTCGGAAAAATCTCCTTCGGAAGAGAAATTTTCAACTTTATATGTTGCTTCCAGATCCAGGTATTTTTCATATATCTCATGATTATGCTTATGGGTTGTCCTGTCTTTTTCCAGAACCTTATAAGTAACCTCTAGTAACAAAAGGTATTCCCAAAAAGCCGTTATTAAATGTTGCCGCGCGCCCTCTGTAAGATAAGAAAGCAAGTCTTCTTTCAACTTTATCAGCTGATAGCCTTCTGGCTTTAGATCAACCATCACATTGCGTTTATCGGCGCGTATTCGATCACGCAATTGTAAAAACAGAGCTGTTTTACCGGCTCCTTTCCGCCCTACGACTAGATTTACTTCGCCGCGCACCGCTCGAGTAAATTGTTCGGTCTGCATGTAGTAAGCACCTAACGTGGTCATTTCATTCTCAGCCGTTGGATCACCGAACGTCATATTTTGCAAAGAGTTGAGAGAAGCTTTAAGAGGTGTTTCAACAAGCTGTAAATGCTCAGTAAGCTCCAAAGCAAATGAAGCAACATGTTCCGCTATATCATCAGGATGCGTGTAGTGCTTGGCATCATCGCGTACATCAAGAGGTACGGTGAACCCAGCTGGTGCTAAAATTAAACATGGTTTCTCCATTCCATCAGCTAAACCTGCCACGAACATTGTTCTAATGTTGTGCACATTTGCCCATTCCCTAGCATCGGATTCAAAAGAAACCATCACTCCGGCTGAACTAGATACTTGTTTAATGGCATCTGTCGCAGAAAGGCGAGAATCTTCGCTTGGGTTGAAGCTTCGGTATCTATAGCGAGTCTTCTTCAACCTAGAGGTCATCATAGTCGCAGCATCGCCTTTCTGCGGAGGCTCGACAACATACACTGGGGCCTTATTATCGATAATCCCTGTAAATTCTAATGGTTTTTGTTCAATGTAACCGGTCAGTCTATAAGCCAGGGCGTCAGAATCCGAATATTCAGCATATCCAACTGTATCGAATATGCCTACCCGGTTTGCAAGGTCTTTGTCGCCAGCAGTACCAGTGTGACGAATTAAGAAAACGCGTTTCTTTTTCCCAATTGCATAACCGATTTCGTATACAACGTTCAAATTCAGATAGGAGATATCTGCAACAATGAAGCTTGATTGCTCTATCTTGTTAATAACAGGTGAGATGATTGGTGTGCCAACAACGTCATTGAATTCCCAAGGTTCAAACCGAATGCTATTGAGTTTGGCTGAAGCTCTCGCCAAGCCTTCCCTAATAACCGTAAGTAAGTTTTGATCTCGGGACGGGTATGCAACAAAGACTAAATGAGGATCAGGCATGACTATCCTTTGAAGTGTTTTTTGGCATAGGAAATTTTTTATTCATTATGCCAGCACCTATGTCAAAGTATTTAAATGACAATCTAAAATTGCAAAATCAATAAAATACCATTTTTGCCTATGTAAGTGGGCATTGAAATGAAATTCCTATGTTAGTTTGCGCTGGATTATGACCCGGCGTTTGCATCAAATTCTGACCCACTCGTTTTAATGTCTTTTAAGGGTTAGGTTGAGGCTAGTTTGGTTTTTTTCTCCTTTACAGTTATTTGGGTTGAACTGTTCTTAAATCGGTAACTGTCATTTCCAGTCTCGATTATATGACAGTGATGAGTGAGTCGATCAAGCAATGCAGTAGTCATTTTCGCATCTCCAAATACAGATCCCCATTCCGAGAACCCCAGATTGGTGGTGATGATCACACTCGTTCTTTCGTAAAGCTTGTTGATTAAGTGAAACAATAAAGCCCCACCTGACTGACTAAACGGAAGATAGCCCAGCTCATCTAGAATCACCAGGTCGGTATAAAGCAATCTGAGAGCAAGGTGACCTGCTTTTCCCTGCTGTTTCTCAATCTCCAGTAAGTTGACGAGTTCCACAGTCGAGAAATAGCGAACCCGGCAATTGTGTTGCTCGATAGCCTGTGTACCTATTGCAGTTGCTAGATGAGTTTTTCCGGTTCCTGGGCCGCCTACTAACACAATATTATTTACCGACTGAAGAAACTCACAGCGGTGTAATTGCCTAACCAGAGACTCATCCACCTCGCTACAACTGAAGTCAAAGCCATTCAAGTCCCTATAAGCAGGGAACTTTGCGACTTTCATTTGATAGGCCAGGGAGCGGACTTCTCTTTCGCAGGTTTCTGCTTTCAACAGCCCGGCCAGCACCGGAATTGCTGCCTGGAAGGCCGGGGAATCCTGAGCGATCAGATCTTCTAAAGCTTGTGCCATGCCTCTCAGCTTCAGTGTTTTGAACATTTCTAACATGGCTTCATGCTGCATTATCTAATCTCCTGTTTCTTAATTGGTCGTAGCGGCCTACATCGGCCTTGGGTTCAACTTTCAAAGCGAGTGCCTGGGGTGTGTCTATCTTGGGCGGTGGCGTGCCTTCTATCAGCCTGCTGAGAATGTTCATCACGGTCTGTTTTGATGGCGCACCGGCTTCAAGAGCCTGCCTGACTGCAGACAGTACTGCCTTTTCATCATGGAACATCACCAGCGCTAAGATATCGACCATTTCCCTGTCACCGCCTTGGCGCTTCATGAGAATGGCCTGTAGCTGCTTAAACTCGGCAGGAAACTCCGCAAATGGTGCTCCGTTGCGGAGCGCACCAGGTTTGCGTTGAAGCACAGCTAGATAGTGACGCCAATTGAAGATGGTGTGGCCTGGCCCATGATCGCGGATAATATTTCGGTCGTGTTCCGCGATTACTTTTCCTTCAGCTACAAATATGAGCTTTGCAGCATATACCCTGAGACTGATAGGACGGTTTGCAAATGGAGCTGGCACGCTGTACCGATTGCGTTCAAAGCTTACCAAGCACGTTGGTGAGACTCGCTTGGTATGTTCCACGAAGCCGTCAAATGGCCTCCCGTTCGCCATCAGATGTGGTCGTTCAAGTTCCCATGCTTCGGCGACTGTGATGTCTGCTTCAGGGTGATGGATTTGCTGCCATAGCTGAATGCATTCCTTGCCAAGCCACTCATTGAGTGCATCAAGCGATGGCATTGGCGGGATTTTTTGCCATATCCTGTGTCTGCTGTCGCGGACGTTCTTTTCGACCTGACCTTTTTCCCAGCCAGATGAAGGATTGCAAAACTCCGCATCGAAGAGATAATGACTGACCATTGCTGTAAAGCGCTGGTTGACATCCCGATCCTTGCCGGTCCTGACCTTATCTACAGCGGTTTTCATATTGTCGTAAATTCCCCGGCGCGGAATACCGCCCAAATGCACAAACGCATGATGATGTGCATCAAATAGCATCTCATGTGTTTGCAGCAGATATGCGCGCAGATAAAATGCACGGCTGTTGCTGAGCTTAAAATGAGCGATTTGCAGCTTCGTCCGTTCACCTGCGATCATCGCCCAATCTTCACTCCAGTCAAACTGAAACGCCTCTCCGGGAGCAAAAGTCAGAGGAATATATGTTCGTTTGCTAGCTGAATTGACCCTATCAGTTTGATCCACCTTCCACTTCCTGGCGAAGGCTGCCACCCGGTCATACGACCCTTCAAATCCCAGTTCTTTCAGATCAAGATGAAGCTGTTTCAAGCTGCGTCGCTGTTTCCGATTTTTACCTGCTTCGGTTTTAAGCCAGCTCGAAAGCTGCAATGCGTATTTGTCGATAGCACTGGTTGTTTGTCGCTCCGCATAGGCTGGCTCTGTGACTTCAGAGCGCAGATAGCGCCGGACAGTGTTGCGAGAGATGCCGAGTCGTCTGGCGATCTCCCGTAATGGGATCTGGTCACGAATGTGCCAGCGTCGAATAATACCTAGTAATGCCACGTCAATCACTCCTGCTCCCTACTCATCAAGATAAGTAGGATTGTGTGCTAAACGTGGGTCAATTTTAGATGCAATTTATCCAGCAAAGTGGGTCAATTTTCAGTGCAAATCAACATGGGTCAATTTGCACGCAAATTGACCCACTGCAAAATCGCAATATGCTGAAAAGCAAATCTATATTTTAGTGTAACCATACTCCGCTGAGTTTCCCGGTTAAATTGAGGGGCTCAGTTTAGCGCTCTAGCCAATGCTGCACCAAATGCTGTGGTACACCAAGCTCTCTTGTTACCGACGACATATAGACGCCGTTTTGCTCTGGTAATCGCGACATTAATAATATTGGGCTTGGTAGCAGCCCAGCTTCTGGCACCGGCAGTTTTCCCACCTAAAACGAAAACCACGGACTCGCATTCTTTGCCTTGAAATGTATGGACGGTAACCTTTCGGACAGAGCCAGACTGGACAGGAATGACATCCAGGCATTGGCAAAAGCTAATGCCCTTGAGTCTCTGGCAGGTAATAGACGCCAGGCCATGTGGCAATCAGTCGTCAGTATCCCGGATAAGGGGTTGCTGCGAGAGGCCATTGTTCATGAAGAGCACGTCGACCTGGCCGCTCCCAGCGAAGGGGAAACAATCGTTGCTGATTACCAAAGCTTGAGTTTGACGCTGGGAAGACATCCCCCTAGCTTTGCCGCGTGAGAAGCTCAAAACAATGCGCTTTCTGAGCGCAGACGGTATGCTGGCGCGTGGATGTGGGATTGTGATTGTGCGGCAGCGGCCCCAGACAGCGAATGGCGTGGTGTTTCTGACGATTGAAGATGAAGCCGGGACTGTCAATGTGATCTGCTGGCAGAGTGTCGTTGAGCAGTTTCGCAGGGAGATTTACGGGGCTTCGCTCATCGGCGTGTATGGACGCTGGCAGAGTCAGAATAATGTGCAGCACCTGATTGCGATGCGGCTGGTGGATTTGTCTTATATGTTCGGTGAACTGGAGACAAAGAGCCGGGATTTTTGTTAAGGTACTTATAACGACCTATTAACCTGAAAACAGATTAAATATGACTGAGCGAAATATCCAAAGCAACTGGCCGGATCATCTCACTGAAAGTATGTACTTTCCACCAATCGACTTAGCTAATCCAGTTGGCTCAAATAAAATGGGGTTCGTAGATATGGGGCCCAAGCAATTCGAGCAGTTTTGTTGGTTCTTAATACGAAAGGACTACCTAATTGACGACATTCAATATGTTGGTGCAATTGGGACAAACCAAGATGGAATTGACTTAATTGCGAGGGATAAACTTAATCCCTCACAACTCATCGTGTTTGAATGTAAGTGTTGGAAAAAATTTAACTCTACACGAATGAGAGAAGCCATTGATTTGTTCTTAAAGGGAGAATGGCCAAAATCCAATCCTATTTATATTCTCATTATAGCTCAAGAAGATATTGGGAATTTGAATAAAACGTGGCAAAAAGAATCAAGAAAATTACAAAAGCATGGTATTAAAAGCTTCATCTGGACCGGAATACATTTAGCAGAGCGTGTGCAATGTTTCCCGGATATTGTTACCAGATTTTTCACGGCGCCTATCGCACAATATATATGCCACGATTGGATGCAAAAGGTCAGATTTATTGAGCGATTACATTACGCATATATTCATGAGGATCCAGAAATCCGCGCACTCGCGCTTCAATACATGAACGATGCTTCAACGGAAGAAGCTAGTGATACAGAAAAAGTAAATAGTTCGAAGTCGAGCGTCTCCAAAAAATCGACGAAAAAGATCGAATTCATCGAGCGATTTCATAAAATATTCAGTCATGAAAACGAAGAAATCAGAGAATTAGCTGAAGAGCTTCTTCGTAGAAGTTTAACCGGAGAAAAATATATTGATGAAACCCTTCTTCAAACCGAGAGCCAAAATGATCCCAAGTCAGAAGAAGATAAAGAAGAAAAAATCGAGAAAATTTTTAACAATGATACCAACTGGACAATCGATCATCCGACTGTTTATATCCATTGTCTAAAGCCAAAGAAACGTCAGTATCCTGCTTCTGCTCTCATCAAGTTTCGTTTAGAAAATGCGGCAGGAGTGGATGTAACTTTATCGCAGAAATGGTTAATTGCCAATATGTTTGGCGCAGAAGGCAGTCCTATCGATCGTGAATTTCGACCATTCATCATCAGCGAATTCGTTCACGAATCAGTCAACCATAGCATTATTCAACTCCGAAATTGTCGACTATATCCGCCTCGCGACAAGATGAAGGAAATATGCAATATAGTAGATGAACTGTCTAACGTCGTTTCTAGCGCCCTGTTGAAACTCGAAAATGATTGGGATGCCGTCGATTTCCCATTCGTTCATCAAGGAGGAACTACGCAAGTGGCCATTTGCACCATGCCGAAATGGTTATGGAAAAATATTCTTGATTTCGCCAATGCGCATGACGTAAGCGCAGGGGAAACAGAGTGGCACATATTTGATCAAAATCAGTGGTACTTAAAAATATTTACGAATAGATTTCATAATGAATTTGATGTAGGTTATCACGGATTATTCTATGCAAATGAAAACTTAGCTGGCACCAATTATGGCAACTCAGTTGCTATATTGTGGCAACCACCAAACTCATTCCATGATGATGTCCCTGACAAGCGGAATTGGATGCCATGCCTCTACGCACTCCAGTGGATAACCCAAAAACTTCTACCAAAAGTTAAAGGGTGGATTAAAGCCAAGGAGATAGGTAAGCCAAGTTTCCTGAGAAAAAATAAAGTCGATACAGAATTTAATCAATGGTGGGAACGCAATGTAGAAATACGAGATCTGAGAGAATTTCCCTTCATTCGGGAAAGGAGATATCTAACAATTGGATTGGTCAACGTAATTGAAAAATTGCAGTATTCGATCCATCCGAATCAGCGGGCAATTTATCTTACTACAGATGAAGAAAGTAAATTACATGAAGCGCTCATTCTAATTTTGAGTTTCCAACAGGGGCACAGTTCATACATCGCTTCAAATTTAGGAATTCGAAGCACGCCCGATACTCACATGGACATAATAAATTCTTTGCGGGAGCGAATTGAAAAAAAAGAGGTCGCCATGAACATGTTTGCACTCAGATATATGTTGAGTGCATTTTTAGAAGCACTTAATGATACGGACGATTTTCTATCTATCGGAGAAAAAGAGGTCGTGTTCGATGCTTTAACGCCACTTATGGAAGATGTCGACAAAAGACAATTTCTGGATCGGCACTATAGATGGGTAGATGACTGATTGCTGAATTGCGTTATGTATACTGATAACGCTATGGTCCGCGCTCAGTTTGGGAACGATCAAACGCGAGCTAAAATCTGCGCTTAGCAATCACTATTTAAAATGACCTTACAGGAGGCTTACGTAGTAGCTACTGCCACCGAATCAGGTTCATTTGCGTATGATCAGCCCCAGCTCAGCAAGACAATCTAGTGCATAATCATTCGGCACCCCGTGCTTCGCTAATCGGTCAGCAAAATGAATTGGGGATTCGCTGGGGGACTTAGGCAAAGCAAATAATGCGGGTACCAGAATTTCCCGATGCGGCGAGGTATCGAGCAATGCTTGAGTTTTTGAAACTAGCTCTGTATGACTCGGCCAACTTGCTCTCCATATGCATATACTCTTGCGACTGAATTCGTCTCGACGTGGTTCTGATGCAAGCTGCCAGTGTGCTTTAGCTGCGTGTTCTTCTGCAGCTTTATCGACCTTCATTTGTGCTTGTGCCTTTAATGAATCGAAGATTTGATTGCGACACCATTTTCTGTGTTCTACGCTCAGTGAGATAAACTTTCGCAATACATCGCGATCTACCATGAGCAATTTTGGATCGGAAATATCAATGGAAATTTCCGCCATGCCCTGGTGTTTTGGTTGTGCCTGCTGATAAGAATGGCTGCTTGCAATAAGTCGCACATAAACCTGCTGACCACTTTCCAGTGTTAGGATCGCATCGGTCACATCGACAAATTCGTATGCTGTTACGTTCACAATTTCTGAACGCCCCTCCACCGTCTCTCTTAGAAGTTTTCCATTATCTGTCTTGGCAAATACTGTTGCAAAATAGCCAGGTAAGCAAATTTCGGTTGCATTGGCTAAACAATCTTTTGCAGCCGCAAGTATGGATGCCTCTGAACAACTTTCCAATTCGGCTAATTTTTCATGTCGAAAATGTGGTCGTCGCTTCCATGTGGGATTTTCTGAATTGACTGCTTCAAGCGGTGCTCGACAACCAGGACACACGCATTCGCAATTTAGCCCGGCTTTAACTTCGGAAATGTGTCTGGCAGAGTTATCAGCCGATGTCACAGCCCAAACCATGATATTTGCCATGCCTATACTTTCTGATATAAATTGAAGACTGCATTCGTCTTATTTTTTCATGCTAATCGAAAACACTCAAATAATCTGATTGAATTTTCTCAATGTTGCCATTGCTGATCCAGGCATTCGCGCCAGCCATCAACCCTTGTTCATACGCCCATTTTGCAATCGTCTTGGAAGTAGATACATTGCAATCAAACGGCAAAGTACGCATGGACTCCAATATATAGTCGCCACTCTTGAGGTTTCTCTCGCTCCATCGTTCCAGATGCAGACGGGCCGCTAACAGTTCTCTTTTATCGTTGTTGCACGAGCCGTGAGCCACAACAAAATTTAAGGCAGTATCTCGGGGATATCTTGACCATGGGATGAAGTGATCCACCGCAACAGCACTTGATAGAGGTTTTGTACAGAAAAAACATTTGTGCTCTTGAATAGGCTTCAGTATTTCTGCGACACTTGCGAGATTGGCTCTTGATGTGCCAAACATGAAAGCATTCAAGTCTGCAAAATCTCCGATGATGGGTTTATTTCGCTTGTTGCCTTTTACATGGTCTGTCCAGCCCGCCCGTACTAGCTGTTGCACAAAAGTCTGAAAACGGCGCAAATTGAATGCTACGCCTGGGTGCAATATCAATGCTCTATTCTTGATCTCGGGATCGTACAGAAAGGCCAGCGTACCTCCAGGTAGATTTTGGAGGAATCGAACCGGCATGTTTCGAACAACACTAGCTATCTCCTTAATGATGCTCGGCCACATTACATGGCTACGCGCCTGATGTATAGTGGTTGCCCCATTCTCGCGCAAGATGAGCAATAGGTTGACAACGCTGGCTTGGACACCAAGATTCTGAAGAAGTACACCAGGTGTATTGGGGGGAGTGGTCACATAAGGTACGGTCTGCGGCCAATAAAACTCAGCGAATTTTTCTGCTAACTGATACATCGAAATGGGCAGTGGCGACCCAGAATCGTCACCCAGCTCAACAGACAATTCAGCCAGTGCAAGAATCAATGCATATTTATAGGTGGACGAAAAATCTCCCTCATCAAACAAACGCTGCAGTTGCTGCAGGAATTCAATCTGTTGATCAGACGTTGGCCGCATATTTATTAATCCCAGTATTTTGCTTTGTCAGGAAAAATCCATCGGACACCACCGCGAGGATCTTTCTGGTCACCGTTGAATCGTGGTATTAAATGGATATGCAAATGAGGGACAGTCTGACCGGCAGCTGGTCCATCATTGATACCTATATTGTATCCATCAGGTTCTAATTCATTTGTAATCTCACCTTTTGCGGATTCAAGCAATTCGAATAGAGATTCTCTTTCATCTCGTGAAAGCTCAAAGAATGATCCTATATGCTTGTGCGGAATGATCAACGTGTGCCCAGGTGAAACTGCAAAGCCATCTCTAATCACAAAACCAGTGGTATTTTTTTGGATAATGCGATCTGCAGGAATACTGCAAAATGGGCAGGAGTTTTTCATCAATTAGGTCGTATAAGAGTAAGGCTTGCCATATGTTTTAATTTGCAGCCATTGAGCGATAAGCTGGGTAAGCTTAATGAGAAAGACGAAACTTGAAAATACAAATTTTCAATCCAATGATGACATTAACATAATTTAATTTATAGGGGGTGAAGAAGACTTTATATATAAAAAAAATGGTCGATGCAATTTCCGTGAAGCAGGTCTCGCGAGGAAATTTTGCATTGCATATGGCTTATGCGTTCAATTGTGTTTGCTCATATATAGCTCGCAGAGCTTCCCGCTGTTTGTTTCTGATTGTTGTGAAATGGATATGTCAGCGACAATTTGGTCGTCACGTGGCTGATTCGCCAGCCCGTAAATGAGTGAGCCAGACAATGAGGCTACGGCTTTCCCTTTATCGGGGACTTCTGCATAGGGCTTCAAACACTCATCAACTTCAGACTCAACAAAGCTGCGTATTCTCCTAAAAGTAGCCACGCATTCTCACCGCAATGTAGGCAGTGGTTCTTATTTCAAAGTAGCCACCAATTGGCGCCATAAAATAGCCGCTCATTCTCATTTCAAAATAGCCACTGTTTCTCATGCAAAGTAGCCACGTGCATGTACCGAATCGATTTAGCCTATAAGCTCAACTATTGGCTGATTATCTAAATCGAAAGAACTCCATCTGGAAAAAACTCTTTTCGATGCTAAGTCCGAAAATGGAAATGCTATAGTAGTCAAATCGCTCTGTGTGGCCCTTTATTACGCCACGTACAGCAATACCGCGCCAAAATGGCACATGCTTCCGCCAAGCACGAACAGGTGCCAAACCCCGTGTCCGTGACGCCATTTGTGATCTGTGGCATAAAACGCGATGCCGCCGGTGTAGAGTGCACCACCTGCTGCCAGCCACCAGAAACCGTCCATTGTGAGCGCGTTGATTAGCGGCTTAGTAGCGAACACGCCAACCCAGCCCATCACCACGTAGATTAGCAACGACATTAGCCGTGCTCCTTTGGCATACCACAATTCTTGCAGGACGCCAGCAACGGCAAGCCCCCACACCACGCCGAACAGCGACCATCCCCACGTCCCGTTTAGACTGACCAGTGTGAATGGAGTATAGGTACCAGCAATTAGCAAGTAGATCGCGCAATGGTCGAGTCGACGCAATACGTCTTTGGCTGGTCCTTGGGTGCTGTGATACAGCGCAGATGTAAAATACAGGGCAACTAGCGTGGCAGCGTAGATGCTGAAACTAACAATCTTCCAATAGTCACCACTTCGAGCTGCTATCGTGATCAGCGATACGCCGCCTACTGCCGCCAGCGCAGCACCTACCGCGTGGGTAATGCTATTGAAGCGCTCTCCGTAATACATGCGTATTATTCCTCTACAAATTTCCCACTACTGAAAGCTGCGGCCCAAACATTGTAATTTGCGTGGGCGCGTTGTGTACTTCCTGGCGAAGGCTACCCCCCGGTCACACGGCCTATCAATTCCCAGTTCTTTCCAATAGAAGTGACGCCATTGTAATGGATCAATACATTCACTGAGTACGCCTTCCCTTTTATCGGTAGTTTGCCGCTTGACAAAATTTGCTGAGACATATCGCAGATACTCTGTGTCCCATCTGGTCAGATAAAGCTGGGAAGGCCAGTAGTTTAAAACAACGTTTGCATGAAGTGATGGCCCGCGGTTGAGCACATGAATACTGTCAATCGAATCCTGTGACTGCGGTTAATCATTCATTGCCGGAACAGCCTGGCAAATCTGTGAGAGCCAAGTGGTGAAGTTCACGCTATTTAAGAAAAATGAGTATTGTCATTCAATAGGGCAGCAAATCTCCGATTGAAACTACTGCCAATTCTCATCTCAAACTGGACGAACTCTCGCATTTCAAAGCGAATACCCAGTCGCCTCATCAGGCAGGGGGAGCCTAAACACATAGAACCTGACTGCCGTCAGGGTTAATAGACAGGTTTGTGATGCAACAAGATAGCCCTATCCTGATATCTAACTTGGTCGCTGCTGCACAGCGTTGCGTCAGTTACGCCAGGACAGGGAGCCCGTTGACTTATAAAGAGCATGCCAAATGACTTAAGCACTTATCCAATTCTTATAGTCAGATCAGTAGCTTCCAGCAATTAGATGAATTGCTCCAGAATGCGCTGATTTTTCATTCACCAACATGTCTTGTTCCCAGTCGGAACGACGATAAACATATCCAGGAAATTCGTCATTCAGGCTGGCTTCTCTTTTCAGCAATCTTTTGGCGAGATTGGCAAGGATAGCCAGGTCATCTTCACTGCGAACTTCCATCGGAACACATAGCTCAACAAAGCGTGAACGCCTTGTCCATTTGACGTTGAGATAGGGCTCAATGTTGAAATCTTCGATTTGATGGAGTTCCGCCAATGCTTTCTCAAACGATTCGCGCCATGTGTCATTGACAGTAGGCTGCCACTCTCTGAATGCTACTTTCTTGCGGGATTTGCCGACAGTCTTATAGATAGGCGTAGCCCCATCAATATCCCAGTCATGCAAATCCAAGTGAGCAACACGCTTATGTGCTTCATCTTTCATTCTGTCCTGAAAGACCATACGTGGATGTACCCAGGATAAGTGGACCAGGTAGTCGTTCAATATAAATGCACAATCATCCCACCACGATAGATCAGTTTCAGAACGATGGTCATAGCAATGATAAGACCGGACTCCATTGACAAAGTGCCCAGCGTTTTGCCTGCGAAGATGACGCTTTGCTGCCAATCTCAGTGTCTCTACTTGCTTGTTTTTCATCTCAAAAAATTCCTGGCAATTCCTTCATCATGAATCTGTCGAAGGGCGTTCTCGGAAAGCATAGCGATTTGCCTGTGCGTCGTAGAGTGCGTGATGCTCGGGCAGACTGTTCTTCTGGTGGAATTCGTAGCGCAGCAATTCGTTGATTTCATTCGCTACTAGCCGTGGATGGCACCAATTTGGTACCCGATAGTCCAGGGCATCGGCGAATAAATCCCAGTCGGTTTGGTAGTCAAAACAGATTTCAATGTCTGCCCCGCGTGGTCGGACCAAATTCAACCATGACAGAAGACGACCTCGAAGCTCCTCCGCACTGCAGGCGGCGTTCGCCATCATGCCCAACATTGGAATCACCACCATGCGGACGAAGGGACTGCACACCTGTTCAGGATACGGCACCTCTGCATAAAATTCTTCGCCGGACGCTGACGCAAGTCCAATACTGATAAGATGTGTATCAATAAAGTCGGTAAATTCAGTGTCAACAAAGATTTTTAGCATATGCAAGATAAGAAAAATGCGAGTGCTCCATGAATCCTATTTCGTACACGGCACTCAATGTGTGCAAATTCAAGTTGATTCTGCCAGTAGTTATCGCGTCAATGCGGCTACTAACTCCTAACCAAAATGAACTCCCTTTCAATCGCGTTTCCGGTCATTTGATATTTATCACGGTTAGCTTCAAATTGTACGTTGCTCAGTTCAAGATAAATTTTATCGTCTTCAAATGTTTTCATATATAAATGAGAAGTTGCTCCATGCGCCAGGCTAATTTTTGGTGACATTGAGACTCCCATTTAAAACCGAAATTGCTATCACTGAAGAAATGGTCGTAATTCAGCCAGTTTAGTCCAGACTTAAAGTAGTCCTTCAATTACCCGGATTCCCGCTTCCATCTTTTCTCTAGCAGAAGAATTGGCAGAGTGCACGGCCATCTTGGGCGGCTTGAAGCCATGCAATGCGACAGCTTCCTCTATCCACACCACTACATCATAACCAGTGCCACGTTCATCATTGCCCAGATCATGGTCCAAGCTGATTTCGGCTACCGCATTAATTTTCAACAGGTCAATGGCTTCGTTTGGCCAATACACGCGTACCCAGCCTTCTGGCGTGGCACGCTCGTCGTCCAGGAAAACGCGTAAGGCAAGGGAAGCTGGATTGGGTGAAGTCATGGCGGTGTGAACCAGATGGTCATGCTCCACTAAGCGCTCATAATCCTTACTGCCAAATTCACGTCCGACAGGTGTGACATTAGCCCAGAAAGAATCTTCTTTTCCCAATACAGGACTAGGAAGCCCTTTGAGGTAATCATCAATCAGCTGTTTCCGCGTTTTATTTGTCATGATCGTGGCTTCCTATACTTGTTATCAAATGTCGAAATTGTGTTTACGTGTGAGCCCATCTGGAAGATCAATAATTAGGTTTGGATCGAAATGAGCATTCTCAGCGGTACCCGCCCGGGTCTTATACCCACATGGATTGCACACCACGCGGCAATCACCGACTTGATAATCAAATGACTCATGCATATGCCCATGAATCCAGAGATCGGCCTGTGAGGCAATCTCATCCAAATTGGCTGCATAGGCCGCAGACACCATGTCATTGGCATAGCGCTCCGAGACGGATTTCATCGAGGGAGCCATGTGGGTCACAACCACGGTCTGTCCTGCAAAAGGTTCGACCAATTTTTGCTTGAGCCATGATTTATGCTGTGAATGAAACTTTGCAGTATCTGCCGACCTGAGTTTGCGATACCCGGCACTGGCCAACCGTATGCGCTTGTAGTCGTTCATCACTGCTTCTGCTTCGCGCATAGCAAACTGGCGATCACCATCTCCGAACAATCGAAAGTCTGTCCACATGGTCGCACCGAGAAACCGTACGTTTTCGAGTATGAATTCACTACAGTTCAAGAAATGCACATTGCCTGCCGCCGTGCATGCAGCCTCGATGTTTTCCTGCACATGCTCCAGATGCTTTCCGTAGGATTCATGATTGCCATGCACATAGAGCACAGGAATACCCGCAAACGTCCGAGCGGCCCACTCGACCGCTTTCGCCCCAGTATCAATATCTCCGGCCAAGATCACCACATCCGGGCGACTGGTGGTAGGATCAATGACGGGAGCCGCTTCGCGCCACAGCTCGTGATGAAGATCTGATAAAGGCAAAATACGCATGATCACTTTCAATAAATAACGTTCCTCTTTGTATAACGGATGGGAATAAACCTTCCTTTAAGTGCTGAACTCGGATGTTTGAAAATAAAATTCGCTTCTAGTCACTAACTGCTCATGAAAAAAATATTCATCGATACGGAATTTACTGACTTCTTTGACCTGCACCTGATCAGCATAGGCCTGGTGAGCGATGAAGTTGAGGAATTCTATGCAGAAGTTCCATACCCTGATGCAAGCTGCAGCGCATTTGTGCGTGAGGCAGTCATCCCGCTGCTAGGAAAAATACCCGGCGCAGCGATGGCAATAGATAGTTTATGCCAGCAGCTTTTTGCCTGGCTATCCGCTGTTCGCCCTGAGAACTCGGACATTGAGATTTGCTACGACTACCAATTCGATTGGGATTTATTTATTGACGCTATCGACTATCAAGTTCCGGCCTGGTGTCGCCGACGCCTGATCGCCAGCAATATCAATGAAGTCCTGAAGTATGAATTTTATATGAAGCATGGCTTGCCTCAACATCATGCTCTCTATGATGCCAGGGCGAATCTGGCGGCTTTTCATGATCCCGAGGATGACCATCAATAATGTGTCTCTTTCCTGCAATTAAACAGCTATATCGTTCAAACAGAACATGATGACAATTTTTATTTTTTGTCCGGTAGTTTCTTACCCGCCAACAGCAGATTTATACGATGGCTCCAGTCGTCCGCAGCGGCATTGTTGCCCACTTTCATAGTCACTGAGGTGGACTCCAAGTCATTCAGATAAAACTTGAAACGATAGTTGCTGCCTTTGACCTGGTGGACTCCTCCTTGATTTTTGATGTCGTTGGTCCACAGAATGTCCCAGTTGCTGATCTCGGAGAAATCCACTACCCACACGCAGTGGCCGTTATATTTCATGAACAGCACTTTCCTGGCCTCTGGGTCAAACATGGTGCAATCTTCTTCACGCGTAAATCCGAGTGATTTACCCATCTGAAAAGTCGTGCCGAATTCCTGATTGACCGATGCCAGAGTCGAGGCAAGCCGGGTCTTTTCTTGTCTGCCTATATACCTGATCCAAACGATGAATCCTCCGATGATCAGGATAGCGACCAGCTTCTCAGTCCACTTCTCCATCCCACCAAAGAGCAGGATGAGAGCAGTCACGATACAAACCAAGAGATAGGCTGTGCCAAAAAGAGTAGCCAGCGTGTGCGAGGAAGCCGACGTCGAGATATCGTAAGGGGTTGGTCGTTTCATAAAACAGGGTAATTGATGAATACCGAGGCCAGAATTCCAGTGGCGCTTGCGTAAAGTAGTAGGCATACGCTATTGCCTGGCCACCTCTGCCTGGGTTGGCACATTCACGAACCAGAAGCGGTAATCCTGGGCTTCATTCCAGTTATATCCCAGTGTCATCATGATGCTGCCAATGTAGTAGTTGCCATTGGGGTTGAAAAACAGGTCATAACCGGGTTTATTGGAAAACAGGTGCTGTGGCGGCAGTGGGCCACGCGTACGCTGCGCGCCGGTGTGCTGCGTGCCACTGACGACACCAAAGCTCTTCCACATCAGGCCAACGTCCTTGAACGGCGTGTTCCGCACAATGTCGTCACCACAGACATTCAGGTTATCGTAATTGACTGAATGCTTTGCGTCGCTCCATACCATGAGCGACACGTTGATACAGTCATTGGCTGAATAGCGACCAGGCACGCCACCAGGTGGCATACCGTAAAACCACTTGGGTAACTTATTGATGTTGACGGCAACCCTGGGCCAGTCAGCAGAGGCGCTTGCTCCAATGCTGTCTTTGACCGGCAAATTGGTAAGGCGCAGGCGGCCATCTGGCGCTGCAACTGCAGTTTTGTTATTTCCGCTCTGGACAGGGGCGACGATGGCATTGCCAACCGTATTGATGGACGCGTTCAGTCTCTCGCCAAACGACTGGCCAGAAGCTTGAACAGGCTGCCCATCTTTGCCCTCTTGTTGTGACGTTTGTGCTGTAACACATCCTGTGAGCACGAAGATGCTGAGAAGAAATAAGGCAAGTGCATGCCTTAGCCCATAGTGACGGCTTAATTTCATTGCCTTATCCTTTTAGTTAATATTGGAAAAAATGCCCTTGATTTGATTCGCGTCATAATTACAAGACCGATCGAACGATACGAATACCAGAGGTTTGGGAGTACCTTTTCATGTTGAGCTTTCAATAAAGGCAGTGTTTCTATTAGAAGAATTTGATTGAAACCAGAATATAGCTGAAATTTACCATAATGTGCACTATAGTAATCATTGCGTTTATTATAAGCTGTGGACTGTAAGACATCCAAATTGGATGCTTACAGGCATGAAGAAATCCAAAAAACAACTGTCGAGTAAAGAAATATTTGGCCAGAACCTACGCCGTGCGCGTCGGCACAAAGAAGTATCGCAAGAAGATTTGGCTCTGCGATCAGACTTGAGTCGCAGTTATGTCAGCGGTGTTGAACGCGGAATACGCAATGTGTCAATCGACAACATGGATTTGCTTGCCCAGGCTTTAGGCATTCCTATTCGGGATCTTCTGGATCCCGATTTATTTGCTTATGTAGACGACAAGCTGGATTGACTGTCTGAATGAGGCTAAGTATGGCATTACGTGCCAGGCCTGGTGATGTAACCAATTACAGTTCCAAGAATCAGGCAACCGATATTTACAGTGCGATACGGAGCAAGTTCATCGTCAATACCATAGGAAAGCCGAGTGGGGTCGCGATAATTTGCCCTACAAGTGAGCCAATAAAAGACACCGATAATAGCCGTATAAGACAAAAATTTTGAGGGAGACTCGCGTAGAAAAATAGCGAGCGAAGGGATCAAGAAAAGGACCGAAGTGAATGGGCTCGACCGAGTCCCGCCAGTTAGCACAATAAGAAAGATCGTAATTGTAATATCTAACAGGAAGACGAACATCATTGCTAAGGACTGATTTATTGTGGGAACGCTTAAATCCCCCATCAGCGCGCCCCAAACTTTATAGAATTCCTCGGAAATACCAATGATGAAAATGGTGAGAATAGCGAGAACCAAACCCAATCCAAAGGCAGGTGCTTTGATAGACCCTTCCTGACTGTGTCTATCTTCGCGATATCCACTGATGCCTAAGAAAATAATAATGAGAAGAAATACCTGCATAATAATTGTAGCGCCCGCTATGCTGGAAGGCTTTATTTCATTCATGTTCGAATTCCCTCATCTTAATGAAGAACCGTTAGTTCGATTTTGAAAATAGTGTTGCTAAGCAACCTCTGATTCAGCCCTATTCATAGTTCGCAAACTAATGATTTTTTGGGAAATTAGTTGTGCGATTTTTGACCTAGTCAGGGGTTTCCTAATATTTAGCATTCACCAGCTTGTCCTTAAAAACGCAGAGAAAGCTCTCTATCTCATTAGGAGAGAGTGATCGAAGTGCGCTGGGTAGTTTTGAGATATCTATCCATTCTTGGTGGCTGTCTAAACCAAGTGCTCGTATACCTGTAGTAGTACCTGCATGAAGATATACGCGATCTGGAGCAAGTCCAAGATAAGCTCCTATACGTAATGCCGTGTCATATATAAAAAGCTCCCCAATACCATTAATTAGGCTTGTTTGCTCACGAACAATTAAAAATAAATCATGGAAAGTTTTCGATTCTTTGAGACGCGAAAAGACAGAACTCAGGCATTCTTCTGCTTTTCGAAGGACAACAAGTTGCAATCTACATTGATGCTTGTAACGTTTTCCACGGTGATCAATTGCCAAAGCAGCATGATGAATGCAAACTTCTAAAGAAGGCATATCTTTAAAGAAGTTTTTTTCAGTTTCAAGGTCAGGCAAATTATATGATCTGAATTCACGTACGAGCTTCTCAATTTTTACCTGCTCGCTTTCATGGAGTGGTTTCTTACGCACTGGATTTCCTTTTTAAGCTGATAGAACCAGATCGGAACGAAGGCGATCTCAACTTCAAAAAAAAAATCTATTGAGGCCAGAGCCATCGGTTTTTCTCCTGCTATGGCGTGAAAAAACTACTTATTACATTTGGTCTCTAAAGTACTCGTCGTATCAAGTAGTTGAGGTTTTTCACCAACTGTTGCTACGTAAATTGCCTGGTTGTTTAAAAGAACGCTGACTTTCTCTGAACGCTCTAAAAATTCCCCGGTAATAGTTGTACCATCAAATAACTTGAGCGAAGTAGGGAAAATTTTCTTAGTTCGTGCCATACAAATTTCGTCGCGGAACTGCTTTTCCCCAACAATATGAGCAGCATAGAACCACATAACTACGGGGATAAATATGAAAAAAGTAAATGAAAAAATTCCTGCGACAGCCATCGCTGCCGGTTTTGCAGTAGATGCATCCAATCGAAAATTCTTGACGATCCAGGTGACACTGGTAAAGAGCCAATTTGGCGGTGGTCGGCTATCTCTATTCAATCTAATGGACAATAGGATCATATAAACCGCAAATCCCAAAAGTATTAATAGACCATAGAACCAGTTTTGCAAAGGTCCCATGAAGCCAAAATATGCAACCTGCTGAAACGATAAAGGTGTAATTGGCCCATTCCAACCCGCTACATTCCAATATCCTGCCAAAAAGGACGAACCCGTCATCCAGGAACCAGCTGCTACCAAGCTAATAATCAGCGTAGCCCATTTCAGAAAATCCAATTCCTTTTTAGACGAATTCTCTGATTTAGCTCGTATCTTAAATTTTATTTTTTTTGAGTCACTATCACCCATTGGTTTACCTTTAGCTTAGTTGATGTTGTTTTAAGTTTGATGGAATTACATTTTTAAGATTATTTGAACGGAATATAGGCAATACCATTCTTAATAGCATCAGCAGTCTGCGCCTTGTTTTCCTGGCTCTCACTAAAACTAGCTAGTGCGGATGAGGGCGTGCTGACTTTTGCATTGAGCTGACCCAGCCAATAATCGTAGCCAGCCTGGTCTGGAGTACGATGCAAAACATTGGCATAGAAGCGCGTAATCAGTGTCGTATTGCTTGGGTTCGCTCCATACATGGATTTGAACTCTGCTGACTCCATGAAGCTGGCAGCTACCTCTTGAATGGTTACGCCTTTATCCATCGCCTGTATCCAATAACCTAAACCCGCAGCATCCGGTGTTCTGTTGAAGGCAGCTTGATATAACCTGTAGGCTTTACCCGCATTGCCATCAAGATCAAATGCCAGCGAGTAGTCAGCGAATTTAATGCGCTGAAGATTGGTGGCAAGAACTGGAGTACCGCTGCTGTCAGCGATTGTGTATCCAACTTTGGTTGCCGACACCCGGTAATCAGCATATTTACCACTAAAAGTTGTTATCTCTTGTTTAGGGTTGAACTGCAGGGCAGTGACAGGGTGCAATTCAATTTTGTTCTGCAACTGACCGTTTGAATCCATGGCACCTTGCCAGAAGCCGATGCCACCGACCTGGACCTGTGTTTGTGTCGTACTTGCCTGTGTTTGTGCGACAAAGGTTTTATCGAAGGTGTCCCTCGCCGCCTTGATTTCTGCATAGAATGGGGAGTTTTGGCCAACACAGTCCGGATGCGGAATGGCAGCTACCATTGTCATACTACTGCTAGATTTCAAAACGAGCTGATACTCCGAATCTGATGTGGCCTTGTAAGAGATCAGCGCTCCTTCAACCAGGTAGCGCGTATTCTCTATAGGTGAAATACGGTTGCCATCATCGACGACAACGTTGGATAGAGATTGCTGCTGCAACAAGCTGATTGCCGTCGCGAATTCTGTTGATGACACGGCACTGGCACTGCGGTCATTCCCCGTTTTTATATCCCACCGAATCGATGAGCAAGCCCTCGCTGGCGTAGGAAGCTGACACTGCCCGGACACACTGGACCAAACCTGGCCGGCGGGACAAGAGCATGTGTTGTTGACCAGAATTTGCCCACCGGTACAAGTTGGCGTGGTTGTAGGGGTTTTGCAGATGCCACCGACATTCGTTTGACCGACTGGGCACATACAAAGACTCCCGACGACGATTTGTCCTCCTGTGCAAGTTGGCGGCGAAACGGTGCAGGATGAACATGCACAGGAAGGGCTTACAGAGCCGTCAGCGCAACGGATTTTGCCATTGGATGCGCAGGAGCTGCCGACCCCGCCATGCGAGGAACAGCAACCCTGGCACGACGCATATGCCGTTCCCATGCACAAGAATAAGACAGCAAATAATGTAAGTACGAAGCGCGAAAGTGAGGTCAGCATATGTGTTGAATATAAAGACGACGTTTTGGTCCGATTTGCTTCTGTGCAAAAAAAGAAATCAATTCCTTCGATCTGCAATTGCAAAAAAGTTATTGGTTAATTTATTATAGCTGTAACATTTAGTTACTTGTAATGCAATTTTGAAAACAATTGTCAATATTGAATTGGAATGTTGACGGCGTAATTGCTGCTCGTTAAAGTTAATTCGACAAGATGCTTTGCAAAATGAAATCAAAAAGCCGTTTTCCTAATGAAAACCACCAAGCTTTTAATCATTTGACCAGAGTAAGTTAAAACGCGACACCGTCTGTCCGTTGTTCACGGAACTTTGAAGTAGATCAACAGGTGTTTGGCTGCTTGCCTTAAAAAGTAGCTTTTGTACAAAACTATTCTTAAAGGAGATGTTAATGAAGCGAGTTTTGATGCTGGTTCTGGTTGCGACATCATTTTGCTTTAGCCAGGCGTATGCCAAGGGGCCTAGTTACGGCGGCGGCAAGCACACTGTCAGTCACGGTGGCAAATATTCAGGTGGAAAAGGGTCATCCCATAAAGGTGGAACTTATAAGAATACGAAAACGGGTAATAAATATGGCACTCATAAATAGGGTGTTGAAAGCCATTTAACTCCCAGCTGTACTGGCAATCTTTTCTCTTCCTGAGTTTTGCGACGTTATGATCAAATTATTTATCGGGGAAATTACAAATGGCTGACCGACTTGTCATAGCAGTTCTTGGTAATCGTAATTCAGGCAAAAGCACAACTTGGAACACGTTGTTTAATGCAACAGTTAAAACTGGTGATTATGAACGTCCACTCTATCTTAATGACGCTGAATCCGTGAACGTTTTTCTTATAAGTGGCTCGCCAGAAGAACGTGATATAGAAGTAAATAAATTACTTCCCGATCCATTACCAAAAATTGTTCTTTGCTCAACGCAATATAGAGCCGATGTGCAAGATACATACAATTTCTTTTTCAGAAATGGATACGAAGTAATCGTTCAATGGTTGAACCCAGGATATAGGGATCGAGATTCTTATGAAGACAATCTTGCGCTTCAAGCATTCCTCCTCAGCAAAGGAGCTACTCTGCAGGTCCGAGATGCCACCATAAATCCCACCTTAAGAGTGAAAGAGCTACGTCAATTTATATTAGGCTGGGCCAAATATCGTAATCTTGTTCGTACAAAATGGCCGAATTAACTATAGCTGCAACTAGCACAGTCATGCAAATTGGTGTCAAGTATCCTGATCGACGGAGGCAATGCGCCGCTTAGTGCAGTGTTGCATAGTAAGATCCCCAAAATTTGAACCATGGCATATTCAACGAAAGTTCTTCCTTTCAACTATCGAAGAGTTACTGAAGGTAGCATCATTGCTGTTTCTGCCTCCGGCGATTATGCATTTCTGGAGGAAGCTGAATTAACTCAGTTACTGAACAAGTCAATTAAATTGCCTTTAGAACGTCAGGCTGAGTTACGCTCCCGCTTCTTCCTGGCACCAGAGCGTGGAAACCAGGGAACAATACGCTTGCTCATGTCCCGCCAAGCGGCAAAGCGAGAGACTGTGCAAAATGGTCCATCTCTGCACATCATCGTACCGACTTTGCAATGCGCCCACTCCTGCAAGTACTGCCAAGTAAGTCGATCTCTTGAAGACAAGGGACATACCATTTCTCTTGAGCATTTGAACTTGGCTTGCGACACCATCTTCCAAAGTCCTTCAAAGACGCTGACCGTTGAATTTCAAGGTGGTGATCCTTTATTGCGGTTCGATTTGGTCAAGCATGCCATCCTGCGTATTAATGAAAGAAATCAAACTGAAAACCGAACAATCCGTTTCGTCATCGCTACCACATTGCATCAGCTCAATGAAGAAATGTGCAATTTCTTTAAGCAATTTGGTGTCTTCCTTTCTATCAGCATTGATGGCCCGGCAGAGCTCCACAACAAAAACCGGCCCACCCCCACTAGGGATGCCTACGAACGCACCCTGAAAGGGGTTGAACTGGCCCGCACGCATCTTGGATTGCATGCTGTCTCGGCCTTGATGACCACCACCAAAGAATCTTTGCTTCACCCTGAGGCCATCGTGGACGAATACGTCAGGCTAGGATTCAACGACATATTTCTGCGTCCCTTGAGTTCTTATGGCTTTGCAAAGCGGAACCAAGCTCGGCTTGGATATTCATTAAAGGATTTTTCGAATTTCTATCTGCGCGGCCTGGAGCGCATTTTCTACTGGAATCGCCAAGGCGTTGAATTGCGTGAGGTCTACACGTCGATCATCTTGAACAAAATCCTGTCTACGTTCGATAGCGGATATGTTGATCTCCAAAGTCCAACCGGCGCAGGATTGAGTGTTCTCGTCTACAACTACGATGGCTATGTCTATCCTAGCGATGAAGCCAGAATGCTTAAAGAAACAGGCGATCTTTCATTGCGATTGGGCCCTATCGGCACATCCATTGAGGATTTATTGCAGTCTGATGTTCAAAAATCTTTGATCAATGCAAGCATGGTCGACGAAACTCCTGGCTGCCAGAACTGCGCATATAACCGCTTTTGTGCCCCCAACCCCGTTGATTCACAAGCGCAGCTCCACACAGTTTATGCTTTGGTCGAAAGCACCGAGCATTGCCAAAGACATACTTGGCTCTTTGATACTCTATTTGCCAAAGTGAAGACTGCAGACGAGTGGACCATGGATCTGTTTTACCGTTGGTCTAGGCCCAATACAGTTCAAGAGGCGCTATGAGACGCATCTCTGCTACATACAGTGAAGAAATGGAGCGACGGGTCTATCGTGTCGTTGCATATGACAATTTGCATACCGAATGGCAAGAACACTTGCACTTTGCTGTTCTGGTCCAGTCAGATGAAGCTAAGACTGGAACAACTCGCCTTCAGCAATCTGGTTTACACAATATCGCCTGGGTAGATAGTCTGGATATCGAGCCTGGGGATATCATCGTACCGAATCAGCAGAAATCCCAAGTCACTGTGGTCTATCGGGAATCTGATGTACATCACTCGCTGTTCATGACCAATCGCTGCAATAGTAATTGCCTGATGTGTTCACAGCCGCCAACCAAGCAAGACGATTCTTGGCTAATAGCTGAAGCGTTGGATATTATTGCTCATATCCGTGTGTCTCCGCCGACGCTAGGCCTTACTGGCGGTGAACCTGTCTTGCTGGGTAGTGCATTGCGGACGATCATTGACGCCATACAGATCCAGCATCCGACAACACGCATCGAAATACTGTCAAACGGGCGCTTACTAAAAGATGCCACCCTAGCACAGAGTCTGACGGTCAATCTTGCATCCAACGTTTCCTGGCTGGTTCCACTGTATGGCCATGCTGACTTTATCCACGACTTCGTGGTGCAGAGTCCTGGAGCATTTGAAGAGACGATTGCCGGACTATTGAACCTGCAGGAACACCAGCAGCCAATTCAATTGAGAATTGTATTGATAGATCCTGTGCTGCGTGTCTTGCCTGAGTTATGCCAGTTCATAGGTCGAAACCTTCCTTTTGTGAACGTCGTTGCTTTGATGGCCTGTGAACCTATTGGCTACGCTTTGGCGAACCAGGACCAGTGCGAAGTTGATTTACTCGAATGGGGTGACCAATTGCTAGCCTCGGCTAAAACCTTGCAACGTCACGCTGTACCGTTTCTGTTAATGAACGCACCACTTTGTGCCTTACCAAGTCAGTTATGGCCGTATGCAAGGAGAAGTATTTCTGACTGGAAGAACGTCTATGCAGAGGAATGTCATGATTGCCAAGTGAAAGCCCAATGTTCTGGGCTATTTGCGTGGTATGAACGTGGTTGGAAACCAACTAAAATAAAAGCAATTGAGGAGACGGCGATATGAGCAAGTTCATTAAAAATCTTTCGATGTTTTTTGCTGGCATACCATTGCTGCTCACAAAAATCTCAGATGCAGCCGTGCCGACAAAAGAATTAATTGTTGAACCTAATACTGATCAGAAACCGGTATCCTTGCGATCGCTAAACTTCGACATCAATAATTTGTTCGCTGGGCACCGATCGCATTCCAGCCATAGCTCTCATTCCAGCCACAGTTCGCACTCAAGCCACTATTCGGGAACGACAGGCAGTACTTATACTCCTGCACCACGAACTCCGGCTCCAACTACGCCTGCACCTAATCCTCCAGAAACGAGCGGAAAGACGACAAGCTCGACATCGACAGGTAACTCTTACACCGATAATACAACGCCGAGCTCACCACGCTCCAATACAGGAACCAATGATGGTATATCCGGTTCTGAAAACGGCAATGCAAAAACGTCGCCTACCACAACCCAGCCAGGCAGCAGTATGAACACCGCTGAAAAGCTGAAATTGCAGATACTGCGTGTGCAGATCAAACTCAATAGTTTGCAGCTCTATGATGGTCAAATTAATGGCATCATGAATAAAGAGACGCAAAAGGCACTCAAGCAATACCAGGCCGTTAAAGGATTGTCAGTCACGGGCACCATGACTACCGAAACAATGAATGCATTGGGTATTGCCATCTGATTTTATTATTTTTGAAAATATGATTTAGCTTTATGATTAAAAAACTTCTTTGCATTACCGCGTTAGCAGTAACCAATAGCTTTGCATTTGCAGCACAAGACTTTGCTGAATGCCGTCAGTTCTTTGCGAATGGAGAGATTCCAGCGATTGATCACAAGCAAGAGCTCAGTACACGCGCACTTTGTTTTTCTAATTTCGCAGTTCTGCATTCAGGCAAAAGTCACACTCCACTTTATGTGGCTGAAAAATTGAATCGAGACTCCGTTATTGCGGCTAAGGACAATGAAAGAACCAACCGCTTCTTTGCGGACGCACGTCTGCCGCAAAAAGAACGCGCTGAATTAGGGGATTATAAGGATTCTGGATACGACCGCGGACACATGGCTCCTGCCGGAGATATGGATACGGCAGAAGGTATGGCGCAAAGCTTCTCTCTTGCCAATATCGTGCCGCAGGCGCCGCAAAACAATCGCAAGGCGTGGGCCAGTATAGAAAAAGCGACACGTAAGTATGTCACCCGCGCTAGTGGCGATGTGTATGTGATCACCGGGCCCGTCTTTGACTCCAACGTTGAGACGATAGGGTCAAATAAGGTCTGGGTACCAAAGTACCTTTTTAAATTAGTTTACGACAAAAGCGCAAACAAGGCTTGGGCGCATTGGATAGAAAATGCCGACGCAGCAAAAATTGGGAAGCCGATTTCTTATGCTGAACTTGTGCAAAGAACAGGAATGGATTTTATTCCGGCCCTTATTAATTGAGGCGTAATCAGTAATTCGTGTGCGTGCTTTACCGGTATGGCTGCTGAAACAACAAGGAGATAGAAATGGAAACAACTAGCAATTTTGATGAATGGCTTGATGCAGTGGACCCTTGTGACGCGGCGAATGTTGCAGGGTTAGTTGACGCAGTAGAGCGGGAATGTGACTTTTCTGGTTTCAAGGCAGAACGTGCTAAAAACGGCAAACTATTCGTCACTGCTCATGGCATAGATCTGAAGCTGATATTGCTCAGTGAGGACGCTGAGAAGGCATTTGTGCGATATATTCATGGACGTTATGTACCTGACGGGATGGATGCTCGCGTTTACGCTGCGGTCGAACATCATAACGATAGCGACTGATATTAGGTAAATTTAAACCCTCTCAAAAAACGCAAAAAAAATTCTCTTTACCTAGCTGGAATCTACTCGCATGGATATTTCTACGCTAAAAGTATTTGCAAAACGCTTGCGAGTCTATTTTAAGAACATAAGTGTTTCATTGAATCATATTAACCGACCTCAGCAAAAGTACGGGCGGCTCAGTTATCATTACAGCTTCGCATAAATATTCACGAAGATAGAGCACGAGATGACAGACACGGTACGAGCCTCACGCGAAGGGCACCATTTTCACGAAGCCTGGACCGCGCGCCGTGCACTCGAATTAATTGCTCCAGTCGATGATCTGGTAGGCATTGCCGTCGAGGGGCTTGCGCCAGCAGATTTCAGCGTTGCCAATCAAGAAACCATCGAGATCGCCGACCTTTCTTTGTATTACGGAGAAACCACTTGTACTTTCGATACGTGTAGTCGCCACCACGTCCTGCAGTTCAAATACTCGATCTCAAGCGCACATACTGCTGCTGCAGCCTCCGATATGGCAAAGACGCTGCGCAAATTCGCGGCATCGGACAAAGCACTACTGAAGCAGCACAGAGATACGCCGGCTATGCAAAAGCGGCGTTACGGCATTGTAACGAACAGACCCATCTCGGACATGTTTATGACTGCGATCAAGCACGTGCGCGAGAATACGATTCCTGAGCCGATGGAGAAGGCACTACTAATTCAATATAATGCGTTCTGTGCTGCGGTAGACCTTGATCCAACTGACCGTGCTGATTTCGCCCAGCGCCTCGATTTTCACACAGACGAAGAGAATGTGAAGGCATTGGAGCGAGGCGTCCGCAAGCAACTGGCGTCCTGGTCCGCAGGCAGCGATATAATGGCGACGGCGCGACTGCATCGCTTATGCACAATGGTACGGGAGAAGGCCGAAAGTCCCGGCGAGCAGCGCAACGTCATCCGCAGAGTCGATGTGCTGGATGCATTAGGGCTAGCCGACGAAGATGAGCTGCTGCCGACGCCTTGTGCCTTTCCACCGGTTGACACTCAAATAATGCGCTCGCAGACACGGCAAATTCTTGAACTCATCCCCTCTTTAACCGCTCCACTGATTCTCCACGCTCCTGGAGGTACAGGCAAAACAGTACTTATGCAAAGTCTGTATGCCTCCGCACCATCGAATTTCGAAATCGTGCTCTTCGACTGTTTTGCGGGTGGTGCCTATCGTGCGCTCGAAGACGCGCGCCATCGGCTAGATCGTGGGCTCCTGCACATTGTAAATCAACTCGCAGCCAAGGGATTATGCGACCCGTTGCTGCCATGTCAAGGTGACGCGAGCGCCTTACTTAGCACCTTTCGCAAACGTTTGACGCAGGCGGTCGAGACGCTCCGCGTCAATCAAGCGGCTGAATTTCTGGTGCTGCTCATTGACGCCGCAGACAATGCTGCCCAGCAGGCCCTCGACCGTGGTGAGGATGCTTTCCCAGTAGCCCTAATAGAAACCGCAGTCCGTCTTGAGCTCCCTGCACACGTGCGGCTTGTGCTAAGTTGTCGCACCGAGAGACAGACTATCCTTGTCAAAAATCAGAGACTACCGCAATTCGCGGTTCAAGGATTCACCCGCGCCGAGACAGCCGAATATGTGCGTGCTTCGATCGGTAGTATCAGCGAGATCGAGATCGATATAGCTGTAGCTCGCTCAGTTGGTAATCCGCGTGTTCTGTCTCATCTAATCGACAACTGGGACGAACTGATACGAGGTCCGGAGTCGCTCAAGATTCTGGCAGTCGAGGACTTGATCTCGCAACGCGTGCATACAGCGATCCGCGATGCGGCAGACCGCGACGGCGGTATGGACTACTTAAAGCCCCTCCTCGCTGGGCTCGCGGTTTTGCCCCCGCCTATTCCGCTGGCAGAATACGCCGACGCGAACGGAATCGTAATCGCTCACGCGCAGAGCATGTTCGCTGACCTCAACGCCTTACTTGAGATGACATCCTTGGGTGTGATTTTTCGCGACGAGTCGACAGAAGCATTCATCCGAACGAACTATGGCGACGACCTACAATCTTTGCATGCGCTTGCTAAGCGCCTCGATCTCGCACAAGAAAAATCGCAATATGCATGCTACGCTTTGCCAGGCTTGCTGAAGCAATTGGGCGATATGGAAGCCGCCATCGACCTCGCCTACAGCGAACGCTTGCCGCTCCAGCAGATGAGTGATGTCGGCAAGCGTGCGCTACGTATCCTTCGTATCAAGACCGCGTTGGGCCTCGCTGTGCGTAGTGCCTCCCCTCCCACCGTCGCCGGGTTGCTCGTGGAGCTTGGCACCTTGCTGCATGGCAGCTCAAAGGGAGATCGTTTTATCGCGGCCAATCCAGACTTGGTTGCGCTGACTGATGACATCGACGCCATGCGCCGTTTGTTCGAGCTGCAGACTTATCGTCCTGAGTCGAGGCACGCCCGCCTCGCTATCGTCCACATTCTCAAGGGCGATCTCGCGGAGGCTGCCAAATACGCCAAGCGCGTGGCGGACTGGTCGACCTGGCGCAAGCAAAAGAACAAGCCCAACGAAGCCAGCCAAGATCATATCGTAGACTTAGTTGCACTCCCGCTCGACCATATCGCACGCGGCGAGTTCGAGGCCGCCTTCGCATTGATTGCCGATCTTTCACAGGAAACGGGCTTCGCTACAGCCTCCCGCGTCTTCGCATTGGCGCGAGAGCTACCCGACGTCAATCAACTTGCCATGGCATACAATGCACTTTGCAGCAGCCCTGTCGCAGCACCGTCATTGTTCGGGGCTGCGCTGACGTCATGGCCTGACCGCGATGCAGCGTCCGAAGCCACACTCGTCACGCAACTTGCGCGTAGTCTGAAGGAAGTCGTATGGACAACCGAGCTATCGGCGATTGGTGCACTGCATCGCGCTATCCTCGATGGGGCGGCAGCCGCACTTCGTCTCGGCTTAAAGACAGTATGTGACACTTTGCTCGCCGCTTGCAAGCTTCAACGCCCCGACGTACGCGCCTTTGCGGGAAACGCACATGGCCTTGACCTTGCTCCTTGGGTGTTCTACACGATCATCGAAGTTATGCGCCAGGGCCGCACTCCATCGCTACACGATCTGCTACCGACCCAGATGTACGCACTAACCGACAATCAGGGCGCAACGCCAGAGATAGTCGCAGCGCTGATCACGCAGCACACTCATTCGAACCATAACAGCAGCGAGGTCGAAGATTTACCAGAGTCAATGTCCACTACCCTTTTTGAAACAATTCTGCCTATGATGGATGTGGTCCTAGCGTGCACGCAGTTGATCTCGAACTGCGGCGACGCGACTTCGGCGCAGAATCTATTCGCAGCATGGGAATGCCTGCCTCGGCAGGACGAAGAAGGCAAGCGGATACAGAATTCTGCCCGGCACCTGGACACCATCGGCCGCGATATTACGTTGCGCACGCTCAGAATCTGTCACCAGTTTTCCCCCGAGCTCGCTGCACGATGTTTCCAGTTAGGCGATCGTGATTGCTCCTGGATGATATCCGAACAAATCGCGCATGTGGCGCGTTGCGCCCACATTCCCGCAACGCACCCAGTGGCCTACGCGTTGATGGAGCGCGTGACGCAGCGCATCGCCAACCAACCCCACATGAGTTGGCGTAGCGAGGCATATGCTGAACTCGCCCGAGCGATCCTGCCGGCCTCGCCGGATGATGCAAGAGCGCTCTGCAGGCGCAGTTTGTCGTTGATCGACGAGATCGTCGCTACGGACACAACGATTCTCAGTCAAGTGTTTGCGATCATGGCCAACTTAAAGAACATGCGACTGACCCCGGTCCAAGCGTATCGATTTATCCGACTCTGTGAGTCCTGTTTTTCAGGCTCATATGTAGCACACTTTCCATGGTATAGCTTCGGCCAGGCTGCTGCCATGGCGCTGGGCGAATCCTCACTCATCCTGCTTGGGCAGTGGGAACAGGAGGGACTGGTCGACCTCGACAGCACGCTATCTCCGGTCATAACCGCGCTCCTTGAGCGCAACATTCTCGACGCGGCTCCAGCCCTCGCTCTGTTCATGCTTGACATGCCGAAGCAATGGTACGCCATCATGGGAGAGTCCACCCCGGGTATCCTGGAGAATTTAGATGGCGGGACCGCATCTGCTCTGATCGAACGCAATGACATGAACGCGTCGCAGTTGCTTGACGCATTACTACGCCAATCCGGAGCAGTTGAGGATAGCGGCCATTTTCCAATATTTCTCTTACATGAGTTTTTAAAGCACTCCAAGAATTCTAAGCTCTTGTCGGAGGCAGGTCTGACACAATTAAGGACTGTTCTAACCGCAAACTCAGCGTGGTACGGGGCGACGTCTGACGTCGGAAAGACACCGATTGCCGACAACGAAGCAGCTAATGCCCGGTTGGAAGTTGGAGTCGATGTCGAGCTCGCTTTCGCCAAAGAGATCGCTGCCACCACCGATATCGTCGATGCGGACGCAATTGCGATGGCGTGGTCGAAATTCGAGGCGTCTGGCTGTCCGGGCTCTGGGCAGAGCTTATTCGACGAATTACAGTCGCAGGTTGAATATTCGCAGCGACGGCGATATCTCGAGGCGCTGGCGAGCGTTCGCCTACCCTTCGATGGTGCTGTTGCACGCCTCGCCGCACTGGAAGAATGTCTTAAGATGTGGTCAAACACGATATCAGTGCAGGAGCTCCGTCCTCTCCTAGCCTCGCGTCTCGTTGGTGCAGACCCCGCGAGCCTGGTCAGAGATCCATATGGGTTTGATATGGTGCTTCAACGATTGGCCAAGCTAGGCCCAACTCCCGTCGACGCGGTCGCAAAGGATGTGATAGCGTGCGTTTCCCTACATGAATTGGACGCCGCCCCTACGATGTGGTTGACGCTGGCAGCACTACTTACGACCGAAGTTGACGCGAAGGACGCCCCAAGCATTGGCCAGCGCCTCTTCGAAAGTGGGATGGCGCGCCTCGCGGCGAAAGGAGGGCAACTGGAGAATACCGGTTGGCCGGAGCAGCCAATCGACGCTGCAGAGGGGGTAGCCGGCCTGATCTGGAACCGCCTTGGAGATGCACATGCGAACCACCGCGCACGCGCCACTGGCGCAGTGGCGTTCCTTGCCGAGCACGGACGTTGGTCCGAACTTGATCATCTGGTCGCTCGTTGGGATACACGCGATGCGGGACTGTTCGGCAGTCCAGCTCACCGATTTTGCTACCTCGACGCTCGCTGCTCACTAGCTACTGGACTAGCACTAGCTGCCTTAAGATATCCTGAAACGATGTCACGGTACCAAGAAACGTTTTGGCGCTTGCTGCGCGCTAATCCATCACATCCGCTCCTGCGAGCCACAGTTCTAAAAGGATTGGAAGTCCTTGGGGCAGATGAAACGCTGGTGCCGCTAGCTGACACGACGGCTGATCTCAAAGAATTGGTCGCGAGTAAAGGCATACCCGGTTTCGTATTCGGGAATAAGGAAAGTGAGTTCCGTGAGCTGACAGAAATCTTCGAGCTCGAAGCGACCATTGTGGCTAACCTGGTCGCCTCTAAGATCGTTGAGTGGGACCCGGAGGTGAAACATGCGCTCGACGACGAGCTGATCGACCGATTCGACAACTACAGAGAGTATATGATTGCGTCATCGCAACAGCAATACGTGGCACACTTGTGCTGGCATGCGAGCTTAACCATAGGATGTGAATTAACGGCCCTCTACGATGCAAAACAGCGTGTATATGATCGCGCGCGCTGGGACAGATTGATCGTCCAGTACGCGCTCCTCCCCCAGGCTTAGGCGTTGACTATCACTTGGTATCGTCGCAATGCACATGCGCAGTTTTGACTTAGCAACCAGGTGCCTAAGAAGCGCTCAATCTCTGAGATTGTTAACGACCTATTGAGGATTACTAAAAACATGACAGTTATGCCTCAAACGGCTCATTTTGAAACTGTGTTCTTCGATGTTTCATACATTTCGGTCACGTACTTTTTCTCTTGAACTGTCGACTGCCGATACCCGTGCGCGTACTTGGGCACTCAAAGGGAAAACGCCGATTATTCAGTTTCATTTCAACTGGAAACATTTGTCCGTGATTGCAGATGTGACCAGGAACAACTACTTGTTCCGCTTCCACGAGGGTAGCTCTTAGCCTAACTGGTGCGCTAGGTTATATTTTGAATGGGCATGATATTATTTAATAATCAAGAAGCCTCGATATTCCAGAAAGCCAATTATTAGTTTTTTTAAACTTGTATTAAGGAGATTCAAGTGGCCGATACACTCGCGCATTACAAAGTATTCATTGCGTCTCCTGGCGGTCTTGACGACATTCGAGAAGCCTTCAAACAAACTCTATTTAGTTACAACGATTCGGATGCAAATCACAGAGGGGTGCACTTCTCACCAATTGGATGGGACTTAACTTTAGGCGGGGTGGGAAGACCACAGGCGTTGATAAATGAAGATATTAAGAAATGCGATCATTTTGTTTTAGTACTTCATGACCGATGGGGGACGCCGCCAAGCGCTGGGGATAGCAGCAGTTATACCTCGGGTACGGAAGAAGAGTTTCATATTGCTACACAATGTAATAGAGATCGGGCTTTCTCTATGCAGAGCATTACACTGTTTTTTAAGGCGATTAACGAAAGGCAACTTAGCGATCCAGGGGAGCAACTATCCCGTGTTCTAAAATTCAAGAAAGAGCGGGAAGAGAGCAAGGATATGTTGTTTTATACGTTTGATAGTCCAAACAAATTTACTGAGCTTTTACAGCGACATCTATCAAAATGGGTGCGAGAGCATGAATCAAAATCTTCACTGCGAGAAACGGCACTTCAATCCAATCTGTCCGAAGCGTTTGACATTAACGATTTTCATATGTCGAACGCCGAATCAGACACAACAGTCGAGCTTGTGAGGATTGATGAACTAATTTCGCAAGGAAAAATGGTCGAGGCAGAAGAAATATTCTCAAACCTAGTTGCAAAGGATAGTGGTAATTCTCAAATTACTGCTGAATATGGTAAGTTCCTGAGAAAATTAGGCCTGTTTGACAGGGCACGGACGCTGTTGTCGCAGGCCATATCAAAGGCAAGTAAACCCCTGAAATTGGACGTGATGGCTTTTGCAACATCTCAATTGGGAAAACTAGAAGAGGAGGCGGGAAATCTTCAAGATGGAATTGACATGTTTCGCGAATCGTTCACCTCATATAAATTAGTAGGGGATAAGATTGGCATGGCCAATTCCGCAAAAGCCTTGGGTAAGGTGCTAAAGAAATTCGGGATGCTTGAAGAGGCAGAACATGAATTGAGTAGAGCGAAGGCCCTTTACGAATCAATTGGAGACAATGCTGGTTTGGCATCATCGCTTGGTTATCTTGGATTAGTACTAAAATCTCGCGGAAGATTTGCGGATGCAGAACTGGTTCAGCGACAAGCACTCAAAATTCACCAGGACAACAAAAACACTGAGGGGATTATCATTGTCTTGGGCAACCTGGGGGCATCGCTGCGCCTTCAAGGCAAGTTAAATGAGGCAATTCCACTACACGAAGAAGCTTTGGCTTTTTACAGAAAGAGCAACGAACTAAGAGGCGTCGCTAGAGAGTTAACTAACCTCGCAACAGCATATCGCATTTTAGGACGGTTAGACGAAGCGAAGGCCTATTGCCTGGAGGCTCTCACAATAGCTGAAGATCGCGGCGACCAGAGCGGTGTTTCTATTCAATATGGGTGTTTGGGGTTGATTGCATTTGCGGAGGACAAATTTGATGAGGCCGAACAATTCTTTTCTAAAGCGCTCGTAATAGACCAGAAGCTCGGCAAGAAGCAAGGCCAAGCAATGCAATACAGAAATTTATCTAAGGTTTACAGAATATCTGGATATTATGACAAAGCCGAAAAAGTTATCATGCTGGCACTCAAAATTGATTCGGAGAGTAAGCTGAAATTTGGGATTGGAAAAAGTCGCGTGGAATTGGCTATGGTATTTTTGGCACAGAAAAAAATTGATCAGGCAATTCCACAACTAAGAGATGCACTTCAACTATTTCTAGAATCTGAAAATAAAAATGAAATTCAGGAAGTTCAACATATTTTGTCACTTGTGGAATCCAATGAAATCGAAAAATTGTCCGAGTATGCTTTAAAAATCGGAACGAGTTAGTTCCTAGTACTAGAGATGCTAGTACCAATGTTCAGGTAGGGTTGCCTTCCAGCGATTTTAACGCCTCCAGAACTGCCACCATGCAGGAGCAGACGGCGATCGATGCTTGCTATCATCTTCCCTAATCGTATCGTTGAAAAATCGAGACGTCACCGGCTCAAGATCTGCCGTTGCATCGTACACCGGAAATTCAAGTGGATATTCATCGACGCGATCCTCTCTGAGGACAACAAACCGATCATCCGGGAACTCTCCGCCAACGTAACTTTCGATGAACGGCTTTGCGTGAGACGCCTCCATCCGATTCCACTCATCCTCAGAAACTTGACCTTGTTTTGTATAGTAAATTTTTTGAGCGGATTCAATCGGATCTGGTTTTTTTGCCCACGACAGTTCGGCGTACGGAATTTCCACTATCTTCTTTCTTATTCGATCCGGCGTAACCGCGATCTCAAGTTGCTGCGACTCCCCAAATTCACCCTCGTATTCTTTCACGAACAGAACGATGTCTGAATGAGCTGCAACAACAGAAAACCACAGCGCCCAAGCTGGGAAACCACAGAGTTCGAAATCTAGTCCGGGCAAGTGATCGAGAAAGTGAAAGGTGCCGTAATAGCCTCGCATATTTAAGCTTGTCACGACATCGATTGTATTGGCAAAAATGTCGTAAAAGACCTCGCGTTCAATGCCTTGAAAGGGGTGAGAAACAAGAATCCGGGGGCCTCCGAGCCCATACACTAATGAACCATGATGCACACCACTTCGATAGAGTTTTCGTGAGAGTGATGGGTTTAATACGTTAATATTAAAAGCCTGTAGCCGATTATCTGAAAAAAGCTCTGCATTATCGTATCGGATGCTTCTCTTCTCGCCCCCATCGACAACATCTTTCAGTTTTGAGGAGTCATTTATGTATCCATAAAAGTGATCGAACTCACTGGAATCAAGTGACGTTGCAAGAATAAGCAATTGAAGGAGGCCTGACTCGCCCCAGAGTTCATGAACTTGAGAAATCTCCTCTTCAGAGACCTTTGCAAGATTCCAGGGCGCTTTATCATCATGCTTAGTTCTGCGAGCAAGATCAGCAAGCATTTTTGTCGCTCTGACTTGCTCCAAAGTCGCCCCAGATGGTTCTGAATGCAGAAGTACATTTTTGTCCAGAATGACCTGGCGAGTATCGAACGGAAACAGAGTGCGAATCACTTTGAATCTCCATTTAGTATCTAGCTGCGTATTGCTTAGCGATCCGTCAAATGAACTTTTTGACGGTCATCAGTCAGCTCAAAGATAAATCACTCCATCTACTTTTTCTGCTCTTATGATATTTTATCTACAGGATAGGATATTGCGATCTTCCCCTCGGTATAAGTATTAATTTCCCAATCCGCAGGTGCCTCAGCATAAAAGGATTTTTCAAATTCATTTCCCTCTGTATGCTTGCCGAGCGCGAATGCACAGTTAGCTAGTGTAGCAAATATCCATTTTTTGTCAGATCTGTCTGGAAACGTCTGTGCAGAAGTGATTTCCTGGAGAAGGATAAGAAGCACTTCACGGACTTTCCGAGCACTCATTTGATCAAATTGAATCTCATCTCCTTCAGTCTGTATTTTTGATCTCATTTCAAAACAAGTCGCCAGATTTTCTCCATTGTAATAGTCACGTCGAACTTCAAAACCACGGCCATATAATCTAATCGCACAATCAAGTTGAACTCGATCGCTCGTCATTAGCCACAATCTCTTGCGTATCGCGCCAGCTATGCCTAGAGTTTCAGGGTCGTTAGAATTTTCAGGATCCAATGCTGATATTATTGTTAAACCTTTCATGAGAGAATCAAGCTTTGATGGAACATTTGATTTATATGTTGCCAAAGCTAATTGCTGAACAAAAAATGATTCATTTGGCTTAATGGTCAGCACCTTCTCATATATCACGGCTGCGTCCGCATGACGGCTTTCTTTCATCGCACTTTCACCACTACTTAATAGCGCAGAAAAATCTTTCTGAGCGGCTTCCGCGTCATCCAGCAACTCAGCATATTCAGCATCGGTCATTTTTGGTTGTTGTAATTTCGGTAGATATGTATATACCGGACTGTCTGGCTTTTGTGCGCTCATAACTTCTGAAATAAGTGTTCCTAGCGATCTCCTTGCCCGTACCGCTTCTCGAGATCCTATATCATTTCCTAAATGTTCATATTGAAACGTACTGAGATGATTTAAGTCGAAATAAAGTCGGCCAGCGCCTTCTTTCATAATAATCGTAGAATTCGGTCTTAGAGCATGTCTTACGCCAAGTTCATATATCGCGTTAACATTTCCAGTGGATATATCGGCAATTACAAGATCAGCTCGCAACAGCATTTCGTACATTTCAGTATCTATTATTCCAGAATGCATGATCTCATCAGCCCTAATGCAACGTAAATTTTGATCAGTTGCAGCCGGAAGAATTATTGCGTCATATGCTGCGTCCAAATCTAGTGTGCGACCTGATTCGTAGTCGGTTTTTGTCCCAAATCCCATTACCACGAAACAGACCTTACGCGTGTCTTTAGCCATAAAATTCTCTCATATATAGATGTCAAGTAATGGGGTGCGAATATGCGGGTGCTGCCAAGTGATACAGGAAATAGCGCTCCGTCTTAAGCCAATTTTTTCCGTTCAATTTTGATTAAATGCTTTTAAAAACCTCACACATATCGAGTGCGATTACAGACAGCTCGTCATTTGCACAATCAATTCCGTTAGTTCCGTTCCATAATCGCGTTTGTGGGTCTCAAAAGATTATTTTTTCGTTGGAGATTTCCAGCATCTATCTGTGTAGACATTCCAAATCATGCATCTATCTTCCCAATCAATTTGTCACTCACAAATGCGCTACTTGCACCTCAGCTAAGCCAAATCACATAGGAAGTATCTCTATTACGGCGGGCTCTCATAATCTTGCAACAAGGGTGATGCTACCGCCTGACGAGCAAGTTGAATGCATGTGCGGATAGCATGGATGGATACACCTTCGTTCGCTTGGTAGACACTACCAAGTGGCCGAAACCTAGGCATTTTGGAGGAGCCACCGTGATGCAGCCCGATAAGATGCCACTCCTCGTTAAAAACAGGACTTCCGGAACTACCTGGATCTGTCGGTGTGCGATAGTGCAAAAGCCGCTTGCGATCGTCGATATCTAGCAATTCGCTGTCATGGATGGCGATCTGTAAACCACTACCGCGCGGGTGTCCAATTACAAAAGCTTTGGCCTGACCATCAACGATTGGTAAAGCCGCACTCACACGCAGTCCCACCCCGTTTGAAGGCTTACTAGCGAGGCGCGCTACGGTGACGTCAAGGTAAATCGGCTCTTCGCAAGAATGAGCAAGCGGCCCTGGCGGCGAACTGAAAATAATCTCTTTAATAGCGTGAAAAACTGGCCTGCCATCGTCGGGATATGCCAGCTCAAACGTTACCAGTGCATCTTGGGATCGTATCGCGCCATCCACTGAATCACTTAGCACATGGGCATTGGTGACGAAGACTTTGTCCCCACCAGCTAAACCTAATGCGTCTGCATCGATCAAAAATCCAGTACCCAGGCGCATACCTTTACTGTTGCAAACGCAGCCGATTGCTGCGCAAACGTACATAATGTTCTTGATTGTATCGACAGTGAATGTGCCTGCGCCGGAGAAATTGCGCTCAAATTCTTGTTGTGCTGCGAATGATACGGGTGGTATCAACGAGAACATGGACTGTCGCGCCATCTGATGTCTAGCAATAATGACACATAATTTGTCCTGGATACGTCTGCCTCCGTTATGTAAGCCAGCACCCCAGATCTCACGCAGCTGTCTGGCATAGCTCTCCAGCATGAAGGGAGTGCATTTTGGCGCGTACAAAAGGCGATACAACCAAAGCTCAGCGTTGTCCTCTTTACCAAGCGCCACACAAATCTCCGACATGGTTGCTAGCTTCCAAGGATCATCCATGTCTCCTAGCTGTAATTCTTCATGTAGTTGCTCCGCAAGCGTAGTGACCTTGAATGCTACAGGCATCGAAAGCCCTAGACGTTCAGCACGAGCCAGCAAGGCAAGAGCATTCACTCCCTGCCAATAATTCACTCTTGGATTCTTTAAGTACACCTCGTGATAAACAGTGAACGCCTCCAATAATTTGCTGTTGTCCTCATCGCATACATGGCGCTGTTTGTGAATACGTCCCTTAAGCCCTTTATATTTGGACAGCTCGTTTTCTTGCATCTGATCGGTAGTTGCAAGTCCGATGTTCTGGATACACTTATCTAACAAAGCCTCTGCCTCATTCAGTTGCGAGAGATCAATGAGCGCTTGCACATACTGGAAAGCAACGGCAGGATCGAAGTCACGACAGTCCCATGCAGAACCGATCAGCAGGGTAAGCTCGAAATAGCGCTGAGCATTCAATGCACGACAGGCTTTCCAGGTCGCTGTTGCGTTGTAGTTGGTACTGTCAGATGCGATCCCGTCGACGATCATACGAACCGCTTTCTTCAACTCCCAGACAGCCCCCTCAGGGCAATCCCCCTTAAGCAGAGAAGCGACAAGCGACTCGGGGGTCATCTGGAAGCCTCACCAATGCCCGTCGCCTCGGTGATAGCTTGGCGTAATTTCGATCCGGCAAGATAGTGCGTAATCGTGTGTCGCCAGCTACCCCAGTTTGATTCCTTCCAATCCTTCACTGACTTACCGTCTACAGCAAGGAAATCGTTGGCAAAACGGGGATCGGCACCACAAATCGGGTCGAGCGGATCGTATATATTTATCCAGTTGACCAATTTCTCAGCGGGAAAGTCGATTTGTCGAGCATCGGTTGCGATCAATTCGTCCTGCACTTCTCGAATGCCCAGTGGCGAGCCAAGTGTAATCAAAGTGTCGACCGGAACACAATCCGGGCAATTGCGCAAAACGTCATAGGCTATCATCGTCCCCATACTGTGTGAGACTAAAATCACCTTGTCGGCTTCGTCTCTGGCGGCGGCTAACGTCGCTATTAACTTGTTTCTCAGAGTGCTACGAACCTGAAAAGTGGCTCCATCTGCACGCTTGTATTCTTTATCAAATAAATAGTAATACGCCTCCATCGCCGCTTTCTTGATGACGGCTTGACGTACTGCCTTCGGCAAGAAACCTGCAATTTCGTACTCCACTGCGCCTCGCGTGATCACGGCGATGTCAGCTGGGTCGTTGAGCTCAAGATTGGCTTGAAGTTTTGCTTCAAAGGCGCGCAGGAATAACTGCTCTCGAGGCGTAACACCTTTGGCCAGAGGTAATTCAGTTTCGACTTGATCTAGGCCCTCAGCAGCAATGTCGCCTTGCGCTGTCTCCTGTTCATAATAGGATTGGAAGTCGAGTTCGTAGTCCTCCCCGTAAAAGACATCTGCGTAATAGCAGAAACTTGACGTTACGCCATTGGTACCCAGTTTCACACCACGATTAGGTTCCGCAAATACTGAAGGCATTGGATTGTCCCTTTCCAGTCCCCACAACCACAGTCGCTTTAATTCATGAGGTGCGGGTTTCTTCGACAGACCATGGATGAATACTACGGCAGCTTTGTTTTTTGGCATGAGATTTCTCCAAGAATACAGCGTAGGGATAACAAATCATAGCGATAATATTTGTACAACTCAATAGTTGTTCATGCTAGCAATAACATTTGTTTTGCGTTGCATATAAATATTGACTTATTAATAAAATAATGAATAAATATAAGCTCAAACGGTTGCGGCATAACGAGTGTTTTTTCTTATGTCTAAACGGTCTAGCAACTGGAATACTTTAAATAGTTGGAATAATAAAAATTAACCTACTGAATGCTGGCTTTGAAATTAGATTGCAATCGAAAAACTCAGTTTCCACATTAAGGCCTTAAGGACATATTCTTAAGATTTCCAAGGAAGTGAGATGGAATTGAAGGATCATTAAGAACGTCCCGAATCTGCAAATCATGTCTCATGGTTCTTTCGCCTGCTAGGTTGGCTGAATGATTTTTTGGATCGTTTGTCTGGTTATGATTTTTCCATTTCATAATCTCACAGGGATGGTGATCAATACGTGAGCCTTTGACCGAGCTGTTGAGAGCATTGCCTTCGAAGTGGGCAACAGCATTCAAGTAGAGTCGACACATTTTTTTGACGAAGTATCTTTCTATTGCAAGTATCGGAATGGTCGGCAAAAATTGTATCGACTTGATTGGGTAGTTATAAATTCAACCGAATCATATTGGATTTAAATTCGTTCAAATATATATTAGGGAAAATTTGCTATGCCATCTCTCAGAAATTACGACCTATTCATTAGCCATGCGTGGAAGTACAATGAGGAATATTACGCCCTTGAAAATTTGCTTAGTTCCGCAGATATGTTTAAGTACAGAAATTATTCTGTGCCAATACATGATCCGGTTATAGACCCTAATACCAAGGTGGGCCAAGAAAAATTGGCAGATCTGATAGAAGCTCAAATCAGACCTGTTCAATGCGTACTCGTCATTGCTGGAATGTATGCCGCACATAGATTTTGGATTGATAAGGAGGTCGCTATTGCTCAGTCATATAACAAGCCCATCATTGGTGTAATTCCAAAAGGACAACTTCGAGTGCCGGAGTCAGTGAAATTTGCCGCACATGAAATGGTGCGATGGAATACAGACTCGATTATTAGCGCAATTCGAAGTCGAGCTTTATAAACGCTTCATTTGATTGTGGCAGCGGGAAATTGCGCCAAGGTATGGTTGTGCGCTACTGTACGAATATATTGCAAATAAAATATTTATCCGATTAACCTAACGTATATTTTGGATATGGAGTATTTATTTTCTCAATTCACACATCCACAGTTTTAGCGATACGCATGGCCTTGTTTCAATTCAGACCGAATTCAAGTCTCTGAGCACTTGTCAACGAGTATTTTGGAAGCTGTGATTTCAATGTATCCAAAGCGCCAGCGGTCGGTCGCCAGACCATAACGCTTCCGCTTTCCGTACCGAGAAAAATAAGTCGTCCATCTGCACTGAATTTGGCGATAGATATCGCCTTGTCCAGCCCTTTCTTTACCTTTCCTTGAGCGTCTACTTTTGCCGCGGTATAGGCCTCAATGGGGCGACCGGTACGAGTATCCCAGATGATGGCGCTTCCATCCTCGTGGGCGACCACGATTCGACTGCCATCCCGATTAAATTCAGCTGACTGAATCCCAACGGTCGATTTGGGAATTTGCAAGATTGCCTCGGTGGTTCCGCTGTCAAACACCGTAAGTGCGCCGTCATAGTAGCGTACGAGGATACGTCGACCAGAACCGTCGAAGGTGGCGCCTGCCACGTACGATGCCGCCGTCGGCAACGTCGCTATTTGCTGCTTCGATGCCACATTCCATACGATAACTCCGTTGGAGGTCGCGGTCACTATCCGATCGCCCTGCGGATCGAATTCGGCGCTGCCAATTGCATCTTCCTGCACCGGCAGTGCAAACAGCTGGCTCGTCCGTTGGGTACTCCAAACACGAAGCGAACCGTCTCCGCCCCCGACCAAAAGACCCTTGCCGTCCGGACTGAACGTAACTGACGCTACGCCGTCCTTCAACACCGGCAACGTATATTGAAGCTTTCCAGTGGCGCTACGCCAGAGTTGAACCAAGCCATCATCCGGAGTATTGCTACCGCCCACAGTAGCGAAATAAAGACCGTCCTTGCTGATCGCCACTGCGCCTACTGAATGACCGGCGGCAACGTGTTGACGGATGCTTCCGCTGGCACCATCGAACAGAAATGCACCGTCGTCCCATGAACCCGCCAGTACCGTCCCATCATCGTCTGATAGCGACATCGACGACACGCCTCCGACAACTCCTTCCAAGGTACGCTGGATTTCGTCATTGCCGAGTTGCCAGACCCTGACCGTCTTATCCCATGATGCGGTAATAGCCTGCTGATTGCCAGACAAAAAAGCACTACGGACGTAGAAAGTATGTCCATGCAAAGCATTCAGCCTATTCCCCTGCTGAACATTCCACATCATTGCCGTACGATCGTCCGAGGTGGTGAGCAAGCTACGATTGTCCTGACTGAACGCCATAGATGTGATCCCTGCATCGTGGGCAGAAATAGTATGCAATATCGTGCCGTCGGTAGCTTGGCGGATTTGCAACGTGCCATCACTGGTGCCAATTGCCAACAGCTTGCCGTTAGGCGAGTAGCCAATAGCGCGAGGTGCCTTGATCAGGCCCGGCCAGCGGCTTTGTCGCACTTTGTCAGCAACCTGCCACGTTTCCACATAGCCGTCTTCACATGCAATCACAACTTGCTCGTTTGTGGGATGAAATGCAGCCGGCTGTATATTTGCCGCCGGTCGATGTCGGCCGCCGCTGCATTTTAACTGCGCCAATTTTTCTCCCGATGCCATCATCCATACATAGGAGTTGCCATCATCCCCACTCCCTAGTATTTTACTTCCGTTCGCATTGAAGGCAACGGAACGTAGCGGGCTGTTAGCGTTGAGCGTTCGGATTTCCTGCCCTCCATTTGCAGCCCAAAGCTTGATGCTACCGTCGTGAGCAGCAATTGCGATGTACTGTCCATCAGGACTAAACGATCCGGCCTGAGGGATAGACTGTCTAGTTTGCCATTGCGTGAGCAGCTTTAGTCCATCTATGCTGCGCAACTCTGCGGCCCCATCTTCGGTCACGACTAACAGAATATTATTGGAAGGGTTTGGCACTGCAAACTGAATGCCGGAAGGATAGCGTAACACGTCAGTAGCGATCGGTCGGTAGGATAATGCCCGAACCAACGCAACTGCTGCTTCTACGGTGTATGGACGCGGTTGTTCAAATCCCATCAATGGCTCGGCGAGTGCGGACCATGCCAGCAACGCGGCAACATCGGCGTGGTTGGCGTTCAGTTCACGCGTCGACTCGGATGCCAGGCGCAAACTGTCTGTGGTCATCGACTGAATCTTGTTAAGTTTGCTTTGCTCGCTTTTTTGAAGCGCTAGGCCCCCCATTGATCCCGACACCAGAACCAGCACCACTAGTACTGCGGTGGCCGCTTGGAAAACGCTGCGGCGTGCCTGTTCGCGCCGGCGACCGGTGAGATTGCGACGAATGATGTCAAGCACCGCCTCCGAAGGAGGCAAATCCAACGCAGACAGGTCTCCTGGTAGCAACACAAATTCGGCCACTTTCTGTGCAATCGGGTAGGTCGGTTGCGTCAGCTCACCAAGGGCAGAATTGGCGATCATCGAGCCAAAGTCTAGCACGATCAATTTTGGATGGTCGAGATGGGTTTCGAGATAGTGTACGATTTCCTGCTCGACCCAGTCCACCGGCTTGCGCGGCACAGCAATCTCAGGCGAACCCACCAAAATCAACAGCGTGGACTTTCCGGCGTGCCGACGAGTCGAGATGCGCAAAGAGTCCCCTGGAAGATAGACCTTTTTATCGAGAAAGCTACTGATCTTGTGTTGTTGGAGAAGTTGATGGAGCCGATCAGCGTACACGGCTCCATCGGCCCTTCGGTGTGCGATGAATACGTCGTATCCAAATAGGCCGTCCAGCCAGTTCATCAACCTGGCCCAGCCTACCGTCAAGGAACGGGTTAGCACTAGTGAACTCATAATCACTCCGTAATTTCAGCAAGAACTTTTACTAAAATTATCATATGAATTAGGACGCATTGACATATTTTTAAGTATTTATCTAAAAGACATGTCAACACACCAATTTTTGAGACCATTTATGCAACACATTCAGTGAGCCTTGACTGACGCTAGAATGGCGCAAAGCTAATACTTTGGACTATCATGAAGGACGTGCTTGGCTCATCGGGTTTGTACCCATGATTTCCAACCAGAAATTGCCCGCTCCAATCCAGCAAAACGGACTGCATTTTGAAATCTCTGTCCAACACTACTTTTATGCAATTTTTTTCCGTTGTTAGTTAAAAACAATGATCGCGACTCTTTGTTAGCCGCTTTAACTCGCACATGATTACAATACCAACAAAGCATCGCCTCGACCTGAGATTTCGTTTCTACACGGTCCCAAAAAGAAAAAGTAATTGCTGCCATTTCTAATGAATCAGGCACGTTATATTCCAAAAGCTCTGTCACGCTCAAATTTAGACAACGAGCACTAATAAACATAACTTTGTCACGCAATAGAATGAGGCGACTATTTTTTGAAGCGGTCGATATGCTATGGTCAATGGAAGCCAACAAAATATCAGCAGTGTCATCATCAACTCTGACAACTCGAAAGAACTTGGAAGTGTCTCTGCCGGAGATGCGCCTTGCCTCCGCCAATGGCGATTTGCAGCCAGACCGATCTACGACATCAGCAATCGCAATTAGCTCCGAATCCGATACTGGCGCATAGCCTTGAAATACATTTCGTCGTAGTACTGAATTTAACCAATAAGGAATTTCGTGAGAGTTTTGACAGAATGCGGAATAGGGAGCTTTCTTATCACAACAGAATTTCAGAAAATTTTCTGGCCAGTCATCTAATAATTTGAATACTTTCGACAAACGGGTCAGGCGCTCTTCGACTGACGCATGCTCAATTTTCATTTTAGTAATTATAGACTTGCTAAGTTTTGATTCTCCAAGCATCAGGACCCGTATTCCTTCAAAATACAGATGCGAATAGACAGTAGTGTCGCAATCGATCTGCGAATAACCAGAACTACATACCAGATCAAATTTCTGTTGCATGCGAAGTTCATCGGCTTCTGCAAGTCTGGAGAATTCACCAAATTTTTTATGACAAAAGGCACACCGACGCATGGAATCTTTTTCTGGATATGAGGAACGATGGTGCATATCTGCGCGATGCGGGACAAGAGGCTGCAAGCAAGAGTCGCAGCGGTCACGCAAAAGAATTTTATGCTTACTACAGATAGTATTGAATGCAAGGCGCCAGCTCCTCCGAAGGTAACTAACAGGATCAGTTGAAAGGCACAATGGACAAAATTGTTGTCCATAGCCACGCCGTGTTCTGTGGAAGATGCTCAGCGGCAAAATGAAATTTGTTTCACCTGATTCATTGAAATTTTGAAATGCTTTTGATTCCAATGAACGCAAAGTCATTCCACGAATGATCTCTCGAGAGCAGCCAGTGTGCTCAGAAAGTTCATCTATGAGCCAGATCGGCGCCAGATGATCTATATCACGCGTCCAAATTTCACGATGGCGACCGAATTGGCTAGCGTAAAATGTATGTATCTTTGACCGATTTGCTTGCGCAATACGGATCATCCAGGATGATATCAGTTCATCTTCCAGCGGCATTGGATGAATCGGCCAAACTCTTAATTTCCTTATTTGCTGATTTTTCACATTCATCTCCTCGTCATAATACAAGACGAGATTCGCAACAATAACTCTTTCTATTTTTGACCAACGTACAAAATTTACACAATCGCTGCTGACCTAGTTCTGTCACTTGGCGCAACATAGCCGCATGAATTCAACACATCTTGGTCAATACATTCAATATCACTTTGAATGGCAAATTTCGTTGCAGTATTTAATAAAATAGATATCTCACCAATTGTTCCTTCAGACATTGCGAGTATCTTGGATGACAGGATCGTATCGTGTAACGTTGATGCCCTCTGAAGGGGAAGTATCATCTCGAAAGATTTAAGTAATCTTTGGAATTCTTTCCCCATTTTCCATTTAGGTAAAAGTACTGGCGTAAATCTATTTTGGATTTGCGTATCAATACTTACCGCACGAAGTAGGTCACCAGTTCCACAACCGACTATGGATATTTGCAATTTATTGGTGAGGTATTTGATTACATTGAGCATATTTTGCTGCTTAACTGTGGTTCCAGCCAAAATATTGTGCAACTCGTCGATGACCAAAACTTTCAACTGTATCTCATTCAGCATCTCAATAACACGAGCACGGCGTGCTTCCAATGAGCTAGTCGGCACTTGTTCAAAAAGAGCGTTCAGGATTTCAACATAAAGTCCTGTTTCACTAGGCCCTGGCGGAGCTTCTATATACAATACCTTTGCAATAATATGTTCACCGCCGATATTTTCGTCCGCAGGATAACGTTGAATGAAACTTTCGACTAGTCTTGTCTTCCCGCTGTTGCTATCGCCAATAAGCAACATATTTGGCATTCTTGACTGACGAGGGAAACGCATCAGATCTTCAAGTTGTCCCAAAATGTCATGTGCTCTGGGATATCCTATCCAGCGCGGCTTTTTAATCCATTCCAGCCTATCCTCTTTGGAACTTATAGCGACCTCAATTGCAGATGGATGCAGGTGTGCGAGATTAAGCGTCGTCATGTATTTCACCCAATCTGAATGTCACTAAATGCCTCAATATCGTCCAAATCATCATCCGCAATTGGAGTGATAGTTGCCGCTGATTTTGATGTAGCCGCATGTACATCCTTCCAGCCATTGCGCCTTTCAGCCATACGACGTTTTCGTTTCTCGGTGGCCCGTCCTTGCTTTGCCAGGCGTGTTTTTTCGATAGCGGCTTCTTCGATTTCCCTCATTTTACGGATGCCTTTGAAAATCATCTCCTCATCAACGCTATTGGCAGGGTCGTCTTGAAGGCGCTTCACCTCAGCCTGAAGTTCCCAAAGGCTTATCGCCGGTCTAGAACTATTAAAGTAAGGAACACGTGCAAATGATTTGGTATCCGGGTCCAAGAAATAAATGCTGCTAATATCCCTGGGGTCACGCGCAAAAATAAATTTCCGTTTTTTCTTCGGGTCATCTGGCTGACGAGCATCGATCCATTTTCTGAGGATAGGGGCATAATATTGGATGTAGTCGATCGTTACTCCGTCCCGCTGAACGGTACGCTCCAGATATGGCGTGAAATCTAATCGAAACTTTTCCTCATCATCAATAGGCGCTGACAGTCCTATACCAGGCTGAGTGGACGAACCATGCACAAATTGTGAATACAACTTAATAGGCGGAATATCGTTGATACCAGAGTGTGGACGATGATGATAGCAATATACAATGAATACGGTGAACCAAGCATCGAGTTCGGTTAGAGTCATACATGCACGCCCTTCTGAGTCATAGTCTAATTTCTTCTGAACATTAGAAAAAGTTGTACCTGGCAAACTTTGACACTCCTCCATAAAAGTGCGGAAGGCACGTTCAACGTGCGGCCCATAATTAGGCTGACCTTTAGGTCGGTGCTCTTTAATAATCCCATGTTCGTCACAAGCCCTGGTCAGCATACGTCCATGAAATTCTTTTGCATTGTCCAAGTGAATTTTGGCCATCTTGCCAAAGATTGGCCATTCTGCATGGATATCTCTTTTAGCCAGCCAATGCTCCTTGCGGGATACGGCATGCGCAATACACAAGCCGGCCGACAATGCGCTTGGAGGGTCTAAAGTCATCAGAAATCCTGTTACCATTTTTGTGGCAACATCGATAGCCAATGTCAAATAGGGGCGACCTATCGGGAGCCGATGAAGCTCGTCAACAATAATAACGTCAACTTTTGTATGGTCAATTTGCACAACGGCATTTGGATAATCTGCCCCTGGAAAACTCCCTCGCAATGGCTCTAATTTCTCCCGTGCCGCTTTCGGGCCATATCGCTTACGGATCAATTCACGTTTTTCAATATCTGCTACACGTGCATACACAGTGTTTCTATTGGGAGGGATTAAATCAAGCGAATCACATTCCTCTTTGATCCTTCGATATAGCTTGAGTATCGAAGGCTTTTCCATTTTCAAATAGAATTCTTGAATTAATATTGCAACAACATCCTCGACTTCTTGTGGAAGCCTACCTTGCCCTACGTCAGAGCGAGGGGGGCGCAATAACGAAGAAACAAGCCCTGTATCTTCAAATTTGGATAGCCATCGGTAAATTGTTGCCTGACTCTTAGATAATTTATCTGCTACACGCTGAATATCATCAGCCGTGCGACGAGGATTCTCCAACAAAGGTTGAATTGCCTCATACCGACTAAGCGCCTTGTCCCAATCCTTATCTTTTGCCAGCAAATGCTGCGACGATTGAGAATTTCTCGGAGTTAATGTAAGCGCTAGGTCGCTTACGCTTGCTATTTCAGTTCGCGCGCCATCTATTGTCCGAAGAATCGCGTCTTTGAACCCTTTAAGCTCCAGTACGATGACGGCTTGTTCGCGCCAGTAAACTAGTTGCCCAGGACGAATATTATTCTTCATTTTCAGATCCGGGCAGAGTGAGAATCGAGCGCATGTTCAAAGGTTCGTCAAGATCGCAATCAATTAGGCCAATTGCGACCATGTGCCAGATTATTGGTATAAATGCTGCGCGATTGTTTTTGTCATTGCACAATGCAAATAGCAGCAGTTCTACATCAGCTTCATCAAGATCACTTAATACCTTCAAAACATGATCCACCATGCTTGGCTCGGGGAGCCGATCCACAAATTGCCAGAGAAATTTGACGTTTTTCAGGTAGGTAGTACGAATTTCTCGCTCGGTAAAGATTTCAAAACGCCAACCCCTAACCATGCTAAGCGATTTGGCCGCGCGAAATTTAGGCATCAAAGTACGCCAATCTTTACGGAAGTCTTCGCGATATTTGATTTCAAATAAAATTGGCTGTAAGCATCGTTGAGCCGATTTTTTGAATTTAATTAGGCCGTCAGGAGTATAACGGCATACATTACCATTTTGATCATGATATTCGAGAGTCAAAGGCTGCGGGGTAAACTCCTCAATTTCCGGATCAAACCGAAGAATTTCCATAAAATCGCGTTCTAAACTCGATTCATACTTACCAAAGTTTGGCACTTTTCCAGTAACACCCCTTGCACTTGGGACAATATTTCGGACAGGCGGATTTGCTGGAGACGGATGTTGAAATGTGCGCATTCTCATATTTCCCTAGAAATTTGAGACATTTTCGCACTTATTTTTGAAAATTACAGGTGGAGGTGGAACACCGCGTCCAGGTGAGATTTCTCTGGCTCACAGGGGTGTGCTCTTCCTCGACGAACTTCCAGAATTCGATAGAAAAGTGCTGGAAGTTTTGCGTGAACCGCTGGAATCTGGCCACATTACCATCTCACGCGCGGCAAGACAGGCCGACTTCCCGGCGCGCTTTCAATTAATTGCAGCCATGAATCCATGCCCTTGCGGTTACTTCGGGCACAGCAATGGCAAATGCCGTTGTACACCGGACATCATTGCCCGTTATCAGGACAGAATATCAGGCCCTCTGCTGGACCGCATAGACATGCAGATACAAGTCGGCGCACTGCCGCATGCGGACTTGCTCAAGCAGGCCGATGGTGAAGCCAGTGCCAGTATCCATGCGCGGGTAGAAACTGCTTTTGGCAGGCAACAACAGCGCCAGGGCAAGGCGAATAATCTTTTATCGACCACAGAAATTGACCTGCACTGCCAACCGGATGAACAAGCTGGACAACTCTTGCGCAATGCCATGACCAAACTCAACTGGTCAGCCCGCGCCTATCACCGCGTATTAAAGGTCGCCCGCACGATAGCCGACCTGGCTGGTTCAGCCCACATCGCCACGCCGCATGTGGCCGAGGCTATCCAGTACCGGCGCGCACTCAGGGATCAGTAAAGTAGTACATGGGCAGTAGCTGAGTAGGACATGGCATTGAAATTATCATTGCCATGACCAGATAGGGGACAGCATTAAGTATCTCTCAACAGGAGTTGATCATGTCCCCGCAAGAAACCCAGGTTTTACAAAATTTTCTCGACCAGTTGGTGAAAGTACAAGACAGCAATAAAGATGCACAGGCGCTGGCGATGATCAATGAGGCCGTCAGCAAACAGCCAGATGCCCATTATCTGCTGGTGCAGCGCGCCTTGTTGCTGGATCAGGCTTTGTCCAATGCCAACCAACAAATTAGCGGCTTGCAAACCCAGTTGCGTGATTTGCAGGCGCAAAGGAACCCGGCACCGTCGGGCAACTTCCTCGATCCGGCTACGACAGGCTGGGGCAACAGTGCCAGCAGCCGTGCCCAGCCTGCAAGCAGCTACAGCGTCAGTGGTCAGGCATTGCCACCGCCTCTCCCGGCAAATTATATAAATGCCGCAGCGCCTGTGGCGGCACCGGCATCAGGCTTTTTCGGTGGTGGCACTGGCAATGTGCTGGGCACGGTTGCAGCTACTGCGGCAGGTGTTGCTGCAGGTGCCTTTCTATTCCAGGGCATAGGACATTTGATGGGCGGCCAGCATCATGCGGCCAGCACTGAGAATGCCGCTGCGCAACTCAACCAGGGTGGAAGTGACCTGATCCCCGGTTATTTTGATACAGGCAATACCAGCAATTCCAGCGCTAGCAATACCGACAGCACTGCCCACGCCTCTCCCTTGGCTGATGCCTCGCCTGCCGAATCTGCATTTGCGGAGGACAATTATTTTGGTGGCGATGATCTGGATCTGGCCTGACACCTGATCTCTGCCACTCTCGCGGCTTATCAGAACACATTTCATCAGCACAACTTCCCCAGCAAGCTTGCTTTTTAAGAAGCAAGCCTGTTGTCCATCCTGCCAGTTGACAGGCGTTTATTTTTGTTACAGCGCGTTACGAAAATGTGGGTAAATATACATATACTGTGTATTACGGTTTATCGACTGATGCGTTATAGATGGATGTCAACGGAAAAGGCAGAACGAAATGACGACCCGACTGAATTTGCAGCACGCCCTGGCCGCCAGCATGCTGGTATTGCTGAGCGCCTGTAGCACCACCTCACAGCAACAGGCTGGCGATAACAGCAAACTGCCCCCGGTAGGCAATACACTGAGCAAGGCCGCAGTGGCACCTGAAGCCTTATTGAACCGCCTGAGCTGGGGTAGCAATCCCTCTACCTTACAAAGCCTGCAGGCAATGGGACCAGACCGTTACCTCGACCAGCAGTTGCGCGGGCGCAATGCCACCTTGCCTGCCGCGATACAGGCGCAGGTCGATGCGATGACCATTTCACGTCAGCCTTTCATGGATACCATGCGTGACCTGGAAGCACGCCGCATCGCCTCAGAGCAGCAAAAAGGCACGGACGACACGCTGCGCAAGGAATACCAGCAGGAAATGACACGCCTTGCCAGGGAAGCCGCCAACCGCGCGCTGCTGCGTGACATTTACTCTTCCAACCAGCTACAGGAACAGATGAGTTGGTTCTGGATGAATCATTTCAATATCCACAGCGGCAAGCACAATATACGTGCGATGCTAGGTGATTTTGAAGAGCAGGCGATACGCCCGAATGCCCTTGGCAATTTCCGTGACTTGCTGCGCGCGACGGTCATGCATCCGGCCATGCTGCGCTATCTCGACAATGAATACAATGCCGTCAACCGCATCAATGAAAACTATGCGCGCGAATTGATGGAATTGCACACCATGGGTGTCAATGGTGGTTACAGCCAGAAAGATGTACAGGAACTCGCCAGGGTACTTACTGGCGTAGGTGTCAGCCTGAACAAGGATGCGCCACGTATGAAGCCTGAACAGGAAAAGCTGTATGTCAGGAAAGGCATGTTTGAATTCCAGCCGCAACGTCATGATTTTGGTGACAAGCAAATTCTTGGTCAAACCATCAAGGGGCGCGGCATTGCCGAACTGGATGATGTCTTGCTGATGTTGTCAAGGCAACCTGCCACTGCACGTTATGTGAGCCAGAAACTGGCGCAGTTCTTTGTGGCAGACAACCCCTCAAAAGACTTGGTAGAAAAGATGGCGCAACGCTTCCTGCAAACCGATGGCGATATCCCGGCTACCCTGCGTACCATGTTTGACAGTCAGGAATTTGTCGCCTCACTGGGCAAAAAATTCAAAGACCCCATGCACTATATGCTGGCATCGGTACGCCTCGCGTATGACGGCAATACCATTGTCAATACCGGCCCGATGCTGAACTGGTTGAATATGATGGGCCAGCAACTGAACGGCAGACAGACACCGGATGGGTATGCCCTCGATGAAAGCGCCTGGGCAAGCTCAGGCCAGATGACGGTGCGCTTTGATATTGCCAGGTCACTCGCGAATGGCAACCCTGGTTTGTTCAAGGTCGATACGCCTGCCCCACCCGCTGCCATGCCGGCAGCATCAATGACACCTCCAGTTGCTGCAGGTGGCATGCAAGCCCCGGTTACGCTAACACCAACACCAGCACTGTCACCAGCACCTGTAACAGCTCAGGCAGCAACACCGGCAGCACCTAAGCCGCCGCCACCTGCGCTGGCAACATCGGGCTATGTGAAAAACTGGAGCAAGCAATTCAGCCCGGCCACGCAAACTGCATTGAGCCAGGCAAGTACGCCGCAGGAGTGGAATGCCTTGTTCCTCGCCTCACCTGAAATGATGCGCCGCTAATCCTCACGGAGAAACAGACATGAAACGCCGAGACTTATTAAAAGCACTGGCCTTGCTGCCATCGACTGCCATGCTGGGCATCTCCAGCCAGGTGATGGCTGCACCTGCCACACAAAACCGCCTGCTGCTAGTGTTTTTGCGCGGTGGCTATGATGCCAGTAACCTGCTGATACCCACATCAAGCAATTTCTATTATGAATCACGACCCAATATCGCGATTGCCAGACCAGGCTCAACACCGGATGCAGCTCTCGCCCTGAATGCTGACTGGGGCCTGCACCCGGCCTTGCGCGAGACGATTTACCCGATGTTCCAGCAGGGTGAAGCTGCCTTCATCCCGTTTGCCGGTACCGAAGACCTGACGCGCAGCCATTTTGAAACCCAGGACAGCATAGAAATGGGCCAGCCCTTGAATGGCAGCCGGAATTTCCATTCGGGCTTCATGAATCGTTTGGCCAAGGTGTTGGGCAATAATGGCAAGATGACAGCCATGTCTTTCACCGACCAGTTGCCACTGGCCATGCAGGGTAGCGCCCAAATTGCCAATACGGCGCTGCGCAATGTCAGCAAGAATAATGTGGATCAACGCCAGCGTGACCTGATCCTGCAGATGTATGCCGACACCAGCCTCTCGCAGGCAGTCAAGGACGGTTTTGCCATGCGGGATGAAGTCGCCCGTGAAATGCGGGAAGAAATGAACAGCGCCAACCGCAATGCGATTTCGACCAAGGGTTTTGAACTGGAAGCAGAAAGGATAGCCAGGCTCATGCGTGAGAAATATGCGCTAGGCTTTATTGATGTCGGTGGCTGGGATACCCATGTCAACCAGGGTGGTTCCAGCGGTACCCTGGCAGTCAAGTTTGAAGAACTGGGTCGCGGCCTGGCAGCTTATCGCAAGGAAATGGGTGACAACTGGCGCAATACCACGGTAGTGGTCATCAGCGAGTTTGGCCGCACCTTCCGTGAAAACGGCAAGCACGGCACCGACCATGGCCATGGCAGCGTATATTGGGTATTGGGTGGCGGCATCAAGGGTGGGCAAGTTGCCGGTGAACAGATTGCGCTGGAGGCGGGCAAACTGTTCCAGAACCGTGATTACCCTGTGCTCAACGAATACCGTGCTGTGCTGGGCGGTTTGTTTGGCCGTATCTATGGCCTGAACGCGAACCAGCTTGATCAGGTATTTGCCGGTGTCAAGGCAAGGGATCTGGGTTTGGCGTAGGTAATTCCAGCCCACCATTGCCCTCTGTATGCAGGGGCAGGTCTATATAAAAATGCGTGCCAGTACGCAAAATATCCTGGCCCTCAGCATCATCCTGCACAGTGTCATGCCCGGCATCCTGCGCCATGTAATAGCCTATGTCGCCATGCATTTGCCGTATGATGGCCTGGGATATCGCCAGGCCCAGGCCCGTGCCGCCCTTGGCACGGGTATCTGAAGAATCGGCCTGGGAGAATTTCTGGAACAGGCGGTCGCGGAAGTTCTCGGGTATGCCTGCGCCCTGATCTATCACCTCAATGCGGATGAGATTATCATCTCTGGCCATGCTCAATACCTGTACTACGGCCCCCTCAGGTGAATACTTGCAGGCATTCGACAAGAGATTGGCCATGACTTGCTGGAAACGCCCGGTATCCACCATCACCATGGCTTGCTCCAGCTGGCTGCCAAGTACGATTTCGGTATTCATGCTGTGGGCAAAAGCTTGGTTATTGCCGATGGCTGTTTGCAGCAGGTTTTGCAAGGGCAGGCATTCAAAGACGAAGTCCATCTTGCCAGCTTCGATTTTCTGGATATCGAGCAAGTCATTGATGAGCCTCGTCAGGCTCTCGCTATTCTTGTGCGCCATACCCATCAGAGCAGAAATTTTCTCAGGCACAGTCCCCATGGCGCCTCCCATGATGAGACCCAGTGAACCGCGTATGGCTGTCAGTGGTGTGCGCAGTTCATGGCTGACAGTGGAGATGAATTCGCTCTTCATGCGCTCCATCTTGCGGCGCTCGGAAATGTCCCTGACGATGACAATCAGTTTACGTCTGCCCGCATGGTAATACTCGGTGATCGCCAGTTCAGCCGGGAACAGGCTGCCATCCTTGCGCATGCGTTCAGCCTCGGTACGCAGGCAGCCGGTTTCCAGGAATTCGCGACGGCTCATGGCCAGACCCAGCAAATCAGGCTGGCCTGGTGGCGAAAAGAATTTGCCATTCTTGCCCACCACCTCAATGGCTGGATGTCCGTAGATCGCCACTGCAGCCGGGTTCAAGGCTTCTATCTTACCGGTATCATCAATCATGATGATACCGTCTGCCGCATTCTGAAAGATGGCTTGCAGGCGATCGGATGAATCTTTCAGGGCAATTTGCTGCTCGGTCAGGTTTTTGAGTAAATGCGCCTGGTTACGGTTGATGACTTCAGCCTGTTGCTTGAGTTCCGTCGTGACGACCAGATCCTGCTCGCGTCTTTCCAGCAAATTCACCAGCACACTGAAGGCGGCGACGATGGCCAGTATGCCACTCATGGCGACAATAACGATGCCGGTACTGATTTTGCGCCAGTCAGCCAGATATAAATCTTCATCAACAGAAAAATTGATGATCAGCGGATATTTTTCCAGTGACTGCACGGCAGCCATCCGCGTAACAGATTTACCACCTTCTGACATACGCGGGTTATTGGTGATCAGCACACCTGATTTCTTGTTTTTTTCATGTACCAGTTCATAGGTGCTACCTGTCAGATTACGCATGCCCATGACTTCGCCCCGCTCTGGCCAACGCGCCAGGTAGGTAAAGTCATTGCGTAGCAAGCCTATTGTGGCATGGCCATCAGCACTGAGTTTTTCATAAAACTGAGAATAGAAAGAAGGCGACATGCCGAGGATAACGACGCCGATGAATTCACCATCACTCCCCGTCAGTCTGTGACTGAGAAAAAACATCCATTTGCCGGTGGTCTTGCTGCGTACCGAAGAACTCAAAAAAGTACCCTGTACCGGATTATCGCGCTGGGCGACGAAATAATCACGGTCCGCCAGACTATAGGTAGGGGCGGGGAAATTGCGGGAAGTATTGATGACATTACCATCGACATCGAGCACGGAGATGACTTCGACGGCTGGCGACAATGCTGCCTTTTCACGCAGGAACTGGTGAAAATCGTGTGTCGATAATTTGCCTGACAGATATTCAGCACTGACACTCCAGCGGTCCTGAATGCGCTCGGCAATGCTATCGAGTGCCGTATAGGCAAAATCCATTTGTTGGCTGACGGTCTCTGCCAGCACGACACTGAAGGTTTCAGTCTGCTTTTCCCATTTGCCGATTTCCTGTATGCGCAACATCCAGATAGCAGTCGCTGCGCCGACGATAATGGCCAGCACAAGACTGGCCGCCAGCGCAATGGCTAAACGGCTGGTAGGCAATCCCGCTGGCTTCAATTCATGTCGTCCGGTCACGCTCAAAGCTGATCCTTGTGCTCAAGTCGGGCAAGTTGATAGACCTGTATGTTGCCTGAATTGTTGGAGTTTTGATTTTCAAATAATACTGTAATGTAAATATATTCTATTCCGGCACTCAACAGTGATGATATGTTTTTATATCGACAAGAATGGAAGATATATAGATCCCTGTGCATCAATAACTGCAAACTGTGCAAGTTGGGATCATGCCATAGCATGTGATACGCATCTTCGTTTCATCAAGGCTTGGTTCAGTGCCCTCAATGGACCGTGCCCCGCAATACCGGAACTTGAGCAGTCAGCAGCAAATTTGCAGACGATTTACCACGCTTTCTATCAGGAAACTATTTATTCCTGTTAAAAATATCTGGGAAATGTTACGGTTTTAAGAAAATGCCCCAGAGACGAAGCAACCATGGTTTGCCAGGGGTGTTGCATAAGAAAACTTGGAAAGGGAGCGGGCAAAATGAGAAAAAGCGTTAGTATCAAAGGTCTGGTCATCAGTTTATTGCTCGGCGGCGCACCAGCCTGGGCCGGAGTCACTTCTTGCGAAACGATCAAGGACAAGGTGGCAGCAAAGCTGGAAGCTAAAGGAGTCAACAACTACAGCCTGCAGGTAGTCGCCAAAGACACTGAGACCACACACCGTGTGGTTGGTACCTGCGAAGGGGGCAAGAAGAAAATCATCTACAAGAAGGAAAAGGCTGGCAGCAAGGCCGAAGAATAAGCATTACAGCCCTGCCTTCCAAGCGGATTTGTCCAGCCACCCTGACTGGCAAAGCCGCTTTTTTCTTTTGCGGCTTTACAACGTCCTGATCATGTAACAGGCTGGCCCGACATAAGTGTCCAGCTTTGCCTTTTGCTCTTCATTCAACTCAGTCTGCGCCATGAATCCCTGGTTTTGCCAGTAAGAGCGGGTACTTTGCACTGATACCAGGCAGGCATATTGCCAGCCTTGTGCGCCTGCGTATTCCAGCGCCGAAGCCAGCATGGCGCGCGCCAGCCCTCGCCCGGCCTGTTCAGGTGCAACCGCCATATCATGCAGGTACAGCGCATTGGCTGGCTGGGCGGGCTGAAACTCTTGCCCCAGGGCTGATATCCTCCCATGGCGTGAGGGGTAGGCTGCGAGGTAAGCGACTACCTGATCCCCTTGCTCTACCACCCAGGCGCAAGCCGGTGCTGCCGCCAGGCGGCTGGCCAGTAATGCAGGTGCTTCCACCATGTCGGCTACATAAGCCTGGGTCTGTATATGATAGACAGCCGCCAGATCTGCTGGCTGCATGGTACGTACCAGCATCAACTTATCTCTACTTGATCGCTACTTGAATTCTACTTCGGTGCCTTGGCACTGGCTGAAGCGCTGCTTTCTTCGCCTTTGGGAGTTTCTGATTTCGCCAGTTCGGGTTTGACGACATCGATCTTGTTTTCCCGCATATAGTCGTTCATTTCCTTCCATCCCGCATATACGGCTGAACGGGCAGCATCGGGATTGAGGGCATAGCAATCCTCTATGGCACGGCCAGCATGACGGCAAGCACTGCCTGTGGCACGGGCATCTGATTCGCGCGCTGCGGCATCCCTGGCTGGATCGGGCAAACCCAAACGGTCGCAAGCCGTCAGCGATGTCAGCATCAGCAAAAAAATCCCGGGGAACTTAAAAAATGACATCACGGCACCAAAAAATGAAATGAAAACATACCAGACCTGCCTTTGCAGAATGGTCTAAACGTCGTTGTCGTGCGCAGTTGTCATGCGCAGTTGTCATCATACCCCACTGTATACCTGCACAGAATGGCTTGTTGCTGAAGACAGAGAGGAAAACACCTGCCAATTTTGCGGACGCTGTTCTCCGATGCAAAAACAGACGCGCTCTGCACAAAGGAATTATCATGTAGCAGTTGAGGCATGTTGTTGACGGCAAGAAAGCCATAAACATGAATGTCTTCCTGCAATCTTATCAATTTGATCTCCATGAAACCTGTACGTCCTTATGCCCTGGTGCTTGCCAGCCTGCTACTGTTGAATGCCTGCAGCCCTAAATTTGACTGGCGCGATGCCCGCGGCAACAATGCACCTTTTTCCATCCTGATGCCGGGCAAGCCCTTGAGCGACACCAAGGATCTGCAACTCGAAGGCATCAAGGTGAAAATGGACATGCTGGCCGGTGAAGTAGGCGGCATCAGTTTTGCCGTTGGCAGCAGCAAAGCGGAGGATGCTGGCAAGGCAGGCCAAATCATGGAAGCCATGAAAAAAGGCATGATCAGGAATATTCAGGGAACCCCGGAAACCACCAAAAGCACAGGTGACATGCTGGAAGTGCGCGGCAAGTTGCGCAACGGCCAGCCTGTCATGATGGTGGCCCGCTTTTTGACGCGTGGCCCCTGGGCATATCAAATTATCATGCTGGGTCAGGAAAAAGACATGAAACAGGATGTCATCGACACCTATATGACGTCTTTCAAATCCAGCTGAAGCAACAATCTGAAACGACAAGCCGCCGATTTGGGATTATTATATAAGGACGCGCAGCCAGCCCAGTGCCGCTAGCGCACTGCAGGTGTTTGGCCGCATTATCTCAACACGTCTTAGAAAAAAAGGGAAAAGCCCATGCTGATCACGTTTAAATCCAAAGCTGCTACAGAAATCACCATGTACAAGGAACATGCGCGTCGCATCCTGGAATTGTTGAATAAAGATGTAGATCGCGGCATCATCACGCCGCCTGAACTGCCACACGCCATACAAACCATAGAAGCTGCCGTTGCCGAAAGCAAGGCACATCCAATTTCTGAAGAAGTCAGCCGCGATGTGAATGCACACCACAATGAAAATGGTGATGACAATGACCACGAAGCGCCAGAAACAGTGAGCTTTGCCACCAGGGCCTTCCCAGTGCTTGAAATGCTGCACGCCGCCAACAAGATGCAGCGCGAAGTGATGTGGGGCGTGTAAAGCCATGACTTCCCACGTAGAAAATACCAGGGAATTTGAATTACAGACCAGCGATGGCAAAGCTATCTTTGTACGTGACTGGCCACTTGCAGATGCGCTCATGGAGCAGCCCCGGCAAGGGGTAGTCATCATGCATGGCCTGGGCGAGCACTGTGGCCGCTATGCCCATGTTGCCAGATTCTTCAATGCCCTGGGTTTTGTCGTGCGGACTTATGATCACCGCGGCCATGGTCAGTCTGACGGTGGCAGCGGTGACGTACCAGACTCGATGTGCCTCTTGCGTGATGCCCAGATGGTTATCAGTGACTTTAGCCAGTCACTGGCTGGCCCGCCCATATTATTAGGTCATAGCATGGGCGGCCTGTTCGCTGCCCGCTATGCGCTGGCGCAATTAAGCCCCTTGCGCGCGCTGATTTTATCGTCCCCTGCGCTGGCGATACGCATGTCCAGCCTGCAACATGGCTTGCTGAAAATAGCTTCCAGCCTGATCCCCGGCGTTGGCTTGCCAAATGGCTTGCAAACCCGCTATTTATCCCACGATGGCGAAGTGGTACTGGCCTATCAACATGACGCCCTGGTACATACCCGCCTGAGCGCACGCCTGCTGACCAGCATATTGCAGGCCATGGATTATTGCCATGCCCATGCTGCGGAATTAGGCATCCCCCTGCTGATGATGGTGGCCGAGGACGATCACCTGGTTGATCCTGCCGGAAGCAGGCGCCTCCTGGAAAAACTCGATGCGTCCCGGTTCAGAGAGCATTTTTACGCCGGTTTCTATCACGAGATATTTAATGAGCTCGATGCCACCAGGGTATTCGACGACTTGCGCACCTGGCTGGAACTCCAGCAATTTACCCCTTTGGAACAGATACAAAAAGCCGCCTGAAAGCAGTTTATTTGATGGGGAACATGGAATTGGAAACCAGCCAGGTATGGTTTCGCCCTGAAGAAAACAGATTAAGGCAGCAAGGCTGTTACACTAGCGCCCTTTCGCCATGATCCGGCCTGCCAGTTTTATGGGCAGAATGTGCTGGGGGGCGAATTTATGTTAAATTGCTACAAGGGCAATTTATTGCAGTATTGCGAATCCATCCAATAAAAATATGCAAGATCAACCAAGAAAAACCCTGGGCCGACCAGCCAAACCTGCCCGCAGCACAAATGCAGCGAGTGGTAATGCGAATGGCAGCACTGCGCGCGCAGGTAGTACATCCCGCGACAGCAATAAGCCACAGGTGGAATTTGAGACGGTAGAAGTCAAGGCAGATTCCCTGGCTTTCAGTCTGGTCGGTGCAGCACAGGCAGTGGCCTATGTGCTGGAAGGTACGGCGCTGCCACAGGCATTGACGCGGGTATTTACGCAAACCAATCCTTTGCCGCAAGCCCGTGGCGCGATACAGGATATTGCTTACCGCACCATGCGCCAGGTGGGCCGGGTTGATGCCTTGCTGAAGATCATGACCAACAAGACGCCGGAACCAGCCTTGTTGTATAGCCTGCTGTGTTGCGCTCTGACCTTGCTAGTGGGCAATGAAGGCGATGAAGAAAAAGCCTATGAAGAATTTGTGGTGGTAGATCAGGCAGTAAACGCCGCCACCTCCAGCCCGCACATGGTATTTGCCAAGGGCATGGTGAATGCCGTGTTGCGCCGTTACCTGCGTGAAAAAGAGGAATTATTAAAGCTGGTCATGAAGCAGCCAGCAGCCGCCTGGAATTACCCACAATGGTGGGTAGATCAGTGCAAGACAGCGTATCCACAGGACTGGCAAGCGATCTTGAGCTGCGGCAACCATGCCCCGCCTTTGACTTTGCGGGTTAACCAGCGTGCAAGTACGGTTGCTGCTTATCTGGAATTGCTGGCCAGCCAGCAAATCGGCGCCAGCCAGATCGGTCCATTTGCCGTGCGCCTGGACCGCCCCATGCCCGTATTGAACATCCCCGGCTTTGAAGCGGGTGTGGTGTCGGTACAGGATGCTGCTGCCCAGTTGGCGGCCCCCTTGCTGGATGTCCAGACTGGCATGCGGGTACTCGACGCCTGCGCTGCCCCCGGCGGCAAGACTGGCCATTTGCTGGAATTGGCCGATATTGAACTCACTGCCGTCGATACCGACCCGGCTCGTATCCAGCGCATTCATGAAAACCTGGCGCGTCTGAAGTTATTTGCGACCATCAAGGAAGGTGATGCCACCCGTAATAACTGGTGGGATAGCCAACCGTATGACCGCATCCTGGCTGACGTGCCCTGCACAGCCTCTGGCGTAGTCAGACGTCACCCCGACAGCCGCTGGCTGCGTCGCAAGACGGATGCTGCCCAGTTGGCCGCCTTGTCCGCCCGTATCCTCGATAACCTGTGGCGCATGCTGAAACCAGGTGGCAAGATGCTGATGGTCACCTGCTCAATCTGGCCACTGGAATCGGAAGCCCAGGCAGCCACCTTTGCCACCCGAAACGGCGCAGAACGCCTGGATGCACCAGGTCAATTACTGCCCAGTTTGGGCAATACGTCCGAAAGCAACAACGAACATGATGGTTTGTTCTATGCATTGTTTCAAAAACCACTGCAAAATTAACGAATGCCAACAAGTTCAAGCTATCATTAGCAGACTTTTGTTTCCGTATTGATTGCATGTTCAGACGTTTCGCTTCCCTGCTGCGCCAGCTCTCGCTGACTTTGATGTTGGCGCTGTTGGCAATGGCAGTGGTGCCTGCGGCCCAGGCTGCCGATGTGGAAGTCAAAACAGCCAGGATAGAAGCCAGTGATGAAGGTTACCGACTGGCTGCCAGTTTCTCGCTGGAACTCAGTGACAGCCTGCGCAAGGCTATCCGCGATGGCATCCCGGTATCGTTCACGACCGAGGTAGAGCTGACCCGTTCACGCTGGTATTGGGTGGATGAGAAGGTGGTACGCAGCGAATACCTGGTCAGGATTGCCTATAATGAGTGGACGCAGCAATATACAGTCACCATTAATAATGGCTTGCAACAGAACTTCGCTTCTCTCGATACCGCCCTGAATCTAGTGACACGCCCGAATCGCTGGCTGATTGCCGACAAATCACTGCTTTCCAGTGGTGCTATCTATAACGTTGCCTTGCAATTGCGCATGGGTTTGAGCAAGATCCCCATGCATTTACAAATACCCAGCTTCAATGACAGTCACTGGAGTCAAAAAACCGAGTGGAAGCGTTTTTCCTTCAAGGCTGAAGACAAGTGACAAGATTTTTGCGGTATGCACTGATTATCGGTGGTGCTCTGATGAGCATCCTGCTATTTTTCCTGACCACCGTTTCCGAGAATTCTTCGCGCTTTGAGCGCTACTACGAGTGGTTGCTGGATGCCAATGCCGTGGTTGCCCTGGCCTTGCTGGTACTGGTACTAACGCTGGTATTGCGATTATTCCGCCGTTTCCGTGCACGCGAGTTTGGTTCCAAGCTGATGACAAGGCTAGTGGTCTTGTTTGCCCTGGTGGGTATTTTGCCGGGCAGCGTGATTTACCTGGTGTCGGTACAATTTGTCTCGCGCTCCATCGAATCCTGGTTTGACGTCAAGGTCGAGTCTGCACTCGATTCTGGCAAGAACATGGGCCTGACCGCCCTTGACTTCTTGCTGGCTGACTTGCAATCCAAGGCCAATGACATGGCTTCAGAATTGTCTGATCCGTCTGAAAGCTCGATGTCCATCCATCTGTCGCGCCTGCGTGAACGCATGCAGATACAAGAAGCCACTATCGTCAATAGCAAGGGCCGTCTGATCGCCTCTGCCAACGACAATGTCAGCAGCCTGTTGCCTGAATTGCCGACGACTGAAATGATCAGGCAAGTCAAGCTGTCACGTTATTACGCTGCCAGGGATGAAAAACTGATACAGCCTGCGGTGGATGATCCCGCTGCGGCGCCAGACACGGGCAGCAACGCAGAAACCCGTGGTGCTACCAGACCAGCGCTGGCACCCGAGCCTGCCCGCATCCTGCGCTCGCGTGTGGTAGTGCCGCTGCGCATGACGACGGGCTGGATATCCCTGCAAAATGAAGCCCTGTACCTGCAACTGATACAACCAGTACCTGCCAATCTGGCCATGCATGCCGAAGCCCTGAGCAATGCCTCACGCGAATATCAGGTACGTTCGATAGGCCGGGTGAACCTGAAAAAGATGTACATCATCACCCTGACGCTGACATTATTGCTGGCGATAGTCGCTGCGATTACCAGCGCGTTTTTGATATCAGGCGAACTGGCCAGACCGCTGTTGTTGCTGGCAGAAGGTACCAAGGCGGTGACCGAGGGTAATTTCTCACCTCGCCCTATCGTCACCAGCACCGATGAGCTAGGCAGCCTGACCAAGTCTTTCAACACCATGACCCGGCAATTGTTTGATGCCCGTGCCACGGTAGAAAAAAACCGCAATGAACTGGAAAACGCCAAGGCTTATCTGGAATCGGTACTGGCTAACATGTCTGCCGGTGTGATGGTGCTGGACCAAAATGGCAATCTGGTGACGTGCAATGAATCGGTAGAACGTATCCTGCAGCGCAGGCTGGAAAGCGAAATCAATAAGCCACTCGCCGATATTGATGGTATGCAGGCGTTTGCGTTTGCCATTTCCAAGGCTTTTTCTGAACAGCATGCACAGTCTGCCGCCGGTGGTGAAAACGAACGCGAGCAACACTGGCAACAGCAAATTGAGGTGCCGCGCCCCAATAAAGGCAAGAAAGCTGCAGCGCCAGCAACACCGGGTGAAGCCGTGGTGGCAGAAGATGAACAGAGCATTACCCTGCTTGCGCGTGGCTCTCATTTGCCGGTAGCATCAGGCAGTGGCTATGTGGTGGTGTTCGATGACATCAGCAACATCATTTCTGCCCAGCGCTCCATCGCCTGGGGTGAAGTGGCGCGCCGCCTCGCACATGAAATCAAGAACCCGCTTACACCGATACAGCTATCGGCAGAGCGCCTGCAAATGAAATTACAGGACAAGCTCAGCGACACCGATGTACTGATACTCAACAAGAGCACGACTACCATCGTCAACCAGGTGACATCAATGAAACGTATGGTCGATGACTTCCGCGACTATGCGCGCACGCCACCTGCAGTGTTGATGCCTTTGAATCTGGCCGGACTGATTGATGAAGTGCTGCATCTGTATATCGCCGGCGATGGCCGGGACGCCATCAAACTGACCATGGCAGCGAATTTGCCCAAGGTCATGGGAGACGCTACCCAGATGCGCCAGGTAATTCACAATCTTTTACAAAACGCCCAGGATGCGGTTGCTGACAATACCACTCCCGGTTTTGTAGCACGTATTGATGTCATCACCGATGTAGTGCGCTACACTGGAACTGACCAGATAGCGCACTCTGCAGTACGCCTGTCAATTATCGATAACGGCCCGGGATTTTCCAGCAAAATTCTGGCGCGGGCTTTTGAACCGTATGCCACTTCCAAACCACGCGGCACCGGTCTGGGGCTGGCAATGGTGAAGAAAATCATCGATGAACATGGTGGCAGGATCGATATTCAAAATCGCAGTGATACAAACGGTGCAAAAGTAGCGATTTTGCTGTTAAAGTTAGCACCGGATTCAAATACGGCATAAGTTCGCCGTACTTGCGGTAATAGTTGTGCAGTATTTGTTGCGCAGTAGTTGTTCCGATATTCCCAAAAGAGGAATACGGCTAAAGAGCAGAAGGGGCACTTTGAAATTGTCATTCAACACAAGCACATCGTTTTCACCCGCCAGTATGGGGCAGACTATGTGCAGACTTGAACATCGAACGGTAAGAAGCACCCAAAAAAACATAGAGGCGGTAATAGGGTAGATTTATGGCAAATATATTGGTCGTAGATGATGAAATGGGTATCCGTGAATTGTTGTCTGAAATTCTCGGTGATGAAGGTCATGTGGTTCAACTTGCTGAAAATGCTCAGCAGGCACGTCTTGCCCGGCAAGAAGCCAGGCCGGATCTGGTCTTGCTCGACATCTGGATGCCGGACACGGATGGCGTTACCCTGTTAAAAGAATGGCAGCGTGACGGCTTGCTGACGATGCCGGTGATCATGATGTCAGGTCATGCCACGATAGACACAGCGGTCGAAGCGACCCGGATAGGTGCCTTGAATTTCCTGGAAAAACCCATCGCCCTGCAAAAATTGTTAAAAGCAGTACAGCAAGGCCTGACCCGCAGCACAGAGCCAGCAAAACCGGCGGCACCTGCCTTGCGTGTCATCAGTAATGACAATACTGCCAATGCGGGCATGTCCGGCAGCTTTGGTAGTACCACACCCGCCTATGAAGCCAGACATTTCTCGGCTGCCCAGCCTGTCGCTGCTGCACCGAATAATCAATTCGCCAGCCTGTCATTTGACTTGCCACTGCGTGAAGCCAGGGATGCATTCGAGCGTATTTACTTCGAATACCACCTGAACCGCGAAGGCGGCAGCATGACCAGAGTGGCAGAAAAAACCGGCCTGGAACGCACGCACCTGTACCGCAAACTCAAGCAACTTGGTGTTGAGTCGATGAAATACGCAAAGCGTGGCGAGTGATGTTTAAACATATTAAGCAAAGCGCAATGTGAGTACGGTGTGACCGCAGCAAAAGCGCAATTACACCTGATACATGGCGCGAGTTATACCCAGAGGGAGGCGGCAATTGCAGCCTCCCTTACCCTTTTAGCTGGCAACGGCGCTGCTACAGACAAGAACATCGTCATCCTGGAAGGCTTGCCTGAAGGGCAAGATATCCTGCAAGCCACCGACCTGCTACACGTCAACCGCATTGCCCCCGGTTGTTTTTGCTGCATAGGCAACCTTAGCCTGCGCGTCTCCCTGAACCGCGCCCTCAGGCAAAAACCAGCTAATATATACCTAGGCATCGCCAGTGATGCCCACATGGATAAACTCCTGCTAACACTCCAGGACCCTGCCTACATTAACTTGCTTGAAATCAACAGCACTAGTACGCCGTATTCTTAATCTGCTCAAATCCAGGCGATGCGGAACCGTCAATGCCAGAATAGTGATATTAGACACTAGCTTGTGAACCAATGTTAAGTCGCTAAAGTCCAGACGTTGCCATGCCGTAATACTTCACAGCAGCACAGAATAGCCCTGTATTACAGGTTACGGGAGGAAGCGTCCCAGAGTAAGCGTAGCGAGCGGTGCTAGTTTGGGCCGGGAAGCACAGACGTACGAATGTACGGCGAGCATCACAAGTTCAAAACCGCTCCGCGCAATAGCTTAATCCGGGCTATTCTTGAAATTCGCTGTCTTTGCATCAATGTAAGCACCATAACGGTTAACCTGGAGGCATCCTCCTCCAGCCAGAAAGGATGCATAAAATGAATATTATTTACAACAGCGATCAATATAGCGTCATCGAGTATGGCGCAGATACTGACCACGAAGCCCTGCGCTTTGGTGGTTATGAAATTACCGACAAGGCAGTGCGCCGTGAATGGTTTATTGGTGGCCCCTTGGCGATCAATTTCCGCAAGGACGTGACTGAACTCATCGCCAATGAACCCAGCATAGAAGAAATCGATGATTTCCTTGGCCAGTTTGATGGCTACATGGGTCAAAGCGTTTTATTGCATTAATTTGTACGTCACAGGCATAACGCATCAATGCTTAATCAACGAAGACGATACGGCTAAAAATACAGGCGATGGCTATAGCTATCGCCTGTATTTCTCAGTTACCACGTACTAGCAATAATAAGTCAGTATCCTGACTAGCTCGCCAGCAGCACTTTGCGGTCATCCTGATACCGACTGTGCAAATCTCAAACAAATCAAGCGCAGCTCAACACCGATATGCGGCACTCTATACAGAACATCACTTGCTTTTGATATGCTGACAGAAACACAGTGATATCTTCGTCGTATCATTGCTATTCTCTTATCCGGCATTATCCCTATCAGGTTCAAGACTATGAGTACTCAATTGCACGACTTTATCCGTGGCCTGCCAAAGGCAGAATTGCATTTGCATATAGAAGGTTCACTGGAACCTGAGTTGATGTTTGCACTCGCGCAAAAAAATGGCGTGCAGTTGCCATATGCCAGTGTGGAAGAGGTACGCACGGCCTATGACTTTGCAGACTTGCAGTCTTTCCTGGATCTGTATTATGCCGGTGCTGCCGTACTGCAAAACGAACAGGATTTTTTTGACCTGACGCATGCCTATATAGAACGCGCCCTGGCTGACAATGTGCGCCATGTGGAACTATTCTTTGACCCGCAAACCCATACTGCACGCGGCATACACATCAACACCGTTTTTTCTGGCATCGCCCGCGCCTTGCGTGAAGCGCGTACCAAACACGGTTTTTCTGGTGCAATGATCTTGTGCTTCCTGCGTCACCTCAGTGAAGAAGATGCGATTGCCACGCTGGAAGCAGCCCTGCCCTTGCGCGATGAATATGCGGACCTGTGGACAGGTGTGGGTCTGGATTCTGCCGAAGTCGGCAACCCGCCAGAGAAATTTTCCCATGTGTTCACGATAGCGCAAGCCATGGGGTTTCGCCTGGTGGCACATGCTGGTGAAGAAGGCCCGCCCGCCTATATCCATAGTGCGCTGGATGTCTTGCAAGTTGAACGCATAGACCACGGCGTACGAGCAGAAGAAGACCCGGCCCTCATGGCCAGGTTGCAACAAAGTCGCATGCCGCTGACGGTATGCCCGCTGTCGAATCTGAAGTTGTGCGTGGTCAAGGATATGCGCGAACACAACTTGGCGCGCATGCTGCGCGCGGGTTTGTGCGTAACCATCAATTCAGATGACCCGGCTTATTTCGGTGGCTATATGAATGCGAATTACATCGCCACTGCCGATGCGCTGGAACTGGGCAAGGAAGAATTAGTGCAACTGGCACGCAATGCCTTTGAAGCCTCGTTTGTCACAACGGAACAAAAACAGGTCTGGCTCGATGAGCTGGATGCTTATGCAGCAACTCATTGATCTGAATCTCGCCCTTAAATCTCGCTTTTAAATCACATCCTCAAATCACATTCTTTTCGAGCAGCGGCCTGCCATCAAGCAGGCGCTGTGCAGACAAGGGCGATAAATCCAGGCTGCTGTAAGCGCCGTCTATCAATAGCTCTGCAATACCGCGCCCGGTAGCGGGTGCGTGTTGCATGCCATGGCCACTAAAGCCATTCGCCAGTATCAGGTTCGCTAATTGCGGGTGTGCGCCGATGACGGCATTCTGGTCAAAGATATTGTATTCATAATAGCCAGCCCAGGCTCTTTGCAGGCGCAAGGCTTCAAAAGCAGGAACACGATTTGCCATGATCTGCCATACCGCATTGAACTGTTCGTAGTCTGCTTCCAGCGGTACATTATCGGGATCATCGAGCGGCGGCAAGCCACATATCCAGTGCTGCCCCTCTGGCCGCAACCATAAACCAGATGGATCTATGATGAGCGGACAAGACGGTGTCTGCGCCGGGCTGGAGACCACGAACACCGTGCGCTTGCGGCCAACCACAGGCAAATCAAAACCGGTACCCGCCAATAAAGGCCGCGCCCAGGCACCGGTGGCATTGACGGCAACATCACATTGAACGACAGAACCATCCTGCAAACGTACGCTGCTTACTCTGCCCTTATCATGCTCAAAACCTTGTGCATCCAACTGCAAATAACTGACACCCAGGCTGCGCGCCTTGCGGCGAAATGCCATCAGCAAGGCATAGCCATCAAACCAGCCTTCACCACTAAGGCCGAGCGAACCCAATGCCAGATCATCGACATTCAACCACGGGAATTTCTGCTTCAATGCATCTTGAGCCAGCAGAGCGACATCAACATTTTCATGTTTTTGTATCTCATGATTTTCACGCAAAGTATCCGCACCAGCATCGCTGGCAAGATACAGGTAACCATGTTCGCTGAGGCCAAGTTCCGGCAACTCGCCATCAACTGCAAGGTGCCGATGCAGGTTGCGCAGGAAAGCGATGCCGAATTGCGACATCTGTATATTCAGCGGCGTGCTGAATTGCTGGCGTATGGAACTGGCAGACAGGGCAGATGAAGCGTGGGTATAAGTAGGGTCGCGTTCCAGCACGGTGATCCTGCCCTGGAAACGGGGATGCACGGCTAAAAAGTAGGCCACCGCGCTACCGATGACGCCACCACCAACGATCACTACATGTCTGTTATCCATTGTCGTCCTTATGCCATCTAGAATCTCAATCCAAACCTGCGCCGGTAATCCTTGGGCGTCACTTGCGCCCATTGCTTGAAGATTTTACTGAAGCTCGACACATCTTCATAACCGCAACGCGCCGTAATATCTTCCAGCGACAGGCGCGTGGTTTCCAGCAAGGCCTTGGCACGCTCCACCCTTAATTGTTGCACATAGTGGATAGGGCTGAGATTCATCGATTCCTGGAAACGCCTGAGCAAAGTCCGCTGACTGACATTGCAATAGCTGGCCAGGTCAGCCATTGCCCATTGCTGGTCCAGATGTTTATTCAGCCAGCGCCGGGCACGTTCTATCACCGCATGACCCTGGTCCTGCATGATGGCCTTGGCGACATAAGGTGCCTGACTATTTCTATTGGCATCGACCACCAGTATCTTGGCCGTCATCTGGCGCAATTCTTCCCCGGCAAAATGGCCCACCAGCCATAGCGACAAATCAATATACGAAGTCACGCCGCCAGAAGATACCAGTTGGCCATCCACCACGATGAGCTCTTCCGCCTCCAGTAAAACCTGCGGGAAATTTTTGCGAAAATAAGCGCTGAGCCACCAGCTAGTCGTGGCGCGGCGGCCATCAAGCTTGCCCGTCCTGGCTAGCAGGCTGGTGCTGGAACAACTGGAAATCAGCAGACTATCTTGCTGCAAATAACTTTCCATCAAAGTCTGCTCAGGTACCAGCGCATCAAGCAAGCCATCAAGCTGGCTGCTATCCCTGTGATCCACTCCTGGCACCATAAGGGCATCAAGCTTTTGCTTATAAATATCGTGTGTCTGAAAATGCAGACCACCTACTTCTTGCAAGATATCACCACGGGCGCTGACCCAGAAGGCGTCAAATTGCACAGGCTTGCTACCCGCAGGACGTATGCCTGCCAGGGTATTGGCAATGGTAAATACATCCATGGGCATCACTGCCCCGCTGCGCAGGCAGCCGGGATAGACCAGTACGCCTATGCGTATGATTCCTTCATTTGTTGTCTTCATTATCATTTGGCTGCCTTGTCCAATTTTTACCGCCTGTCCAATAAACACCTTTTTTTGTCGATTCAGCCAATGGTAGTACTTTTCTGCACACTGCACAATGAAGTCTCTTACAACAGACAAGGAGTACCACATGCCCTACGTGCAAATCAATACGATTAAAGGAATGCTGAACACGGATCAGAAACAGCGCCTGCTGGAAAAAATTGCCGACGCCCTGGTAGAAATTGAAGGCGGCGGTAACCCGGAATTCAAGAAATCCATCTGGATCAATATTCAGGAAAGCGAGGCAGAAGCCTGGTCCATGAGTGGCTTGCGTCCCTCAAGCCAGCAAATCACGCAATTTGCGACCGCCAGGGATCTGCGCGACGGCAAGCAAGACGCAGAGAGGGCAACATGATGAGCTACCCCGCCCTGTCCAGCTTTGTTCTAGCCTTGCTGGCACTATTCCTCAAAGCCAGTCTGCTGAGTGGCGTACAGATCATCAGCCGCGTGCGCAGCCGTCGCTACCTTTTGCCTGAAGACGCAGGCATGGTCGGTCTTCGCCCGGTGGAAGCAGAGGCCGATCTGGTACAACGCTGCGCCCGCGTCTGGCGCAACGATGTAGAAAACCTGCCGCTCTTCCTGGCCCTGGCACTGACTTACACCTTGCTCGGTGGCGGCCTGTCCAGCGCCAACTGGCTGTTTGGCAGCTATGTGCTGATACGCTATCTGCACACTATCGTCTATCTGCGTGGCCTGCAACCCTGGCGGGCAATGCTGTATCTGTCTGGCATGGCGGTGTGCTGGGTAATCGCCATCAGAATACTTCTGCAAATGCATCTGTAACGCAGTATGCTGTTACCTTTGATTCGCTGACTCAGTTTATTTTTTTGGGGGGAGCAAATGGCTTTCATCGGTCCGGATGTCACACTCGACAATCCCGCCTATATCCATGACACGGCGCAACTATATGGCAAGATCAGCGTGGGGCAAAATGCCTCGGTCTGGATGAATGTGGTTGCGAGGTCTGAGCATAAGGAAATAATCATTGGTGCCTATACCAATATCCAGGATTTTGTCATGCTGCATATCGGTGACCAGACGCCTACCATCATAGGCAGCCATTGCTCCATTACTCACCATTGCACCATCCATGGCTGCACCATAGGTGATAACTGTCTGATAGGTATCAATTCCACCATCATGGATGGCTGCGTGATCGGCAATAACTGCATTATTGCGGGCCATACTTTTCTGAAAGAAGGTACTGTCATTCCTGACAATTCCATCGTCATGGGCACACCAGGCAAGGTCATCCGCACGCAAAACAATTATGTGCGCAACCGCCTGAATGCCTATATGTATTACAAGAATGGTCTGGCTTATGCGCGTGGTGAATACAGGGAATGGGCGAGGGAAGAATTCCCTACAGAAATCATGGCAGAAATTGCCATACTGAATGCCCAGCTTACTGCTGGCGAATGACAATTTAAGTTAAAAGTTGACAACAAACTTAAGATAGGACTAGCCCGGGATTGACATGCTCACGGCAAATATACACACTGAAACTTCTGGAGCATGACGAACATCTTTAGCATTAACATGCGCTATCTCAGTTTGAACCGAAAGGGCAGCCATGGCGAATACCCTGAGCAAATTCTTCAACCGCCTGTTCGGTGCTGAACAGCCCGAGCCTGCCAGCAGCCAGCCCAAATCTGCGCCTGTGATGGAGATTGTGGCGGCTCCCAAAGCACCTGAGCCGGTCGTGGTGATCAACCCTGAGGCGGTGGCATTCGCTGCGGCCAATCAGGCTGAAGCCGCATCGCCCCCAGTACCTGCGCCAGAAATGCCGGCCAGCAGCCCTGTTGCAGAAAAACTGATTGCCTGGAAACCTGCCCTGCCAGTGGACAGCCTGTTCTTTGACTGGGTCATGGGCTATCCCGGTGAAGGTGGAAGCATAGAGACCGAACAAGTTGTCATGCAAGCACTCTACAAATTGTTGGCATCTGACCTGAATGACGCAGTCATCGTGCCGCGCGTGCCCAGCGTCATCCCGCAATTGCTCAACAGTCTGCGCAACAAGACCATCTCGGCTGGTGAATTGTCACGCCAGATCGTCAAGGATGTGGTATTGGTAGGCGAAGTCATCAATACCGTCAATAGCGCTCTGTATAACCCGGCTGACCGTATCAACAGTCTGGAAAAAGCCGTCATGATGCTGGGTGAAGAAGGCTTGCGGCTGGTGATTGCCAAAGTCGCCTTCCGCCCCATCATCAACCTCAATGCCGGGCAATTCACCCGCCGGGCGGCGCCGCACATCTGGGCACAATCAGAAAAATGCGCTGTTGCCTGCCATACCCTGGCCCGAGATATTGATCCCTTCCATGCATTTCTGACTGGCTTGATGAAAAATGTCGGTCTCATCATCGCCTTTCGTCTGCTGGACCAGACGTGTGAGCATGGCAAATTCAAATATTCACCTGCATTCCAGCCTATCTTCTCGTCCGTCGCCGCTACCTTGTCTTACCGCATCGCCCAGCGATGGGAATTTCCTGAACATGTGATCCTGGCGCTGCAACAGCAGGCGGGTGGCCGCAAAGCCGTAGAATGGAGCCCACTGGGCCATTTGCTGCACACTGCTGACCTCATCGCCAAAATGCGTTTGCTCGTCAACCACGGACAATTGAACAGCACCGACAAAAAGCTCAGGGTGGGCCTAAACCACACTGAAATCAGTTGCTTTGATCATTTGAATGAAATCCAGTTATATGACACAACAGGGGTACAGCAACATCCTGAAGCACAAACTTAATTGCGCCAGGGTGTGAGTTGAGTGTGGGACAATAGCGCTGATGGCAAAGCGTGCCCCACCTACTAAAGAAAACTCACCATGAACATCCCCGGACTTGGACCAGTAGAAAACGATGAAGAAAATGGCTGGTACATCAGCCAGCCCGTACTCATCCCAGCCTTGCAGGAACAGGAATATGAATTCCTGCTCGAGGGCTATGATGAAGCCGATGATGCCAGCAAGGCAGACTTTCACAATGCCATCGCTAACTTCATCAAGCTCGATCCTGCCGTCCTGAAGAAGGCAGAGGCTGATATTTATGCCTATTATCAGGACACAGCCAACTACCGCAAATCAGAAAAGCTCAATGTTGTGCAGATAGCCCAGCCAGCCGACGTCTGGCAGCATATCCAGTATGGCTATGAAGCCTTGGTAAGCCAGCGTCCGAATGGCGACAAGACGGTGTATGTTTCAGTGGAATGTGATTGCGACTGGGATGAAGAAAATGGCTTGCAACTGGTTTTCCGTAATGGCACAGAAATCAGCAAGCTAGGCCCTTTTGATGACTACCTCAGCAATGCCGATGCCTTTGGTGAAGCCAGTCTTGATAAAGTGGTATATCAAAGCCGGGGCTGATGACGATAATTGAGATCAAACCCAAAAAATGGAGATCAATCCTTAGGCTTGGATGATTTTTCCGAAACCGATATGCTGTCCCAATTGATCTGGGATGGTTTATCGGAAGCGGGTGGGGCGTGGCATTACAAGAAGAACTGCCTGGCGCAATTGCTGGTAACACCTGAACTTGCTTACGATTACCTGCCACCCCCAGATTCAGAATTTCCAGCCCCGCCTTGTTTCTGTCTTTGCGCAAAGAGGCTTTATATTGAAGCCTCTGTCAAAGGCAATACGACCGTGAAGGTAGAACCTTCATCAACCACGCTTTCCACCCTGACAAATCCCCCATGTGATTCTGCCAGTTGCCGGGTGATATACAAGCCCAGTCCCAGGCCGCCAGAGGAATCGGAATTCAGGGCACGCTCAAACGGCGCAAAAATACGTTGCAGGTTTTCATCCGAAATACCTATCCCCCTGTCCTGCACCCGGATATGCACGCTATCGGCCTTCACCACGCCAGACACGGTAATCGGTTTTTGGGCACCATAGCGTAAAGCGTTGGTCAGCAGGTTGATCAACATTTGCTCGATGCGGAACTGGTCCCACATGCCAGTCACAGGCTCTATGGTTTCCAGCTCTATGGTGCTGCCACTCGATACTGCCTGGGCACTCAGGTCATTCACGACACGCTGCAGCAAACTGGACAGCTCAGTAGGCTGGCGGCGTATGGATAGCTGGCCACTCCTGATACGTGATACATCCAGCATGTCATCAATCAGGCGTACCATGCTTTCAATCTGGCGGCGGTCACGCTCCACCATTTTGCGCAGGTTGCCTTCATTAAAAAAATCAGTGTTGCTGCGGTCCAGTTGCAGTGTGCGTAACTGCGTTTCTAGAAACAGGGTATTCAGGGGTGTGCGTAGTTCATGCGCAACCATGGACATGAAATCATCCCGCATGCGCACAGCGCGCTGCAATTCTTCCTGCGCAAAATGCAGTTCTTTCAACAATACTTCCTGTTGTGCCCGGCTAATTTCCAGTGCCAGCACTTGTTTGCGGCTTTCATTACGTTGCTGATACAGGGCGACGAACACATTTACCTTGCTCCTTACTGCATGAATATCCAGAGGTTTGTGCAAAAAATCTACCGCACCTGTTTCATAACCCTTGAAGGCATAATTGAGTTCCTTACCCGCTGCACTGACAAAGACGATGGGGATATGCCGCGTTTTTTCTGTACCGCGCATCATTTCCGCCAGTTCAAAACCATTCATGTCCGGCATTTGCACATCCAGTATGGCCATGGCAAATTCATGCTCCAGCAATAATGCCAAAGCCTGGTCACCGGATGCAGCCTGGAAAATCTGGCGACCTTCATGGCGGATAATCGCCTCCAGCGCCTGCAGGTTTTCTGGCTTGTCATCAACGATCAAAAGTTTTGTTATGGTGTTCGTGTTCATACCGTGGTTTTCAATCTTAATAACAACTGATGAATCTCATGCAAGGGCAGTATCAAATCAGGCTGCATTTGCGCTAGGGCGGCATTCGGCATGGTGGCGACCTGGGCCTCAGCGGGATCCTGGACTACCGTTAATCCCCCATGATTTGCAATACAACTCAAGCCGTAAGCCCCGTCCTGGTTTGCACCTGTCAGCAATATACCCACCAGGTGCCTGCCATAGACATACGCGGCAGACTCCATCAGGATATCAATTGAAGGGCGCGAAAAAAATACTGGCGCTTCACAACTCAAGGAAAAACTATCATCTGTTTCTATCGACAAATGATACCCGGCACTGGCAAAATAAATCGTGCCAGCGCTGATGATATCCTTATCGCGCGCCTCACAGACGGGCAATTTTACAAAATGTGCGAACAGTTCAACCAATTTGCTTTCACGGTTTTCTGGCAAATGCAGCAAGACAATAATAGGTAAACCATAATTTGCTGGTAAACCCGTCAATATGTCTTGCAATGCACTGATGCCCCCCGCCGAGGCCCCTATCACGATTGCTTTTTTTATGTCTGCGTCGGGCATGGTCCTGCCAGTCAACTCTTGCGGAACAAACGGTCTTGCTTCGACAAGGCCGTGAACTTGTCTGCATAGGCAGAAAAATCCAGACTTTCTTTACTGCCCAGTGTCAGGAAACCTTTATGACAAAGGGATTCATGAAACAAACCCAGCGCCCGGTTCTGCAAGCCCTTATTAAAATAGATCAGAACATTGCGGCAGCACACCAGGTGCGTTTCTGAAAACACACTGTCGGTTGCCAGGCTATGGTCTGCAAATGTAATATTTTCAGTCAGAGAGCGATCAAACAAGGCGGTGTCATAGGCCGCTGTATAGTAATCAGACAAATTATGTTTACCGCCAGACTGTACATAACTGCTTGCATAGCCCTCTATCTTTTCCAGCGGATAAATACCCTTCTTGGCTGTTTCCAGTGACTGCGGATTGATATCCGTCGCATAAATCAGTGTACGTTCCAGCAAGCCTTCTTCACGCAACAGGATAGCCATGGAATACACTTCCTCACCAGTGCTGCATCCGGCAATCCAGATTTTGAGAGAAGGGTAAGTTTTCAAAAAAGGCAAAATCTGTTCGCGCAACCCAAAAAAATAAGTCGGATCGCGGAACATCGATGAAACAGGTATCGTCAGGAACTGCAATAATTGCGAAAACACTTTGGGATCATGCAAGACTTTTTCCTGAAGTGCAGAAATAGTCGAGCATCCCAATTGGCGAATGGCGTGCGACACCCTGCGCCGTTGTGAAGAGCCAGCGTAATCGCGGAAGTCATAGCTGTACTTGAGATAGATTGCTTCCATCAGCAAGCGCAGCTCTATGTCATTAATACTAGTCTGCATGGCGCTCCAGGTGTGGCATCCATATACGTAACAGGGCATACAGACGGTCAAGATCAATAGGCTTGGCCAGGTAATCAGTCGCACCAGCCAGCATGCATTGTTCCTGATCGTCTTTCATGGCTTTCGCTGTCACCGCTATGATGGGCAATTTCTGGAAGCGCGCATCCTGCCGTATGCGGCGGGTTGCTTCCAGCCCGTCCATCCCCGGCATCATGACATCCATCAGCACCAGGTCAATATCAGGCACTTCATCGAGTTTGGAGATGGCTTCAAAACCATTGCGGCCTATCTGCACATTCACACCTTTTTGTTCCAGTGCGCTGGTCAGGGCAAAAATATTGCGGACGTCATCATCGACCAGCAAAATCTTGCGGCCTTCAAAGATACGGTCACGGCTACGCACCTCTTTCAACATAGTCTGTGCCTGCGATGGCAATTGTGATTCCACCTTATGCAGGAACAGCGTCACTTCATCGAGCAGGCGTTCTGGTGAGCGTGCTCCTTTCAAGATGATGGAGCGTGAGTATTTCATCAAATCGGCTTCTTCAGCCTGCGTCAGATTCCTGCCGGTGTAGACAATCACCGGCGGGAAGGACGGGATATTTTCCAACGTCATGCGTTGCAATAATTCATGCCCCTGGATGTCGGGCAATTTGAGATCAATAATCATGCAATCGAATACTGTCGTGCGCAATAATTGCAAAGCCTGCTCACCTAGTTCTACTGCAGTGATTTCCACATTCAGGTCACCCAGCAACTGGATGACACTATCTCTTTGACGTGCATCATCTTCGACCACTAGGATACGTTTTATTTCCTGGGTAAATTTCTCTTCCAGTTTCTGGAAAACATTTTTCAACTGTTCGCGTGTCACAGGTTTGTTGGCATAGCCGATTGCCCCCAGATGCATGGCGGCATCACTGCGCTCCATGCCAGACACCATATGGATAGGGATATGGCGGGTCAGCGAGTCTTCTTTCAATTGCTGCAAAACCGTCAGGCCAGAGCGGTCAGGCAGGCGGATATCCAACAGAATGGCATCTGGCAAGAACTGACGTGTCAGCTCCAGCCCTTCTCGCGCGCTTTGTGCAACCAGACAATTGAACTGCATTTCATGTGCCAGCTCATACAGGATACCGGCGAATGTCAGCTCATCTTCGATAACCAGGATGGTGCGGTTCCGGGTAGAAAGATTAGCCCTGTCGTCCGGGAATTCGACAGTCGCAACTGTCGGGGTACTTGCTGACTCAGTGGTAGTGCTTTCATTCGCTAAAGAGAATGCCGGCTGCACATTACTCAACTGAGACGCAGCGATGGAAGAGACCGTGCCAGAATAAGCTTGCTGCGCAACTTGATTGTCTGCCGCAACCGGAGCCAGCCATTGCTGTGGCAGTGACAGCGTAAATGTACTGCCCTTGCCTATCGTGCTGCAGATTCTTATGCTGCCCCCCAGCAATTTGCTCAGGTCACGGGAAATCGATAAGCCCAGACCAGTGCCCCCATAACGGCGGTTAATCGTGCCATCAGCCTGCTGGAAGGCCTCAAATATCGTTTCATGCTGGTCTGCTGCTATGCCTATGCCAGAATCAGAAACAGCAAAACTGATCATGTGATTCTGATCAGCAGCAATACGCAAAGTCACAGTCCCGGTTTCGGTGAACTTGATGGCATTTGATAACAGGTTCTTTAATATCTGATCTACCCGTGCAGGGTCGGAGACGATCAAGTCTGGCGCACCAGGCTCGATTTCTACTGCGAATGTCAGTTTCTTCTGGTTTGCCAGAGGCTGGAAAGTCCTGCTTAATTCTTCCGCCATTCTGCGCAAGACTATCTGCTGAGGACTCAGTTCCAGCTTGCCCGCTTCTACCTTGGAAATATCGAGAATGTCATTGATGAGATTGAGCAAGTCATTGCCAGCGGAATAGATAGTCTGGGCAAACTTGATTTGCTCTTCATCCAGGTTACCCTTTTTATTATCCGACAATAGCTTGGCCAGTATCAACGAGCTATTCAGGGGTGTGCGCAATTCATGCGACATATTCGCCAGGAATTCTGATTTGTACTTGCTCGCCCTTTGTAAATCCTGGGCATTTTTTTTCAGCTCGACTTGTGCCGTATTCAGTGCTGCATTTTTACGATCCAGCGCGCCTGTCTGCTCTGTCAACTGATCATTGATTTGCTCAAGTTCAGCTTTTTGATTTTCCAGATTGGCTTGAGATTCTTCCAGTACGCGCGACTGTTCTTCCAGTTCTTCATTTGCGGTACGCAGTTCTTCTTGCTGCACCTGGAGTTCTTCATTCAATTGCTGGGTTTCTGCCAACACATCCTGTAATTGCTGGCGATACAGGGCGGCACCTATGGATGTGCCTATATTATCTGCAAGCAGTTTGAGCAAGTCGAGATCACGTTCTTGCACAGAGTCCATGAAACCCAGTTCCACGACACCAATGACTTTGGCTTCATTAGAGAAAGGTAATAAAACCACCATTTTTGGTTTGCTATTACCCAGCCCCGAGGCCACTTTCAGGTAGTTATCCGGAACATCACGCAATGTCAATATACGGTTTTCACTGGCCGCCTGCCCGACCAGGCTCTCACCCCAACGGAATGAATTCCCCAGATTTTCATCTTTGGAAAAGCCATAAGATGCGACTCTTTGCAGTACATTATTGCCTTCACGCACATAAAAAGCGGCAACACTGACATTTAAATATTTTGCCAAAAATTCCAGTACACGGCCACCCACGGCCGGGGCTGCCAGTTGGCCTATGACCTGCTCCGTCAGTTCATTCTGGCCAGATTTCAACCACGCCTGCTGCTGCAATACCAGTGCATGATCTGCATGTTTTTTGAGGGCATTGCCATAAGAAGTAGACAGGCTCAGCAAATCACGTCTGCCCAGCATGGCCAATAAACCAGCGAGTATCAGTGAAATCGTCAAGTAGATACCAATAATCATTGTGACAGTTTGCTTGGATGCGTTATTACGCTCCCATAGCAAATTTCTTTCCATCGTAATGGCATCATCAAATTCATTACGTATCTGGGTAAACAAGGCCCGGCCACGCCCGGCACCAATGGCAGCCAGATAGTCTTGCTTGTTACGCTTCATGTCTATGATGCCCAGCGAATACTTTTCCCATTCGGCTTGCAGACTTTGTATGCGCTTGAAGCGGTCAACCTGCACAGGATTATCGCTGACCATCTCTACAATGCCACGTAGCCGGTTGGCCATTTGTGACTTATCGACATCGTAGGTAACAAGAGCACTTTCCTCACCTGTCACCAGATAGCCACGCATGCCACTCTGTAGATTGACCGAATATTGCGATGCTTCATTAATATTGGCGATCACCTGTACGGTGTGTTCTACCCATTTCAGCGCAGATAACAAATAAAAGATCATGCCGACAAAGATGGCGGCACTGATGACGCCAACCACCAGCGGGAGTGAAATATTGCGAAAAAGAATACGCTTGAAATCGTCCTGGTCAGTTTGGGAGACTGGCGTGATCATGCTTTTTCCTGCCTTTGCATAGGAAAGAAGTTGACTGAATATGGTGTAGCACGGGGTCTTTGGGTACTCATACGTTTTCCGGTTCGTTCTGATCGCAGTATTGATTCAGCATTCCTGGATACGGCAACCAGGCAGATACCATATCCCTGTCTGGCCACGCGTGCACAGCAAGGAAATATCAAAATTCGTTAATTTTTGATTATATAGTTTTTACAATCAGAATCCCATTTAACAGAAATCAATGAGAAATTCCAGATTGTAATAAATCCATGCAGGATTTTATGTGCGATAGCTCGCATAGCGCATACCGCACCATGCAGCTTGTCTGGGAAATAGATCCTGATTTTATGCGGGGAACTGCAGGAAAGTACATATTGATGGGGCAAGAGGGACATGGAGGTAAGAGACGCTTACCCCTATTTGCTCAGGCAGGAAATGACTGGCCGCTAACAGCTAGCGCTCTATCATGGTCTTGCTGCGTATCTTGCGCTGTAATTGTATGATCCCGTAAATCAGAGCCTCTGCCGTAGGCGGGCAGCCCGGGATATACACATCTACCGGCACAATGCGGTCACAACCACGCACCACTGAATATGAGTAGTGATAATAGCCACCGCCATTCGCGCACGAACCCATGGAAATGACATAGCGCGGCTCTGCCATCTGGTCATAGATACGGCGCAGGGCGGGTGCCATCTTGTTGGTCAGTGTACCGGCCACGATCATCAGGTCAGCCTGTCTGGGGCTGGCGCGCGGGATCATGCCAAATCGCTCCATGTCATAGCGTGATGCGGCGGCCTGTATCATCTCCACGGCACAGCAGGCCAGGCCAAAGGTCAGGTACCACAGGCTATTGGTTTGTATTAGCCTGCTTACATCATCCAGACGCGTCAGCAAGACATTGTCTTCTCTAATGACTTCCAGCTCTTCCATTGTTGACTCCCTGTATTAGCGACAGGGGCAGTCTAACCATGACAATTAATTCATACTTGTACCAGTACGACGGATTTGTACCGACACGTCATGCTGGCAAAAAAATATCAAGCCACCATCAGGCCAACCTTGGATAGGTGAATAAAACGAAGTGATACAGATTAAAAGCCGCATGCGTCAGTATCACCCACTCCAGTCTGCGGGTCTGGTGATAAATAATGGCATACCCCAGCCCGGCAACCGTCGCCAGGGCAGCATATTGCATACCACCACCCAGATGGGCCAGCCCAAACAGGATAGCCGATACGGCAATCGCCAGATAGCCATAGGCTGGCTTGCTGCCCAGACGGTAGATGGCTTCCTGTATCAGACCACGGAAAAATGCCTCCTCTGCCACGCAAGTCAGCACCAGGTTCACGATAAAGAAGAGCAAAGTCGCTTCTGGCAACTTGGGAAGAAAGCGAAAAAATTGCGTCGCCAGGCCCAGGCCTGTAAAAACAGCGATCGTCAGCAAGGCTGGCAGGGCAATGCGCTTGCCATCTGCCAGGAATTGTGTCCAGCTACCTGCACGCGAACAAAACAGGCTCAGCAGTAAATAGCCTGCCATGCCTTTATCAAAATTGGCATATAGAGTAAAAGGGATGGCATCATCGCTGAGCCTGACTTTGTCCAGCAACAGAATATTGTGAAAGCCTGGCACTTTGTGCATGGCCAGTAGCAGCGCCAGCAGCAATGCCAGCGCACCAGCGACTATGCGCAAGGCAAGTGGAAAAGTATTCCGGACGCTCGCCCACAGCAAGAGTGCCAGTACCAGCAATACCGCCGCTGCCACGGGTGAGATGAGACCGCTGATCAAAGCCAGTATTCCTGCCAGCACAGCAAGCAGGTGACCAGGTACCAGGCTGTTGACAGGCCCAGCCAACACTATTGCAGGTAACCAGGCTGCCGCGATGGCGGCATACAAGAATAAATAGGGAAGTATCTGGACGAATGGCAACTCGGGCACTGTAGTCATGGGAATAATCCTGTCAGGCGGTTGTTCAGGTCATACAAGACCGCCAAGGATAAATAATTTTATAAAAATGTCAATATTTATCCTTGAGCTTGTATTCTGCACTAGCCCTAACTAACGACGACTACGACGACTACAACGACGACTTAGCGCATGCTAAAACTTTTACCACTGGCGATGGCAATGCGGTTCCACGCATTCATGAGGCCAATGACAAATGCGAGGTCAACCAGTTCTTTCTCAGTAAAGTGCTTAGGCAATTCCTGTTGCAGCGCTTCATCCACATGCTTGCCTGCGATATTGGTCAAGGCTTCGCTCCAGGCCAACGCAGCCCTTTCTTTTTCACTGAAACAAGGGGCTTCGCGCCAGCATACCAGGCTGTTGAGACGCTGGAACTTCTCGCCATGTTCCAGCAAGTCATGCGCATGTTTGTCTACGCAAAATGCACAGCCATTGATTTGAGATACCCGCAAGAACACCAGATCGATAAGGGATTTGCCAAGGCTGCTGGCATCCAGCACCGTGTTGACGCCAGCAAGGGCTTGATAAGCAGCAGGTGCCAGGCCAGGGAAATTGAGTTTGAGTGTCATGGTAATTCTCCAGTTTTACAATGAGTCAGCGAAATTGCTTTCTTCATCTATAAGACGCTGGAGAAAATCGGTTTGTGACAGCTTGCTTGAATAATTTCTTAACTATTTTGCGATGGCAAAGTCATGGCCTGATAAGCCTGCAATTTATCCGGATTACGTATGGTATATAGATCAAGGATTTTTTCACCATCGCTGACGATGGAGATAGTCGCATCCAGTTTGCCATCGATAAAGCGCAGCAAGCCAGGTTCACCGTTGATACTGACTTCGACAAACTGCATGCGTTGCGGATAAGTTCTGGCGACTACATGGTAGAGGCGAGCTATGCGTGCTGCTCCATGCAGGATGCGGTTGACGGAAGCCACCTTGCCGCCACCATCTCCTATCATTTGCGCATCATCGGCGAACAAGGTAATGAGCTCTTTTAAATTACCGCTTTGTGCCGCCAGACTGAAACGCTGCAGCAATTGCCTGTGATGATCGCGGCTGACCTGGAAGCGCGGTTTTTCTTGCAGCACCCTTTCTTTTGCGCGGTGTACCAGTTGGCGGCAGGCAGCGGCTGTCTTGTTCAGCATGCCTGCCACTTCAGGGTAATCCACATCGAATACCTGATGCAAGAGAAACGCTGCCCGTTCTTCTGCCGATAATCGTTCCAGCATGGTCAGGAAGGCCAACGAGACATCGCTGCTGAATTCTGCCATCAGCTCCGGCGTCTGCTCATCGACTTCTATCATGGGCTCCGGCAACCAAGGGCCGGTATAGTTTTCGCGTTCGCGCTTGAGTACCCGCAGCCTGTCCACGCAAAGACGGCTGATGACAGTCACCAGCCAGGCCTGGGGTTCACGGATTTGCAATACCTCTTCATCGCTAAGCGCATGCCAGCGCAGGTAAGTGTTTTGCACCAGGTCTTCTGCCTCGGCGCGCGAAGCCAGCATGCGGTAGGCTATGCCAAACAGGCGGGGTCTATGGTCAGTAAAGCTTTGCAGGCGGTTCATCGTGGTGGTATCCAGTGGACTGTAATAGTGAAAAGTGAAGTGAAGGACGTGTGCCCAGCGAACCAGGGCAAGGAACAAAACGCAGCGATAGTAAGCCTATCGCGAGTATTTGTGACGCAGCCATGGTCGGTGCGCACATGGCAGGCACTTCGTTTTTCACTGTTGCAGTCCACTAAGTTCATGATGATAAGACGAAACAGACTTAGCGTTTGTGACAGCAAATAGAAAAAAACCGCAAATCTTTCAATATGCGGTTTTTTCGTCAGCTCAAGCAAGTCAACTTAAGCAAGTCAGAATCTGTGACGTATGCCAGCAATCACACTGGTAGCACGGTCCGCCGTACTGATCTTGTCACTCATCAGCACTGCATACACATCGGTACGTTTGGACAGATTGTAGTCATAGCCGGCCGACAGGGTATCGCGCTTGTATTCTGTGTTGGCGGTCAGCGTGCCATTGCGTTTGGTGTTTGCATAAGCCAGCAAGATATCGCCACCACCTGCGGGTATCTTGGCACCCAGACTATAAATCTTGTCATCCATCTGCTTGCCAACGGCATTGTCATTTTTGCTGGAAGTATAAGTCGCATACAGTTTGGCGGCGGTCAGGTCATAACTGGCACCGACGAAGTACGCTGTCTGGCTATTGATGGAGGCAAAATTCACAGGTGCGGATGTCGCATCAACAATCGCCGAACCACCAAGGGGATTTGATACCTGTACTTTTTGATAGAAGGCACTCAAAGCCAGCGGACCATTGAAGTACAGTGCATTCAGACCGATATTGCGCGTGCCTGTATCACCGGCTTTTTCACCGAACTGGTAATGCATATTGGCGCTGAAGCCATCGAAATTGGGTGTGCTGTAAATGATTTCATTACTCCAGCCAGAATCCCCAGCGGCTGAATTGGCCCAGGTGCGTGAAGCAAAGCCGCCAGATGGTACATACCAGTGCAGCACCAGAGGTGAGACGTCGAAAGAATCACCAAAGGGATTGAAAATCACGACAGGCAAGAAGCTGGGTGCGAGGTCACGCCCCAGCGATACGCGGCCAAAGCTGCCTGACAGGGCAACATTGGCATCGCGTGAAAACAGGGTATCGCCTCCAAATCGACCAGACTCGCCGGTATCAGGGCGCAGGAATGCCGTCAGCGCAAATTCTGCCTTGAGGCCACCACCGAGATCTTCTACTCCTTTGAAACCAAACCAGGAGGTGGTCATGCCGCCAGGTGTGATGGCAGCCGTGCTGGCCTTGTCGCCACTCATTTTGACCGAGCCTACGGACAAATCCACCAGACCTTGCACCGTCACGCTGGACTGCGCCAGCGCACTGCCGGCCCACAAACAAGAAGCGACTGCCAAAACCAGGGATTTCATTTGCATTTTCATCTTTTTTTCCTTCTCTCAGGTTTAACAACGATTTTTTCAGCGTGGTGGCAAATCAAACTTTGTCAGCTCAATCCAAGGGCAAGCAGGACTTCGGTAAATCCGGCCAGGTCAACATGCGCCGTTATTTATTCAGGTATATAGGGATGTACTTGTTTCCAGTGTTCGGCGATATCGATGCGGCGGCAAATCCAGACCTTGTCATGCGATTGCACATAATCCAGAAAGCGCTGGAAGGCGCGGAAGCGCCCTGGCCGCCCCAGCAAGCGGCAATGCATGCCTATGGATAGCATTTTTGGTGCATTGTCGCCCTCAGGATCACCTTCGGCATACAGGAGGTCGAAACTGTCTTTGAGGTAGTCATAAAAATGCTCGCCCGTATTAAAACCCTGGGGTGTGGCGAAGCGCATGTCATTGCTGTCGAGCGTATAAGGCACCACCAGATGGGGACGCTGCTGACCATCGCTCGTAGTCACTTGCGTCCAGAAAGGCAGGTCATCGCCATAGTAATCAGCATCATAGGCAAAGCCGCCATGCTCCACCACCAGCTTGCGGGTATTGGGGGAATCACGCCCGGTGTACCACCCCAGCGGCGCTTTGCCAGTCAGCTCGCGCATGATTTGTACGGCTTGCTGCATATGTTCGCGCTCTATGGCTTCTTCCAGGCCTTGATAATGTATCCAGCGCAGGCCGTGGCAGGCAATTTCATGGCCCAGCTCGCCAAAGGCCTTGGTCAACTCTGGATGGCGCTGCAAGGCCATGGCAACACCAAACACGGTTAGCGGCAACTGGCGCTTTTCAAATTCACGCAAGATGCGCCAGACACCGGCACGCGAACCATATTCATAGATGGATTCCATCGACATATGACGCGCTTCATAGGCTGCCGCGCCGACGATCTCGGATAAAAACTGCTCGGACGCACGGTCACCATGCAGTACACAGTTTTCACCACCTTCTTCATAGTTCAAGACAAATTGCAGGGCTATCCTGGCCTGCCCTGGCCATTGCGCATGCGGGACATGACGACCATAGCCGATGAGGTCACGGGGGTAGTCACTGAATTGCTGATTTGACTGCTTGCTGGACTGCGTCATACTTTTATTCTCCGGATGCAAAATACTCAGGGCAAGTGGATGCCCATTATTCTCGTTCAGCGCTGAAACTGATCCAATGAATGCAAGTGACGTGCCATCTTTGCATTTGCACTAAATCATTTTTCAAATTCGCCTACGATTGTCAGCAATTTTTCAAGGATAGATATACTGCTTTTAGTATATGTTCTATTACGCATCAATTAAACAACATAGTGTTTTTCACAACAAGCACACACAGGTCAAACAGGTCAAATAAATGCTGTGTAAGCCCCCTGTAACAAAGGCAACCGTATCACCTTAGTGACGCCTGACCCTGCAGGCTTGTTACAATGCAGTCCATGCGCCTGCAATCCATAGACCAATTCCTCATCCAGCCACCCCAGCCTGAAAACCTGGTGGGCTTCCGTCGTTTTTTACTAGAGTTCTGGTATTTCGGCATAAAAGAAGTGCGTGCCTGCCTGTTCGTCGGCCTGTTCTTTGCATCGATACTGATCGTGCCCAAGGCTGGCTTGTTTGGCTTGCCACGTTACGATGTGCTGTTTGTCATTGCGCTGCTGATACAGGCTGGCATGGTCTGGAGCAAGCTGGAAACCGTCGATGAGCTGAAAGCCGTGACCCTGTTCCACATGGTAGGTTTTGCGCTGGAAGTGTTCAAGGTATCAGGCCAGATACAGAGCTGGGCCTATCCTGAGTTTGGCTATACCAAGTTATGGGGCGTGCCGCTATTCAGCGGGTTCATGTATGCCAGCATAGGCAGTTACATCATCCAGGCCTGGCGCTTGTTTGATTTGCGCATACGCCATCATCCGCCTTACTGGATGGCTGGCCTGATAGGCATGCTGATCTACCTGAACTTTTTTACTCACCACTATATCGGTGACTATCGCTGGTATCTGGCGGCCTGCGCTTTAGGTTTATACGCGCGTTCATCGGTGGTATTCCGGCCGCTGGACCGTGACCGCAGCATGCCCTTGTTACTGTCTTTCGTACTGATCGGTTTCTTTATCTGGCTGGCAGAAAATATGGGGACCTTCTTTGGTATCTGGCGCTATCCCAATCAACTGGGTGCCTGGTCCACCGTGCATGTCGGCAAATGGAGTTCATGGTCTTTGCTGGTCATCATGACCTTTACCATCGTCGCCCATCTCAAGCATATCAAACGGCATATTCATATCGCTGAATAAGTCATCGAGCAGTTTTCTAAAGAGTTCAGACAAAAAAATAGCCCGCTATTAGCGGGCTTAAATCCAAACCTTAGGAGGTGTTGGAGGAGACAGGTACTACTTTAATGCGGTGCAGCATATCTGTATGCTTTATTATCCATATATCAGGTATACATATTTTGAATATCTAGGCAACAATAAATACCACTGGATTTTTCTCTCAGTAAAACAGGTTCACAATATAGATACCAGTTATATTTTATCCATCTCTAGAGTGAATACTCAAACTGGCGTTCTTTCTGCAAAACAGGTCAGTCAGACCTTATATTTATCTTCGTCGTTATCCAGTTTGAATCGATATACAGTTTGAATAATTATTTGTTGCGTCGATGCACGGCTTTGAACACCAGAACTCGCCCGCGCTCGCGACAAGTCTTGATTATATTGGCAGCCCAAGCTCTGGTGACCAGGTAGTTACTGCCACTCATCTCTGCTTCGGTGGCGACAACATCGGTTTTTAAATCTATCCGGGCTTTGTGGTGCAACCACGACAGGCCATCTTCTTCCACTACTTGCGTAAAGAAATTCATGATCAGGATGGACTGGTCCTCTTTCCAATACGCATACACAGTATTTTCACCGCTCTCGGTTTTGACGCTCGCGATATAAATATGCTGAGGTTTGTTTTTAGCATTACCAGCATAGTGGCTGACAAACTGCTGCAATGCGGCACGCATTTCCTTGGTCACTATTACTGCTTGTGAAACTGCTGCCTGCTCAGATTGGTCTGGCTGTGCCGCCTCTGCAAACAAGTAATGAGCAGACAGCGCCAGACAAATGAGGGTGCGGGAGATGAGTTGGCGTTTCAAATGCATGAAGTTCTGAAAGGGAATTGACATAACAGCAATCATATCATTCTAACAAATCAATACCCTTAACAGATAAAAGAGGGCAGATAGCTCACCAGTTGCACAAAAGAAGCCCGGACAAAAAAAGGCAAAAAAAAACCCGCAAACTTTGCGGGTTAAATCCAAACCTTAGGAGGTGTTGGAGGAGACAGGTACAACTATATCGCAGCGCAGCAAATTTACCAAGATCTATTTATGCATATCAATCATTCACAAAACACATATCAGGGCGCGTAGGATATTTCTGCATAGAATTAAAATATTCAAGGAATTTGAATACTGTAGAGCGAAGAAATTAAACCGGCGAAAAAAAACCCGCGACCTTGCGGTTGCGGGTTAAATCCAAACCTTAGGAGGTGTTGGAGGAGACAAGTACTACTTTATCGCACCGCAGCAAATAAGTCTTCTTTATTTTTGACATAATCGTTATCACCGTTTCAAATATCTCTCGCTTTATCCATGACTTTCGCACATGTCTGCCTCGCTGTAGCTTGAGTCTGGGCGCCACAGTAGCTGGGGAAATGTAATTTACATAATTATTCTAGCCAGACCATTCATTACTCCGACATATAATGGCAATAATGAAATCTTTCTTACCAAGAAGATATTCTATTTTCCTGGCAGACTACACTCAACTCTATCCATGTCATTTCTACGCCTGCACTTCCTGCTCCAGCAATCCGGCAAAGCTCTTGTTTATAGTGGCCTGGCGCTTGCCTCTTCCTGTGTGGCCACCACGGCTAATGCGGCAGATCTGGCAACACACAATCTTGGCTTTGAAGAATGGCAAGCAGGGTCAAGCCTGCCGTATGGCTGGAAGATGTTGATGGAAGCGCATACCGTCAGTGCAGACTGCGCGCTGGCGAAAGAAGGTAAGTGCTCCGTCAAGATTGAAAGTAATGCCAAAACCCCGCAAGGGGCGATGACCGTCATTGGACAAACACTGGTCGCCAGTACCATAGGTGGTCATCCTTTGCGCTTGTCAGGCTGGATCAAAACCAGAGATGTCAATAATGGCCGCGCCGAGCTCTTGTTTCAGGTAGATGGCAAATTAAAGACTGGCGTGGCTGATGCCATGCTGGCCAAACGCGGCCCTACTGGCAGCAGTGACTGGCAACGCTTTGACATTACAGTGCCGGTGGCAGCCAATGCTGCTTTGGTACACTTTGGTGTAGGCCTGGCAGGTGAAGGTACGGCCTGGTTTGATGATGTAAAGCTGGAGGTCGATGAAAGTATGACGGTTCCTGATATCGAAGAAATAAAGAAGCCTGCACGCCCACAAAAATCCATGCAATTGCTGGATGACCAGAGCCTTGCCCTGCCTGCCGGACTGATCACAACCATACAACCCGCGTGGCAAGCAGGCATACAAAAAAATGCCCACAGTCTGCGTTCACTTTTCAGCGATGACTTCAGCGACCTGCAATTTCTGAAGCCCTTGCTGAAAGACAAGCGCATCGTGCAACTTGGTGAAAGCGCCCATGGCGTTGCAGAATTCAACTGGATGAAAACCCGCCTGATTAAATTCCTGCATCAGGAAATGGGCTTTGAGATCATCGCCATGGAAGCATCAATGACTGCGGCCGATGCAGCTTATGTCAATCTCGATAAAACCTCTGGCCTTGACGCGATGCGCAGCAGCCAGTTTGGCACCATCGCCACGGATGAAACCCTGGACTTGTTCAATTACCTGAAACAGGGTGCAACAGGCAAACCTCGCCTGATACTTGCAGGATTTGATAATCAGGACAGCGGTTATCTGGGACATCAAAACATCATAGACAGATTCAAGTGCATGCTGACAGTGGTAGCCCCACAATTAGCCGGGCAAGTTGATGGCATTGAAGAAAAATTGAATGCCCTGCTCAACAAGCAAATGCCCATGACTGTAGCAAGTGAATTGACTGAACACTATAAGTTAATCGCCGATACTCTGCTAAAAAACCGCGCAACGCTGGCGAAACAGTTTACAGCCTACATGGTAGATATAACGATACAGGAAGCCCGCTCAAGGCTGACGTTCAGCCAGCAACTGGCCTTCCCTCCCATGAGCAAGGAATTCACAGAAATGCGTGACCAGCGCATGGCCGAGAACCTGAACTTTCTCGCCGACACTGTCTATCCGAAAAAGAAAATCATCGTCTGGGCACATAATTTTCATATCGCCAATAACTGGGCAGACAAAGCCCACGCAAAAACCATGGGTGTGTGGATGGCAGAAAAACGCCGTAAAGAAATGTACACCATAGGCCTGTATATGGGCCGCGGTATTCTGGGTAGCTATGGCAAGGAAGCTTATACTGAAATTGCAGCACCACCAGCAGGCAGCATGGAAAGCATACTCACAAATAGCCGTTTGAACATGAGCTTTATCGATTTCTCACTGGCAAAACCCGATGCCAGTAATAGCTGGATGTTCTCACCTGCTTATGCGCGTTACTGGGGTATGACGCCAGAGGCGATTACTCCAGCCAAAGCCTATGATGCGGTGATTTATATCGATAGCGTTACGCCCTCAGAATATCCGAAGTAGATCGTAGATAAAGACCCAGACAAGCACTATCAAACATCTGCACTGACGACCGCCTGCATGTTACTCAGTCGTTTAAGTGACACGCTGAAAAATGTGCGGGCGCAACTTCCTTGAATGCTGGCTGTTCAGTCACGCATCTCGGCATCGCATGCGGGCAGCGTGGATGGAAATGACAGCCGGTCGGCGGATTAAGCGGGGAAGGAATTTCACCCTTGATAGCGATGTATTCCATCTTGCGCACTTCCAGCCTGGGGGCAGATGCCAGCAAGGCTTGTGTATAGGGATGATTAGGCCGTTCAAAAATTTCTGAGGTGGCGGCGGATTCAACCACGCGGCCCAGGTACATGATGAGTACACGGTCAGACACATGCCTGACGACACCGAGATCATGGCTGATGAACAGATAAGTCAAGTTCAACTCATCGCGTAGTTTGATGAACAGATTCAGTACTTGCGCCTGTATTGACACATCCAGCGCCGCGACTGCTTCATCGCACACCAGCAGTTCAGGCTTGACCGCCAATGCCCTGGCGATGCCAACGCGGGCACGCTGGCCGCCAGAAAATTGATGCGGAAAACGTTTCAGCACAGCCGGGTCCAGCCCTACTTTTTGCAGCAGGTGTTCTACATATTCCTGCTGTTCTGCAGCCTTGATGATGCCATGCACGACCGGTGCTTCACCCACGATGTCTTGTACACGCAGACGCGGGTTCAGCGAGGCATACGGGTCCTGGAATATCATTTGCACGGCCAGTTGCATTTGCCTGCGTTTAGCATTATTCATGTCTGCCAGGTTTTCACCGCGCCACCAGCGCGACCCTTCTGACAAAGTATGCAGACCCACGGCCATGCGCCCCAGCGTAGATTTACCGCAACCGGATTCACCAACCAGGCCGACGACTTCACCCGTTTGCAAACTCAAATCGACTTGATCAACGGCATGGACGATTTGCTGTTTGCTGTCAGCACCAAATAGCTGGGTCAGCTTGTCTGTCAATGCTACAGGCTTGGCAAAGCGCTTGCTGACCTGGCGCAGTTCCAGCAAGGCTGGCAGATGAGTATCAGTCATGCGTCACCCCGGCGATTGTTTGCATGGGGTGGAAGCACAATACGCTATGGCCGTGCAGATTTTCTATCACCGGGTCCTGTTCACAAACCGCAGTGGCACGTTCACAGCGCAGGCGGAATGCACAGCCTTGCGGTAAGTTCAGCAAGGACGGAGTTGACCCCGGTATCTGGCGCAGGCGTTGCCCATGCAGATTGCGCGATGGTGAAGAGGCGATCAGGCCATGGGTGTAGGGATGCAAAGCCTGCTCCAGTACTTGTTGCACACTGCCCCTCTCGACTATTTTGCCTGCGTACATGACGGCGACGGTATCAGCCAGGCCTGCCACCACCGACAGGTCATGGGTAATCCAGATCAATGCGGTGGCAGATTCGCGGCAAAGCTTTTGCATTTCATACAGGATTTGCCCCTGTATTGTCACGTCGAGCGCGGTGGTTGGTTCATCGCAAATAATCAGCTCTGGCTCATTCAAAAGTGCGATGGCGATTGCCACCCTTTGGCGCATGCCGCCAGAAAACTGGTGGGGGTAGGACAGCAGTCTTTCATCTGGCGAAGGTATGCCAACCTTGACCAGGGCGGCGCGTGCCATCTCGCGGGCTTTTTCATGGCTGACCTGTTGATGGGCAAAGATGGTTTCCATCATTTGCGTATCAATGCGCAAGACTGGGTTCAGGGTCATCATCGGATCCTGGAATATCATGGCAATGCGGTTACCACGGATTTGCCGCATGGCTTCTGCCGACAAGCTGCGCAAGTCCTGGCCCTTGAACAAGATCTTGCCTGCCGTGACTTTGCCGGGAGGGTCGATCAGGCCCATGATGGAATAAGCCGTCATGGATTTGCCAGAACCGGATTCGCCCACCAGGCCCATGATTTGGCCGGGCTGCACGCTGAAGCTGACATTATTCACCGCGCGCACAGTACCGACGCGGCTGGCAAATTCAGTCTGCAGGTGTTGTACTTCCAGAGTCGCAATTGTCATGATGTCTGTTCTGCCTATTTCACCTATTGCGTCTGCAAGCGCGGGTTCAGTACATCGCGCAAATGGTCAGCCACCAGATTGATGGATACCACCGTCAGCAACAAGGCCAGGCCGGGATAAAAGCTGATCCAGTATTTGCCGGATAACAGATATTGGTAGCCATTGGCGATCAGCAAACCCAATGAAGGTTCAGTCACGGGCAAACCCAGGCCCAGGAATGACAGCGTCGCTTCAAGCGAAATCGCCGAGGCGACCTGCAAGGCCGCGATGACGATCAGTGGCGGCAGGCAATTCGGCAGCAAATGACGCCAGATAATGCGGGCCGGTGACAAGCCCAGGCCGATTGCAGCTTCTATATATTCTTTCTGCCTTTCCACCAGCGCCGCACTGCGGGCAGTGCGCGCATAGTAAGCCCATTGCACCAGTACCAGCGCGATGATGATCTTACCTACGCCCTGCCCTGTCAGCGCCAGCAAGATCATGGCGATCAGGATGGAGGGGAAAGATAACTGTATGTCAGCAATACGCATGATGAGGGATTCAACACGGCCACCCAGATAACCCGCCAGCAAGCCCAGACTAAGCCCGATTGCCAGCGCAATCACCGTGCTGGAAAAACCAACGATAAGCGAAATGCGCAGACCATAGAAGATCGCCGACAGCATATCGCGACCCTGTTCATCGGTGCCTAGCAGGAAAGTCTGTTTACCATCAGACGAAAGTGTGCCGGGTTCCAGGCGTGAATCCATGACATCCAGCGCCATCAGGTCATAAGGATTTTGCGGCGAGATCAAGGGCGCAAATATCGCCAGCAAAACCAGCAGCAATAAAATAAGGCTGCCCAGGCTGGCAATGCGGCTGGCAAAAAAATCGCGCAAGAAACGCTGCAAGGGCGTTTCAATTTTGGGAGTGATGGTTTCAATCATCGCGGTCATTAAAATCAGCCCCGGCTTTCTGACAAACGCACGCGCGGGTCCAGCAATGAATACACCACGTCCACTATCAGGTTGATAAGGATAAACAGGCTGACGATCAACAGCAGGTAGGCAACGATAACTGGCCTGTCCAGTACGCGGATTGAATCGATGATGAGCTTGCCCATGCCCGGCCAGGCGAACACCGATTCAGTGACAATCGCAAAAGCGATGATGGAGCCAAATTGCAGGGCAATCACGGTGACAATAGGGATCAGGATATTCTTAAGTACATGCACACCGATGATGCGGCTATTACGCAAACCCTTGGCGCGGGCAAAACGCACATAGTCTTGCAACAGCGCTTCTTGCGCACCTGAGCGTGTCAGGCGTATCACCATGGCGATATTGAAAAGCGCCAGGTTCAGCGCAGGCAAGAGCAAATGCTTGAGGCCATCGATACTCAAAAAACTCACAGGCACACCCAGCAAGAGCGTCGTCTCACCCCGCCCGCTGGAAGGCAACCAGCCCAGTTGCACGGCAAACACCATGATCAGCATCAACCCTACCCAAAAGGTAGGCAGGGAGAAGCCCAGTATCGAAACCGCCATGATGCTTTTTGCAGCAATGCTGTCGGGCCGCAAACCAGCCAGCAAACCCAGCGGTATGCCCAGAGCTACCGCAATCAAGATGGCAGACACGGCCAGTTCCAGCGTGGCGGGCATGCGTTCCAGGATCAGACCGAGGGCCGGAGTCGCATAAGCGAAGGAACGCCCCATGTCACCAGCCAGGGCATTTTTCAAAAATAACCAGTATTGCTGCGGCAGGCTCTGGTCCAGGCCAAAGGCAGCAATGATACGCGCACGCTCAAGCTGATCTGCCTCAGGGCTGATCAGGATATCGATGGGGTTGCCTATTGCATACACACCGGCAAATACCAGCAGTGACATGAGCAGCAAAACAGCCAGGCTTTGCAGCAGGCGGCGCAAGATGAACCCTGGCATGTATCAGGCCTGCCTTGAGATTATCGGCAGATAAAGGGAATCCTCCTGGGCTGGCCCATGGCTGGTTTTCCGGCATGAAAGTTTCGTGAGTATCTTCATTGCGACCATAGAATGTTTTACCGTCTTTTGGCGAATTTTACAGGCTTTGTATCAGACTCGTGCAAGCAGACTCGTGCATGCCATGCCATCTGCTACACTAAGCAAGCCGCGGGTCTTGCCTGCGACTCTACCCGCATAAACTGAGCTTACATGTCCATCATCAAGCGTATTGCCCTGCATCTTTTCCTGATCCTGCTTGTTATGATCCTGCCACCTTTGATCTATGACTACATCAGTCATACCGATCTCAGCAATGTGCCTGGCATGCTCATGATCGGTGGCCTGAGTTACCCTGTTTACTTTTCTTACCTGGCAACACGCCTGCATAGCGCCCGCGCCAGACTCATCTTGCTGCACCTGATCGCCATGCTGACGATCTCTTTCTTCATGCTTGATGCCAGTGGCCGCACTACCCCGCTGGTTGTGCTTTTGTTGCCAGCTATTTTGGGTTTGATCATGCTGCCTGCGGCTGCCATGGCCAGGCTGCGCAAGCAAAGAGAACTGGCAATCAACTGCCTGTGGAGCAGCCTGGTGTCTGGCCCCCTCGGCCTGATCCTGAGCATACTGGCCATTTATAGCGCGGGCATGAGTGCTATGTCTGGCATGCGCTGGTAAGGTAAGCTGGCCAAGGCATTTAGTCAAAGCTGTTTTTGTAGTATGTATATACGATCCTGGCGCAGGCTGACCACTACCAGTTTGCCCGGAATCTGGTATCTTTCTCTATACTGAAGAAACTTGCTTTAAGCCAGTATCCAGGTATTGAGCCTGATTTGGCAGAGATACCATGCTGACTATCATTTTTCTTATCAACAGGATAACATCCTGAAAAGAATAGCTTGCACATATCTGCCAGTAGCTTATTGCCAGGGTATTGATGCAATGCAATCCGGAGACAAAAAATGAACCTGATCGACCCTATCGTCCAATTCCAGGCCGAAATCCAGCAAATCCGGCGTGATATCCACGCCCACCCCGAGCTTTGCTTTGAAGAGCACCGCACCTCGGAAGTCGTTGCGCAAAAGCTGGAAGCCTGGGGCATACCTATCATCCGTGGCCTGGCAGGCACAGGCATCGTCGGGGTACTCAAGAATGGCACTAGCGAACGGGCCATAGGCTTGCGGGCCGACATGGATGCCCTGCCCATGCAAGAGATCAATACCTTTGCCCATACTTCAAAGCACGATGGGAAAATGCATGCCTGCGGCCATGATGGCCACACCGCCATGTTGCTGGGGGCGGCGCATTACCTGTCCAAGTATAAAGAATTCGATGGCACGGTCTATCTGATCTTCCAGCCCGCCGAAGAAGGTGGTGGCGGTGCGCGCCGCATGATAGAAGACGGCATGTTCGACAAATATCCCATGGATGCGGTTTTTGGCATGCACAACTGGCCAGGTGTTGCGGTTGGCACTTTTGGCGTTACGCCTGGCCCCATGATGGCCTCATCGAATGAATTTGAAGTTATCGTCAGGGGTAAAGGTGCCCATGCGGCGCAACCGCACAAGGGGATAGACCCCATCATGGTCGCGGTACAAATGGCGCAGAGCTGGCAAACCATCGTCAGCCGCAATGCCAGCCCGCTGGAGTCTGCCGTGCTGTCAGTCACGCAAATCCATTCCGGCAGTGCCACCAATGTCATCCCGGATGAAGCAACGTTGATAGGAACAGTACGCGCCTTCAGTACAGAAATGATAGACCTCATCGAAAAACGCATGCGCACCATCGCCGAGCATACGGCCGCAGCGTTTGATGCCCAGGTAGATTTCCGCTTCAAGCGCAATTACCCGCCCCTGATCAACCACGCCAAAGAAACTGCCTTTGCCGCAGAAGTGATGCGCAGTGTCGTGGGCGCAGACAAGGTTGATGACCAGGTAGAACCCACCATGGGCGCAGAAGATTTTTCTTTCATGCTGCAAGCCAAACCGGGCTGCTATGTGTTTTTGGGCAATGGTGATGGCGGCCACAGAGACATGGGACATGGCCTCGGGCCTTGCAACTTGCACAACCCCAGCTATGACTTTAATGACGATTTGCTGCCCATAGGCGCAACTTATTGGGTCAGGCTGGCTGAGGCCTACTTGAAAAAAACTGCCTGAGCAGCCATCTACACAGCCTGGAATGACATAAAATCATCCCCCATATTGACCAAAAAATCACCACATTTCAACCAGATCAGATAAGAAGACTTTCATGGCCGACGAAAAAGAGAACAACGAATCACCAGCACGCAGCCCTTTCCTCGAAGAAAAGGCCTTTAAATCCCGTACTGTGCTGGTATTTGGCACGATCAACGACAAACTGGCATCAGAAATCTCCCAGCGCCTGATCGCCCTGTCGGCAGAGTCCAAAGAACCTATCACCATCCTGGTCTCGTCCCCCGGCGGCCATGTGGAGTCTGGCGATGTCATCCATGACATCATCAAGTTCATCGATGCACCGGTGAATATCGTTGGCACTGGCTGGGTGGGTAGTGCAGCCGTAAATGTGTTCCTGTCGGTACCTAAAGAGCGCCGTGTCTGCCTGCCAAACACCCGTTTCTTGATACACCAGCCTAGCGGCGGTTTTGGTGGCCAGGCTTCAGATATCGCTATCCAGGCGCGTGAAATCGTCAAGATACGTGAACGCATCGCCGCCCTGATCGCCAGGGAATCCGGCCAGTCACTGGAAAAAGTCACGACAGATATAGACCGTGATTTCTGGATGAGTGCTGCCGAAGCCAAGGAATACGGCCTGGTATCACGGATTATCATCAATCAAAGTGAACTGTCCTAAGGCCCGCCTTTACTGAACAGTTTTCACTGACCAGGCTTTCAACTCCAACAGCATCAGGATATGGCTCGCTGCATTAAGCGAGCCATATTTAAATGTGCCAAATCGAGCAAAACGAAGAGGCCAGGTTCAGGGAAGCATTCAGCATCAGCGGCCAAAGATATCATCGTGACGAATCACGCAAGACAGTGATCTTGCTGTGACGCCGCTATAGTGCTTCGTACTACTTTGTGCTGCTTAGTACTGCTTAGTACTGTTATGTCTCCTCACCCTGAGCTTGGTGCTTATTTAGGTGCCTACTTGGGTGCTTATTCAGGCATGTTTTAGGCAGGTAAGCTATAGGTAATACAACCCGGCGAATGGTGGGGATTTCCCTCTACCCGCCCAGCCACTGAAAGTGCGCAATGAAAAGAGTACTACGCTGGTTTGCCTGGAGCCTGCTGGGCCTGCTCACCCTCATCGCGCTATGCGGCGCACTGTTCGCCTACTTCATCTATTCCCCAACACCCGAACGTCCCAACTTATCTGGCGCTGTGCAAAAAGGCAGCATACAGGCAGGTGGCATCAAGCGCACCTACATCAGCTATGTGCCACGCGACCTGCCCAAGGGCGCACCGCTGGTGCTGGTCATGCACGGCTCAGGCCAGAGCGCAGAAGACATACGCGTAGAAACCGGCTACGGCTTCGAACGTCTCGCCGACCAACATGGCTTCGCCATCGCCTACCCCGACGCCTACAGCTTTGACTGGAACGATTGCGGCAAAGTCGGCGACTACCAGGTCAATGGCCGCGACATCGACGACGTCGGCTTCCTCAACGCCCTGACCGACAAACTCATCAATGACCTGGGCACAGACAAGACCCGCGTATTCGCCACCGGCGTCTCCGCAGGCGGCTTCATGTCACTACGCCTGGCCCTGGAATCCCCAACCCGCTTCCGCGCCGTGGCCGCAGTATCCGCCAGCGTGCAAGCCCCACAAAACTTCCGCTGCAAACCCGCAGGCACCGGCACCTCAGTCATGATCATGAACGGCACCAAAGACCCGCTCGTGCCTTACAACGGCGGCGAAGTGAACCTGCTAGGCCTGTTCTACAAATGCGGCGACGTACTCAATGCCCGCGCCTCAGCACAATATTTCGCCGACCTGAACAAGATCACCGCCACACCCACGACACAGACGACTGCAATATCAGGTGTCGATGTAGAACGCATAAGCTGGAAGCACGACCCCAGAACTGAAGTCGAACTCGTCGCCATCCACGGCGGAGGACATGGCTTACCACAACCTTACTATCGACGTGCGCGCTTGCTAGGCCCGTCGCCAATGGCACCGAATGGGGCGGAAATGATTTGGGAGTTTTTTGCGCGGCAGCAGCGGTGAAGTGCTTTCCGCTTTCATAAGGGAAGCCTGTAATTTTCGCGTTGTATTGATGCAGATGTCCTTTGCTTGCTCGGAATACAGCATTGCATGATCTGATACGTCTGGATGGCAAAGACGTGGAAGGCATTTTCTTCGCCGCATGCCGTGTCATTCCGCCCAAGCTGCTATTGGGAATGAGCTGTCACGATTCCCGCAATATTCATTGAATTTATATTGGGTTAGGTTTTTTCAATTAAAGATTAAATCTCCCTTGTAATTAATGATTTAATAGTGGTAAGATATTCTTACCGATGGTAAGAATACTTCTTTTGAAGGGTTGACATGACGCAATCTGAAATTGAATTTTTATTAATTCAAGCTGTAGCTGAAATTCAAGAGCATAGTGGCCGTGCGCCTGTTGTGATTACTTCAGATATGACTCCTTTAGAAGATTTAGAGGACTTCGATAGCTTAAATTGTGTAGAGGTAACCGTTGAAATTTTTGAAAAAATACAGTTGAACCTAGAGTTTAATAATATTTTTTTGATGGATAACAAAGTGCTTTCGATCAAAGAAGCTGCTACGCGCATTGCAGAACAAGCTACCACGATTGAAAAGTAGAGAAAGGTATGAGATGTCGATAAATGAACGCTTGAGGGAGGCTCGTGAAGCATCAGGTCTTTCACAAGGTCAGGCGGCAAAAAAAATGACTTTGCATCGACCAACTGTTTCTGAAATTGAGGCCGGGCGACGTAAAGTGTCTGCTGAAGAGATTGGTGAATTTGCTAAGTTGTACGACGTATCAGTTAGTTGGATTATAAATGGTTCAGATACTAGTAACTCCAGTGACACGCGAATACTGCTTGCGGCACGTGAGCTAAGTAAAATGAACGCTGAAGATTTAGATCGACTTATGAATATGTTGCGCATGCTTCGTGATTCTGAAAACCCCTAATGCCAAATAAAAAACAACTCGCCAGTGATGCAATAGTAAAAGCTCTACAAGTGCGTAAACAATTGAATTTGGCACATGATGAGTCTGTATCTGCAATTGATGCTTCTGAGCAGTTAGGTATCGAAGTACGCTTAACAAATCTTCCATCTATGGAGGGTATGTACGTTGGCGGGAAAAAACCAACAATCGTGCTTTCTTCACTTCGCCCTCAAGGCAGAAGAAATTTCACATGCGCCCATGAAATTGGACATCATATGATGGGACATGGCGAGCAATTTGATGAATTGGTAAAGGATAGATCATTTAGTCGATCAGTAGATCCCAATGAATTTCAGGCAGATTGCTTCGCAGCTTTTTTTTTGATCCCTAAGGTGACTCTCGAAAATGGTATGAAGAAGCGTGGTTATACTTATGACACACTTGATCCCATTCAAATTTTCAAACTGTCCGCTTGGTTAGGCGTCAGTTATTCTGGGGTTATTAATCATTTGGTTCACGGCTTAGGGAAAATATCTCGGAGTAAGGGCGAGTTATTGGCGAAGGTTCAGCCCAGAGATATTCGCAGACAATTAATTGGTAAATCAGATATGCCACATCTCGTCGTTGTTGACGAGTTTTGGAAGGGGCGCGCTGTCGATTGCGAAGTAGGCGATTACATAATTTTCCCGAGAAATAGCTTTCTTGAAAATGATTCGAAGTTCCTAGTATTACCTAGCATCAATGGGCTAGTAGTGCGCGCGTCGACGCCAGGTGTAGCTCGTGTGAGTACTGATCTATGGTCATCGTTTGTCCGGATTTCGCCTGCTCAATATAACGGACGTGGTTGCTACCGTTTCGAAGAAGAGGTTGATTAATGATTACTAGCTTGTCTATATCAGATTCAAATCTATCCCATGCGTGGGCACGCGCATTTCTTGCTACCTTTGAAAAGGGGGGCGATACTCGGCACCCATCAGTAGTTGTGATCAACAATCTAGATGACGGTAATTTGCTGGAGAATATGTGCATACGTGAACGACTCGACAAGGAACTGAGCAGTCATAATTTAAGTCTTTGCAAGACAGTAAGTAACACAATCTTTCCATCGTCGTTATGGAATATGAATTCTTCAACAGATTCAATTGATTTATTTACTCGATACGAAAAAGCGTGGCCGGGAATAAAAAAATGCCCAGCAAATAAGAACGGTGTTTATTTTAGGCGTTTAACTAGCTACCAACCTAAAGATCGGACTACGGGACCTGTTAATCAACTGCAAAGTGTAATAGATACATATCAATCAGGAAATCACAGAAAAAGTGCATTGCAGGCATCAATATTCGATCCGACTCGAGATCATTCAGATCAACGTCAAAGAGGCTTTCCGTGCCTTCAGCAAGTGTCATTCACGCCGTTACCCAACGACAAGCTTTCAATCACGGGAGTATATGCAACTCAACTGCAATTTGAGAAAGCATATGGTAATTATCTCGGTTTATACTGGCTTGGCAGATTTATGGCTAAACATCTGGGACTAACGCTCACACAAGTAATTTGTATGTCTTCTGTTGTGCAGCGATCCCACCACGAAAAGACAAAAGCCATATTGACTCCATTCTCAGAAGATATTTTTACCATGCTTCCTTCTACATAGTCGCGCATCCATGATTTCAAAATTAGAAAAACTGCAGGCTAAAACATCCAATTTAAAAAAAACAGATGTTGTTGAAAAAAAAAGGCCTTTAGCTCCAACTATCTTCATTTCTTTAAGCCCTGCAAAAACCACTGTGGCTTTTGATTCGTACTGGAGGTTTGCTAAGTTACGACAAGACGTATTTTTTGCAAGAATAAACGGTGAAAAAGCACCGTGGTCTACGGACCCAATAATTAATCAATATAAGTTTACAAACGCTTATCGTGCTTCGGATCGAGTAAGTCAGTATCTAATTCGAGATGTAATCTATAAAGATGAGCTGGCGATTGAAGATGGTTTTTTTCGAATTATTTTATTCAAGCTATTTAATAAAATTGAGACTTGGCAGCTACTGGAGAGAGAACTAGGGCCAATCCGTTGGTCATCATATCGATATAGTGACTACAATCGTGTACTGAGTCGGGCAATGGCATCAAAGACTACCATTTATTCAGCAGCGTACATCATGGCTTCTGGGCATGCGATCTTTAAAGTGGAAAAGAAACATCAGTCACATCTTAAACTTCTTGAACTTATGCTTACCGATTGCTTACCTGAAAGACTAGTTGCTTGTAAAAGCATGAAACAAGCATTCGAATTATTATTGTCGTACCCGTTGATTGGGGACTTTTTAGCATATCAGCTAGTAACGGATATCAATTATAGTGGACTGACCAATTTCAGTGAGATGGAATTTACGATGCCGGGACCTGGAGCTAGAGACGGAATTCGAAAGTGCTTTTCTTCACTCGGCGGGTTATCAGAAATAGAGATTATTAAACAAATGGCTGACCGCCAAGAGTACGAATTTGAGCGTTTAGGACTTGAGTTTAAAAACTTATGGGGTAGGCCGCTTCAACTAATTGATATACAAAACGTTTTTTGCGAGGTTGATAAATATTCTCGGGTGTTGCATCCAGAAATAGCGGGTATATCTGGCCGCACACGCATTAAACAAAAATTTCATGCTGTAGACGAGCCGATAAATTATTTTTACCCTCCTAAGTGGAAGCTCGAAATCGGCGAAACAGACACTTTATCAAGTGCTCCTCGTCAAGATAAATTATTTTGAAATTGACGTCGAGTCACTGATCCATCTTCAAAAAGTACAAGAGTCGTGTCATTTTTATTTCTAAGGAATAATATGGATTTCGCAGAATACCAAATTACAGCTCAGAAAACTGATCAAGCTCCTCTCACTTCAAGTGACGATGTTAAATCATTGATCTTGCCATTACTTGGTCTTGCTGGGGAGTCTGGTTCATTGCTTACGCATTACAAACGCTATTTGAGAGACGGGGAGGCATATACAATTTTTCGAGATCGAATTAGTGAAGAGCTCGGAGACATTCTTTGGAATGTGGCAAATATCGCGACTAAGACTAATCTAAATTTAAATGAAGTTGCTCAATTGAATCTGCAAAAAATTGGTGATAGGTGGAATGATCAATCTATCGGGGTTGGAGCAAAACTATTTGATGAAAATTTTACAGCGACAGAGCAGTTTCCTCGCAACTTTGAGATAAATGTAGACTCTGAACTTTCAGATCAAGATAATAAAGGACATGCTCAGCTACTTTTTCAAGCTAAGCAATTCGGAAACGAGCTTACTGATAACGCATATGAAGATGATGGATACAGACTCCACGACGTCTTTCATTTGGCATTCGTTGCAATTTTAGGCTGGTCGCCGGTATTGCGTGGAAAGCATTTTTTTAATTGCAAACGTAAAAGTGATAAAGATGTTGACGAAGTGCAGGATGGCGGGCGAGCAGCTGTAATCGACGAAGCGATTGTTGCACTAATTTTTACTGAGGCAAAGAAAAATTCTTTCTTTGAAGGAGTCGATTCTGTCGAATATGGGTTGTTACGCACAATAAAAGATTTGACTGCACACTTGGAAGTTTCCGTATGTTCTGGCAAACAGTGGGAAATTACAATTCTAGCTGCGTGCAAAATCTGGAGAGAACTTAAAGTTCACCAGCATGGTAAAATTTTTGGTGATCTTAATGCTCGATCCATTAAATTTGTTCCATGCATGTCATCTAATTGCTAAATGTGAATTTTAAAATTTCATGCTCGCATTTTTTAAGATTGGATTTGAGACTTTTAATCCCACTTATTGGATCAAAAAAGTCTACATTTCTTCTGACATCAAGTTAACTATTGGGCTTTGAGACTTTTTATATTCCTCTACTGTTGCCGAGTTTCGAACGCCAATTGTGGCTAGTAGCGATTGTAAAAGTAAATCATAGGGACCTCTTCTAATGCGATCAAAGCCACTTAATTTTCCATAAAGCCAAGTTTGATTTGGTCTTCCAAATTTAGCTAGTCTGATTGAATAGTTTCCAATTTCTTGACTTCCTGTCCCATCATTTGCAATTTCCACAGTACCAAGATGACGTTTGCGGCTTTCATCTCCTGACGGAAGAATTTCAATTGTAACTCTGAGCATATTTAATAAAATTTTTACCAATTGTTTATATAGGTATTAAGCTTCAACCGCTAGCGGCTTCGATCTTACTTCAAGATACCTTCAGATAAATGAAAGCGATTGATTTATGTTTTCTTTCAAGATACTTGGTAAAAAGTATCTTGAATGTACTATTGCTTCATACTAAAACCTCTTTTTGTGACCTGTTTTGTAATATACGTATTAAGAATTTATTGCGATGCAGGGCTTGAAGTCACTTGCTTTGGTGGCGGAGGTTTTGATTCACTTATATGAACTTGCGATGATGATACGGCCTGATCAACTCCATTGTTTTTCAAAGATGTGGTGGATGATTTGTGTGTGACATTAATCACTGATTGAATCCATTCTCCAGCAACCCGTTTTCCTGAATCCGTCGAAAGAGATGAGATAAATAAAACTACGATAGCAGCCACAAACCCCGCTACCCCTTTCGTAACAAAGAAATATATCCTTTGTTTTTCTTCGAAAGATTGAAACGATGCAGTATGAGTAATCAGTTGTACTCTTAATTGGGTTTCTAAGTCTTTTAATTTATTATTTGCATCTTGCAAATTTTTATTGAGTTCCTCAATTTTTCTCTGCAATAACATGGGGGAAAACACTTGGCCTGTCATTCCTTGTATTAATTCCGAGCTTATTCCATTACGACCGTTACCGCTACCTTTGTAGACATTCTGTGAAGGACGGTCTAAATCTGCGTAAACGATCAAAAAGAGTTCTTGGCCTTTATGTAAAATAATATCACTTGGACCAGCATTATAAACGCCGAATATCAATCGACCTTCCCATCCAGGATCGACGTGAAAACCGGACACGTTTATCAATCCTTTGAATTTTTGACCTGCACGCATTGAAATTAACGCTAGTGCACTACGAGGTACTTTTACAATTTCTTGAGTAAGTAAGAAAGCGAATTGGCCAGGGGGAATTTTAATTATGTGGCTAGGGGGATCACCAATACTTTGAACAAGTGGCTCGCCGGGTGCCGCATTAAATGATTTGTCAGAAGTTACAAATGCTTGATCACCGAGTCTAAGTCGATATGATGCACAATCAATTTGCGCAGGATTAAAATCATCCTTAAGTAGATGCTTAAGTTCGATAGCAAGCCGCTCCCCGCTCCAGAAACTCATTGCAAAGCCGAAAGTTTGTTAAACAACAATTTTTGTTCTACGCCCGCCCAACGCTCATGAATTAATGTATTCAAAGAAAAGCCTAAAACCCCGATGATTTGCAAAATTGAGATAGATAACTCGACAATTAATGTCTCAAGCTCTTCCCTTGGGTTACCTCTTTCCAAATGATCTGTAGATTCTATCGATTTGGCCATTTTCCCAGAAAGGCTAACTAGCTTTTTCAAAGTAAAATCAAAAATATTTGGTGCTGCGATTTGCCGCCCTAACATTTTTGCTAGATCATCTAATTCCGCAGCTTCTTCATGGATATTTGCACCGATACTAGTATTAAGTGTATTTGCCATCGCAAGGCAAATAATAAATGTATCAACCAAAGTCGCCTTTAATAACTCGTGGTTTCCAGTTTCACCAGCATTAGTTATTTTTCCTGCATACTTAAGAAAATGCAGGATCATGTGTTTAAGACGGGTATGGGTATCCAATCCCAGAATATCTCTATGCGAGCGCTCATCATGAGCTTGTTGAGACTGCTGCAATTGTAGAAGGATTTTTTCAGCGTTCATTGATTAAGCTCTGTCATCTAAAAATTTTCAGTTTCGCCTGAAACGTGGACGTTAAAAATTTGAGGTTATTCTACTAATTTCATGAGGGCATTCATGCTAAATTGAACCACTTTGTACATTCAAAAATAACTAATTTCTCTTTTATTTGAAGTCAAGAACTCAGCGTGACTTTAGATTTATAGAAAGGAAAATTAAATATTAGAATAGCATTTAAATAGCTTATTTTTGAACAAATTATAACTGTAAGTACTGAAAAATGACTAATCTATAGATCAAGTATGTATTACTGTGTTTTTGCCATCGATGACGCACAGATAGTGTTGTTTCTTAACTTCAGGGTTGCAGTCGCCTGTTAGTTGATCAGATTCGGCAGTGACACTAGATTCTATGACTTCGAAAAATTTCTTTTTGCTGCGATGCCTTCCAATTTTTGCGTGACAAAGCTAGAGACATCAATTACTTGATTTATGTAAACGCAAAAAAGGTCAGCCCATTTTGGCTGACCTTTCCGTTTTACATTACAAATCACAGTTACATCAAACGTCAATATTCCCCGCCCTCAACGCATTCGATTCAATAAACGCCCGGCGTGGTTCCACATCGTCGCCCATTAATGTCGTAAAAATCTGGTCGGCGGCGATGGCGTCTTCGATCTGTACTTTGAGCAGGCGGCGGACTGTGGGGTCCATGGTGGTTTCCCAAAGTTGGCTTGGGTTCATTTCGCCCAGACCTTTATAGCGCTGTTTACTGACACCGCGTTCGGCTTCGTCGCGCAGCCAGAGCATGGCCTGGTGGAAGTCGTGCACGGCGATTTCCTTGGCTTTTTCGCCTTCGCCGCGGCGGATGAAGGCGCCTTCTGTGAGCAGGCCTTTGAAGGTGGTCGCGGCGTTTTCCAGTACCTGGTAATCGGCACCATCGACAAAGTCGGCATCGATGCTGCTGACCTTGATGTTGCCGTGGTACAGGCGTTCTATGCGCAGGCTGAATGCGCCTGAGAGTTCGTCGCTGCGTACTACTGCTTTGACTGCATTGTCGCCGATGGCGGCGGTCAGGGCGATGGCGGACGCTTCTGCGTTTTCTGCGTTATCCAGTTTCAGCGTGACACCTGTCATGATGGCGGTGAGGGCGGCGCGGTCGATGACGCGGGTCAGGCGCATCATGATGGCGTTGGCGAGGTTGTACTGGCGTACCAGTTCGCCCAGGGCTTCGCCAGTGATGGGGGCTGCGCCTGTACCTGGTGTGAGGGATGCGCCTGTCAGGGCGACGGTCATCATGTAGGTGGCTTCTTCTGCGTCATCTTTGAGGTAGCGTTCATCGCGGCCTGCCTTGACTTTGTAGAGTGGTGGCTGGGCGATGTAGATGTGGCCGCGTTCTACCAGTTGTGGCATCTGGCGGTAGAACAGGGTCAGCAGCAGGGTGCGGATGTGGGCGCCATCGACGTCAGCATCGGTCATGATGATGATGCGGTGGTAACGCAATTTGTCGGCATTGAATTCGTCGGGGCCTATGCTGGTGCCCAGGGTGGCGATCAGGGTGGTGATCTGCTCACTGGACAGCATTTTTTCAAAGCGGGCTTTTTCTACGTTCAATACTTTACCGCGCAGTGGCAAGATGGCCTGGAATTTGCGGTCGCGGCCTTGCTTGGCTGATCCACCCGCAGAGTCACCTTCGACGATGTACAGTTCGCACAAGGCGGGGTCTTTTTCCTGGCAGTCTGCCAGTTTGGAGGACAGGCCCAGGCCGTCCATGACACCTTTGCGGCGTGTCAGTTCGCGGGCTTTGCGGGCTGCTTCACGGGCGCGGGATGCCTCGACGATTTTGCCGCAAATGATCTTGGCGTCGTTTGGTCGTTCTTGCAAAAAGTCAGACAGGGTCTTGGCGACGATTTCTTCTACCGGGCCGCGTACTTCACTGGAGACGAGTTTGTCTTTGGTCTGCGAGCTGAACTTTGGTTCTGGTACTTTGACGGACAAGACGCAGGTCAGGCCTTCGCGCATGTCGTCGCCGGTGACTTCGACCTTGGCTTTCTTGGCGTATTCGTGTTCTTCAATATACTTGTTGATGACGCGGGTCATCGCGGCACGCAGGCCTGTCAGGTGGGTGCCACCGTCGCGCTGCGGGATGTTATTGGTGAAGCACAATACCTGTTCATTGTAGGCATCGTTCCATTGCATGGAGACGTCGACCGTGATCGTGGTGTTCTGGTCAGACTGGCGTTCGCCAGTGGCCTGGAAAATCGTTGGATTAAGTACGCTTTTATTTTTGTTGATGTATTCAACAAAGCCACGGGTGCCGCCTTCGAAGGCAAACAATTCTTCTTTGCCGGTGCGGTGGTCGTTGAGCTTGATGCGTACGCCATTATTCAAGAAGGACAATTCGCGTATGCGCTTGGCCAGGATTTCATAATGGAATTCAACGTGGGTAAAGATTTCTTCATCGGCCCAGAAGTGGACTTCGGTGCCGCGTTTGTCGGTGTCACCCAAAACTTTGATGGGGGATGTAACGATGCCATCAACGGTTTCGAGTTCGCGGTTTTGCGGTACGCCACGGACAAATTCCATCGCATACATTTTGCCATCGCGGCGGATAGTCAGTTTCAGCAACTTGGACAGACCATTCACGCAGGAGACACCCACGCCATGCAGGCCGCCGGATACTTTGTACGAGTTCTGATCGAACTTGCCACCCGCGTGCAGCTCGGTCATGACGATTTCTGCGGCGCTGCGTTTGGGGTCGTGCTTGTCATCCCATTTGATGCCGGTAGGGATGCCGCGGCCATTGTCGGTGATGGAGATGGAGTTGTCGCTGTGGATAGTGACATTGATCTCGGTACAGTGACCTGCCAGGGATTCATCGATGGAGTTATCCAGCACTTCAAAGACCAGGTGATGCAGACCGGTGCCGTCCGAGGTGTCACCGATGTACATGCCGGGGCGTTTCCGCACGGCTTCCAGGCCTTCCAGAATCTGGATTGAGGACGCGCCGTATTGATTGGGCTGGGCTGGAGTGTTGTCTTGGGTGTTATCGGACATGGCTACCTTCTAAAAAAACGAACTGTTTTGGACAATTGTGTCAATCGTCCAATGTGAAACATATTCAGGGACTGCTTTGTCATTTCTGTGCAGGTGGGATTCAGTGTCTTGGGTGTTGATGCATCAGGGCATAACGACTAACGACACTGGATTCCCGCCTGCGCGGGAATGACGGTATTAAGATCGCCGTGAATTTAATGCGCTGCTTTCACGGCAATTCAGCAAATAAAAAAACTATATTCGCATCGGCATGACGACATATTTAAAGTCGGTGTTGTCGGGGATAGTGATCAGTGCGGATGAATTGGAGTCGCCCAAAGAGACCGATATCTGGTCGCATTTGAGGTTATTCAATACATCAAGCAGATAGCTGACGTTGAAGCCGATATCCACGCTGTCGCCACCGTAGTCGATTTCAATTTCTTCTATCGCTTCTTCCTGGTCGGCATTGGTCGACAGGATTTGCATGAGGCCAGGGGTGATGACGCAACGCACGCCCTTGAACTTGTCCGACGTCATGATCGCGGCACGCTGCAATGAACGCAGTAATTGCTCACGGCCCAAAGTGAAGCTGTTTTTATAGCCTTTTGGGATGACGCGGTTAAAGTCAGGGAACTTGCCTTCGACCAGTTTGGAAATCAGTTCGATATCGGCAAAAGTCAGTTTGACCTGGTTGTTGGCGATGTCGATTTGTACCGGGTCTTCTTTGTCTTCCAGCAGGCGCTGCATCTCGATAATGGTCTTGCGCGGGATGATGACTTCGTGACGCGGGAACTCTTGCTCGACTTCGACCTGGCAAAATGCCAGACGGTGACCATCAGTTGCCACGGCGATGACGTTCTTGCCATCGACGACGAGCAGCAAGCCGTTCAGGTAATAACGAATGTCTTGTTGCGCCATCGAGAAATGCACCATGTTGAACAGGTGTTTCAGGGTTTTTTGTGGCAGGTTGACACTGGCATTGAAATGCTCGGCCTGGGCAACGGTAGGGAATTCTTCTGCCGCCAGGGTTTGCAAAGAGAAGCGTGACTTGCCTGACTGCACGCTCATCTTTTTGTTTTCAAGCTTGAGGACGACATCATTGTCATCTGGCAGGGCGCGCAAAATATCCAGCAATTTGCGGGCTGCTACTGTCGTGGCTATGCTGTCGCCGCCAGAACCGATGGCTGCCTTGGTCGTGATCTGCACTTCTATGTCGGTCGACAGGAACGACACCTGTTCACCGTCTTTGCGAATGAGGATATTGGCCAGAATCGGCAATGTATGCCGACGCTCGACAATACCACTCACAATTTGCAAAGGCCGGAGCAGGGTGTCCCGGTGGGTTTTAACCAATTGCATTTGAATATCCTCACTTTGTATGGTGACAAGGAACTTAACTATTTCTTACTGCTTTTATAGATTGCTTCACATATTTACTGCGGTCTTGCTTGTTACTTTGGTGCGCATGGCGCACCCTACAAACTTGTTCGTCGCTCTGGGCAAACGGTTCTTGCTCAGATGGATTCCAGCCTGCGCTGGGATGACGTTAAATACTTTTCTTGTTGCTTTAAACATCCGATACGTCAATGCGACCGGTAGCGTCAAAACCGTCATTCCAGCGAAAGCTGGAATCCAGGGGCGTTCGTTGCTTACGCATATCGCTGATTCCAGAGCAAAACCCTTGCCAACCCGTAGGGTGCGCCGTGCGCACCGTACTTGTCCGGCTTTACTGCCCTGGTGCGCATGGCGCACCCTACTCATCTGTCTACTGCTAATTACTATTCCAACTTGCACATCCTACAACATCCAGCCCATCAACCCTTGAGCGTTTGCTCTAATACGTGCAATTCATGATTGCATTCGGGGTTTTTGGTGCGGTCTGCGGTGATCTTGCGTACTGCGTGCAAGACGGTAGTGTGGTCGCGGCCGCCGAAGAGTTCGCCGATTTCTGGCAGGCTCTTTTGCGTGAGTTCCTTGGCCAGGTACATCGCAATCTGGCGTGGTCTGGCGATATTGGCCGGACGTTTTTTTGAATACATGTCGGCGACTTTGATGTTGAAAAAATCGGCTACGGTCTTCTGTATGTTTTCTACGGAAATCTGGCGGTTCTGCACCGACAGCAAATCCTTTAGCGCTTCTTTCACCACGTCGATGGTGATTTCTTTACCATGGAAGCGTGAGTAAGCCAAAATCTTGCGCAACGCGCCTTCAAGTTCGCGCACGTTGGAGCGCAAATGCTTGGCGACGAAGAAGGCAACGTCGTCGGAAATATTCACGCCTTCTGAATGGGCTTTCTTGAGCAGAATCGCTACGCGCATTTCCAGCTCTGGCGGTTCAATGGCGACTGTCAGGCCAGAATCAAAGCGGGAAATCAGGCGGTCATCCATGCCGGTGATTTCTTTGGGATAAGTATCACTGGTGATGATGATCTGTTTCTTGGCGGCGATCAGTGCTTCAAAGGCGTAAAAGAATTCTTCTTGCGTACGGCTCTTGCCGCCAAAGAATTGAATATCATCAATCAGCAACAAATCCAGCGAATGGTAATAGCGCTTGAATTCATCAAAACCCTTGCGCTGGTAAGCGGTCACTACGTCGCGTACATATTGTTCAGCGTGGATGTAGCGTATCTTGGCGTTCGGATTATCAACCAGTATCTGGTTACCGATGGCGTGGATCAAATGCGTTTTACCGAGGCCGACACCGCCATACAGGAACAGCGGGTTGTAGGAAACGCCAGGGTTATTCGCCACCTGGATAGCAGCAGCACGCGCCAGCTGGTTGGCCTTACCGGTGACGAAGCTGTCAAAAGTCAGGTCGGAATTAATACGGCTTTGTTCGCGGCGCGGTGATACTTCTGGCGCAGCGGGTTCAGACATCATTTCTGGCACGCTGCCCTGGGCATCGAGGTCAGCATTCAACCCTTGTGAGCGTGGCGCGGCCGCCGCTGCAGGAGCAGGCTTTCTGTTGCCGCGCGGATCGAGCACAAACTGTACCTCGACTTCTTCATCCCAGAACTGGTTAGCCAGGTCGGTAATGCGGTTGGCGAACTGGGCTTTGACCCAGTCGAGTTTGAAACGGTTGGGCGCGGCGATGCGCAGCTTGCCGTTTTCAAAGTCAAGCGGGAATAGCGGTTTGATCCAGGCGCTATATTGCTGTGGTGGAAGCTCTTGCTCAAGTTGGGACGAACAGGCCTGCCAGAAATTTTCCATGTATGACTTTAATTATTAAATGCAAATGCGCGGTGCCGAATTAAATTCTGACCTGTGCGATATTGGCAAGTATTGAGTAAGTATTAGTCATACTCAATGACAGATGTCATGAGCTGCTTACTAAGAGACTTGCACCTCTATCGCTGGGTGAGTTGTCTTAAAGACATAAAACGGTGCCGCGCTAATCCGCTATTTTAACCCCGCTTGACCGAGTTATCCACAGGTTTGGGTTTAAATTTATTCTTTGCATTGCACCAATAGGTGTGCCTTGTTTGATTAATTTTTGCGCTAAGTGATTGACACGCAAAGCAAAAATGGTGTCTAATTCAGGGTTCCCTACCCCTCTTTTATTGGTGCGGCTTTAATTATCGGTTTTTTGATGGATTGATGCGTAACACCATGAGCAGCGGTTTTGGGGCAGTAAAGGCGAAAGGCCTGACGAAAATGTGCAAGCCGAAGTCGCACCCAAGACAGCCTTTATCCGTAATTCCGATTTTTTTTATTGCTCAATTAGCGAGACCAACATGAAACGTACTTACCAACCTTCCGTCGTTCGCCGCAAGCGCACCCACGGTTTCCGCGCACGTATGGCAACCCGCGGTGGCCGCGCTGTTCTGAACGCACGTCGCGCCAAAGGCCGTAAACGCCTGGCAGCTTGATTATCAGTTCGTTGATCTGCGCAGCCTTGCTGAATTCGCATGATCAATAATATAACTGAGCCAGTTCAGGCAGGTGCAGGCGGCGTAGATTTTGCCCGCGTCAGGCGCATCGTTAAAACGGATGAGTTTTCATCCGTTTTTCGTTTGCGCCCCGTGCAAAAAACCGCGCATTTTGTGCTGTACACCCGAACCAATGATTTGCCGCATGCCCGTTTAGGTGTGGTGGCCGCCAAACGTTTTGCGCCGCGTGCAGTGACGCGCAATACGATCAAGCGTGTCACCCGCGAGATATTCCGTCATTCAGCCTTGTTGAATGTGGATTGCATCGTGCGGTTGTCTCGCCCCGTTAACAGCAAGGCGGGGCCAGCGACGACTGCCCAGCTCAAACGTGAGCTCAGGGCGGAAATCCTGCGTCTGTTCGCGGCACCAGCCTGCGCATTGGTTGGTACCAAGCCGCCGGTAAGTCAACTTTAGGGCATTTGAGATGAAAACCCTGCTGCTCCTGTTGCTCAGATTTTATAAACTGGCAATTAGTCCTATGTTGGGGCAGAACTGTCGTTTTTATCCAAGCTGTTCTGAATATGCGGCAGAGGCTATCAAAATACACGGTGCCGCCAAGGGAAGCTTGCTGGCAGGCAAGCGCTTGTGCAAATGCCATCCCTGGCACCCTGGTGGCGTGGATAATGTGCCACCCGCTAGTGAAAAATCACAAACCACCCCCACATCTGCCCAGTGCTGCCATGATGGCAAGCGCACTGGACATTCTTCTCCCCTTTCCTGACATACACAAATGGATATCAAACGTACCGTCCTGTGGGTAATTCTCTCTTTCGCGCTGATCATGCTCTGGAATGGTTGGGGCGTGTATAGCGGCAAGCCGTCTATTTTTGCCCCTCCACCACCCAAAGTGGCCAGTGCCTCTGCCTCTGCCAATAATACTGCCAGCGCATCCAGTGCGGCAGGCAGTGCCAGTGCCGTTGCTGGTGCTACGGCAACAGCGGGGACAGATGCTGCCCCTGTCATTCGGAGCGAAACCATCACTATTACTACTGACGTTATCAGGGCAGATATTGATACCATTGGTGGCGAGCTCAAAAAGCTGGAATTGCTGAAGCATAAAGATGGCAAAGACCATACAAAAAACATGGTCTTGTTTGATAACTCAAGCAAACGTACTTATCTGGCGCAAACGGGTTTGCTGGGTGGGGCTTTCCCTAACCACAAATCTGGCTTCATCGCCAGGCCAGGTGTCCGCACCCTGGAAGGTGGTAACCAGGTACAACTGGTGCTGGAAGCAGAGCAAGGCGGCGTCAAGCTGACCAAGACCTATACCTTCAAAAAAGGCGAATACCTGATCGATGTGCGCCATGATGTGACTAACACGGGTACAGCGCCGATCACGCCTTCCCTGTATCTGCAATTGCTGCATGACGGTACCAAGCCTGAAAGTGGTGGCATGTTCTCTGGCAGCGGCGAATTCTATGCACCAGCGGTATATACAGAAGCGGAAAAATTCCAGAAACTGGATTTTGAGAAAATCTCCAAGGGTACAGATAGCCATGCCAAAGAGTCAGACAATGGCTGGGTAGCAATGCTGCAACATTTCTTTGTGTCTTCTTTCATTCCACAAGACAAGGTCAAGCGTGAAATTTTCACCAAGAAGGTAGATACCAATCTGTATGCAGTCGGTAATGTCTTGCCTATGGGCACGGTCGCACCAGGTGCCACTGTAAGCATGAATGCGCACCTGTATTCCGGCCCGCAAGAATCCGCCAAGCTGGACGCAATCGCGCCTGGTTTTGAACTGGTCAAGGATTATGGTGTATTGACACTGATTGCCAAGCCACTGTTCTGGGTCATGGAGCAAATCCACAAAATGCTGGGTAACTGGGGCTGGACTATCGTGGTCTTCACGATTGCCATCAAACTGGCTTTGTTCCCCTTGTCTGCTGCCGGTTATCGCAGCATGGCAAAAATGAAAGTCGTGACACCGAAGATGCAGGCTGTGCGTGAGCGTTTCAAAAACGATCCGCAAAAAATGAACCAGGCCATGATGGAGTTGTATAAAACCGAGAAAATCAATCCTCTCGGTGGTTGCTTCCCTATCCTCATCCAGATGCCGGTCTTTTTGGCGCTGTACTGGGTCTTGCAAGCCAGCGTGGAAATGCGCGGCGCACCATGGGTGGGCTGGATCACTGACCTGACCTCTCCTGACCCTTGGTACATTTTGCCCGTGGTGTATGCAATTTCTATGTTCATCACGACCAAATTGAACCCGGCCCCGGCCGATCCTGTGCAGGCGAAGATGATGATGTTCATGCCACTGGCATTCTCGGTCATGTTCTTCTTCTTCCCATCCGGTTTGGTATTGTATTGGGTAGTGAACAATATCTTGTCGATTGCGCAGCAATGGGTGATCAACAATAAATTGATACCGCCAGAGCACAAGGCTTAAGCGTCAAGATTGAGCAAATGAGAAAGCCCGCAAGTTTGCTTGCGGGCTTTTTTTATGACGTGATTTGTTAATCAAACCCATGGCGCACTTGCATGTAATTCGTAGGTTGGGCCGGGCCTCGCTAGGCTACGGGGTATCAGCCCAATACTGGGCGTGTAATTAACGTATTTGAATGTTGAGGCTGAGTGTTGGGCTGGTAAACCGTAGCCTAGCAAGGCCAGACCCAACCTACGGGAGTAGATATTCTTGGTAACTGCCCTGTCGCATTTCCGTCACAAACCAACAGACTAATTTGCACCCATAGAGTGCAGCACAGATAGAATTTCAACATGATCTACGAACCCATTCCCATCGCTGCCATTGCCACCGCCCCAGGGCGTGGTGGCATAGGTGTCGTACGCATTTCCGGCAAGGACCTTGCGCCCGTTGTCACTGCCCTGTTTGGCACTACCCAATTCAAACCGCGTCATGCGAGTTACCTGCCATTTACCCAGGCAGATGGCACCGTCATCGACCAGGGCATCGCGATTTATTTCAAGGCACCGCATTCTTACACGGGTGAAGATGTGCTGGAGCTGCAAGGCCATGGCGGCCCTGTGGTCATGCAAATGCTGCTGTCACGCTGTCTGGAAGCGGGCAAGGATGCGGGTTTGCGGCTGGCTGAGCCAGGCGAATTTACCCAGCGCGCCTTTTTGAATGACAAGCTTGATCTGGCACAGGCTGAAGCGGTATCAGATCTGATCGAAGCATCGACCGAGGCTGCCGCCAAATCGGCATCGCAATCGCTGTCCGGCGCTTTTTCCAAAGTCATTCATGCACTGGTAGAAAAAGTCGTACACCTGCGCATGCTGGTAGAGGCGACGCTGGATTTTCCTGAAGAAGAAATCGACTTCCTGGAAAAATCGAATGCCCGTGGCCAGTTGGCGACGATACAGGCAGCCCTGCAAAAAGTATTTGAGCAAGCCGCCCAAGGTGCTTTGCTGCGCGCCGGTTTGAATGTGGTGCTGGCAGGTCAGCCCAATGTCGGCAAATCATCGCTGCTGAATGTGCTGGCTGGCGATGAAGTTGCCATCGTCACGCCCATCGCCGGTACTACCCGCGACAAGGTGACCGAGACGATTCATATCGAAGGCATACCCCTCAATATCATCGACACTGCTGGCATACGCCACGAGCATGACGAACCTGAAGACGGTCAGGTCGCGAATGCCATCGATACAGTAGAACGCATAGGCATAGAGCGCACCTGGGCAGAGGTAGAAAAGGCGGATGTCATCCTGCATCTGCTTGACGCCAGCCGCGGCCCGACCCGCGCCGACGATGCCATCGTCGCCCGCTTCCCGGAAGGCGTGCCAGTCATACGTATCTGGAACAAGATAGACCTCTCCGGCCACCATGCCAGCGTCGATGAAATGTCGGATGCTACGCATATCTACTTGTCCGCACATGAACACATAGGCATAGATCTGCTGCGCAAGGAACTGCTGCGCATTGCCGGTTGGGAGCAAACCGGAGAATCACTTTACCTGGCCCGCGAACGCCATTTGATCGCCCTCAAGCACGCACATGAACATTTGCAAAACGCGGCAGAATACGCAGCACAAAATGATCAGTCGCTGGATTTATTTGCCGAAGAGCTGCGTTTGACGCAAGACCGTTTGAACAGCATCACTGGTGAATTTACGTCCGACGATTTGCTGGGTGTGATTTTCTCGCGATTCTGTATCGGCAAATAACATTTTCAGCTTGAAAAGACAAATTGACTTCACTATGTTGACATCAATTTTGTAGTGAAGAAAAGAATGCCCCCCTTTTGCTAATTATGCAGCGATTGCCACGAGCAAGCGTGGACGTAAATCCTCCACCAGCCGCTTGCGACTGCAACGTGGATATTCTGCTGGTGAAAACCACATGACGGCTTCTGCAAAAGCATCAACAACGGGTAACAATGCTTTTGCTTCGACGGGAGAAAAATTCTCCTTGTTGCCGTTGTCGGCAAGATGGGCGAGTTTTTCCTGTAATATTTCTTTGCGCACTATTGCTGAGACAGAAACAGGGTGGGCAACACAAAGGCCAAAAGTGCCCAGCAAAAAATGTTGCCATGAAAATTCAGCGCGTTGCATCAGGCCAGAAAGCAAAGGTTGGTCATCGGCCGTAAAACAATCATTCAGACGCCATATGTTGTGATGCATGTCGGTCAATCCGTTGATGAAATCGCGGATAAAATTTTCTTTCAGGATTACTGGTGCGACATTCGAACCATACTGGTCTATAAGCTGCAGTGCCAGCGTATACCAGCCTACACTGGCTGGATGAAAATAAGCGCCAGTGCTGGTATTGTCAGCGTCCATCACACCAAATACAGCAGAGTGGATTTTTGCATTGTCAGTGACGACATGAGATGGCGCAGGCAAGAGTTGCGCTTGTATCAGTGTATCAATGTCTGCCTCTGCGCATTGGCATGCGAGGGAAAATTGTGCTTTGTTCAGGTAATGTTTTTTCAGGTAAAAATCAAGTGCTGACATGGTGACTTCCTGGATGAATTTTATTAACCATGCACATGGCGGCTGTCTGTCGGTGCCTGTTCACGTTCCAGCAAACCATAGTCACGCACTACTGATGCGATGCGCAAACGATAGCCTGCAAAGATATGGCCGCGTCCTTGCGACTGCGCTGCCCGGTGTGCTTCGGTATTGCGCCAGTTGGCGACTGCCGCTTCATCACGCCAGAAAGACAGGGACAAAATCTTGCTGGGATCGATCAAACTCTGGAAACGCTCTATGGAAATGAAACCATCCATTTCCTTAAGCAAAGGTGCGAGCCCGGCTGCAATATCGAGGTATTCCTTCTTGTTTTCTGCATGTGGTATGACTTCAAAAATCACGGCGATCATGTGGTCTCCTGGTTTGTATGTCGTGCGTAAATACAGGGATGCGGCCATTTAGTGAAGGCCGGTATGTCCAGAGCAATGTAGCGAAATCAAATGCAGGCATGTTCAGCAAGTGATGCAGGCAATTGATTGTGATTTGCTCTGCAATGTGCTGGCCTGGACAGGTATGACGACCATGACCAAAGGTGAAAACTTTTCTGTCCGGCCTGTCCAGTTGAAAAGTATCGGGATCAACATTGACAGCGGCATCACGATTGGCAGCCGCCAGCAAGACGACGATGGCATCGCCCGCTTGCAGGCTTTGACCAGCGATTTCGCAAGCCTGACTGACGAAGCGTCTGGTATTTTGTACAGGTGCATCATGGCGGGCAACTTCTGCTACCAGGTCAAGTAAATTTCTTGGAAGGGAAGATGTATCTTTGCGCAAGTCTTGCAGCAAATGAGGGTGTGCTTGCAGTGCAGTGAGGCTATTGCCCGTCAGGCCAGCAGTGGCCTCATAAGTTTGCGACAGCAAGCCGATGAGGTTGGACAATATGCCGTCAGCATGCTGCCAGCCAGATTGCACAGCTTCGCTTTGCAGGTCAGCCAAAAATCCATGCGGTTTTGCCTGGCTGTCTTGCAGCAATTGGCGGAAACTGCCTTGCAAAGCCTTTGCGGCTACATGTGCCGCATCAATTTGTTCTGCTGTACTCAAGGGGGACAGGCAGCGTACAAAATCTGCCACCCAGTTTGCCAGGGCGGGCAAGGCATCTTCTTCACATCCTAATACACTGCCCATGACATGGATGGGCAAATCGAACAGATAGTGCGTCAGCCCGCTTCCTGTCCTTACATCATACTTGCTCGTGAGTTGAGTAGCATGCTGCTGTGTATATGCAGCGATGCCAGATAAATCCAGCTTGCGCAGCGAGCTTTGTATGACTTGCTTGGGCAATGTATGCGCCTGGCTTTCATTCATGCGTACCAGATATGAAAATACTGTTCCTGCCGTACCACCGGCAATATTGCGCGGCACAGCTTCTGCAACTGGCCTGACAGCGCAAGCGGGCGATTCCAGCACCTGCTGCACGACGGCGGCACGGCTGGCTATCCAGCATCTGAGTTCTGTATCAAAAGCCAGTGCAGGGCCTGCACGCAGGCTGGCGTAATACGGGTAAGGGTCTGGGCGGCAAGCTGCATTCAGGATAGAGGTTTTCTGTGTCATGGCAGAACTAATGATCAGGTAATGAAACGCAGTATAGGGCTTGTTTGCATTGAACAATTCGTCTACCATCAAACTATGAATGCACAAGATCCCACCAATATTGAATACGCCGACACCCAATTAGCCAAGCTGGCAGGTGCCATCGCCGAGCCAGCCCGCGCCCGCATGCTGTGCAGCCTGATGGACGGGCGCGCCCGCACCAGTACCGAGCTGGCTGTCGTGGCCGAGGTCAGCCCCTCCACTGCCAGCGTGCATTTGAGCAAATTGCTGGAACAACATCTGGTGAATGTGGTGGCGCAAGGCAAGCACCGCTATTACCAGCTCGCCAGCAATGAAGTTGCAATTGCCCTGGAATCGCTGTTGCTGATCGCTGGTTTACCCAAATCGCGCTTTGTACCCAACACGCCAGACCGACTGCGCAAGGCGCGTACCTGCTATGACCATATGGCGGGGGAGGTAGCCGTGGGCGTGCATGATTACCTGATGCAGCAAGCCTGGATCAGGCCCGTGGAAGGTGAAGAAACAGCCTATGAATTGACAAACGCAGGTAGCAAGGGCCTGGAAGAATTGGGGCTGGATATCGCCACGACCCGCAAAGCCAGAAGGCGTTTTGCCTGTTCCTGCCTGGACTGGAGTGAGCGCACACCGCATCTGGGTGGCGCTTTGGGGGCGGCTCTATTGAACCTGTTGTTGCACCGTGCCTGGTTGGAGCGCGACCTTGATAGCCGGGCGCTGGCGTTGACCAGCAAGGGCAAGCGTGAGTTTCAAAAAGTATTTGCCATAAAAACCTGAAACTTAAGGCCTGAAGCCTGAGACCGCAGCCGGGCTTATTCTTTTACACCAAGCTTGATCTTGGCAAGACGGTCTATGATCGCAGGTTTTAACTTGCGGAAGTACACCAGGTCTATCGCAAACATGGAAATCAGGGCCAGGCCGACAGTCAGCACGCAGCTAATCCATATCGAATCTGGTGCAGCGATACGGTTAGACAGATAAACAGCCGCAAACATTGTCAGGCCTGTCAGGAATTCACGCCAGAATGGCTTACGTGTCTTGAATGTCTTCTGCGCTGCCAGTAACACCAGGTCAGGATAGTGTTTGGGCGCAACATCCTTTAATTCAGGTACTGCCAGCAACAAGGCGTCTGTACTGAAGCTTTGCATGATTATCCATCCTTTATTTACCTGTAAGCAGGTCTTGTGTGAAATATTATCTGCTTCAATAGGGGCTTAGTCTACGGTCAAAATGTAAAACATTTACCACGGGCATGTTGTGCGCTCACTGTCAACTTACCATCAAAATAGTAAAAACGCCTGAAGAATGCCTCAGATTGCCGTCATCGTCTCTGGGAATGTTTTGGACCAGTGCAGAATTTCCACACTTTCACGCATGCCGTGAACCCAGAAAGGATCGGTTTTGCCACAGGTTTTCTACTTCTGCGCTGTCCTTGGCTTCAATGATCCATAAATCACCCATAGGGCGGTCACTCGCCTCTTGGCGCAATGATCCCGCTACTTGATTTGTGTCTGGCGCGCTGCCAGCCACTCTCAATCTCACTCTCAGTCTATATGGGCCGCCCATATAGACGGTGCGCACATGGCGCATCGTTGTTTTGTCGGTGAATCTGACAGCAAATAACATAAGCAAACTTCAAAATCTTATAAAGATGGGAATAATAAGCAGGTTTGCGTATGGTAAGGTATGTACAAACTGTTTTCACTATATGCATCATGTGTCAATTACTAGGAATGAACTGCAATACCCCGACTGATATTGTCTTCAGTTTTACCGGGTTTGCAACACGCGGCGGTTTGACGGACGAGCACAAAGACGGCTGGGGCATCGCTTTCTTTGAAGGCAGCGGTGTACGCCTGTTTGTTGATCATCAGTCGGCGGTGGAATCACCCGTGGCTGAGCTTATCAAACGCTATCCCATCAAATCCAGGAATGTCATCGCCCACATACGCAAGGCTACCCAGGGCCAGGTTACCCTGGAAAACTGCCACCCCTTTGTGCGTGAGTGTTGGGGACGTTACTGGGTGTTTGCCCATAATGGCGATCTGAAGGAATTTGCACCTGTGCTGGATGGGAGTTTCCAGCCAGTTGGCAATACTGACAGTGAGCGGGCATTTTGTTATTTGCTGCAACGCATGCGCCGTCACTTTGGCGAGCAATTGCCATCGGTGCAACAACTGGCGCAGTTCATGCATGAGATCACTGCAGAGATTGCCACTTATGGTACCTTCAACATGATGCTCTCGAATGGCGAAGCACTGTTCACCCATTGTTCGACAAAGCTCTACTACATCGTGCGCCAGCATCCCTTCAGTACCGCCGCCTTGACGGATGAAGACGTCGCCGTGGATTTTTCTCAAGTCACCACCCCTGCCGACAAGGTTGCCATCATCGTCACCGAACCCCTGACCACGAACGAAAGCTGGACGCAATGTGCATCTGGCCAGATGCTGGTGTTTGTTGATGGTGATGTATTGCCTTTACCCTCATCTCCCTCAACCGAGGTAGCAGCATGAGCCAGCAGCGTTTGATGGACCAGCTCGACACCAATCTCTTGCGCGTGCTGCATACTCTGCTGACTGAGCGCAGCGTCACCCGCACCGCCATGAAACTGGGGCAATCGCAACCCGCCATCAGCAATATGCTGAAGCGCCTGCGTGAAATCACAGGAGATGCCATCCTGGTGCGCGGCAAAAACGGCATGACTGCAACCGAACGCGGTGAAGAACTCTTGTTGCTGGCACGCCAGGGTTTGAATGTGCTGGAAAGCATCGCCAGCCCGGCCCCGGCTTTCATGCCTGCCTCCACCCAGCGCATCTTCCATCTCGGCGCACCGGATTACCTGAGCGCCCTGCTGATCCCACTCATTATTGAAAAACTGCGCGAACAGGCGCCCAATGCTGGCCTGACCGTGCATGCCCTGAATGCTGGTTTTGATTATGCTGCCGGACTGGAAAGCGGTGAACTCGATTGCGTCATTGGCAACTGGCCAGACCTACCACCGCACCTGCATCTGGCGCAATTGTTTGAAGATGAAGTGGTGTGCATGGTGAACCGCAAACACCCGGTCGTCAGCAAGGGTTTGTCGATCAAATACTATCTGGAGATGGCCCACCTGGCCCCTACCCCCTATATGATGGGCCACCGCAGCATCATCGACACCGCCTTGGCAGAGCAGGGCCTGAAACGCAAGATACAGATGACCATTCCCTACTTTGGTATGGTTCCTTACGTACTCTCACGCACCGATCTCATCTTCACTACCAGCCGCAGCTTTGCCGTGCAATGTGCCAGAGACTGGCCAATAGAAGTCTTGCCGATGCCGGTTACCGTACCCAAGATGAAGTTCTTCATGCTCTGGCATGAACGGGCGCATGCGGCGGCGGAAGTGCAATGGTTGCGAAGGATAGTGGCGGAGGCTTCGGCCAAGGTGATGGTGTAAGTTGTAGGCAGGATGGTTGGCAGGATTGTAGGTTGGGCTACGGGGTATCAGCCCAACACTGGGCCTCTGCAAACGTATACGCTGTTTAAACGCCGAGTGTTGGGCTGGTAAACCCTAGCCCAACCTACAGATCAATTTTGTATTGACGCCCTACATCAACCCGGCACTTTCCCCTCGACACCCTCGACATAAAACTTGATGTCATGCAGGAACTTGTCATCTGCAACAGCATCCTTGCCCAATACTTCCTTACCGGTATTGTCCTTGATCGGCCCCTTCCAGATCGGGCCTGTGCCGTCAATGACGCCCTGGCGTTTGTCGGCGATGAGTTTTTTGACTTCGTCGGACAGGCTGGCGTTGAAGGCTTTCAGGTCTATCATGTTTTCTTTCAGGCCCCACCAGGTGGTGTCTGATTTCCATGTTTTGTTCAACACTTCATCGACGCGCTTGGTGTAATACACCCCCCAGTCGATGACGGATGCTGCCAGGTGGGCTTTGGCGCCGAACTTGCTCATGTCGCTGTCCCAGCCAAAGGCATATGCGCCTTTTTCTTCTGCGGTTTGCACGACGGCGGCAGAGTCCGTGTTTTGCATGAGTACATCCACGCCCTGGCCTATCAGGGTGGTGGCTGCTTCGCGTTCCTTGCCCGGGTCGAACCATTTGTTGACCCACACGACCTTGGTGGTTGCCTTGGGATTGACCGAGCGGGCACCAAGGGTGAAGGAGTTGATATTGCGCAGCACTTCAGGAATAGGCAGGGACGCAACCACGCCCAGCTTGCCGGACTTGCTCATCTTGCCAGCAGCGATGCCGGCGAGGTAGGCGCCTTCATATGTGCGCACATCATATTGCGCGAGGTTTTCAGCAGTTTTATAGCCGGTGGCGTGTTCAAACTTCACATCGGGGAAATCCTTGGCGACTTTGAGCATGGCTTCCATATAGCCGAAGGTGGTGCCAAAGATGACTTTGTTACCCTGTGTTGCCAGATCGCGGAAGACGCGTTCTGCATCGGCGGCACTTTCAGGAATGCTTTCAACGAAGCTGGTTTTAACTTTATCACCAAACTTGGCTTCCACAGCCTTGCGGCCTGCGTCGTGGGCATAAGTCCAGCCTGCATCACCGATCGGGCCTACATAGACGAAAGCGACTTTCAGAGGTTCTGCCGCAACAGGTGCGGCAGCGCTGCTGGCTGGTGCAGGCGCTGCTGCACTGGCGCTGGCGGATTTGCTTGCTTCTTTCTGGCCACAACCAGCAAGACCGACAATAGCCAGGGACAGCGCGGCTGCCAGGGTTTTTCTGCGAGTAATTTTCATGGGGAGCTTCCTTCGTCTGATTTTCAGTTGTAATCAAAAAAACGCACAGCAAATGACATCTCTATCAATACTTAAGCAGACCCCGGGCGGAAAGGCTTGCCCAGAGAGGCTGGCATGTTCAGGCGTATCCAGTCAGGGTTACGCGAGATCAGCACCAGCACGATAATCGTTGCCAGGTAGGGCAGCATGGATAAAATTTCCGATGGAATGGCGATGCCTATCGCCTGGAAATGGAATTGCAAAATCGTCACGCTGCCAAACAATAAAGCACCCAGCAAGACCCGTGCCGGACGCCAGGTGGCAAAAGTCGTCAGCGCCAGTGCGATCCAGCCGCGACCAGCGACCAGGCCTTCCACCCACATCGGCGTATACACGACTGACAGGTAAGCACCGGCGATACCGCAGCAGGCTCCGCTGAACAGCAACGCCAGATAACGTATCTTGCGCACAGGGTAACCCAATGCATGGGCAGATTCTGGTGATTCACCAACCGCCTTCAAAACCAGGCCGGCGCGGCTGCGTTGCAGAAACCAAATGATGCCCGCACACAGTAAAAGACCAAAATACACGGCCAGATGCTGATCAAAAAAGGCTTTGCCGAGGAAGGGTATGTCCGATAAAAAGGCGACCCCATGTGGCCCGGCAGGCAGCGACTGGCCGACAAAAGACTGCCCTATGAAGGCCGACAGGCCTGTGCCAAAGATGGATAAGGCCAGGCCAGTTGCCACCTGGTTCGTTGCCAGCACCAGTGCCAGCCAAGCAAACAGGGTTGCCATCAACATGCCGGCAACAGCGCCTGCGACAAAACCCAGCCATGGTAGATGGGTCTGGTGGGCCACGGCAAAACCGGTGATGGCAGCCACCAGCATCATGCCCTCGGCACCAAGATTGAGCACGCCTGCACGTTCATTGATCAGCAAACCCAAAGCGGCGATCAGTAAGGGTGTGCCAGAGTTGATGGAGGCGGCGATCAGGGCAGCAAAATTTTCCATGATTGTTTATTTCTGCCAGCGCAGGCGGTAATTGATCAGGGTGTCGCAAGCCAGCAGCAAGAACAGCAGCATGCCCTGGAACAGGCCAGTGATGGCAGAAGGCAGGCCCAGGCGTGATTGCGCCATCTCACCACCGAGGTAAAACAACGACAGCACCAGGCCACCAAAGATGGTGCCTATGGGATTCAGACGGCCTATGAAGGCCACGATGATCGCAGCAAAACCATAACCAGGCGAGATGGAAGGCAAGACCTGGCCGATGGGACCGGCCACTTCAAACGCACCCGCCATGCCAGCGAAACCACCGGATATCAGCAAGGAAGTCCACAAGGCGCGGCGGCTGGAGAAACCCGCATAACGGGCTGCCAGCGGTGCCAGACCACCTACCGTCAAGCGGTAACCAGCAAAGCTGCGATACACAAACACTGCCATCAAACCATTGGCCACCAGCATGACGATAAAACCTATGTGCAGGCGGCTGCCCGAGAAAAGGTGTGGCAACAGATAATCGCTGGAAAACACCTTGGATTGCGGAAAGTTCATGCCATGCGGGTCTTTCAGCGGACCATTAACCGCATACATCAGCAGCAATTGCGCGATATAGGTCAGCATCAGCGACACCAAAATTTCATTGGCATTGAAACGGTCTCGCAGCAAGGCAGTGATGGATGCCCACAAGGCGCCACCAACTACACCCGCGCAAGTTGCCAGCAGCAAGACCATGCCGCCCGACAAACCTGGCGTGCCGGTATCAAAAAACAAGATGGTGCTACCAGCGGCCAGGCCACCGGCGATCAACTGTCCTTCGGCCCCTATGTTCCAGACATTGGCACGGTAACAGACCGACAGCCCCAGCGCGCACAAGACCAGCGGCGTGGTTTTCAATAATAATTCTGCGATGGCAGTCTTGCTGCGTATCGGCTCTATCAAAAACACCTGTAAGCCAGTCAAAGGGTTTTTGCCCAGTGCCATGAATAACAGGGCACCCAAAAAGATCGTCAGCAGCAAAGCCAGCACAGGAGAAAGGTAGGCCATGCTACGCGAACTGGCGGCACGCAATTCCAGCTTAAGCATGCTCACCCCGCTCGTTGCTGTATGGTTTCTTTTTGCGGCTGCCACCGCCACCGGTTTTACCGAGGGACACAGTTTCTGCCGTTGTCCACTCTTCCCACAAACCACTCATCCACAATCCTATCTTTTCCCTGGTCGCGCTAGCAGTTGCTATCGATGGCGACAAACGCCCCTTGGCAATCACATGCATGCGGTCACATAATTCAAACAATTCATCGAGCTCTTCCGAAATCACCAGCACCGCGCAACCCGCCTGCTTGAGCTTGCGTATCTCATCATGGATTTGCGCTGCCGCACCCACATCAACGCCCCAGGTTGGCTGGGCGACGATGAAGACATCAGGCTGACGGGTAATCTCACGACCCACAATAAACTTTTGCAGATTGCCACCCGACAGGCTGCGCGCCAGCGCCCCAGGCCCACCTGCCTTGACGCGAAAGCGGGCGATGATGTCTGCTGCCGCCTGTATCGTATGACGAAAATTGATCATGCCCTTGTTGACGAAGGGCGCATGCTGGTGTGACAACAGCATATTGGCAGTCAGGCTCATTTCAGGTACTGCCCCCCGGCCCAGGCGCTCTTCCGGCACCAGGCTCTGGCCCAGCTTGCGCCTGCTTTCAGGGCCACGATTGCCTACTGGCTTACCTTTGAGTTGTATCATCTGCGGCGATGCACGCCTGTCTTCGCCCGACAAGGCAGCGAGCAACTCTTGCTGGCCATTGCCGGATACACCGGCGATGCCAACAATTTCACCACCGAATAATTCCAGTTGTATGTCTTCGAGTGCCGTGGCAAAAGCATGTGCCTTGGGCAGGCTCAATTGCCTGATGCGCAAACGCGATTCACCCAGGGTGACGGGTTCGGCATGGGCAGATGGAGGTAAGTCTTCGCCTATCATCATGCGCGACAGACTGGCAGCAGTTTCCTGCGCCGGATCGCAATGCCCTGTGACTTTGCCTCCACGCATGACGGTGGCGCTGTGGCAAAGTTCACGGATTTCATCGAGCTTGTGGCTGATATACAGGATGCTGCAACCCTCAGCGGCAATCTTGCGCAGGGTGACAAACAGTTTTTGTACGGCTTGTGGCGTCAGTACCGAGGTTGGTTCATCAAGGATCAGCAATTGCGGTTTGGTCAGCAGAGCGCGCACGATTTCTACACGCTGCCTTTCACCGACTGACAAGGTATGCACATGGCGATGTGGTTCCAGCTCCAGTCCATAGTTTTCACCGGTCTTGGCGATTTGCTCGGCCAACTCCAGCATATTCACATGCTGGTCCAGACCGAGGGCAATGTTCTCTGTGACGGTCAGGGTATCAAATAGAGAAAAATGCTGGAACACCATGGCGATGCCCAGCTTGCGCGCATCTTGCGGTGTCGCTACTTTGATTTCCTGTCCATTCCAGCGCACCGTGCCTGAATCAGGCTTGACGGCACCAAAGATGATTTTCATCAGCGTCGATTTGCCTGCACCATTTTCACCGAGTACCGCATGAATTTCACCAGGTGCCACCTGTAGCCTGACACTATCATTGGCGACGACTGCCGGATAGCGTTTACAGATGTCGGTCAGTTCCAGCCTGGGCACTGTGGGTGAAGCAGCAGAAGTCACTTTGACCTTTCCATCAGGTGGTTGAGATTCAAGAGTAGGGAGTAAGTCCTTGGCTGCACATCACGATAGCGACATGCTGGACATTTGCCCACCATTATAAGTGGCTGCCCAGCGCAAATTCAAAATCTATTTGTCATTTGCTGCAAGATGAAATTTGTTTGCCCCACATGAAACTAGAAGAAATCATTTAAATTTTTCATGTCACTGTTTTACGTTGTTTTCCAGCATCAGAAAAAATACACACGAGCCTGCATACAAAATTTTGTCGATGAATTGTTTTCAGGCAAATGTATTGTGGCGCTGAATGTAGGATTATTTGACTACGTATAGAATAGCCCTTAATAATCAAACCTTTACAGCATTTCTTTGCGTATGGAAAAACCAGCCACCTTCCGTGACGACGCCCATTTCTGGCGCAGCCCGCTACTGCCGGATGCTGAGTTGCTGACGGCTGAATACTTCGCACAAGAGTTTGCTCCACACTGGCATGAGAGTTTTTCCATCCCCGTCATACAGTCTGGCGCACAAACCTACCGCTATCGCGGCAGCCGTTGCCTGGCCGCAGTTGGCTGCATCGCCGCCATCAATCCCGGCGAAGTGCATACAGGTGAAAGGGCAACCGAGCATGGCTGGGCTTACCGCGCCTTTTACCCATCGGTGGACTGGATGCAGCAACTCGCCAGCGACATGGCAGGCAGCGCGGTTGGGGTTCCCTGGTTACCGGATGGCGTAATCGAGGATGCCGAAGTGTCTGCCCAACTTGCCTTTGCACACCGTTTGCTGGAAGCAGGTAGCGATCCACTCGCCGCCGAAAATGCCCTGACCGCAGGCTTTGCCCTGATGCTATCACGCTACGCCCGCACCCGCCCCACTGTACAAGCTGTCTTACCTGATGCCGCCAGGGTAGAAATGATGAAATCCCGGCTTAGCGAAGACCTCAGCGCCGCGGTCAGCCTGACCGAACTGGCGCAAGAGGTAGGCCTATCCAGCTTTTACGCCGCTCGTTTGTTCTCCCGCACGACGGGTATGCCGCCGCATGCCTGGCGTAATCAACTGCGACTGAACCGCGCCCAGAGTTTATTGCGGCAGAATTTGTCGGTGACCGAGATTGCGACGATGACAGGGTTTGCGGACCAGAGTCATTTCACGCGGCATTTTAAGAAGGCGTTTGGGGTCGCGCCGGGGAGATGGCGGGTTTGAGTGGATTATCTTTAGATAAGCATTCTTGCAATCAAGTGAATATGGGTTGCATTGACGTTGTTGTTGATTTTCGCAGTTCCCATGTGTAGCCGCCGTTTGTGCGGTACAGAAAATGGATTAAGAAGAGCCGCTGTTTGAGCGAAGCGAGTTTCGGATCTTCCCATTTTTTGTATTGCACAAACGGGAACCCCTTTAGGGGCGGCTATGCCTGGGTCGCCTTCTTTTGCTTACTTTTCTTGGCGACAGCAAGAAAAGTAAGCAAAAGAAGGCGACCCCCGGCCTGCAATCTCAAAGGATGTGTGCAGGTATTTGAATTGCAGGAGCGTAAAACAAACTACGAATCTGAAGTTAATATAGTTCGCGATATGCAGCGAACGCCGCTGGATTCCAGCCAAAAGCACGCTGGAATGACGTTTTTGAGATTGCTGCTGGATGATTATGAATCTAGCTTCGTTTTAGATAGTCGAAATCTTATTTCAAATAACGCCCCCAAACCGCAAGAACGTACAAGCCCATTCCCCAATTAACAGGCAAGATCCCATTCAATCGCCATCCGCAATATGGAATCACCCATGCCCCCATCCACAAGAATGAAGCACTTCACCGCCGGTATCCGCGACACCGTCCCCATGCTGATAGGTGCAGCCCCTTTCGGCATGATCTTTGGCACCCTCGTCGCCACAGCACTAATGCATGCCTGGCAAGGCCAGTTGATGTCGCTGGCGGTGTTTGCCGGGTCCAGCCAGTTCATTGCGACTGGCCTCATCGCCAGCCACACGGGCATGCTGGTGATCTGGCTGGCGACTTTTATCGTTAATTTGCGGCATATGCTGTATGCGGCTGCCCTGATGCCGCATATACGTCATTTACCCAGGCGCTGGCGCTGGGGACTGGGATTTTTGCTGACGGATGAAACCTTTGCCGTGGTAGATCGCTATTACCGCCAGCATCCGCAAGATGCTTTGGGGCACTGGTATTTCCTGGGGTCGGGCTTGTCCATGTATGCCAACTGGCAAGTCTGGACGCTGATAGGCCTGATGTTTGGGGCGATATTCCCGCAGTTGCAGCGCCTGGGGCTGGACTTTGCCATGGTGGCAACTTTTATAGCGATCGTCGTGCCGCAATTGTTTAAACGCCCGCATTTGCTGGCGGCCATCGTTGCTGGCAGCACTGCCTATGTCTTGCAGCATTTGCCCTACAAGCTGGGTTTGCTGGTAGCGATTGCCTTTGGGGTCGCGACTGGCATGCTGATGTCGCGCTTCACCAGACAAGATAATAAGCCAGAACAAATCACCGTGGAGCAGGCATGAATATTACTTTGACCATATTCGGCATGGCGCTTATCACTTTTCTGGTGAAGGCCCTGATCTTCATCCTTGGTGACCGTGTGGCATTTTCCGGTCACCTCAAAAAGGCGCTGGAGTTTGTGCCTGTGACCGTGCTGACTGCCATCATAGTCCCCATGATCCTGTCGCCGCATGGCAAGGAGCTGGAATTGAGCTGGCGCAATCCACAACTGGTGGCAGCGACGGTGGCAGCCTTGTTGTGCGCGGTGACCAGACATCAACTGGCAACCATCATCGTCGGGCTGACGGTGTTCTTTAGCTGGCAGTATATGTTGAGTTGAGGGTAGGATATACCCTTTGTAGCTTCAATATCCGGCAAATGACTTACGATTTCAGCCCAATCAACGCGGCGATGCAAAAATATGTGGACAGGCAAATCCTGTCCGGTGTCTCGACTGCGGTGCTGGTCGGGCGCGAACTGGTGCACCAGCACTGCACAGGCTGGGCCGACCGCGAAAGCCAGACAGCAATGCGCGATGACAACTTGTTCCGCGTGTTTTCGAATACCAAGCTGATCACCTCAGTAGCGATGCTGCTGTTGATGGAAGATGGCAAGCTGGAACTAGACCAACCTGCAGAAGAATTCCTGCCGCAACTGGCGCATCTGCAAGTGCTTAAACCCGGGGCGATCCGCATCGACGATACCGAGCCAGCCCGCAGCAAGATCACCATCAGGCATTTGCTTTGCCATACTGCCGGTCTCAGTTATGGTCTGCTCGATCATGGCACGGTGATGTACAAGGCCTACAATGAAAAGCGGGTCATGAATGCCTTCACTACGTTGGCCGACATGATGGATGTGCTGGCAGAATTGCCGCTGAGCTTTCATCCTGGTGAGGCCTGGGAATATTCTATAGCCACCGATGTGTTGGCGCGCCTCGTTGAAGTGGTCAGTGGCATGAGCTTTGACCGCTTCCTGCAATTGCGCATACTCAATCCCCTGGCCATGCATGACACCAGCTTTGTCGTGCCTGAACATAAGCTAGCCAGGCTGGCGTCTTACTATGCCGGTACTGACCCGCAAAATATCTTGCAGCGTGGCTTGCGCAAGCTTGACAAATCACCTTACCCCGGCGCATTCACGACGCCAGTGGCACGCCTGTCTGGCGGCGGTGGACTGGTATCAAGCATGCAGGATATGCTTTCACTGATGCGCAGTTTCATGCCCGATGGCGATACCTTGCTGAGGCCAGAAACGATCAAATTGATGATGCAAAACCACTTGCCTGCTGGTACAGGCATTGCTTTTCCTGGCGTTGGTGATGTACCTGGCAAGGGCTTTGGCCTCGGTGGTGCGGTAACATTAAAACCCTCATCGATAGACCCTCCAGCTTCCGTTGGCGAATTTGAATGGGGTGGTATTGCTGGCACGCATTGGTGGATATCACCACGCCACAATATCGCCGGGGTATTGATGACACAAAGATTGATGAGCTTCTGGCATCCGTTCTCTTTTGACTTCAAGAGACTGGCCTACGAAGCATTGGGATTGAAATAAAGGATGGAGAACAATATGCACACACACAGCTTGCCAGGACGACGACTGCTCGCTATCGCTGCCATCAGCAGCTTGCTGGCGGCCTGTAGCAGCCTGCCTACGCAACACGATGCAAAAATACAGGCTGCCTGGGTGGTGCTTGGGGAAAATGGCCAGGCCATAGCCCGCGCTGTGACGACAGACAATATCTGTCCTGCACTGGTGCAGGATGGCAATCTGGTCGCGATGAACCACAGGGCTGCGGCAAATACCCTGCCTTTGCGCAAGACCGCCAGCAAACCGGAAAACAGCAAGCCTTCCGATTTTCCTGTGCTGACTTGTGAAGCACCCTTGCAGCCTACGACCAAGACCGCCAGCGTCGGCGGACGGGATTTACCGATACCAAAACCTGTGGCACAAAAAATCATCGTCATTGGTGATACCGGTTGCCGGTTGAAAGTGGCAGACAATTACTTCCAGTCCTGCAATGACAGCGAAAAATGGGCTTTCCGTGAAATGGTGGAAACCGCAGCGCGCTTCAAGCCTGATCTGGTTGTGCATGTTGGTGATTACCATTACCGCGAAAATGCCTGCCCGGAAGGGAATAAGGAATGTGCAGGCAGCCCCTGGGGTTATGGCTGGGATACCTGGCAGGCAGATTTCTTCACGCCTGCACAGGCTTTGCTGAAGGCTGCACCGTGGGTGGTCGTGCGCGGCAATCATGAAACCTGCGTACGTGCAGGCCAGGGCTGGTGGCGTCTGATGGACCCGCGCCCGTTGAAAAGAGGGCGTGACTGTGTCGATGAATCAAATGACATGCGTGGCGACTATAGCGATCCTTATGCCGTACCGCTGGGGCGCATAGGCAGCGAGCAGGCGCAACTGATCATCTTTGATTCAGCCAAAGTGCCGATCAAACCACTCGCAAAAACCGATGCTGCCTATTCTTTGTATAGGGAGCAGTTCAAGACCGTCAACAAGCTGGCAGAAAATGCCGACTTCAATATCTTCATCGACCATCACCCTGTGCTGGCCTTTGCTGCTGAACGTAAAAAAGACGGGCCGCTGAATATCTTCCCTGGCAATCTCGCCATGCAAGACATCATGCAAACCCTGAATACCACGCGCCTGTTCCCTTCCAAAGTGCAGGCGACCTTGTCCGGTCATGTGCATCTGTTTGAAGCGCTGACTTTCAGCACTGATCATCCTGTGCAATTTGTCTCAGGCAATGGCGGCTCTTCGCTTGACACGCCGCTGCCTGTGCCACTGGCAGTAAATTCCACGCCGTATACTGAGGCAAAACTGGATTACTTCAGCAATTCGAATGAAGTCGGCTTCATGACCATGGAGCGTGAACAACAAAGCTGGAAAGTCCAGGCCTGGAACAAGCAAGGCAAGCTGATCACGGAATGCCGCATGCAGGGCAATAAGACCGAGTGCAGCAACAAGTGAAATCTGCCTTATCCGCTTTGTGTAATTCCACCCCAGTCCCGGTCTCAAATTCAGGATTAAGATTGGGGTGTAATTAAGAAGGAAATATTTTCATACATCTGTCGCAGCGCAAGACGATACAACGATCAGCCATGCATGAGCGACGATTCGCAGCGAGTTGAAGATTTTTTACCTTTTCACAGCACGTCCTGTTGTTACGTCACGAAACGGTCATCCAGCTTACACCGTCCTGTCACATGCACTTCCTACACTTGCGGGTTTTCTACCCACCAAGCTCATTGGAAGGCAAATGATGACACGCAAGCAAGTTCAATTTTCCATGCATATCATGACGGCGCAGGTGTTGCTCGCCATCACATGCATGACACAACAGCACGCCAGGGCACAGACTGTTACCACTCCTGAAACGGTACAGGAGTCCCCGTCCGCGCTGGATGCGGATGCCATCAAATCGCGTGTTGTCATCAGTGGCGCTTCGATAGGTAACCGGGCACCGGTACAAACTTCCCTGAAGGCGACCCAGCCCCAGTCCGTGATCACGGCTACCTTCATAGAACAGTCAGTGACACCACTGGCAGATTTTAATGCCGTGGCACGCATCGCCCCCAGCGTTGGTGCCGGTGTCTCACCGAATGGGCCAGGTCTGGCTGAAACCAAGGTGACACTACGTGGTTTTCAAGATGGTGAATATAACATCACTTATGATGGTATCCCTTTTGGCGATACCAATAATCCTACCCATCACTCGACTTCGTATTTCCCGGCACGCATCATAGGTGGCATGGTCATAGAACGTGGTCCTGGCAATGCCAGCAATCTGGGGCAGGCGACATTTGGCGGTTCCGTCAATCTGTTTTCCAAAGAATTGTCGCAGGATTTTCATTTCTCACCCTATGCCACATTTGGTTCATGGAATACCAGAATGACTGGCGTGCAAATCGACAGTGGCACCAGTTCGTATTTTGGCGATACCCGTTTCATGTTCAATGGCTCTCGCCTGACGACAGATGGCTACCTGACTTATAGCGGTGTGACTGAAGACAATTACCAGTTCAAACTGCAACGCAGTCTGGGCAAGGAGACCACGCTGACCGTGTTTTCGACCTTCAACAAGATCACCAGCTATGCAGCCGACAAAGGTGGCGTGACCTTGAACCAGGTAGCGCAGTTCGGCAAGAACTATGCGCTCAATAATGATCCTAAAAGTCAGAATTTCTATGGCTACAACTTCAACAACAAAAATACGGATTTTGATTACATACGCCTACAGTCAAAACTGGCAGGCTGGGGGATAGAAAATACCCTTTACACTTACTCCTATACCAACGATACCTACTCCGGCCAGGACGCCAGTGGCGCGACCGCGAATGGCACCAAGGCTGGCGTAACAGGCAATCTGAATGTTCCCGGTTATAACAAGCTCAATGCCTACCGTGTGAATGGCGATATCCTGAAGGTAAGCAATCAATTTGATGCTGGTTTGCTGCGTCTTGGCATCTGGATGGAAAATGCCAGCACCAACCGCCATACCTATGACTTTGACTGGACCCTGGGTGTTGCCAATCCGAAAGAATCGACTGCCCCCAAGAATGTCGCTTATGAGCAGGGTTCGAACTGGAGGCAATACCAGCCCTTCGTCGAATTTGAATGGGCCGCCATGCCAGACCTGACGATTACACCGGGCTTGAAGTATGTCAGCTTCCAGCGCTCACTTGATGCCAAGGTCAACCAGACCACCCGCATCCCGACCGTTACAGAACAAACCTATACAACAACCTTGCCTTTCCTGACCGCCAATTACAGCATCAACAAGGAATGGTCTGCTTACACGCAAATCGCCCGCGGCTTCCTGGTGCCTGATTTGTCCATGTTCTATGTCAACACGCCCAGCCTGAGCGCACCAAAGCCGCAGACATCGACCAATTATCAGCTGGGTATGGTTCATCAATCCAGAGATTTGACCCTGGATGCCGATGTGTATTACATCGACTTCAATAACAAAATTGCTTCTACTGGCACTGGCAACGACGTGGTGTATTACAACCAGGGTGGTGTCATCTACAAGGGGATAGAAGCTGCGGCGACTTACTATCTCGGTAGTGGTTTCTCAGTGCATGCGAATGCTTCCCTGAATAGTGCCAAGACAAAAGAGACAGGCTTGCAGGTTGCCAAGGCACCAGAATCCACCTCTGCTTTGGGTTTGCTGTACAAGGCCAATGGCTTGCATGCTTCATTGATCGCAAAAACCACGGGCCAACAATATGCAAAAGATGGCGAACCAGCAGCCTACAAAATAGCTGCTTATACAACGACAGATTTCACTATCGGTTATCGCTACAAGACAGATGGGCTGATGCTGAAAAATGTGAAGGCGCAGTTTGGCATCAATAATCTGTTCGACAAACAGGAGGCAACTTCGATTTCTGTGAACAGCAAGGGCACAGCATTTGATCAATATACTTTTGTACCATCCCGCAGTTGGAATTTTTCAGTGACAGCTGATTTTTAAACAAATTTGCATGCACTGATTTGGTGATGGCAGGCCGTTTTGGCCTGCCATTTTTGCTTTTTAAGCATGCGTATTGTCGGCATTTCGCCACGGAAAGTGCAAGAAATGGTGAAATGACTTTTTGTAAGTCTGAGCATCACCTAATTTGAAAAGGCGGGCCTTTTGTTTATGTTTCCGTCAAGCATCTCCTAGTAGGCATCAAAAAATCGCATATCAGATTACTATTTTTTGCCAAACGTTGAGTTGTCGTTATGCAATTGTTTTGTGGATTTCCCTGAGGAAATAGTCTAAATCTGTCTGTTCAATAAAACTTACAATGAAGAAACTTTCAAGGAGATAGCATGCAATTGAAGCCTTTTATTACTCTATTAGCGATGACATCCGCAGTATCAGCCGCCTGGGCTGAGGATACGTCCAACATCACCATCAGCGGATTTGGCACTGCCGCACTGACACGCAGCAATACTTCTGACGCAGAATTTGCCCGCCCAAATCAATTGGCTGGCGTCACCAGCGGCGCAAAAACTGGCGTGGATTCCAATCTTGGTTTGCAAGTCACCGCAAAAATGAATGACTGGCTGTCTTTTACAGGGCAGGGTCTGGTGCGTAAAAACGTCACGGACAATTTTGGTGCAGAACTGGCCTGGGCTTTTGCCAAAGCCAAGGTATCTGACAACCTGAACATACGCGTGGGCCGCGTTGGTTTGCCTGTGTACATGATTTCTGACTACCGCAATGTTGGCTATGCCAACACCATGTTGCGCCCTCCGGTAGAAATGTATACCCAGGTCACGCTGGAAAGCCTGGACGGTGCCGATGTACTCTACCAGACCAATCTTGGTGATACCGCCGTGACTGCGCAATTTGCCTATGGCGTCACTGACTCAGACAACCGCGGTGGATTCACAGCGAAATTCAAGAAAGTATCCAGCGTCAACATCGTCGCTGAAAACGGTCCTTTCACTTTGCGTTTTGGCCGTGTCGATGCAAATGTCACTGTCGATAATTCCACTAACCTCAATACCCTGGTTTCTGGTTTGACGAAGTTTGGTTTTGCCTCTGCTGCGAACGCCATCGCGGTGAACGACACCAAGGCTTCTTTCACTTCCGTCGGTCTCGGTGTGGATTGGAAGAGCATGGTAGTGCAGGCAGAATATGGCAAGCGTAAATCTGCCAGCCTGTCCATTGCAGACACCACCTCCTGGTACACCATGTTTGGTTACCGCATGGGCAGTTTCTTGCCGTATGTGGTCCATGCGTCCGCAACCCAGGACAGCCCACGTACAGTCGCTGGCCTGCCAACTGCTGGCCCGCTGCTGCCTTATACCCTGGGCGCAAACTCACTGGCGACTGCCTCACCAATACAAAGCAGCAACAGCATAGGTGTACGCTGGGACTTTCATAAATCTGCCGCTTTGAAGTTGCAGCTCGACAGGATGTCACCCGACAATGGCCCAGGCGTATTCATCAATGCCAAACCAGGTTTCAAAGGTCCAGTGACCGTGTTTGCAGCAGCAGTTGATTTTGTATTCTGATGGGAGGCGTGATGAATAAGCTATTGACACATTTATTGTTCGCCGCCACTGTCATGACTGGCACCGCAATGGTGCAAGCAGCCGAGCTGGTCGTGATCGTGAATACCGCCAACCCGGCAACGGCCATGACCGCTACCCAGGCTTCGCAATTCTTCCTGGGTAAATCACCGATGTTTACTCCTGTGGATTTGCCGGACAATTCACCGCTACGTGCCGAGTTCTACAAGAAAGTGGCTGACAAGGATTTGTCTGAAGTAAAGACAATCTGGTCCAAGTTGGTGTTCACCGGCAAAGGAACGGCACCAAAAGAATTGCACAGTAGTGCAGAGGTAAAAAAAGCCGTGGCTGCCAATCCTGCCGGGATAGGCTATATAGAAAAATCTGCGGTGGATGCCACGGTCAAGGTCGTGACTGTTCTGCCCTGACCAATCAGTCGGTTAATTGTCAAAAAGAAAGCTGCTGGTCAGCTTTCTTTTTTTTTTGCCACGCTTTTCACAGTTGCACCGCAAATTACTAACAAGAAATTTGCATTCTGCAACACTTACTTCTACAACTAGATATATAGTCATAATATCCCCCCACCTCTGTTCCAGGCTTCCTGACCTTCGCAATTTTGTTGTTCTTTTCCATAAAGGACTCACCATGAAATTGTTTTATGACTTGAGGATTTCTGCCAAGCTGTTCGTTGGCTTCATGCTGCTGCTGATACTTACCGTTTTTCTTGGCGGCTTTTCAGTCTTTCAATTGTCCCGGGTAAATGCCACTGCACTGGAATTGGGCACCAACTGGATGCCCAGCGTCAATGCAGCCATGGGCATCAAGGAAAGAATTTCACGCCTGCGCACCCAGGAAATGCAAATAGTGCTATCAGCAGGTGATGAGACCAATCTGAAGAAATACGAAAAGCGCTGGGCTGATTATGTTGCAGAACTCAAGAAGTATGAATCGGACTATGCAAAACTGATCAGCACAGAGTCAGAAAAAAAGTTCTTTGCCGAATATCTCGTCATATGGGAGCGCTATGCAGCCGAGACAAAAAAAATGACCGCTCAGGCCAACGCCGGCAATATGGAAGAAGCGCGCACGACCTTACGTGGCGATTCATCCAAACTGAATGCGGACATGTTGGCAATTATCGACAAAATAGTACAGGTGAATGCCGATGGCGGTACCGCCGAATACCACTCAGGTGAACAGATTTATGCGAACTCCAGGAATTTGATACTGGGCCTTATCGTAGCCACCATTGCCTTGGGAATGCTGCTGGCTTACTGGATAGCCAGAGTCGTGGCAGGCCCCCTGCAAGAAGCAGTCAAGGTCGCCAAGACCGTGGCTTCAGGTGACCTGACCAGTGATATCCAGGTCACGACAACGGATGAGACCGGCGAACTCCTGCAAGCCCTGAAAGAGATGAATGCCAGCCTGTTATCGGTGGTCAGCGAAGTGCGCACCGGTACCGACCTGATCGCAACAGCCTCAACAGAAATTGCCAATGGCAATATGGATTTGTCGGCCCGCACTGAAAGCCAGGCGGGTTCGCTGGAGGAAACAGCATCCTCCATGGAAGAGCTGACTTCTACCGTCAAGCATAATAGTGATAATGCTCGCCAGGCCAATCAGTTATCGCATTCAGCTTCTGCCGTGGCGCAAAAAGGTGGCACCGTGGTGTCTCAAGTGGTCGATACCATGGGTTCCATCAGTGCATCGTCCAAAAAGATTGTCGATATCATTGCCGTCATTGATGGCATTGCCTTTCAGACCAATATCCTGGCACTGAACGCAGCAGTAGAAGCGGCGCGGGCTGGCGAACAGGGGCGCGGCTTTGCCGTGGTCGCATCAGAAGTGCGCAACCTCGCACAGCGCTCTGCCAGTGCCGCCAAGGAAATCAAGACTCTCATCAATGATTCGGTCGAAAAAGTCGATCTGGGTACGCGCCTGGTCGATGAAGCAGGTATCACCATGAAAGAAGTGGTCGATAGCGTCAAACGTGTCAGCGACATCATCAGCGAGATCACGGCAGCCGGTGCCGAACAAAGCTCAGGTATAGACCAGATCAATACCGCCATTATACAAATGGACCAGGTTACCCAGCAGAACGCGGCGCTGGTGGAGGAAGCAGCGGCGGCAGCGGGTGCCCTGCAAGAGCAGGCAGCCAACCTGAGCCGTGTTGTTGCGGTGTTCAAACTCCACAATGTGCAGCCTGCTGCAGGTTTTCAAAGTCAGGCAGCCAGGCCCGCAGCCAGAATATCTCCACAAGCCGCTAAACCTGCTACGAGTACACGCAAACTGCCGCCTGCAAAAGCGGCAACAAAACAGCGTGAACCAGCCAAGACAGAGCAAGACTGGGAAGAATTCTGAGATATTGGACCCGGCCCGCATTAACGGCTTTTTTCCGACATATTGTCATCCCTTTTACCGGGAGTTGTGATGAAGACTTTTTATAACCTGAGAATCTCAGCCAAGCTGTTCGTGGGATTTGGCTTGCTGTTGCTGTTGACGATATTCCTCGGCGTGTTTTCCATTACCATGCTGGCCAAGGTGAACCAGAACGCCTATGAACTGGGCACCAACTGGATGCCCAGCGTGAATGCTGCAATGGGTATCAAGGAAAGGGTCTCCCGCATACGTTCACAGGAAGCACAACTGGTTTCAGCTGAAAATGCCGAAGAGGTCGAAAAATACATAGGCCGCACGAAGGAAGCCATTACTGGCCTCAAGGAGAATGAGACCGATTATGCGCGCCTCATATCTGAGCCTGACGAAAAAAAACAGTTTGAAGAATATAGCAAGTCAATGACCGAGTATTTGCAAATCTCGGACAAGATGGCAGCATTGGCGAAAGAGGGTAACAGCAAGGACGCCATGGCCTTGATGCGTGGAGACTCTTCCAAGCTCAATACCAAAGTACGTGCTCTTGTCGATAAAATGGTCAAGACCAATGTCGAGGGCGGTGTTGATGCCTACAAGCGTGGTGCTGAATCTTACGAGTCTTCACGCACTCTGATTATCATCGTGCTTGTCAGCAGTATCGCGCTTGGCATGTTGCTTGCTGTTGCCATTGCCCGCATTGTTTCACGTCCACTGCAGGATGCCGTCAGGGTTGCTCAGACCGTTGCTGCCGGCGACCTGACCAGTCATATCGAGTCGCATACCAGTGACGAAACCGGCTTGCTATTGCAAGCTCTAAAAGAAATGAACCAGAGCCTGTTGAAAGTAGTCAGTGAGGTACGTCAGGGCACAGATGAAATTGCCGCAGCGACGAAAGAAATTGCAGAAGGTAATATGGACTTGTCCAACCGCACGGAAAACCAGGCCAGCTCACTTGAAGAAACAGCTTCTTCAATGGAAGAGATTACTTCTACCATCAAACACAATAGCGACAATGCACGCCAGGCCAATCAATTGTCCCACTCTGCTTCTGCGGTGGCACAAAAAGGGGGCGACGTGGTGTCGCAGGTCGTCGATACCATGGGCTCCATCAATGAATCCTCAAAAAAGATCGTCGATATTATTGCCGTCATCGACGGTATCGCCTTCCAGACCAATATCCTGGCCTTGAATGCAGCGGTTGAGGCTGCCCGCGCCGGTGAACAGGGACGCGGCTTTGCCGTGGTGGCCTCAGAAGTGCGCAACCTTGCGCAGCGCTCGGCCAGTGCTGCCAAGGAGATCAAGGAACTCATCAATGATTCTGTCGATAAAGTAGGGCAAGGTACCCGCCTGGTCGATCAGGCTGGTGAAACCATGAAAGAAGTCGTGGATAGTGTAAAGCGCGTCAGCGACATCATCAGTGAAATTACGGCTGCTGGCACTGAACAAAGTGCTGGCATAGAGCAGATCAATGTTGCCGTTACCCAGATGGATGAAATGACCCAGCAAAATGCCGCCCTGGTAGAACAGGCCGCAGCCGCCGCAGGGGCCTTGCAAGACCAGGCCGAGAACCTGAGCCGCATAGTCAGTGTCTTTAAACTTGACCAGAACCACGTCATTACGCCCAAGCCAGCTTCAAAACCGGTCGCAGTCGCCAGCGTTTCTGAAAAACCGCTGGTACGCAGGCTGTCCAAACCCGCAGCTAAGCCTGAAGTTAAGCCTGTCACTAAGCCTGCCGCCAAAACCACAAAACCAGCAGCCCCCAGAAAAGAACCCGTGGCCACAGCGACCGATGACTGGGAAGAGTTTTAACCCTTCAATAAAAATTCCTCAGCAAACTTGAACTGAACCCAAAATTGAAGCACCAGATTTTGGAGTTCAGTTTGTAGTCATAGAATCCATGATCGCCGCCGAATCCGACCAGCTATCAGGCCGCAGCAACCTGCAAGCCTGCGAACAAGATTACCTGTACATTATCGATGGCAAAACCGCCGGCCTGTTCGCCTGCTCCTGCCGCGCCGGTGCCACCGTAGGCGGTTGCAACGTCGCCACAGTCACCGCCACCGCCAATTTCGGCCGCCACATGGGCCTGGCCTTCCAGCTCATCGACGACATCATCGACCTCGCCCCTGATACCAATGACACAGGCAAAACCCGCTACACCAACCTCAGCACCGGCCTGCTGACCTACCCCTTGCTACTGGCCCGACAGCGCGACTCGCAAGGTTTTGATGTGCTGGCAGCGAATGGTTTTGCTGACGCTGTAGAGGTCAGCGCATGGCTAGTCGCCAATAAGGCGCTGGAGGATACGCGGGCTGAGGCTGCGAGGCAGATCGCAATTGGAGTACAGGCTTTGCCGCCCGTGCGACACTCTGCGGCGAAGGCGACTTTGATTGAGTTGGCGCGGGCTTTTAGTGAGCGGTTGCGATAAAGGAGCGCCAAAATGATGACATGCGATATTATTACCATTAACGCAATTAATGCAACGATAATGTAATCAATGGTTAAATTTTTAATGAATGTAAATTTATTAAGTACACTTAACTATCCGACTCAATTCAATTAATCAGCATTATCTATTTTTTAAAAAAATGAGTTCAAATCTAGAATATATACAAATAGAAAATTTGCGATCTCTGCAAATGAATGCATCCGTAGAAATGCTTCCAATTACTATTCTGGTTGGAAAAAACAGTGCCGGCAAAAGTACGTTTGCAAGGAGTTTTCCATTACTTAGGCAAAGTACCGAAGCAAAAAAACGAGGTCCAATTCTTTGGTTTGGGGATAGAGTGGACTTCGGATCGTTTGAAGAGGCAGTTTCACGATCGGAGAAGGAACCAAAAGAGATAACGATCTCTCTCGGCTTAACCATACACGAAGATAATCAAATAGGTGTAAATCGAGGTCGCAAAAGGTTAAGGCGCCTTATCAAAACACACACAGAAATCACAATTCAAAAACAAGGCACATCTAGTCACTCGTCTACAGTGAAAATAAATGCTTTTGGATACAATATTTCTCTTGAAATCAACGCGAATAACGTGATGTCGCGATTTAATGTTGACGACGTTAGTTGGCATGCTGATCCGAAAAAATTGGCTATCGCTCAGTATGGTGCCATATTGCCAAATTTTAGATTTTTCAAGTATATAGCCGAACATGAATTTTCAATTTACACCCCATTTATCGCAGAGATTGAAAAACTTTTAGTTGGGAAACGCATTGAACCGATCCGAGTGATGCTCGAAAACATTATCAAAAGTTCGCCTCTGTTGCCTATAGGTACATTGTCGGACTACGTCCTTAAAGACCATGGATTTATTTTTAAAGAAATGAATCCAGGAGTAATTAAATTCATAAAGAATAGGCTAATAAAAATCGAGCCCTTTCTGTTCGCATCAAAGATTAATTCTCTCATTGATTTTTTAAATAGCGGTATAAAAGATTATTATTCTGGCGTGAAGTATATTGAGCCTTTACGAGCTACAGCACTTAGATATTATAGAAAACAAGAACTCGCAATTGATGAAATTGACTCAAAAGGTGAAAATTTAGCAATGTTTATCGACAACCTTAGTCCAAGTTTACTAAGGAATTTCAATAATTGGACAAAAGAAAGATTTGGATTTGTCGCCAAAACAAAAAATGATGGCGGTCATGTTGCAATAGTAATTAATGAGAATAATTCTAAAGCACAGTCGAATCTTGCTGATATTGGATTTGGAGTTTCACAAATTTTGCCTGTGATTACTCAAATTTGGTACTCAACTGTAAAAGAAACGCAAACAGACAAAAAAACTACTAATTGCATTGTTATCGAGCAACCTGAACTACATTTGCATCCGTCTTTTCAAGCTAAGTTAGCTGACGTATTTGCTACAGCGATCATTGATACGAAAACTAATCCACCTAAATTTATTATTGAAACGCATAGCAATCACATAATAAATAGATTAGGACAGCTTATCAGTAAAGGAGAATTGAAAAGCTCATCTGTTCAAATATTGATATTTGACAAAAATGAAGATTCAGTCACTGAAATAAGCCAAGCAAATTTTGACGAAGAAGGCTATTTAACGAATTGGCCTATAGGCTTTTTTGAGCCTGAGGCGTAGATGTTTATAGAATTCGATCCGTCCATAGTAAATATGGATCCTAACGATATAAAACAAAACGCAGGTATGGAAGCTTTATTGACTTGCTTCAGAAGGCGAAGTCATGTGCTTTTTTTTCGTATAAAAGATTTAGATGGGATTGTACCCAAATTGAAGCCAACGTTAAGCTTAAGCAGTCAGGCGACACTGAATGCACTTCGAAATAGGCTTTCAGAATATAGACTTCTATCTGACTTGGTAGCTAGAAAAATAGTTGTCTATATTGAGAACGAAATTCGTTTCGGAGTTCAGCGAATTGGAAATGACTGGCACATTCCCTTAAACTTTTTTGCGGATAATTCCATTATTGAAACTGCGGTAATTGGGGAAAATCCGTCTGACGTAATGCTCCTATTGAAATTTGCAGAATGTTATATTGAGAGAGAAAAAATCCATGGATTTTTCCCAAATGCTAGGGCAATATGCGGTGGTGGTTCAGTCATCGCTGCCTCACTTTCAAGCTATTTGAGAACCGAAAGTTCACCGTGTCTCTCTGTTACCGATAGTGATAAATTGCATCCAAAATTCAAGCAATCAATTGTCACCAAAAGATGTATTGAAATAGTAAACAAAGCAGCAAATAAAGTCGCAGAACATATATCTCTTGAAGAACGAGAAATTGAAAATCTAATTCCGCACGATCTAATAAAAAGAATCGAAAATGCGAACGTATTCATAAATCAGATTAATTCAATAGTAGTCGAAGATCCGGGACACTGGAAATACATTGACCTCAAGCAAGGATTAGCTCTGGATTGGGTTGCAAGACAAGATTCTGAAACAAAAAAATATTGGAAGAAAGCTGAAGCAGAATTAAATAGAAGAAAAAAGGGCTGTTGTTTATGCAAAAATGGGGAAGCAAAAGAAAAATTATGCGAATGTACAAAAATTTTAGGCATGGGCGATAACGTCTTAGCTAATGCTATTGACATCTTATCAAACAACCCACTAAAGTTAAATCTCAAGCTTATGCAAACAGATTTGCGTTGGGAGAAAATTGCAAAAGCCATTTTTGATTTTACGATTGCACCGAAAGGTGAAAAAGTTAGATAGGACTGATTTTTTCAAAAAATAGATATAATTTTCATCGTTTTTTTACGCAATATTGAATTATTCGATATCGAAATAATGGTAAGAATATGACTACATGAAGATCATAGGCGCATTTCATCTCATAATATTTGTTCTGAACTTATTTCTTTGGCTTTATTTTACGTCCCATCCGCCTTCCCATTCTCACCTGTATCCCCAGCATCACCCCCACCTTTTCTTCCAGTCCAAAATGGTAATTCGCTGTGCTATACAAAACACCCTGAATGAGAGGGATATCAATTTCAGATTCCATCGTGTCTTTTAATGCAGTGCAGAATTTTGTTGTCCAAACTTGGTTTTTTTCAGAGCCAGGAAGATGACGCGGCTTAGTAACAGGTAGCTGCGGAAACCCTAGGCCACAGGTTATAATGCCTCAAATGACTTTACGCCTGTTTGGTTTTTCCTCGCATCCCTGCGGCCAAGGGCGAAGCCCAGTTGGATATCATAGCCCGTTTTTTCGGCAGTGACGGCCCGCTTGCCGACCTTGCCGAATAGCCGCATAATGGGAAGTGCTGACGCATCACTGGATATCGACCAGCTATTCTTTCCATCACGGGAAACTCAAGTCCAATCCAAACATCTTGGCAAGGACGAGGGTGAATAGCCCCAGGCCCAGGAGCGATAGCACGAAGATTGCGGCCACCTTGCCGCTCGCGCGTAGCACTGCGTGCCCCTCCATTTCCTTCAGCTTCTTGCCTTGATCATAATGCCACTTGATGGCGAAGAACATGCCTATCGCGAGCACGAGAAGTTTGAATGTCACCAGGACTATAGGGATCCAATCCATCATTTTGAGCATTTTCAGGTTGTTATTGGCACTATCTATCGTGTGGAGAGCACTACCGTAAAACACCGCTCCAGCAACTTCGTTTTTTTCAACCATCCCCCCTCAGGCATCCAGCATAGTGATTTGCTGAATGCGGATGAGAAATGAGCAGGCGTCCACAACTGTCACGCAACAATGGTGTTGCTGTGCGCCCTGCTGCATACTACCTCAAAGCAGTTTTCCTACATGAGGACAAAATGTCTCAGTTGAAAAACATGCAATATGAAAATTTACCAATCTGGTTTCCGAGTTTGGATATTGGAGCGGCGCCATCACTGCACTGGCCTATAAATTCCAGAGTGGTGCCAGCCAGCACATGCAGTTGCATGAGACAGGGTAGATCATGACAGATGATAACTGGTCAATGCCTGAGCTTACCCAGTGCCTGTGAACGCCTTTCAAATTAGCTGTATATTGACATGTCCGGCAAGCGTCGTCGCCAGCATGCTGCGCTTCAGTTGTCGCCACACCGCCGTGACTGAGCTGCTCTTGTCATGAAATAATTTGGAGCATTTAATGAAGAAAAGAATCATCATCGCAGCACTGTTTGCATTAAGCCTGAACGCGAATGCTGCCGATACACCGCAAGCCGCTGCCAAGCCTGTTGTGACAATTGCCGCACTGGATGTGCCGCGCTACATGGGTACCTGGTATGAAATAGCAAAGTTTGAAAATCGATTCCAGAAGAAGTGCACGGGCTTTACCTCGGCTACATATTCAGCATTAGCGGACGACAAGGTACAGGTCACCAACCGTTGCCAGGGCAGTGGTGGCGAGATCATCGAGGTTATAGGCGAGGCCAGGCAGGTGGGCAACTCAAGCTCACCGAAGTTGAAAGTGCGCTTTGCGCCAGCGTTTTTGTCTTTTCTGCCTATGGTGTGGGGGGATTATTGGGTCATTGATCTGGACAAGGATTACCAATTGGTTGCCGTCAGCGAAGCCAAGCGCGAGTTCTTGTGGATATTGTCACGCACGAAAAAAGTTGATAAGGAAAAGTACGATGCCCTGGTCGCACGGCTGGTGGCTCAAGGCTTTGATGTAAGCAAGCTGGTGCCCACTAAACAAGAGTAGCAGGCTTGCCTGCCAGTTTTTGCGCATCCGGATAAAATAAGCGGGCGTTGATATAATGCCCGCATGACATATAGCATCGTTTGGTTCAAGCGCGATCTGCGTTTGCATGATCATCTTGCGCTACATACAGCCACCAGCAAAGGGCCGGTGCTGTGTTTGTACGTGGTTGAACCGTCCTTGTGGGCGCAGGCTGATGCGGCGAATCAGCATTACCAGTTCTTGCTCGAGAGCCTGCGTGATCTTTACACTGCTTTACGAAAAAATGGTGGTCAATTACATATACTGACGGGTGAAGTCACTGAAGTATTTGCGCACATTTTTAGCCATCAGCCATTCTCGGCTATTTATTCACACGAAGAAACTGGCAACAATGTCACTTACCAGCGCGATAAGGCGCTGGCGCGCTGGTGCCGCACGCAACAAGTAGAATGGCATGAGTTTGCCCAGTTTGGGGTGGTGCGACGATTGCAAAGCAGGGATGACTGGCAAGCCAGCTGGAATGCGCATAATGACTTGCCCAGTGTAGCGCTGCCGCCCTTCAGTGCCGCAAGTTTTGCACCTTTGACACCTGCAATTACATTCCCACGATTGCCGCCTTCAGTACAGGAGTTGCACCTGGACCCTTATGATCCACCTGAGCGTCAGCGTGGTGGAAGGCAGAATGGCTTGATGATACTGGATAGTTTTTTGCGTGAGCGCAGCTATCAGTACCGGGGCGGAATTTCATCGCCCTTGTCGGCACCCACGGCTTGTTCGCGCCTGTCGCCGTATCTGGCATTTGGCTGCCTTAGCTTGCGAGAAGTGGTGCACGCAACACGGCAACAACGCATAGAGTTGCCCGTCACGGCTGATCGTCAAAAAAAGGGACTGGACGCCTTTATCAGTCGCTTGTACTGGCATTGCCACTTTATTCAAAAACTGGAGAGCGAGCCTGAAATAGAATACCGCAATATGCATCGCGGTTATGACGGGCTGCGTGAGCAGGAATTCAATCAGGCGCATTTTGATGCACTCACTTCCGCCCGCACCGGCTGGCCGCTGGTAGATGCATGTGTGACCATGTTGCGACAAACAGGCTGGCTTAATTTTAGAATGCGCGCCATGCTGGTTTCTGTCGCAGCCTATCCTTTGTGGCTGGACTGGCGACCAGTCGGGCATTGGCTTGCGCGCCAGTTTTTAGATTATGAACCAGGCATACACTGGAGCCAGATGCAGATGCAATCAGGCACCACGGGGACGAATGTGCCGCGTATTTATAATCCGGTCAAACAAGCCAGCGATCATGATCCCCGCGGGCACTTCGTGCGCCGCTGGTTGCCTGTGATGCGGCGCGTGCCAGACACTTGGTTGTTTGAACCATGGCGCATGCCGCCAGATGTGCAGGCATCTTGTGGTGTCAAAGTTGGTGTCGATATTCCTGAGCCTATTGTGGATCTGGAACTGGCGACTCGCGTTGCGAAGACGCGGCTGTTTGATTTGCGCAAGCAAGCGCATATGCAGCCAGAGAATTTGATCATATTAGAAAAGCATGGGTCGCGTAGAAAGAGTTCCAGCACATCGCGCCAGCCTTCGCCACCTGACAAACCAGGTAGCACGCAGTTAGAACTGGATTGGTGAAATGGAAATAAAAAATGCAATGAACGGCAATTTACAAGGTCCCCATATGCAAGGCACCATTATCTATTGGTTTCGTAATGACCTGCGTCTCGAAGATAATCCCGCTTTAATTGCTGCATGCCAGAATGCGGAAAAGATTCTATTTGTCTATTGCCATTCGCCCTCAACTTTACATACATTGCGCTGGCAGTTGCCGCATCCTGGATTACATCGTCAGCGGTTTTTGGCATCTGCTTTAGCTGATTTGAGGCAGCAGTTGGTAACACGCGGGAACCAGCTATTAGAAGTCAACATGGGTGCGGCGGATTTTTTTCCGCTGCTAGCGGGTGAATTAGGTAGCCGCATTATTTACTGCGAAGAGATTGCTGCACCCTATGAGCAGGATGAGGTGATTGCATTAAACGCTGCCGGCTTAACTGTACACACCCGGTGGCAATCCACCTTGATTGACCCGGTAGATTTGCCGTTCATGCCAAATGCCCTGCCTGATGTATTTACGCAATTTCGTACCATCATAGAACGTGAAGGCGTGCAAGCACCTGCACCACTGCCGGGGGTACAGTCGTTGCCGCCATTGCCGGGCAACTACAGCCAGATTGCCAGTCAATGGGCGATTGATGCACTGTCTGATGAGGCGCGGATAAGCACTGACATAGAAGAAGCGCAGATGGATGAGCGCTCTTCGTTTCCCTACTTTTTGCCTGAGTTCTCTGGCGGTTCAACTGCCGCTTGCGCCCATGTCAAACGCTATCTCAATCGGAAATTGCCGCATACCTATAAGCAGACCCGCAATCAATTATCGGGCCTGGATTATTCGACCAAATTTTCTCCATGGCTAGCGTCTGGTGCGATATCAGCACGCCAGATTTTTAGTGCGCTGAAAAAATTTGAAGCTGAGCATGGTGCCAATGAAAGCAGTTACTGGATCTGGTTTGAATTATTGTGGCGTGATTATTTTTGCTTGTTGCATCTCAAATACGGTCGTCAGTTATATTTTGCAAAAGGGCTGTCCGATTTTCCTATTCCTACGCATAATGCGGAAAATTTTAGCGACTGGTGTCTTGCCCGGACGGGCGAGCCGTTTATTGATGCGGCAATGGCAGAGCTTGCTGCGACTGGCTATTTATCCAACCGCATGCGTCAGGTGGTCGCCAGTTATCTCATCCATGAACTGGCTTGCGACTGGCGAGCTGGTGCAGCATGGTTTGAAGCACAGCTCATTGATTATGATGTGTACAGTAATCAAGGTAACTGGTTGTATATCGCGGGGCGTGGCACAGACCCACGCAATGGCCGGCGCTTCAATATTCAAAAGCAAGTCCATGACCACGACCGCGACGGATCATATCGACGGCTATGGGGCAAACCTGGCAGCGCGACAAACGATTAATCAAGAATCAAAGAGGCAAGAACCGCAGCAGGCGGCTCTTGCTGATGGCAATAGATATTCACTTCAAGTATCTCGGGTGTCATGCAGATGGATTGCACCCATGTACCTCAAGGGCCAACCGCCTTCCAATTCCCGCCTTGTATCGTCAACATCACCCTCGCCTTTTCTTCCAGGCCAAAATGGTCATTTGCTGTGTAATGCAAGACACCTTGGGTGATGGGGATATCGATTTCAGATTCCATCGCATCTTTTAGAGCAGTGCGGAATTCTGGCGTGCCGGGTTTGCCTTTTTTCAGTGCAAGGGGAACCACGCGGTTCAATAGCAGGTAGGCGTCGTAGCCGTGGGCGGCAAACTGGTTTCTGCTGCCTTCGCCGTATTGTTTTTCATAGCGGCTGGTGAAATCGGTGGCCAGTTGTTTTGACGGGTGGTTATCTGGCAACAGCTCGGGCAGGATGGCGAGGCCGGCGACGACGAAGGCACCTTCTACGTCTTTGCCGCCCAGGCGTATCAAATCACGCGAAGCGGCACCGTGTGTCTGGTAGATTTTGCCTTTGTAGCCGCGCTCTATCAGTGCTTTATGGGGCATGGCTGCGCCGCTGCCAGATGCGCCGATGAGGATGGCATCTGGCTTGGCAGCGAGTAGCTTCAGGGTTTGTGCGGTGACGCTGGTATCAGGGCGGTTAAAACGCTCTGTGGCGACTGATTGCAAGCCGTCTTTGGTGGCAGCGGTAATGGCTTTGAACCAGGTTTCGCCATAGGCATCAGAATAACCAAGGTAGGCGTAAGTTTTGACGCCGGATTTTTTCATGTGGTCGGCCACGGCATGGGCCATGAGCGGGGTGGACTGGGCGACGCGGAAGGTCCAGGTGCCTTTGCCAGGTGCGACCTCAACTGGCGAGGTGGAAATTTGTGGCGTCTTGAGTTCAGACGCAACTTCTGCCAGGGCAACTGATGCTGGTGTGGCGGTGGAGCCGACGATGACATCGACCTTGTCGTCGGTGATGAGCCTGCGGGCGTTTTTGCTGGACTGGGTAGTATCGGATGCATCATCGAGGATGATGAGTTTTACTTTTTCGCCCCCTATGGTTTCTGGCCACAGGGCAATGCCGTTTTTGGTGGGGATGCCCAGGCCAGATGCCGGGCCAGTCAGAGGTAAGCTGACGCCTATGGTGATGTCGGCGTGGGCTGTGCCTGTGGCGGCGGCTATCAGCATCGCCAGTAGGGTGGGTTTGATGTTGAATTGCATTGCGGTCTCCTGAATTATTGTTGGTATTGCAGATGCGAGGTGTGGAGTGTTGTTGCTTTTCGTTATTGGCCTTGTTTGCTGGCTGGGCTAGTCATGTTTGGTTTTTTAATTACGACAGATTATTGTTATGTCGCATAACAGTTATTCAATATAATAATATTTTGAGCAGGATGCAAGTGGGGTTTTCTTTTTTTGGATTTTTTGTTGGCAAGTGGTGACTTACTCATTACATCGAGAAACATTGGATTCCGCAGGTTGGGCTGCGGTTTACCAGCCCAACCTACGCAAAGCTATTACTTCGCCTCCATACACAACTTCCCCAACAAGGCACGTAACTGCTGTCTTTCCTTCACCGTCAATTGTTGGCTAACCCTGTCATCATGTTCTTTCACTGCCTGCTTATATTTCTCCAATTGCTTCTGTCCCTCTTTGGTGAGGTGCAGGTTGTAGGATCTGCGGTCGCCGGCGTCTTGCCGTTCCAGCAAACCAGCTTGCTCAAAATTGTCGATGATGGCGACTACGCCTGAGCGGGCGATGCCCATGACTTCTGCGAGGCGGGTTTGTGAGATGCCGGGGTTGTTGCTGATGATCACCAAAGAAGAAAAACGCTGTGGCGTGATGTCAAATGCGCCCAGACTGGCGGTGAAGTCTGCATAGATGGATAGCTGGGCGCGGCGTACAGCATAGCCGGTGAGTTCTTCGAGGATATCGTAATTGATACCTTCTATGCGGGCATTGAAGGTGGGGGCTTGTGGTTTGCTAGCCTCGCGCCTGGGCGCTGGCGTCTTGGACTTGGATTGCACTTTGGTGTTGGCTGGTTTTTGTTTGGGCATGGTCAGGCAATATGAATGAGCTTGTTCTTTGAAGTATTGTACATGTTGCGCTATTTTTAATTAACTACACTGCGTTGTAAGCTTATTGCCACACTACAAGAATCAGAATACGGACCCTAAGCGCTCTAAGCTGTACCGCAATAATTTGCAACACATCTTGTGTTATCCAGAATAATTGTTATACAGTAGAACAATTAAGCGGTTTATTAAAGACGTGCTGCATTATAATTTTGCTGGAGGAAGACATGAAAGTAGTTATCGCAGGTGCCGGTATAGGTGGCCTTACTCTGGCGTTGATGTTGCATGAGCGCGGGATAGAAGTTGAAGTGTATGAGGCAGTCAATGCAATCAAGCCGCTGGGTGTGGGTATCAATTTATTGCCGCATGCAAGCCAGCAATTGTGTCAGTTGGGGCTGGAAAGTTGTCTCGCTGAGCGCGGGATTGAAACTTCATCCCTATCTTATTTCAATAAATTTGGGCAAAAAATCTGGCAAGAGCCGCGAGGGCGTGCGGCTGGGTATGACTCACCGCAATATTCTATACACCGTGGTGAGTTACAGATGACTTTGCTACAGAATGCCATAGACCGGCTGGGTGCTGGGCGCATTCACCAGGGACATGCATTCACGTCTTTTGAGCAGGTAGCGGACAAGGTCATTTCTACTTTCACCATGCAGGCGGATAAAGCGGCGGTGCTGGTTGAGTCTGATTTGCTCATCGGTGCTGATGGTATACATTCCGCAGTGCGGCGCTTTTTATATACACAGGGTGACCAGCCGCGTTTTTCTGGCCGCATGCTGTGGCGGGGTGTGACGGAGGCTGCGCCGTACATGGACGGGCGCAGCATGTTCATGGCGGGGCATCAGGATCAGAAATTTGTTTGTTACCCTATCTCTGAGCCATTGCGGGCGCAAGGCCGTTCGTTGATAAACTGGATTGCAGAGTTGCGTGTGCCGGGTGGTGAATTGCCAGCGTCGGACTGGAATCGCAAAGTGGATAAGGCTACCTTTAGCAAACCCTTTGATAGCTGGAACTGGGGCTGGATAGATATTCCCGAGCTGATCGAAAAGTCAGAGGTGGTGTATGAATTTCCACTGGTAGACCGCGACCCTTTGCCGCGCTGGACCTTTGAGCGGGTGACATTATTGGGTGATGCGGCACACCCCATGTACCCTATAGGCTCGAACGGCAGTGCACAGGCGATACTTGATGCGCGCTATCTGACAAATTGCCTGGTTAATGAATCAAATATTTTGTATGCCCTGCGTGAGTATGAAGCTGAACGCTTGCCGCGCACTACGGGCATCGTATTGCGCAACCGCATGAACGGACCTGAGCAAGTGATGCAGATGGCGGAAGAACGTGCGCCGCAAGGTTTCGCGGACGTGAATGAAGTAATTGCACAGGCTGAACTGGAGGCGATTTCTTTGCGGTATAAACGGCTGGCGGGCTTTGATAAGGACGCCATGTCTTTGGCAAAAGTGGCGGGGAACTCAGTATAAAAGCGTAGATTGTGCCGGGCCTGGCGAGGGCCGACACAATCTACGCTATTGCAATCAGATTTATTTGAACATCACAACAAATCAAACCTGTCCGCATTCATGACCTTGGTCCAGGCCCTCACAAAATCACGCACGAATAGCTGCTGCGCGTCGCTGCTGGCATACACTTCTGCCAGTGCGCGTAATTGTGAGTTGGAACCAAAGACCAGGTCTATGACGCTGGCTGTCCATTTCAGATCACCCGTTTTTCTGTCGCGGCCTTCGAGCAAACCATCGGTACCTGACTTTTGCCACTTGGTTCTCATGTCCAACAGGTTGACGAAGAAGTCGTTGTTAAGCGTCTCTGCGTGTTTGGTAAGTACGCTTTTGGCATCAAGTGCGCGCAGGCCACCTACCAGCACTGTCATTTCTGGTGCACTCAAGTTCAGTAGTTGTGCCTTGTCGATGAGCAGTGCTGCTGCGGCGTCTTCGAGACCCTTGCGCAGGTAATTGCGGAAACCGTCTGCCACGGGTTCGAGTACGGCGAAAGACTCAACGTCGGTTTGTTCCTGGCTGGCATCCATACGGCCTGGAGTGAATGGCACGGTGATATCTTGCCCGGCTTTTTTGGCTGCGGCTTCGATGGCGGCGCTGCCACCCAGAACGATCAAGTCAGCCAGTGAGATTTTTTTACCGTCAGATTGCGCGGCGTTGAACGTAGACTGTATCGCTTCCAGTCTGGCGAGTACCTTGGCCAGTTCGGCTGGTTGGTTAGCTTCCCAGTCTTTTTGTGGTGCCAGGCGTATGCGTGCGCCGTTGGCACCGCCACGTTTGTCGCTGCCGCGATAGGTGGATGCGGATGCCCAGGCGGTGTTGACGAGTTGCGATATGGAGAGGCCGGATGCCAGCAGCTTGGCTTTGAGACTGGCGATGTCTTTGTCGTCAACCAGAGAGTGATCGACCGCAGGGATAGGGTCTTGCCAGATCAGTTCTTCTTTTGGTACCAGCGGGCCAAGGTAACGGGCTATGGGGCCCATGTCACGGTGGGTCAGTTTGAACCATGCGCGAGCGAAGGCATCTGCCAGTTCGTGCGGGTTTTGCAGGAAGCGGCGGGAAATTTTTTCATAAGCCGGGTCTGCGCGCAGGGCCAGGTCTGCGGTGGTCATCATGGGGGCGTGACGCAAGGATGGGTCATGCGCATCTGGCACTGTGGTTTTGGCAGTTGGGTCGGTTGGTGTCCATTGATGGGCTCCGGCGGGGCTCTTGGTGAGTTGCCATTCGTAGCCGAACAGGGTTTCGAAATAGGAGTTATCCCATTTGGTGGGCGTTGGTGTCCAGGCGCCTTCAATCCCGCTGGTGGTGGTATGCACGCCTACACCACTGCCAAAGCTGTTGGTCCAACCCAGGCCTTGTTCTTCGATACTGCCGCCTTCTGGTTCTGCGCCGACATGGGCTGGGTCGCCTGCGCCGTGGGCTTTGCCGAAGGTATGGCCGCCTGCAACGAGGGCGACGGTTTCTTCATCGTTCATGGCCATGCGGGCGAAGGTTTCGCGGATGTCGCGGGCAGATGCCAACGGGTCTGGCTTGCCATTCGGGCCTTCTGGGTTGACGTAGATCAGGCCCATTTGCACGGCGGCGAGAGACTTTTCGAGTTCGCGGTCTCCTGTATAGCGTTGGTCATCCAGCCATTTGCCCTCTGAACCCCAGTAGATATCTTCTTGCGGTTCCCACACGTCAGGGCGGCCACCGGCAAAGCCGAAGGTCTTGAAACCCATGGAGTCAAGCGCGACGTTACCTGCCAAGATCATCAGATCTGCCCAGGACAGTTTGTTGCCATATTTTTGCTTGATGGGCCACAACAGGCGGCGCGCCTTGTCGAGGTTGCCATTGTCTGGCCAGCTATTCAGCGGTGCGAAGCGTTGCGCGCCTGCCCCAGCACCGCCACGGCCATCGCCGGTACGATAGGTGCCTGCGCTATGCCAGGCCATGCGGATGAAGAAAGGGCCGTAATGGCCGTAGTCTGCTGGCCACCAGTCTTGCGAGTCTGTCATCAGTGCGTGCAGGTCCTGTATCACTGCATCCAGATCAAGGGTCTTGAAGGCTTTGGCGTAATTGAAGTCCTTTTCCATGGGATTGGATGAAGGAGAATGCTGATGCAGGATTTTGAGATTCAGTTGGTTTGGCCACCAGCCTGCATTAGTTGGGGAACCGGCCACAGCAGTTAAGCGGGCACTTCCTGAGAACGGGCATTTCGCATCGTTTGACATCGTTATCTCCTTTGGTTGAATGATAAGCGAGCTCATTTCATCAAGGGATGAGATGAGTTCTACTACCTGATCGATTGTAGAGATGGAAGAGCAATAGGTATACTTAATTTAATTTATCGATTCAATTTGTTTTGACTATTGAAAGATTCAAGCTTTAGAAAGTAGAGTGTTCGTGTGGTTTTTAAAAATGATGAATACATGAATAGGCGTGAACACGAAACGCAGCGTGGCAAAGCCAATCGCACCTGTCGAATTGCCTTTATTATATTAACTTATATCTAGCAAAGAGTCATGCTGCGGTTGTCATTGAATCCCCTGCCGTTCTAAGGGATAATCGTGCTTATGAACGATACTACACAATACCCTCCATTACCGGATCGCCTGTCGGTTGATCCGCGCAGCCCTTATCATGTCGCCGAAGTGTTTCAACACGATGTCGGCATCAAGCTCAATGGCAAAGAGCGCAATGATGTTGAAGAATATTGCATCAGTGAAGGCTGGGTCAGCGTTGCTGCTGGCAAGGCGCGTGACCGCAAGGGCAACCCTTTGATGATCAAGGTCAAGGGCGTGGTTGAGGCGTTTTACCGCTGATTGCTTTTTTGTAGAGGTAGCAAGGTGCAACCGTTGAAGTTGCACCTTTGTCTTTTAGCTAGCCAGTTCACTGGCTATCAGCGCGTGTTGCGCTCTCCTTTAGCATTCCAGAATATCGCCTGCCTGTTTTTCAAACACGCATGGTGCCATGCCTGCTACCTGATTTGCATCTCTGATGAAGCCATCGCCATTGCCACCTCTGTCACATCCACCCCATGCAGTATCCCGCCTGCGTTCTGCACGTCTTGAGCGTAGCACCAGGCCGTTTTTGGCGCGTGGCGGCCCCAAGGGAGAGCGTTGTAGTGGCTGCAGGCTGATCCTCAGTCATTGTCTGTGTGAATTGCGCCCCATCGTGCCAACTCGCGCCGGGGTATGCCTGCTGATGGCCGAGCATGAAACACTTAAACCCAGCAACACTGGCTGGCTGATTGCCGATGTGGTACCCAAGACAATGGCTTTTGGCTGGGCACGTACAGAAGTTGACCCCGCCTTGCTGGCCCTGCTGGCTGATCCGCAATGGCAGCCGTATGTGGTGTTCCCCGGTGAGTTTGTGGCACCTGAGCGCGTGATTACGGAATTGCCACCTGTAGATGCAGAGCACAATAACAACAAGCGCCCGCTGTTCATTTTGCTGGATGCAACCTGGCCAGAGGCACGAAAGATATTCAAGAAAAGCCCTTACCTGGCGCAGTTCCCCGTACTTAGCCTGCTGCCAGAGCAGTTATCACGTTACCGTTTGCGCCGCTCACGGCGGGATGATCATTTGTGTACCTCTGAAGTGGCGGCTTTGTGCCTGGGGCTGGCTGGCGAAACTGCGGCTGCGCAGGCGCTGGAGATGTATCTGGATGTGTTCACTGATCATTATCTGAGGGCCAAGCAGCAGTTGAAGGTGGAGTGGGAAGATGAATTGCATGTGCAGATGCGGGAGTTGGTGGGGGGGGATAAAAAATAACGTAGGTGGGCCTTCGTCGTAGGTTGGGCTACGGGTTATCAGCCTAACACTCAGCCTCAGATAACATATACGTTTATTAAACGCCCAGTGTTGGGCTGGTAAATCGTAGCCTAGCGAGGCCCGGCCCAACCTACAAACCCGCCAACGTCTTCACATTTGCGACCAATCCCAAAGTACGCTAGGCTAACGCCATACCAAAATTTGATTATCTATGACTACCCGCAAACCACCCCTGCTCGCAGACCATCTGTGTTTCAACCTGTACTCTACGTCACTGAAAATGACGCAGTTGTACAAACCGTTGCTGGCTGAGTTGAACCTGACTTATCCGCAATATCTGGTCATGGTGGTGTTGTGGGAAGAAGAAGGCCTGGGGATACGTGATCTGGCAAGCCGCCTGGGGCAGGATTCCGGTTCTATCACGCCCGTGGTAAAACGCCTTGAAGCAGAAGGTTATCTGCTGCGTAACCGCGACCCAAAAGATGAGCGCAACAGGGTACTGACGCTGACGGATGAGGGTAATAAACTGCGTGCAGCCGGCGTACGTATCAGCCAGACAATTGCTACCGCCTGTGGCTTGCAACTGACCGACTTCAAGCAGCTTATGGCTGGCCTGAACAAACTGAGTAGTCACCTCGACCGTTAAATTTAAAGCAAGCTGAAATAAAAATATTGAAATTTAACTTGCGCGCTAATTATTAGCGCGCTATTATTCGCCACATGGCAAAGCGCAAAAGACGGGAAACGCCATTCAAATACTTAGCGCGCTAACTAATTTATCTGTTTTTAAATTTTCTATGAAAGTCATCATCATGAAAAACATCAGCAAAACCGCATTGATCTTATCTGTTGCCCTGTCCTCTGCTGCTGCCTTGCCGGGCCATGCATTGGCCGCAACCAGCAGCGACACCACGGTAGTCCTGGTCCACGGCGCTTTCGCTGATGGTTCAAGCTGGAACCAGGTTACGCCATTTCTGCAAGCGAAAGGCGTAAAGGTTGTCGCCGTGCAAAACCCGCTTTCTTCACTGGCGGATGATGTAGCTGCGGTACAGCGTGTAGTCGATGCCCAGACTGGCAAGGTAGTACTGGTCGGTCATTCATGGGGTGGTGCCGTAATTACACAGGCGGGTATCAGCGACAAGATCAAGGCGCTGGTATATGTGGCCGCGTTTGCACCTTCTGAAGGTGAAGCATTGGGTGGCTTGGGTAAAGACTATCCAGTCCCGCCAGGTATCGCGACGCTGAAACCAGATGCCAATGGCAACCTGGAATTGTCACCAGTATCATTTGCGACTAATTTCGCTCAAGATGTACCAAAAGAAAAAACTGCGGTGCTGGCCACTACCCAAGGTCTGCTGCCAGCCAAGGTGTTTGGTGAAGCGGTGACATTCGCTGCGTGGAAAAACAAGCCCAGCTATTACATCGTCGCCAGCAAAGACCGCATGATAGATCCGGGCTTGCAAGCCGCGTTTGCGAAAAAGATCAATGCCGTGACAACCACGCTGTCAACCAGCCATGTGCCTATGTTGTCGCAACCTAAAGCGGTTGCAGAAGCGATTATGGCTGCGGTCAAGAATTAAGCAGTTTAATTGATTGATGTCGAGGCCAGTGCCGTTGCTGATGGCACTGGCCTTTTGCATTCAGGCTGCTACGCCTGGCATTTGCCCATTGTCGGTACCGTTATTGCGACTGATTGCCGCCAGATAGCGTTGTGCTTCTTCCCAGGTGATGGTCGTGTCGGTTGGCGCATCTGCAGGTGAGGCTGTTAAGGCTGCTGTCATTGCTTCATCCTGCAAGCGTTTTTGTTCTTGCTGTTCTTTATATTGCCTTAGCTGCTCATCTTTTTGACGGCGCTGGGCATCTTCTATGGCGTGCAGGCGGTTTTGTCTCTCTATGAGTGCGCGCAGTGCTGCGCTGGCTTGCTCGCGCCTTTGTTTTTCCAGTTCCTTGCGTTGCCGTCTTTGCTCGGCGCGCTGGCGGGCGGCGGCTTCTATCAACGATTCTCTTATTTCTGCCTGTGGCCTGATGTTGACGGAAGCCTTGACGGACATTGCGCTATTGAGCGGTTTAGTCGCAGCCTGCAGGGTCTGCAATAACGCACGCACACTGGCTGGGCGCTGGTCCGGCTGGATGGCAAAGCCGCTTTGCAAGACTTGCCATTGCGCTGCATTCAAAGCTGCGGGTTGTATAGGTTGCTGCTGGGGGTGGCGATATTCGCCAAAGGGCATGGCCGCTTCCAGCATCTGGTAAATCATGACGGCAACTGCATATACATCAAGACCGGGGCTGTGCTGATGACTGCCGGCTTCTGGTGCACGGTAACCTGCGGTACCCGCATAGGGTGAACGCGATGGCGTCATGCTGGTGGAAATGAGACCAGCCTGGGTATGGCTGCGCAAGCGGGCAGAGATACCAAAATCGAGCAGCTTGATATCACCTGCCTGTGTCAATAAAAGATTGCTGGGCTTTAAATCACGGTGCACGAGTTTGTGCTTGGCCCAGGCATAATCAAGTGCATCTGCCACGGGGCTGAGCATGTCCAACACTTGCTTGAGAGTGCAGCGGGTGTGCTTGATGAGATAGTTTTCCAGATCGTGCCCGTCCAGATATTCCATGATGATGAAATAACTGTTGGTGGCAGGATCGCGTGCCCAGTCGTATACTCTGACAATGTGTTCATGCGCCAACCTGCGCACCAGTGATGCTTCTTCGACCAGCAGGCGCGCATGGAGGGCGCTTTGGGTCAGTTGTGGTGGCAAAATCTTGAGAGCCACTGTCTCGCTGTGACCTAGCTCAGCCTGGGTTGCCAGGTCACTGGCTTGCCATACCTGGCCCATGCCGCCCTGCCCTAACAGTTTTTCGAGCCTGTAGCGTTTGGAGACGCCACCCACTTCTTGCCCCGCCAGAAAACCCAAGTCAGTACCCTGTGCGGGTTCTTGTGCGGCCTTGCTGGCCTGCCTGGAAATGGCAGGGGCAAGCTCATTGTCGAGTATTGCGTTTTTGCGTTGCTTGAATTCGTCTTCGGTTAGCAGACCTTCATCCAGCAATGCGCGCAATTCACGGATTTTTTGTAGTGGCGTTTGCATTGTGATGACTGGTCTTCTTTAACTTGGATATGGGGTGTAACATTAAATTTTCTTCGATGTCCGGCGGCGTTTTTCAGCTGAGTTTTACACTGCATTCGCCAGCTTCGTCCTATGCCTATTTTCTTCCTGCCTGACTGGACTGCGCTACGCGGTTGCCAGCGTTTTGCGCCATGCTCAGGTCTATCTCATGGCGTCTTTGCTGCTCTGCTTCTCTTTGCGCACGTTCATCTCCAATGCGCTCTTGCAGCATCTTGACTGCCTGTTCCCATGTCATGCCTTGCTGCGCACTGGCCATGGCACCCATGGCATGAGCGGCATGTTCTGAACTGCCAGCCTGCATGGCGAGGATTTGTTCTGCCGTCAGGCTGGACTGAGCCTGCACCTTGACGATCTCGGCCAATGCAATCGCATTCGCCGGATCAGCAGTGGCGATCTTGCCGGTTTCGCTGAAGTTGGCGATGGCATTCATGCGTTCTATGGCAATGCGTGCCAGCAGGGCATCATGTGCCTGCTCTGCCTGACGTTGTTCACGTTCCAGGCTGAGTCTGGCAAACTTGTCGGCCCGCTCGGCTTCTGCCATTTGTAGTTCTTTTTTCCATCGGCGTTCATCATCTTGCTGCTTGAGTTGCTGGCGCAAGGTTTCAACTTCCACTTCGGCCAGCCTGGCTTGATGCTGTTGCTGCTGTGTCTGCTGTTCAAACTGGGCATGAGCTTTCAGCGTTGTCAGCAATTTTTCATGCTGAGCCATGGCATCGGCCTGGTTGTCGTTGCGTTTGATGCCATTGATTTTTTCTTGTACCTGGCTGAGTTTGAATTCAGTATCAACATCGCTGATGCTGTCTTCACGTTGCAATGCACGCGTGCGTTGCTGTTGCAGTTCTTCTTCCCAGGCCTGTATGCGCTGGAATTCTCTGGCCTTGGCTTCTGCTTCTATGCTGATCAGTATCAGGCGGTTTTTTTGTTCTTCATCTTCCAGTTCCTGCTCACGGCGTGCCAGGTGGTTTTGCTTGTGGCGCAATAACGCTGTCTGGGCTTTTTGCTGTTCCTGATCAGCGATCAGGCTGGCTAGCGCGAACTCGTGTTCGAGCTGGAATTTTTTTAACTGATGCTGGATTTTCTGCTGCATCAGTTGTGCGGTCTCCTTGCCCTGCAACTGGGTGATTTCTGATTCTGAACGCATCTTGATGCGCGCCATGGTACGTACATGCAGCCACTGGTCTGCCTCATTCTGGCGATGTTCAGATTTTTGCTTGAGACCGTGTTCCAGTTCTTTGATGGTATCTGCAGCGCCACGCTCCAGCGCATGCTTGCGCGTGGCTGCATCGGCAATGCGGCTATATAGTTCCAGCTCGCGGGCACGTATGGTTTGCAGTCTTTCGTTTTCATCCTGGCGCAACTTGGCGCGGCTCAGGCGTTTTTTGGCGTTCTCGACCTGGCCTTGCATATACAACCAGCCCAGGTCTTTGCCAAACTGCTGGCGCAGTTCTTCATGTCGGTAACGCAGGCGGATTTGTTCTTCCTGCCTGGAGATTTTTTGCCATTCGCTATTGGTGTAAAGCGCATCGATGAGCTTGCTTTGTTCCAGTTTGGCGCGTTGACCATCAATGACCAGATGCATGCTGCCTATCTTTTCACTAAGCTTTTCCCTGTCATCTGTCAGCTTGTCATGCCGTACTTCACGCGTGACGGCCTGAGTCGCGACGAAGCCATATTCTGCAATCGACAAATTCAGGGTCGACAACAGGCGTTCATCGAGTTGCTGGCGCAGGTGGGCATTGTCTTGCAAATCCCGCAAGGATTGCGCACCCAAAAATTCAAGCGCAATCTGGCGCACCATCGGTTCCAGCAACTGTTGTAATTGCTGGCAGGTGATGATGCCGGGTGCGGTCATGAAATGTTTGGCAAATGCAGGTACGTCAGCAATCTTGACGCTGATGACAAACTTGGCAGCGATAGCCAGAAATTCTGCGGTGTGCAGATCGTCAAAGCTGAAGAGCAGGGCAAAGGGATTCAGGCGGGTCAGCAAGATTTCCGCCGCTTTGTCGGTCTGCAAACCCATGAGCTGGCCGCTGATGTCTTGCCCCATGTAATCGCCTGTCAACAATTCGACAAACTGGCCTTCTTGCACTATATAGGCGCGTGCGCTGACAGGGATATGCAAGTCTTGTTTTGTGATGCTGCTGAGTGGGCGCAGGCCAAAATACATCGCGACCTCATTCTCTTTTGGCAGCCAGCGATTCTGGCGCAAAATAGTCTCGTGCCGCGGGCTGCTTAGCATGAAGCCGCAATGCGTGCAATAAATTGCATCTTGTATATTGCCATGGTCGCACTGGGGGCATTTGAGTTTGGAACTGGCAAAGATGCTGAACATGGGAACTCCTTCAATCGCGGCGCGGTGCGGGGACGAGGGAACATCATGCACCTGAGCAAAAATGGTAGCACCGGGGTTGGATTTGAAAGGCGGGAACAGAAGGGGGTTTTAGGGCCAGATCGTGATTTGTATGGAAAAAACATGCCGTTTCTGTACGGCTTCACTAAGGAAGTACCGATAAATCAATCTGATTGCACATTGGCAGGATTAACAAAATTTTTCAATGGCATTGCCATTTTTGCCATGTTAATTCGCCTCACAGTCTCAGTATCGCGCATTTGCCAGCCCTGGATAAGGGTTTGACCATGGCACTTGAGGAGCTGCATTTAAATCTGCAGAATCGTCGAGCATGTTTTCTTGCGAAGTTAGCATGTCCCTGTGCCAGAACTGACCCTGAAAATGAAATATCAGCGGCAAACCTTCAGGCATATTTTGTGGCAATGTCATCGCCCTTGTTTCCGGTTTGAGCAGATACAGCATGCCGCTCCCTCTCTTGACATCCAGGTCACTGAGGATAATGACATGCGGCAGCATTGCCATGACTTGCAGTTTGACTATGCCCCTCACACTGGCGCAAAACTCAATTTGCATGCCTGCATGCAAAGCATAGGCCTGGTCTTTTTCCATACTGATACCGTCAAGCAAAGTGCCATAGCGTGATATATCGATGATTTCTGCACCGGCGGCTTTTCTACGGATGATGGCGTGACGGGCGCTGATGCGGCGTGTCAGCCTGGCATTTTCTGCCGGGTTATTGGCGTTATGGCTGAGCTGGATATCGGCCTGCGGCTGCTCTTCCATGCGGCCAAGCACACATTCATCCAGAGCGAAGAGGCGGATATGCCTGAATGACTGCTTATGGCCGATAGCCAGGCTGGCATATTTTGTTACTGGCTTACTGCTTACCGACCTGTTAGTTACCGGCTTGCCTGCTGCTGCCCTGTCTGGTACTGTTGTAGGCGAGGGTACTTGTTTAAGCTTTGGTACATTGACTGGCACATCTGCTTCTGCAACAACTTCAATAAGTTCTTCATCCCAGGCTATCGCCCCCATGGCGATTTCATATTTGCCTGTAGGTGGGAGCATGTCCAGCTTGGCCACAGAGGCATCCCTGGCATTGATTTCTATATCCATATTGCCATGCGCATAGCTGCTCGACTGACCAAGCCCACTCAACGTGGCAATCGCGCCATCTTCTGCAATGACTCTGACATTTTTTTGTGCCGCCAGAAAGACGCTGTGTATTTCTGTCAGGCTGGCGTCTGCACGCGGCACGAAGAGCACGCTGGTGCACAGCCATTTGCGTCTGGCGCTAGGGTCTTGCTGATGTGACAAACTGATTTCTATCGGGTATTGCCCATGCTCCTTGCTTTTGGATGAGAAGCTGACCAGCAGGGGTTGCCATTGTCCTGAGACGGTGCGCAGCAGCCGCAGTTTTGCGGCCCCAGAGGCGATAAGCTCGCAATGCAATTGCACTTCAATGATGGTGGCATTTGCTGGCAAGATGCCGCACAATTCCAGCTTGAGGGTTTGTCGGCCACCTGCGGCACGCGGGTCATAGCCGCTGAAATGCATATGCAGGTTGGCTGGTGCATATGCCTCCGTTTTTTTTGTCAGCCTGCCAGCGGATGCATGCAGTAATTCACGTCTCAACGGATTTGCTGACTGCGCATGGCCCGCCGCACATATGGCTTCACCCTCTGCCACCCAGTGCGTGCAATAAGGATGATACGGGTTGTGGCATTTTTTCATGGTGTCTGGCAAGTGGTGCAGAAGCGCGAATGGAGGACAGGATTCGACATGGGTAGTCAGCGCGGTGATGCGACTATAAAGGCAGCAGCGCCAGATCAAATGCTGGAATACTGCTGTTTTTCGCCGTCTGCTTGATTGATCGTGATGGATACTGCGTTGACCTGTCCGGCCCGCTGCATTACCCTTGTTGTTTCGATATATGCCATTTCGTATTTTGCGGGATGTCTGAGATCAACATGCTATCCCTGTCCTGGAAATTGCAATGAAAAAAATCGTCGTTAAATTTGGTGGCTCCAACCTGCGCCAGCCTAAAGATATCAACCGCGTTGTCAATGTCGTGCAAACTTACCAACAGCCGCTGGTGCTGGTGGTATCTGCCTTTTATGGCATTACCAATGCCCTGATTGCTTGCGTGCAGGCTGCACGAGAAGGGGCGGGAACAGCAGCAGCCCTGGCCGAGAGCCAGGATTACACACAAAACCTGCGTGCCCTGAAAAAGCAGATACTGGAAGCGAATATCAGCGATGCCACCAACCGGGCACGCGTAGAAAAAGCGTTGTCGGCACGCCTTGATCAGCTTGATCGTTACCTGACCGGCATACACTGCATAGGTGATGTGCCCACCTTCGTCAATGATGCCATCCTCAGCTATGGTGAGCGTCTATCCAGCCTGTTGCTGACCGAAGTCTTGCTCAGCCACGGCATACGCGCACGCGAAGCCCTACCAGAAGATATAGGTCTGGTTACCGATGGCGTATTTGGCAATGCTGCCTGCGATTTTGATGCGAGCGCCCCGGCTGTCTCGAAAGCATTGCAGGGCAATGAAGTCATTGTCGTGCCGGGTTTTTATGGGGTAGATCGTGATGGCAAGGCGACCCTGTTTGGCCGTGGTGGCTCTGATTACTCAGCAGCATCCATCGCCTGCTGCATAGGTGCAGAATCACTGGATGTATGGAAGGATGTGGATGGTTTTCTCAGCGCCGACCCTGGCACGGTGAGTGCGCCGCATACGATTACTCAATTGAATTATCTGGAAGCAGCAGAGCTGTCTTACTTCGGCGCCAAGATCTTGCACCCGCGCACGGTAGAACCGCTGTTTGACCAGAATATCCCTATCCGTATTTTGAACATAACCCGCCCTGAGCGCGGTCTCTTGCCTTACACCATTATCAATGCACAACGCAAGGTGACGCGTGATGTGGTGAAGAGTGTGACCTCGACAGAAGACGTGGCGATACTGAAACTGCACGGCCCTGGCGTGGGATTCAAACCCGGCATCCTGGCGCAGGTGACCAACACCCTGGATGCCAACGACATCAATATCAAAAGCGTGCTGACAGCGCAAACTGCCATCAATATCCTGGTATCACGCAATCATCTGGATGCTGCCTATGCCGCACTGGTAAAGCACCATCTGGCCGGTGTGGTGGAAGTGTCGCGCAACGCAGATGTGGCTATTGTCGCGGTAGTTGGTGATGGCGTACTGGAGGCATCTGATGTAGGCGGCGCGATTGCCAGCCGCGCCTTGTCTGCTGCAATTGCGGCGGGCGTACACGTCTGCCTGGCGGCTGCAGGTGCCAGCGAAGTGGCTGCCTACATGCTGGTGCAGCAAGAGGACAGGAAACTGGCTTTGCAGGCGATACATGCTGAGTTTTTTGGGAGATGAGGGATTGAGGGAATTGGGTGCTTGCAGCTTTTATTGCGATAACAGTCGGGTTTTGATGCTTGCCAGCAAAAGATGTCTATGGTGATCAACGAAAGCCGCTAGGCTCCAGCATGCGCTGGAGCGACGAAGCAGGGGCTAGTTGCTTTACATGGGCCTTGAGTTTTTGTTCTCAAAAGGAGGACGGCACTGGTATTCTCAACGCTCTCAACATCGTCGCTCCAGCACAGGCTGGAGCACAGCGGCGTTTGTTGCCAACCAGTCAAACAACTCAATATGTGCGGTCTATGCCATCCGCGTCCAAAAAATTGACTAATCTCATGTACCTGCTCTCGCGCCCTTTCAACGCATTTTTTTTCTGAAAAAAGTACTAGACGACTGGTCTAATTTTATCTAGAATGCAGGCTATGAACACTCCGCGCATCGATGTCAGGCAACATATCCTCGATACAGCCAAACCCATTATCCTGGGCAAAGGCTTTTCTGTGGTCGGCCTGAACGAGGTGTTGAAGGCGGCGGCAGTACCAAAGGGTTCGTTTTATCATTATTTCAAGTCCAAAGAATTATTTGGCGAAGCCTTGCTCGAAGACTATTTCGCCGGTTATCTGGCAGCAGTTGATGTTGTATTGAAAAATCCGGACATACCAGCAGCCAAGCGTCTCATGCGTTACTGGCAGGGCTGGTTGCCGGAGCGCCCAGGTGAGGGCGTACAATGCCAGTGTCTGGCGACCAAACTCGGCGGCGAGGTGTCTGACTTGTCTGAAGCCATGCGCGTCACCTTGCAACGTGGCACGGACAGTATCATTGCCAAGCTGGCCGATTGCATGCGTGAAGGTATCATCGATGGGTCGCTGCCTGCAGACCTGGATGCTGATGCATGCGCACTGACTCTGTACCAGATGTGGCTGGGTGCGGGTTTGCTGACCAAGATGCGACGTGACATGAGTGCGCTGGAAAGCGCAATGCTCGCCACCCGCAAAATGCTCAAGCTGTAAAACACTGAATTTGAAATATCAAGCGCAATCCCTTTAGTAACATTTTATAAAACATTTATTCTTATAATTTTCTTCTAGACGACCAGTCTAATTTTTATCTTGAAGTACCCTGGGTTGGCTATACATGGAGTTGTGGATTTGCTTACCCAATAAGTTTTGCCATAAGTTTGCCCTTATGCGTTTTTACCATCGATTTTTGCTGTCCCCAACACGCCCAATAAAGGAATTAAGAAATGTTATTCAATCCTCTGCAAACCGGTTCTGTCTCCCTCGCTAATCGCATTTTGATGGCCCCTCTGACACGCGCCCGTGCTGACGCAGGTCACATGCCTAACGCCCTGATGGCGGAATACTATAGCCAGCGTGCCACAGCTGGCCTGATCGTGACTGAGTGCACCATGGTGGCTGAAAATACCTCCGCCTTTTATGCCGAACCAGGCATCTACAATGCCGAACAAATCGCCGCATGGAAAGTCGTGACGGATGCTGTACACGCCAAAGGTGGCAAGATCTTCATGCAGATCTGGCACGCTGGCCGTGCTGCTGTTCCGGCATTCAACAATGGTGTTGAAAACGTCGGCCCTAGCGCTATCGCCATTGATTCTGAAGTTCACACACCTGACGGCAAAGTGCCGAATGCAGTGCCGCGTGAATTGCGCCTGGATGAAATCCCTGCCCTGGTTGCTGCTTATGCACAAGGCGCAAAAAACGCGATTGCTGCTGGCTTTGATGGCGTAGAAGTACATGGCGCAAATGGCTACCTGATCGACCAGTTCCTGCGTGACAGTGCCAACACGCGCACCGACAGCTATGGTGGTTCAATAGAAAACCGTGCACGCTTTTTGTTTGAAGTATTGACTGCAGTCAGTGCTGCAATTGGCGCTGATAAAGTCGGCCTGCGCCTGTCACCTATCAACAGCTATAACAGCATGAAAGACAGTGATCCACTGGCCCTGATTTCTTACCTGACGACACGCCTGAATGAATTCAATCTGGCGTATTTGCACCTGATGCGTTCTGACTTCTTCCAGGCACAGACTGGTGATGTTTTGACTGTTGCTCGTGCCAATTACAAAGGCGTATTGATCGGCAATATGGGTTACAACGCTGACGAAGCAGCGCAAGCTATCAGCAACTCCACACTGGATGCGGTAGCTTTTGGTACCAGCTTCCTGGCCAACCCTGACCTGCCTGCACGTATCAAGCAGGGCGCGGCCTTGAATGCTCCTGATGCAGCTACTTTCTATACACCGGGCGCAAAAGGTTATACGGATTATCCTAGCCTGCAAGCTGCATGACACATGGCGTAATGCATGTAATACAGCACAAGTAATATGCATGGAAGGCCGACCAAATTGGTCGGCCTTTTTTATTTCCCCCTGAAAAAGCAGAGGTGAAACAGTTTGTAAGATATTTCTCCAAGTCATCATATAGTCACGCTTAAGCCTTACATTCCTGCCAACGCCAACATGATGGTGGCGAAGCATATCTGGCCAACTGCATTGGTCACACTTATCGTAATGAATCGTGAGGAGACTTGATGAGACATTTATCCAGACACACTGCACACTTGCTCTGCGCAGTATTTGCAGGCATGAGCATGAGTGCCTGTGGTGGCAATAGCAGCGAGCCTGTTGACTTTCAGAACCCTGGTCCATCTTGGCCACCATTGCCCACAGTAACCGGCCACCGTGGCGCATCTGCCTTACGTCCTGAACATACGCTGGCTTCGTATCAGAGAGCGATAGATGATGGTGCTGATATTGTTGAACCTGACCTCGTAGCCACCAAGGATGGTGTCCTGGTGGCACGTCATGAAAACGACATCACTGGTACCACCAATGTCTCTGCTCTTCCACAATTCGCCAGCCGCAAAACCACCAAGACCATAGACGGTATCCCTGTCAATGGCTGGTTCACGGAAGATTTTACGCTGGCAGAATTGAAGACTATCCGCGCCAAGGAACGTATTCCGGCGAACCGCCCTGCCAACACGGCTTATGATGGCCAGTTTGAAATACCAACGTTGCAAGAAGTCATCGACCTGGTCAAGCAACAGGCCAAAGAGAAAAATCGCGTCATTGGCATTTACCCTGAAACCAAGCATCCAACTTATTTCAAATCCATAGGCCTGCCGCTGGAAAAACGTCTGGTCGATGTACTGGTGGCGAATGGCTACAAGGGTAAAAATGCTGCAGTCTTCATCCAGTCTTTTGAAGTGGCGAACCTGAAAGAATTGCGCGGCATGATAGACATGCGCTTGGTGCAACTGGTCGATAATCCGCTGAACCCGCCAGTCAATGGCGTGCCACGCAATGCCCCGTATGACTTTATCGCCGCTGGCAGCAGCCGCACTTATGCCGACCTCGTCACACCAGCAGGTCTGAAAGAAATCGCACAGTATGCGGATGCAGTATCGCCGTACAAGGAAGTCATCATCCCGCGTGATGCGAAAAATGAACTGGGTGCGGCGACTAGCTTTGTCACAGATGCGCATGCTGCTGGCTTGAAAGTGCATACCTGGACACTGCGCCCGGAAAATCCTTTCCTGCCAACTAGCATGCGCCTTGGTGACCCTGCTTCGCTGACGCAGCGCGGTGACTCCATCGCAGAAATCACGGCTTACCTGAAAGCGGGAATTGACGGTTTCTTTACAGATGATCCCGCCGTTGGCCGTGCGGCCGTAACGGCGTTCAAGAAGTAAGTTTCTTTGCACTATTAATGCAAATACCTGGATCTTGATCCAGGCATTTTTATACTCCTGTTTTACACCCGTTTCAAACGACGCGCAAAGAAAGCCAAAATCTCATCCCGCGCAACGATGGTTGGCTGCCCTGCCTCATCGATCAGGTGCGCGGTCACCACGCTATGCGGTGTTGTTACGTAACGTGTAAAGAAAGGCGCAGTATCCTGATTGGCAGCGCTGTCAGGCAACACCTTGCTGACGAAGCGCTCGCCCAAAGCTTCTGAAAATGCCGCGAAGCGCTGTGCGCGACAAAATGCATCGCCGGCAAAACGGTAAGCCATGACAGTCAAGTCTTCTGCCTCCAGGCGTTGGCGTACGGCTTGCAAATCGGCTTCGTCTATGCCCGTGCCTGCCGCATCATCCATGGGCAAAGATGGCTGCGACACTACTGGCGCAAGTACCGCGGGTTCCAGCATCATCGACAGGGCAAAATTACCGGTGAAGCACATGCCTATCGCGCCTACACCAGGGCCACCAGATTCTTCATGTGCGAGCCTGGCAAGTGCCCTCAGCCATAGCGTCACAGGGCTGGAACCTTTACCTGAAAACGCGCGGAACTCTGTACTGACACAGGCTTTCTGGAACACCGCTGCCCCCTCTTCTGCCGATGCCACCACGCCATCGCGCCCAAACAAGGAAGGCATATACACCGTAAAACCCGCCTCTCGCACCCAGCGCGCAAAGCGTGCCACATGCGGGCTGATGCCAGGCATTTCTGTCATGACGATGACCGCAGGCCCTGTGCCAGTGAGATAGACACGCTTGCTGACTCCATTGAGCGCGATCTCGCGTGCGCCAAAATCACTGAGCGCATCGTCGGCGTGCATGTCCTGTTTAGTACAAGATTTAATTTTCTTGATGGGGATATGCGTAGATCCTGTGTTGGGCATGGTCACTCCTGATTTATCTGGAGCTTGCAGTGTAGGTCGGTGGCAGAGACAAGAGTAGCGGCAGTTCAGCCAGAATCAAGGTGGAATTGGACATTTGCAAACGGCATGTAGAATACAAGAAAAATATCCCGTCACAGTTTCGATCACAATTTAGCGGAGCACACACCCATGCTGACCTGGTGCAGGCTGCAATACCTCTTCTCTTCAATACTGAAACTGCTATTACTATGCAGTTTTGCAGCGCAAGCACAAGCGGCTGATACGCTCAAAGTTGGTTCCAAACGCTTTACAGAATCCTATGTATTGGGCGAGATTCTGACGCAAACTGCAGCTGCTCATAGCCCTGCATTACATCAGCAGGGTCTGGGCAATACGGCCATTGTCTTTAATGCGCTCAAGAATGGCAGCATCGATGTTTATCCGGAATACATGGGTACCATCAACACTGAAATCTTGAAGCATGAATATGCAATCAGCATGCAAGAGATGCAGACGGAAATGGCTAAACAAGGCCTGGGAGTTGCTGTACCTCTAGGCTTTAATAATACCTATGCACTGGCGATGCGGCCTGATGCTGGGAATATCAAGTCACTAACTGATCTTGCGGCACAGCCTGAGTTGCGTTTTGGTCTCTCCCATGAATTTCTGGGACGTGCCGATGGCTGGCAGGGCCTGGTCAAACGTTATCACCTGCCACAACAGGCCAGCGGGCTGGACCATGGCATTGCTTATGAAGCACTGACTGCAAAGCAGATAGATGTCATCGATATTTATTCCACCGATGCCAAGATCAAACAACTGGGCTTGCGCGTGCTGCTGGATGAGGCAAATTACTTCCCGCGTTATGATGCCGTCTTGCTGTACCGACTGGATGTGCCAGCGCGCTTCCCACAAGCCTGGGCAGCCGTCCAGAAACTGGAAGGCAAAATAGACAATGCGCAAATGATAGCGATGAATGCAGCAGTAGAAATTGATGGGCTGAGCTTTGTCCAGGCCGCGCAGCAATTTGTGGCAAGGTCACCGGTAACTACTGAACGTGCAGGTTTCATGTCCAAATTATTTGGCACAGATTTCTTGAAGCTGACCTGGCAGCATTTGACGCTGGTATTGCTGTCGGTTGCGTTGGCCTTTTTAGTCGGTATACCACTGGGCATCATCGCCGCATTTGCACCGCGTTTGCGCGAGGTCGTCATGGCGACTGTGGGCATCTTGCAAACCATACCCTCACTAGCCTTGCTGGCGATGTTGATACCCTTATTGGGCCGGATAGGTTTTGTCCCTGCCCTGATCACCCTGTCGTTATATGCCTTGCTGCCCATAGTACGCAATACTTGTGTAGGCCTGGTGCAGGTACCAAGCGGATTACGCTTGGCTGCGCAAGCCTTGGGTTTGTCATCGCGAGACCGCTTATGGAATATAGACTTGCCTCTGGCTCTGCCCATGATCTTGGCTGGTGTTAAAACGGCAGCCGTCATGAGCGTGGGCACGGCAACCATCGCGGCCTTCATTGGCGCGGGCGGTTACGGTGAGCGCATCACCATAGGCCTGGCCTTGAATGACAACCAAATGTTGCTGGCAGGTGCCATACCTGCTGCGGCTCTGGCATTGTTGACGCAATGGGGGTTTGATTTGCTGGAGAGACTGGTAGTTAGAAAAAGGGATTAATTAAAATGTTGTGCACGATGACTACTGCAGGTTGGGCCGGGCCTCGCTAGGCTACGATTTACCAGCCCAACCTACAATCTCGAACGCATGTACGGTCATTTCCCCTGTTTAGTGACTATGTATTAGGCGATTGTATTTATCTCCAGCGTATTGTGTACACAAAAGAACAATGCCTACCAGAAAACAGCCCCCTTTGGTAATATGCATCCGGTTCGATCTTCCTGATCAATCCTGAAAACCTGATTTCCCTGCTGCAATAACCTGCCCGGAAAAGTTCCTTTGATTTCGTCCGTCCATCATGTCGCTGCATCATCGCCAACCCGGCACGTTGCCAGGATGGCAGCGCTTGGGCTTTTGTGCATGGCGTTTTGCATAGGCAAAGCTCATGCAGCCACTCCGCAGTCTGACAGCACGCTGCAAGTCTTGCACTGGTGGACCTCTGCCAGCGAACGCAAGGCAGCCAGTTTGCTGGCGGCGCGCATGGCGGATGAGGGTATCATCTGGCGCGATGCTGGCATCCCCGGCGGTGCGGGCATAGGAGCGGGCAAAGTATTGAAGAGCCGCGTGCTGGCGAATGATGCCCCCGAGGTCACGCAAATTATTGGCGTCTCGATACGCGAATGGGCAGACCTGGGTTTCTTGATGGAGCTGGACAAGGTTGCAGCGGTCAATAAATGGAATACCAGTTTCTTCCCGACCATACAAAACCTGATACAGCACCGCAAACATGTGGTGGCTGCACCGCTGGGCATACACCGTATTAACACCCTGTTTTATAACAAGAAAATATTCACCACGCTGAAGCTCTCACCACCAGAAAACTGGGATGAGCTGGTCGCCATTGCAGCCAGGCTGAAAGTAGCAGGTGTGATACCACTGGCACAAAGCAGCGAGCCGTGGCAGGTTGCCACGCTGTTTGAAAACCTGATACTGGTTGAGGGTGGACCTGAATACCACCGCGAATTATTCGTCAAACAAAATGCCCAGGCGGTCATGGACAAGCGCTTTTCCCATGCACTGGAACGTTTGCGTCAGATGAAAGCCTGGATGAATAACCCTGTCGATGAACGCCCCTGGACAGAAGTGGTGAAGCAGTTTTCCAGAAATGAAGCGGCGATGATGATCACCGGCGACTGGGTCAAGGGTGAGCTCAATGACGGCGGTTTTGTCACTGACGAGGCTTTTTCTTGCACGGCCATGCCGGGTACTGGTAAATATCATTTGTATAGCGTCGATACCTTTTCAATGTTCACCAATGATTATTCGCGCATTGCGGCGCAAGAAAAACTGGCACGCCTGGTCGCCACGCCAGCGGTACAAGCTGACTACAATGCCGTCAAGGGCTCGGTGTCAGTGAGGCGCGACGCCGACCTTGCACGCATGGACAGTTGCGCCCGCGCATCATGGACAGCCTTTGCCCAGGGAGCTAATACGCAAGCACCCAGCCTGGTGCATCGCATGGCGACCGATGAAACCAGCAAAGACGCCATCATTGCCGTGATACACCGCTACTTTATCGACGCCACGGTGACACCTGCCGACACCCAGGCCAGGCTGATGGCGATGTACAAGACATTTAGCAATAATAAAAAACAAACTCCATAAGATGTGAGGCAGACAAAGATGACACGCAAAATACTGATAGTCGACGATGACCAGAAGACCCGGGTTTTACTGAAAACCTATCTGGAAAAAAATCAGTATGAAGTCATCCTCTCACACAATGGCGAGAGCTTCGTGGCTGAGTTCAATAGCCAGATGAACCAGTTGTCGCTGGTGATACTTGATGTAATGCTGCCTGATACCGATGGCTTTGCACTGTGCAAGGTAGTGCGGCAAAAATCCAATATCCCCATCATCATGCTGACCGCCAGTTCCGACGACACTGACCGCATTGTGGGGCTGGAGCTGGGTGCGGACGACTATATCGCCAAGCCCTATAACCCACGCGAACTGCTGGCACGTATCAAGGCCATACTACGCCGTACAGCAATTGCCGATGTCGCGTCAGCGCCGCGCTATTACCGCTTCCTGGGTTTCACGCTGGATCTGATAGAGCGCAAGGTCACAGACAACACTGGTGAACTGGTGCCGCTGACCGGGCTGGACTATCAATTACTGAAGTATTTTGTTGAGCACCCGGGCGATGTGCTGGACCGCAATGTGCTGACAGAAGAAACCCGTGGCCGCGACGCAGGCCCGCTGGACCGTTCACTCGATGTACAGATCAGCCGCCTGCGCCTGCTACTTAAGGATGACAGCAAGCAGCCTACCCTGATCAAGACCGTACGCGGAGCGGGTTATGTATTTTCTGCCGACGTGAGCGTGGCCAGTGCCTGAAGCTGCCATCATGCTCAGGCGTTGGCTACCGCAATCGCTGCTGGGTCGTTTGTCGCTGGTCATGGTGTGCGGTGTGCTGCTGACGCAACTGGTGGGCAGCGCCATCTGGACCACACAACAACGCGCCAAGGCAGAGATAGAAGCGACCACGGCAGCGCAATACCTGGCGCACAGCGCATCAAGCGCAATACGTTTTTTCCGCAGCCTGCCGCCTAACTACCGCACCGTGCTGATACAGCAATTCCGCGAGATGGGGGGAACCCGCTTTTTTGTGCAGGCGAATAATGCTTATGTACCCATCACAGAAATAGAATCGCAGGCACTGGCGCATACGGTGTTAGGCAAGGTCGGCAATACTCTCAAGACTGACCTGCCGCAATACCCTGAATTCAAACTCGCCTTTGCCTGGCCCGACCAACTGACTACCTCTGTCGATGGCACCCGCATCACTGACCTACCTGAGAGCTGGGTGCAACATATCCTGCTGATCAAGCCTGAACCTGCACCTGTGCTGGTGATACAGACCGAGCTGGAACCAGGTAACTGGTTATACATGGCGGCACTGATGCCCAACCCTTATTTTTTAAAGGGCAATGACCCTCTGTCCTTTGACCGCCTGGTCTTGCAGGGCCTGTCACTGGCTGCGGTATTACTGCTCTCCATCATGGTGGTGCGCTGGATCACGCGGCCACTGGCGGCCTTGTCAGATGCGGCAGCAGCCTTTGGCAAGGGTGAACAAGTACCAGACTTGCCTGAGACTGGTAGCAAGGAATTCATCAATACCGCCCGTGCCTTCAGTGCCATGCGGCAGCGCATACAAAGTTATATCGAAGACCGCGAACGCCTGTTCATTTCCATTTCTCACGATTTGCGCACACCTATCACGCGCCTCAAACTGCGCTCAGAATTACTTGACGATGATACTTTGCGCAGTGAGTTTGAAGAAGACCTGGATGAACTCGACATGATGGTCAAGGGCGCTTTGCAATGCGTAAAAGATAGCGACATCCATGAAAACCCCACTGAAGTCAGGCTGGACCCGCTGATACGCCGTCTGGTACGCAGCGCCCACCTGGCCAAGCACAATGTGGCATTCGCTGATTCAGGCGTGACCGTCCATGCCAAACCATTGGCATTGAAGCGGGCGATAGGTAATCTGCTAGACAATGCCCTTTATTATGGAGAACGTGCACAAATCAGCGTTCGTGCCGCGACTGATGCAGTCATCATAGAAGTACGCGACCATGGCCCCGGCGTACCAGAGGACGCCCTGCCCAGCCTGTTCGATCCCTACGTTCGCCTGTTACATGGCCGTAGTCAGAATGAAAGCGGTATGGGCTTGGGCCTGGGCATAGCACGCAGCGTCATTGAAGCCCATGGCGGTACGCTGGTGCTGGAGAACCATGCCGAAGGCGGCCTGAAGGCCATCATTACCCTGCCCGACGAGGGCGATGCCTGACCTGGTATATCACTCACACCTCAACATCTCTTACCGACTTAATTAAGTTTGTCATTTGAGGATAAGCTGGCGTCGCTCTGCGCGAATCACAACACCTGAATCTGGACTTTTGTAAAGTTTTGTAAGGAATTCTTAAGTTAAGTTTTGCCAGCTTAGTAATCCACACGCCTGTAAATCACCCACACCCTAGCGCACAGCGATACCAGCGCAAAAAAAGGGTAAGGATTTGTAAGCTGTTCACCTGACCAGTTTACACAAAGCTCCAATAAATCAATCACTTATAAAAAGATGCGCTAAACAGATATGCAAGTGGCATTACATTGATCACGTTGCTAGTATCGGTTTCAAGTAATTCATTTATACCGATTTGTTTTGCCTAAAAATATTTTTGACAGGATTTCTCTTGAGCCGTATTTCCCACATCACCATGCTATGCGCCACCGCCATGATGAGCACTGCCAATGCTGGCTCGCTCGTCCTGGAAAGCTGGCGGGTGGATGACAAGGCCTTGTGGGAAACAGTCCTGATACCAGCATTTGCCAAACGCCACCCTGGCATAGATATACGCTTTGCGCCCACCACACCGACAGAATATGACGGCAGCCTGCAAGCACATTTCGCCAATGGCACTGCCGGTGATCTCGTAGCTTGCCGCCCTTTCGATGTATCGCAATCTTTGTATAACAAAGGCTATCTGGAAAAACTGGATGGCAAGCCGGGCATGGAACATTTTGAAGCAAGCTCCATGCTGGCCTGGCAGACCGATGATGCGAAAGCGACTTTTTGCATGCCAGTAGCTTCTGTCATTCACGGCTTCTTGTACAACAAAAAAATCTTCAAGAAACTCAACCTGCAGGCCCCAAAAACCCAGGCTGAATTCTTGACGGTACTCGATGCAGTAAAAAAGAATGGCGGCTACGCGCCACTAGCGCTGGGTACAGCAGAAAAATGGGAAGCCACGCAAACCCTGTTCACCAGCATAGGCCCCAATTACTGGCATGGCGAAGCAGGTCGCAAGGCACTTATCGCAGGCAAGGCAAAATTTACTGATGCACAGTATGTGGCCGCCTTTGATTATGCCGCCAAGCTGGGCTCGTATTTGCCAAGCACAGCCAGCACACAAACCTACAGCGACAGCCAGCATCAATTCGCTTCCGGCAAGGCGGCCGTGTACCCGGTGGGGTCCTGGGATATCTCTTATTTCAATCAGGTGCAGGGCCTGGATTTTGGTGTATTCGCACCGCCCGTGCGTGCCGTTGGTGACAAGTGCTACATCCTGGATCACATGGATATAGGTATAGGCATCAACAAGAAATCACGGAACAAGGAAGATGCCTACAAATTTCTCGAATGGCTAGGCTCGCAGGAATTTGCTGACTTATATACCAACCGCGTCACCGGATTTTTTTCACTATCGAATCATTTGATCGCAGTGCGTGACCCGATAGGCAAACAGATGATGGAGTGGCGCACGGCGTGCGAATCGAGCATACGTGTCAATGCCCAGATATTGAACCGTGGCCAGCCGAGCATGGAGCAGGAATTATGGAATGTGAATGCCGATCTATTGAATGGCACGCTCACCGGCAAGGAAGCAGCCGCAAGAATACAAAACAGTGTTGCAAGTGCAAGTAAGTTTAAGCGATGAGAGTTCAAGCGTTAAGATCATACCTCCCCCAAGTCGTATGATTGATTTGCCGACGCCCAGTGCGGCGTCGGCTTTTTTTAGCACTTGATGCATGTGAAGACTAAAACAATAAAAACAATAAAAAGAATGAAAAGATTATTTTTACCCCGCTGTATGTAATACATAACGAGGTCAAAATTTTTGCGCCAAAAAAAGAAGATGTGATACCTACGAGTAAAACCAACTGAAGGAGATTTGCATGAACACCCCCGTATTCAAGAAGAAGCTGTTACCGCAACTGATTGCCCTGATCGTCAGCACCACTGCATTTAATATTGTCTATGCTGCCGATGAAACGCCAGAAGCTGCACCAGGCTCGCAAGTAGTTGAAGTGCGCGGCATACGCGATACACTGAAAAAAAACCTGGCTGGCAAACGCGATTCACAAAACATTGTTGACACGGTCAACTCAGAAGACCTCGGTAAATTCCCTGACAAAAATGTCGCTGATTCGCTGCAACGCGTGCCTGGCATTTCTGTCGATCGCACCTGGGGTGAAGGCCGCGATATTTTCGTACGCGGTACAGATAAAAGCCTGAACATGACGCAATTGAATGGTCAGTCAGTCGCTTCCGCTTACTGGTGGAAAAACGATTCACAAAGCCGTGGTTTTAACTATGACATCCTGCCTTCTGAACTGGTAGGCAGCCTCGATGTTTACAAAAGCCCATCTGCTGATCTCGATGAAGGCAGCATCGGCGGCCTGGTGAATGTCAAGACCCGCAAGCCGCTGCAATTCAAGGCACCTTTGACAGCGCAATTCTCGCTGGAAGCAACCTATTCTGATCTTCCCAAGAAAACCGACCCGCAAATCTCTGGTCTGGTGAATTGGAAGAATGATGAAAACACCCTGGGCGTCTTGCTGTCCCTGAGCAAGCAAAAACGCACCATGCGCCGCGATGGTCTGGAAAATTTTACTGATTCCACCAAGTACACCATCATTGATCAAAATAATGTAGCAACACCAAACGCCTATGCATCATGGGGTGGTGGTTCCGCGATTTTCCGCCAGGACCGTGAGCGCACGACGGGCAATGTCACCCTGCAGATCAAGCCTAACCGTGACAGCGATATCTCCCTGAATTACATCAATTCAGACATGAACATGGACAATAATAACCAGAACTACCTGTGGCAGATAGGTGGTCTGGCGGACAAGAATAATGTCATCCGCATTACTAACCCACGCTTCATTACGACTTCTGATGGCACCAAGGCAGTGGTCGGTGGCACCGTAGGTCCGACGACTGGTGTTTCGTTTGAGCCTATCTACCGCGAAGCCTATATCAAATCCAAGATACTTGATCTGGAAGGCAATTACGAAGGCGATGGCTGGAAAGTACACGGCCAGTTGGGTTCCACATCAGCCGAGGGTGGCAGCAAGCATGACCGCAATTTCTGGTTCACTGGCAATACCCGCGCCACCGTGAATATCGCACCAGATACTTATGAAGTATCTTACCTGGACATGAGCCCGCTCGACCCAACCAAGCTCACGCTGCAAAATGCGCGTGACTGGGTACGCAAGATGGAAAGCAAAGAGAACTATGTGCAGAGCGACCTGACCTGGGACCTGACCGGCTCCTTCATCAAGGATATCAAACTGGGCCTGAAATACCGTGACAACACCGTACAAAATCATCGCACCATAGGCACGGTTGGCCCTGACAGCACTGGCTGGCAGTCTTTCAGCCTGGCTGATCTTTCGACTGGCCCATCACCACTATTGAGCCAGGCTGCAGCTACCTCAGGTTCATTGACACAATATGCATGGGTCAATGATGCACTGGCTGCCAGCAAGGGTTTTGCCATGTACGACAAGGGCATGGTCTATAACGAAGCCAAGGGTGAGTATTACAAGATACAAGAAAAAATCACGGCGGCTTATGTCAAGGCGGACTATGCCATCGACAAATGGCGCGGTGACTTTGGTGTACGCCTGGTCAAGACTGAACAGACATCTGAAGCTTATCAAGACCTGACCGGCAAAGGCAATTATGTCATTGGAAGCACCACGCGTACTTATAACGATGTCTTGCCCAGCGTGAACGTGGTGTATGACTTGCGCAAAGATTTGATCATACGTGGTGCGATCGCCCGCGTCATGGCACGCAACACTTACAGCGATCTCAGTGCCAGTACCGAAGTGAGCGGCACCACCAATGCCGCCACTGCCGGTAATCCTCTGCTGAAGCCTTACCATGCCGATCAGGCAGAGATAGGTGCAGAATGGTATTTTTCTGATGCATCATTGCTGTCTGCCACCTTGTTCACTAAACGCCTGGATACCTTTATCTACACGTCGACTGCGCAAGAAAATGTCGGTGGCGTAACGCGCCCGGTAACACGTCCGCATAATGCCGACAATGGTGCGGTCATCAACGGTCTGGAACTGCAATGGCAACAAGCTTTTGGTCATGGTTTTGGTGCCATCGTGAACTACACTTTCACTGATGCCAAGGCAGGTTCCATTGCTGGCGGACAAAAACTGAATGTCATCGGCAACTCACGCAATCAGTTGAATGCCAGCGGTTACTATGAAAAGGACGGTATCAGCTTCCGCCTGTCGTATAACTACCGTTCCAAATCCTACGGCGGCCTGGATGAAGGTGGTCAGGATGTCACCAGCGCCTACGGTCAATGGGATGCCACAGCCAACTGGGACATCACACCAAAGATCAGCCTGTTCGCCACTGCCGTCAACCTGACCAATTCTGTGATACGCACCAACACTACAGATGGCCTGCCAGTTGGTGTGTATGAAAACGGCGCACGTTACAGCGTAGGTGTCAGGGCCAAGTTCTGATCTGCTTTCATCTGCACGACGGTGAACTGAAGTGATTCAGTTCACCATGCAAGAGCGCCAGAAGAGCCTCCCCATATAAGCAGCAGGGGAGGCTTTTTTGCACAATGCATCAGCAAGACTAGATCAAGTGACCATTTTACATACGTCTGGAACACCTCATGAATAACAATGATCAAGCAACGGGATCAACAAAGGATGTGGTCGTTGCCATGTTCTTTATCAGCCTCTTGTTTTTTATCCTGGGCTTTGCTACCTGGCTCAATGGCTCGCTGATCCCGTTTTTAAAAATAGTCTGCGACCTGAATAACTTCCAGGCGCTGTGGGTGACGTTTGCGTTTTACATCGCCTACACCGTCATGGCCCTGCCATCAGCCGCCATACTCAGCCGTACCGGCTACAAGAATGGCATGACTCTGGGCCTGGGCATCATGGCAGTGGGCGCTTTGCTGTTTATCCCGGCAGCAAAGACCAGTTATTACGGCTTCTTTTTGCTGGCCCTGTTCACACTGGCCACTGGCATGACGCTGATGCAAACCGCCATCAACCCTTACATCGTCTGCATAGGTGCACGCGAGAGCGCTGCCATGCGCATCAGTATCATGGGCCTGTTCAATAAAGGTGCGGGCATCGTCGTGCCGCTGGTGTTCTCTGCACTGATCTTGTCCGGCATAGAAAAATATTCTGACACTGCACTGGCCGCACTTGATCATGCTGGTCGTCTTGCCTTGCGTTCAGAACTGTCATCGCGCCTGGTCTATCCCTATGCCATCATGGCTGCGGGCTTGCTGGTGGTGATGATGATTGTGCATTTTTCTTCACTACCAGAACTGCGGGCAGACGAAGAAAAGAACCAGCCCGAAATCACCAAATGGGGCGTGCTGCAATACCCGCAACTGGTACTGGGTGCATTGTCACTGTTCGCCTATGTCGGCGTCGAAGTCATCGCTGGTGATACCATAGGCCTGTATGGCCGCAACCTGGGCGTGCATAACTACACCGTGCTGACCTCATACACCATGAGCTTCATGGTCATAGGCTACATCCTCGGTGCGACGACCATCCCCAAACAGATGACACAAAAAACTGCCCTGCTGTTCTCGGCAGTGAGCGGCCTGCTGTTCACCATTGGCGTCGCCACCAGTTCCGCCACGGACACCGGCATTGCCCAGGCAATAGTCGGATGGGCAGGCGTGCCGGTAGTACCCAACACCGTGATGTTCCTCGCCATGCTGGGCCTGGCCAACGCCCTGGTCTGGCCATCCATCTGGCCACTGGCCCTGCAAGGCCTGGGCAAATACACCGCTGCCGGTTCCGCCCTGCTCATCATGGGCATCGCCGGCGGCGCACTGCTGCCCATGCTGTACGGTAAATTCTCCGACGCAGGCAACTCCCAAACCGCCTACTGGGTCATGCTGCCCTGTTATCTGATGATTTTCTTTTATGCGGTGAAGGGGCATAAGTTGAGGAGCTGGGGCGCGGTTGCGGGGAGACTGAAGAGGGTGAATCAGGTGGGGTGAGTTGAGTGCCTGATTCTCATGCTACGATAAGCTTATCCTCGCAACAGCGAGGATGAGCGTTAGTCAGGAAGCAATACTTTACATAGAAATTTGCTTAAAAAATAAGCCAGGGCCGCTATCATAACCAGTATAATTCTATTGGAAAGTTAGATTATCTAACACTAATCTATATAAAACCAATGGATTTCTCCTTACTACTGCCTGACAAAATTTGCCTGACACTCGGCGAAAGAGCGCGTGAGCGTCGCTTGCTGCTGAACATCAGTGTAGAAGAATTGGCGCAACGCACAGGCATCTCGGCCCAAACTGTCAGCAGCTTTGAACGAACTGGCAAATGCACCCTGGCCAACTTTGTCCGCATACTTGAATCACTGAATGCCGCGCCAGATTTACAGACAGTCCTGATGCCGCAAACCAATACCATAGAAGGGATGCGGGCAAAGTCTGCGGTACAAACCAGACAGCGTGCGTATCGTAAACCCAAGAGCCCGTCATGAAAGAGCTCAAGGTCAACTATAACGCGTATGGCGATTCACTGTGGCTGGGTACACTGGCCGACGATGGCCGTGATATCTTGTTCCAGTATTCGCCAGCAGCACTTGCAAGCGGTCTGGATCTATCCCCCATACGCCTGCCATTGCGGCCATCTGCCTACCCTGACAAACAGGTCGATTACCTGCCTATTATGCGCGTTCCAGGTTTACTCTACGACTCCTTGCCTGACAGTTGGGGGTTACAGTTGATGAAACGCCGCATGAAAGCCAAAGGCATCGATACCGACACCGTCTCTGTACTAGACATGCTCGCGTACCTTGGTGACAACACCATGGGTGCTTTGACCTATGAACCCGGCAGCGAAACCCATCTGGCAGTCAGCGACCTTGCCCTGATTGATCTGGCGAAAGAAGTTCAGGCAATACTCACAGATGACAGCTATGAAGTATTGGACGAGCTCGCCAAGGCAGGTGGCTCACCCGGCGGTGCACGCCCCAAGGCACTGGTTTACTACCAGCCTGCGACAGGGCAAATGAGCACTGAGTACATCCCAGATGCAGAATCCTGGCTCATTAAATTCCCGGCAAAAGACGATGCCAACGATAGCTGCGCACTGGAAGAACTGTATGCCCGGCTGGCGCGCAAATGCGGCCTGGGTATGGGCGAGACACAATTCTTTGAATTACCAGAAGGCATGACAGCATTCGGCACCAAACGTTTTGACCGCGATAATGAGCAGCGCATCCACGTTCACTCACTAGCCGGCATATTGCACGTTCATTTCCAGATACCCTCTTTAGGCTATAGCGAATTCATGCGAGCAACCCGCAGGCTAACAAGAGATGCAAGAGAACTAAAAAAGGCATTACAACGCTGCGTTTTCAACGTACTGATGAACAACCGCGATGATCACGCAAAAAACCTGTCCTACTTACTCAACAAAAATAATGAATGGGAACTCACCCCACCTTATGACCTGACTTATTGTGCAGGTTATCGCGGCGAGCATTTCATGGATGTCGCTGGCGAAGGAAAATCACCAGCGCGGGCACATATCTTGAAAGTGGCTCAAGACGGGGGAATGAAAGAAAAAGAAGCGCATAATATTATTGATGAAATGCTAGGACTAATTACTGCTGCTGATTTCAAGAATACTGCACGGGATTTGCCTATTTCGAAAAAGACCTTGGCGATGGTGGGCAAAGTCATTGAGGCGAACAGATCAAAGCTGCGTATCTAGATTTAAAATTTCGCAATGATTTTTTTGATTTCTTCTATTTGCAAACCTAATTTCTTGTAATACTTCCCGTAGCCGGAAAAGTGCAATAGAGAATAAATGGTTTTATTACTATTTCTAAATAAAACTGGCATTACATCACTTGCATCTATTGATTTACTGGGCAACCAAGTAAATACACCACTAGCACGCATCAAACTGGCAACTGTAGAAGAAATGAATATGTGAGTAGCATCGCCTTCAAGTATTGACTGATTTAATCTCTTCAAATGAGTGACATCTAAATCCGCAACCGAAAGCTTGTTACGACCAACAGTCGGAAGGTGGAACAGCTCAACGAAAGAGATCAAGTTGGCGCGCTCTGCTTTAAATCCGATACGCTCAAAATTCCGGTGAAAGCGCTTTCCATCACCTCCATATTCATGTAACAGAAACGGGTGATGCACTCTGTGAGCATGCCAAAATTTCTCGCCATCCTCATGATAATCAAGCACTTTTTGGAAAATAGATTTCTTCTCTATGTCCACATCATAATTCGCATCAAGCCCGATAAACAGAAACCGCGATCGTTCAGGTGCGACACCCTGATATGGCTTATGCTCAAAAAGTTCAATCAGGATTTTGCTTGAATGGACAATGCTTTGCCCCGAAACTCTCGACTTCGGACTTGATGGAATCTTCGCCTGTCTAGATATTCTCTCCGAAACTGTTTTTTTATCTCTGGCATTTAGCATGGCAGCTACCTGAACTGCATCTTCTTTTGAGGAAAATAAATACTTTAATGTAGCCTCAGAAAATTCCTTTTGAAGCTCACGCAAACGCACAGAGTGATTTCCTTGCCTGTAAATGCTGTCTTGCTTCGCTCCCTTAATCTCGTACACACCATAACTGCGTGGCGATGTTAATTGCCCATCTGCTTTCAGGTCATCAGGTTCAATTGCCTTTGCGATGAGTTCATTCAAGGAAACGGGCATAAATTGTCCTATTGGAGATAAATTGCAAAATTACACAAGAATATAGACCCATCCGTATTAAAACAGGATATGTACGATCTAAAAGTAATTAAAAGGACTGATGTGTTTTTGAAAATACCGGTTTAGCTTATTTACGTTCAGAAACAATATCAATAATTCCCTTCCCTACCCTTGTGATAATGTACCAATTCAGCAATACTTCGCCTACGCCGGATATACTGGTATCCGCCGAATAGCTGTTGGCCGCTATCAATAGAATTGCCTGCCAGCATCCTGCAAGAATTTTGTTTTTTGGAGAACACTATGGGTCTGTGGAATAAGCTCAGCAATGAATTTATCGATATTGTCGAATGGCTCGATGACAGTCCCGATGTGATGGTGCATCGCTTTGAGCGCTATCAGAATGAAATCAAGATGGGTGCCAAGCTGACGGTGCGCGAAGGGCAGATTGCCATCATGGTCAATGAAGGCCAGATGGGTAAGGGGCAGGTGGCGGATGTGTTCACGCCGGGCATGTATGAGCTGTCGACCGAGAACATGCCTTTGCTGAGTACGCTCAAGGGCTGGAAGTATGGCTTTAACAGCCCGTTCAAGGCGGAAGTGTATTTCTTCAAGACTACCCGCTTTACCAATATGAAGTGGGGCACGGCTGGCCCTGCCACCATGCGTGACCCTGAATTTGGCGTGGTGCGTGTGACAGCGTTTGGTATCTATGGCATACGCATCGTGGATGCCAAGGCCATGCTGTCTGAGCTGGTCGGCACCAAGGCTGATTTTACGACAGCGGATATAGAAGAAAACCTGCGTGGCAAGATCGGCATGCGCATCAAGGAAGTGATGCCTGAAATTGGTGTGCCTGTCATCGACCTGGAAGCCAAGGTCACTGAAGTGGGCAAGCGCATACAGGAAAAAATTGCTGCGGACTTTGTGCAATATGGCCTGGAACTGTGCGAAGTGCAGGTGCAGGACATAGGTTTGCCGGAAGAAGTGGAAAAAGCCATCGACCAGCAGGGGGCGATGCGCGTGATCGGCAATATGAACCAGTTCGCCCAGTACCAGGGTGCGCAGGCTTTGCGTGATGCAGCGCAAAACCCCGGCATGGCTGGTGCCATGATGGGGGTAGGCGTGGGTGGTATGCTGAGCCAGAGCATGGGCACGATGTTTGGTAATAATCCACAACCGGCAGCAGCGCCTGCTGCCGCTCCTGCATCTGCACCAGCGGCAGGCGGCGGTATGCCACCACCTTTGCCAACGGCGGTATCTTATTTCGTCGCGCAAAACGGTGCACAGACCGGGCCGTTTGATCTGGGTGTATTGCAATCCCACGTTGGCAATGGCAGTTTGACGCGTGACAGCCTGGTATGGCGTCAGGGCATGGCTGCCTGGGGCAAGGCGGGTGAACAGGCTGATTTGTCTGGCTTGTTTGCGGCGTTGCCTCCACCGCTGCCACCGCAATAAATCATCCTCTGATGTGGCGTCGCGCCTGATGGTAGCGACGCCTTCTATTTTGTTTTGGAATCCTCTCCTGTGACGACAAAAAACTATCCCTGTAAATCTTGCGGTGCCAAGCTGGAATATGCGCCTGGCCAGCACGCACTGCAATGCCCGTATTGCGGTGCCAAGAATGATATCCCTGAAGACCAGGAAGCCACGGTCGCAGCAGTGGAAGAGCTGGATTATCAGGCTTACCTTTCAGAGCAGGCCGGTAATGAACCCATGCTCGCCAGCCAGCATGTGAAATGCACAGGCTGCGGCGCAGAGTCGCAACTGGCAGCCAATCTGGTGTCTGACCGCTGCCCGTTTTGCGCGGTGCCGCTGATCGCTGCGAATGCCTATTCTGCACGCAAGATCAGGCCCAAGGCAATTGCGCCATTTGATATCAAGGAATCAGAAGCGCGCAGCAAGTTTGCCAACTGGATTACGGGCCTATGGTTCGCGCCAAATGCACTGAAGCAGGCTTACCGTGCCGAGCGTGGCCTCAAGGGTATCTACACCCCTTACTGGACGTATGATGCTGACAGCGACACGACCTATCAAGGCCAGCGCGGTGTCGATTACACGGTCACAGAAAACTATACTGAAAACGGTGAGACCAAGAGCCGCCAGGTGACGCGTACCAACTGGTATCCGGCAGTGGGCGCAGTGCAGGTGTCCTTTGATGACGTGCTGGTTGTGGGTTCAAAAACCCTGCCAACTGCGTATGCAGAAAACCTCGCGCCATGGCGCCTGGAAAAACTGCAGGGTTACCGTGACGATTATGTCTCCGGCTTCACGGTAGAGGCTTACCAGGTGGGACTGGAGCCTGGCTTTGTCGATGCCCAGGGCAAGATGGAAGGCGAAATCCGCAATGCCATCTGCCGCGACATTGGTGGTGACCACCAGCGCATCATTGCCATGCAGCCGCGCTATTCGAATATCAGTTTTAAACACATCCTGCTGCCTATTTGGCTGTCGTCTTATAAATATGGCGACAAAACTTACCGCTTTCTGGTGAATGGCCAGACCGGCCAGGTGCAGGGTGAGCGTCCGTATTCAGCGTGGAAGATTGCAGGGGCGGTGTTGCTGGCCATCGCTGTCGTCGTCGTGATTGCCATGCTCAATCACAAGTAATCAAGTCACGGTAAAATCTATCAACACAGAGACACTGGGGCTGTACAGAGAGTTCATCAAAGAATTTTCTCTATGTATCCTCTGTGGTGTAGCAGGGAAATCGAACGGCATGCCGTTCGCCTGCGTAACGAAGGCTGCTTGCCAGCAGTCTTTCTTCCCTCAGTGCCTCTGTGGTGAGCTTTTTGGTCTTTCAGAAATCAACCTAATTCAAAAACTCAACGCTCCATCAACACATCCATCATGCGCTTGGGATTCGCCAGAAAATCCCGTGTGACCTTGTAGTGTTCGGTGTCTTCATAGGCAATTTCAGAGATACCGTCTTTACCGCATTGGTAGATGCAGGCATCAGGATAAGCCATGAGTATCGGTGAATGGGTAGCGATAATGAATTGGGAATTATCTTCTATCAGATCATGGATGCGAGACAAGACCGCGAGTTGCCTTTGTGGTGATAGCGCAGCCTCAGGTTCATCGAGTATGTACAGGCCCTGGCCACCGAAGCGTTCTGTCATCAGCTTCAGGAAGGATTCGCCGTGTGATTGCTCGTGCAATGAGATGCCACCGTAGGAATTGATAATCGGCGTGCCACCTGGTTCTTCATCCAGTCTTTCAATTTCAGTAGCCACATTGAAGAAGCTCTCAGCCCGCAAGAAAAAGCCATCGCGCGGCTTGCGTATGCCTTTGGCAATACGCAAATACTCATCCAGTACTGAATGTGAGCGACGTGTACCAAAGCTGAAGTTCTTGGTACCACCCTCAGCGTTAAAACCCAAAGAAACCGCGATCGCTTCGAGCAAGGTAGATTTGCCCGAGCCATTTTCACCAACAAAGTAAGTGATCTTGGGATGCAGATCCACATACTCGAAGTTTTTTATCGCAGGCAAAGAGAAAGGGTAACGTTCAAAAGACTCGACGATATCTCTGCGCAGGCTGACGCGGCTGACATACTGTTTTGAAATCATGTTGCCTCGGGTAATTCAGGGTTCATATCGCCTCTTGCTACTCAAACTGATCATCGCGGTTATGATCATGTTTTGATATTCAACCATAAATAATCAAGCTCAAGATTGCTCAACATAGAGACACAGAGGGTTATCAGAGAATTATCTCCGTGAATTCTCTGTGTCTCAGTGTCTCTGTGGTGAGCTTTTTGGTCTTACAGCTATCTACTCAAACTGCTTCTTGAACTCCGCAAACTGCGCACTCAAATCGCTGACCTGTTGCTTCAGTTGCGCGACCTCTGTCTCCAGTTGGCTGACCCGATCATTTTTTGAAGCACCACCGGCACTGGCAAAACTGGAAGCTTCGGCCTGGTCGATGCTGGCTTCATCACAGGACAGCAGGTGCGCATAGCGCGGCTCCTTGGTGCCTGGTGTCAGGTTCAGGCGGGCGACTAGCGGCGGGTATTTGTCCATCAGGTAGTCCAGGGATTTTTCAACATCGGCGACGCTGGCAAATTCATGCAGGCGGCCAACGCGGGCGCGGATTTCACCGGCGGTCTGGAAGCCGCGCAGCATGAGTATGGTCAGTACGGCGACCTTGGGCTGGTCGAGCATCCATTTGATACGCATGCGGTGCTCATACTTGGCGACGCGGGCACCTGCCTGGTGGATGGCGTTGACCAGTTTTTTGGTGGCCAGCCTGTCTATGGCTTCCAGCACCTCAGACTCGGTCACAGACATGACGGGGTCGCGGCTGGTGAGCTGGTTGCAGGCATTGACGAGGGTGTTCAAGGACAAGGGATAATTGTCGGGAGTGGCGGCTTCTTTTTCTGCGAGCACGCCGAGGACGCGGACTTCTACTGCATCGAGGAATTGTGCATCTGCTGCCGGGCTGGCAGGTGTGGTGGCTGACTCGCTGGTGTTTTCTGTATTCATGACTTTTTCCTGGGATGATTGCTGCGAGCAACTCAAATGATTTAGGCCACTTAAGCTCGCGATGGCTTCATATTATCCTTAAAAAATGAAAATGTGACACTGGATCATCAGAACGCAGCCATCTATTCAATTATTTTTTTAAAATCTTAACCCCTTTTGTTTTGCTGCTCCGTTTAATGAGTATGAACGCGCTTTTTATGGAGAACAAAATGAATAAATGGACATCTTTACTGGCCGCCCTGGCAATAGGGACAATGGCGTCGTTGAGCACATTCGCATATGCGGGGCAGCTTGCTGGCGTCAGCATCATCAATCAAAGCACGGGTGAAAGGCTGCCTATATGGCGTCATCAGGGCAATAATTATGTAGCGGGCAAGCCCGGTGAGCGTTATGCGGTAGAAATCATCAACAAGACAGGCGGGCGTATTTTGTCGGTCTTGTCTGTCGATGGCGTCAATGTATTGACAGGTGCCACGGCGTCGCCCCAGCAATCAGGCTATGTATTGGCGGGGCAGCAGCCGGTAGAGGTAAAAGGCTGGCGTAAGAATATGGATGAAGTGGCGGCTTTCTACTTCACCCAGTTGCCTGATTCGTATGCGGCCCGCACGGGCAGGCCAGACAATGTTGGTGTCATCGGTGTTGCCCTGTTCAGGGAGTTCAGGGAATATAGGGAGCCTGTTCCTGTAGAACCCTTGTATTCACGCCGGGCTGAGTCTGCGGCTACTGCACCAGCACCCGCTGCCTCCACTGCTTCTGCCTCGCCTCCGGTTGAAGCGAACGGCAATCTGGCAAAAAGCAAGTCTGACATGGCAGAAAAATCCATGGATGCCAGGATAGGTACAGGCCATGGTGAACGCATAGACAGCAGCGTGCGGAACACCGATTTTCGCCGTGCCAGCCAGCAGCCTGACGAAATCATCAGTATCCAGTATGACACCTACGCTCATCTGGTCGCACGCGGCATTATCCCGCGCAACCGCGATCAGGATGCCAATCCCTTCCCTGGCGGTTTCGTACCTGACCCGAATTAAAGCGCCGCAAATATAGCGCACCACAACTACCTGATGTCATGCAGCACCTTCATGGGGGATTACCCAGGCCCCCGTTCACACTAAAAATACAGGAAATTGTCAATCATGAAAAAATCTGGCCACTACTTTAAAGCGCCGATCTTGTGCCCCTTGCTGTTAATGATGCTGGGCGGTTGTCAGTTTGGCGATGTCGCAGAAAACGTCGCTGCCACGGATGATGTGATGATAAGCCCGCAATCTGACACAACAGCTTCCCGACAAGCTGGCAACAAGAAGAACAAAACGATCGCCTCTCAGGATGGGCAAAAACCAGTGTCGGGCCCGGTTGCGGCTGAACCAGCCCCGGCGGCATCGACCAGGATCAAACAAGTGCGCGCTGAGGAATTGCCCGCCCTGATCAATCGTTATTTCGACACGCATGAGGGACGCAACCTGTACATACAGGTAGATAAGCCGCTTTACAAACCCGGTGAAACCATCTGGTTCAAAAGCTGGGACCTGAAAGCCCGCAATTTGACTGGCAGCGAAACGCAAGCAGCAACGGTGGAACTGATCTCGCCCAAAGGCGCCAGCGTGATCAAGAAACGCTTGCGTGTCGAGGCTGGCAGTGCTGCCAATGATGTTGAATTGCCAGCAGAGGCGCAGGGTGGTGAATACAAGATACGTATCACCAGCAGTGATGGAAAAACCCTGGAACGCGCCATCATCGTCTCTGCATTTGAAGCACCGCGCATGAAGAAAACCCTGGAATTCGTCAAAAAATCCTATGGTGCGGGTGAACAGGTCAGCGCCACGATCGCCGTCAAACGCCCTACTGGTGAGATCATGTCGGGCAAGCGCCTGGTTGCAGTAGCCACTGTCGATGGTGTTGAATTACCCCGCGTGAATGTCACGACAGATGCCACGGGTGAGGCACTGGTGAAATTTGATTTGCCGAAGAACATCAGCACTGGCGATGGTTTGCTGACGATCTTGGTAGAAGATGGTGGTGTCACTGAATCGATCTCAAAATCCATCCCCATCCTGCAAAACAAGCTGGTACTGTCTTTCTTCCCTGAGGGAGGCAAGATGGTGGCGGGCCTGCCTGCCCGTCTCTATTTTGAAGCCAAGACCAGGCTGGGGAAACCAGCAGATGCCGAGGGCAAGCTGGTTGATGACCTGGGTAATACGGTAGCGAAATTCAGCACCTATAAAAATGGTCTGGGCCGCATGGCGTTTACACCAGCTACAGGTCGTAGCTATCATGCAGAAGTCAGCAAACCCAGCAGCGTGACTGAGCACTATGCTTTGCCATTGGCAGAAGAAGCGGGCTGTGTCATGCGCAGCTATGATGATCTGGATGGACAGGAAAAAGCCTTGCGTATAGCGGTGCAATGCAGCACCACACAAAAGGTGGTGGTCGCGGCCACCGTGCGCGATAAATTATTTGATGCAGGCAGCATGGAAGCAGGCCCGGGTAAACCGGCTGTCATGTATTTGCAAGCCAAAGACCCTGCCACGACTTCTACTGCAGGTATTGCCCGCGTCACTCTGTTTAACCAAAACCTGGACCCACTGGCTGAGCGCCTGGTGTTCCGCAATCGCCGTAACCGGCTTGAGATCAAGGTAGAGCAAGACAAGAAAGCCTATGTACCGCGTGGCGAAGTCGCCCTGAACATTACCACCAGAGATGCCAGCGGCAAAGCCGTGCCGGCAGAACTGGCCCTGTCGGTTGTCGATGACACTGTGTTGTCGTTTGCCGATGACAAAAGCGCCCATATGCTGTCGCGTCTTTTGCTGGAAAGTGAATTACCCGGCAAGATAGAAGAGCCTAATTTTTATACCGACCTGGGGGAAGACAAAAGTGCCCTGGCACTGGATATGCTGATGGGTACGCGTGGCTATCGTCGCTTTGACTGGGTACAGGTAACCAACCCGATTCAGCGTGTCACTGTTACTGGCAGCAATATCAGGCGACAAGAGGCAAATGCCGTAGCGCCTATGGCTGCGATGAAAGCAGCACCACAGGCAGCACCAATAGCGATGCCTGCGCCAGCACCTGTCCCAGTAGCAGCAGTAGCAGCACCGGAGTTGAGAAAACTGGCTGCCGCTGAAGCAGTACCAGCCCCGCAAAAACCCGCTATGGGGAAAATGAAGGAAGAAATTGCCGGGCGCAGGATCAGGCTTGTCCCACCTGAACAGGGAGAAGCTGCCTACCTGCCACAAGCGTCCATCACGGTAGATAAAGATTTCGCCCGTGCAGATGCGAAAATGATGGCTCCGCCAGCGGAGATGGAAGCGACATGGGCAGCAGTGCGGGTTTTTCCGGTTCCAGCCTCTACCCCTGATTATGCCGGGCCGCGTGATGATTATCGCGATACCGTTCTGTGGGCGCCTTCGGTAAAAACCGACAAACAGGGCAAGGCCACCTTGAAGCTGGCCTTGTCGGATGCAGTCACTTCCTTCCGCGTCACGGCAGAGGGTGTCGGTGGCGGGCAGGCCGGGCATAGTGAAAACATCCTCAAATCTTCCTTGCCATTTTCCTTGTCAGCCAAGCTGCCATTGGAAATATCGGCAGGTGACAAACCGCTGATTCCCGTCACCTTGAGCAATGAAGGCGAACAGACAGTCAACGTCACTCTCAACAGCAATTTTGGCAAACTCTTGAAAGCCAGTGACAGCAATGACAAAGTGGGCGCTATTGCTGCTGGCCAGCGCAAGAGCATGTTTATCCCGCTTGAAGTCACGGGCACACAAGGTTTGTCGCAGGTGCAGTTGTCAGCAACGGCATCGGGCTTGAAAGATGAAGTCTTGCGCAGCATACCAGTGGTTGCCACTGGCTTTCCGCAATTGCTGGAGAAGTCAGGACAAATCAAGGGACAGCTTACGCACGACATCGATCTCAGCAAAGCCAACAAGGGCAGCGTGCAGACATCAATCAAGGTATATACCTCGCCACTCGCTACCATGGTATCTGGCCTGGAAGGCATGTTACGTGAACCGTCTGGCTGTTTCGAGCAAACCTCATCGACCAATTACCCTAACGTAATGATCATGCAATACCTGAAGCAGCATGATGTTGCCGACAGCGCCTTGCTGGAACGTACCGGCAAATTACTCGATAGCGGCTACAAGAAACTGGCTGGCTTTGAATCGCCGAAAAAAGGCTATGAATGGTTTGGTGGCGACCCTGGCCATGAAGCGCTGACTGCCTATGGTTTGCTGGAATTTGCCGATATGAAAAATATCTATGGTTCCGTCGATACCGCCATGCTGGCGCGTACTGCAAACTGGCTCAAAGCCAGACGTGATGGCAATGGTGGTTACCAGCGCGATGCCAAGGCGCTCGACAGCTTTGGCCGTGCTGCACCAGAAGTGACTGATGCCTATATTACCTGGGCACTGGTCAGCGCTGGTGAAACCGGGCTGGATAAAGAAATAGGTAAATCCGTCAAACTGGCGGAAACCACGCAAGATGCGTATCAACTGGCACTGGCCAGCGGCACCATGCTGGCACCATCTACAAAAGCAGCAGTATCAGAAAAGGCCCGCCGCACTGCAGTCGATAAACTGGTGGACATGCAAAATGCCAACGGTTCCTGGACGAATGCAGATCATTCCATCACCCGTAGCGGCGGCAGCAATCTGCATATAGAAACCACCTCGCTGGCGGTGCTGGCCATGTTGAAAGCAGATGGCCACCTGGAACAGGCACGCAAGGGCATCACCTGGTTGCAGGCTAACCGCAGCGGCTTTGGTCAATGGGGCGCAACCCAGGCCACTGTGCTGGCCCTGAAGGCAATAATCGCCTTTGACGAAGCAACCAGGGTTGCACCCACGGCGGGCAAAGTCAGCCTGATTGTTGATGGTGTCGTCGTCAGCGAGAAGAGCTATGAGGCTGGTAAGCGTGAACCTTTGCTGTTCAATGGTTTTGAAGACTTGCTGACACCTGGCAAGCACAATATCACGCTCAAAACCAGCAGCGGCTCTGCGCTGCCGTATTCCATGGCGATTGAATATCGCAGCAATGAACCGGCATCATCCAACACCGCCGTGATCAGCCTGAACACCAGCCTTGCTAAAGCTGATTTGAAAATGGGTGAGACCGTCAGGTTGAATGCGGTCATCAGCAACAAGACACAAACCGGCCAGCCCATGAGCCTGGTACGCCTGGGTCTGCCTGGTGGCCTGACTTTCCAGAACTGGCAATTGAAAGAAATGCGTGAGAAAGGACAGATAGATTTCTATGAAACCCGTGCCCGTGAAGTGATACTGTATTTCCGTGACATGAAACCGGGCGAAGTAAAAAAACTGGCGGTAGATCTGGTGGCAACAGTACCAGGCAGCTATACCGGGCCTGCCTCTTCTGCCTATCTGTACTATAACGATACGGACAAGACGTGGACAACTCCGCTGGCAATACGCATCGCGCCTTAGTATCAGCTAAAGCACTATCAGGGCGTTTTTTTGGCAAGTTGCTGATTGTCAGAAAAACGCCGGAAGTGGCTTGGATGCATGACAGTTTTACCCTGACAGTGCATGGAAATTATGCTGGTGAGACGGGATTTTCCGTTAAACTAGCAGCCATGATAACCGAACCACAAACAGACGAGGCACTGATGCTGCTCTATTGCGATGGCGACCTGCGCGCCTTCAAAGAGTTGTATCAGCGTCATCGCCTGGGTTTGTACCGCTTTATAGACTGGCGTTCGCCACGTCAGGAATGGGTAGATGAAATCGTGCAGGACAGCTGGGCTGCGCTGCATGCGGCACGGTCGCAATACACAGCGCTTGCCAGTTTCAAAACCTATTTGTACCAGATCGCCCGCAACCGTTTGATCGACATACTGCGCCAGCGAGAAAGCCTGCTTGACGCCGACCCTGACCAGTATGAACACACGCTGGAAAGCACACAGGAATCGACACCGCTGACCAGGTCACCAGAAACCCGGCTGGAAAAAAAACAGCAGACCGAGCGCTTGCATGAAGCCATCAGGAATTTGCCCAGCGAACAGAAAGAAGCGCTGGTCTTGCAGCAATTCAATGGCCTGAGCCTGGAAGAAATTGCCACCATTACCGCCGTATCTACGGAGACCGTCAAAAGCAGATTACGTTATGCCATGCAAAAATTGCGTGCCGAATTGCATACCCAGACACAGGGGGAGCCAGCATGACATCCAGGAATGACGATATGCACGTAGCTGAATTTGAGGATTTCCTGCAAGGCAAGGGCGAACTCGCCAGCCTGTTGCAAGATTTGCCGCAAGCACAACCGTCGGCAGAGCTGGATGCGGCGATCATCGCTGAGGCAGAAGGTGCTCTTGCGGCCCCATTAGCAACCAGGACAGCACCAGCCATTGTGCCACCAGCAGCCAATGATGCCATCGGCCCTGAAGGCAGCGGCAAACCGCCATCATTTTTTTGGCGCTGGAAACTGCCACTGAGTCTGGCTGCCAGCATACTGTTTGCCATACCCGTGGTCATGCAGCAAAACCAGGAATCCTATCCGGCAGATCCAGTGACTGTGCGTGCTCCAAATGCACCTGCGGTACCTACGGCACCTGCGATACAAGAAAAAGACACACCAGCATTGCCACAACTGGCACAAGCAGATTTGACGAAGCAGGCAAAGGTCGCCGCCGAAGTTGCCCCGCCAGCGGCGGCACCGGCAGCGAACATGAACAGTGCAGCAGCACCTGCCATGGAAGCTAGCAAGGCCAAAGAAAGCCAGGTGGCCGATGACGCCAGACGTACCAGTGCAGCAAAACCGCATAGTGAATTCAGGCAAGCTCAGCAGCAAGCCGAACCGCTGTCTGCTCAAATATCCGCTTCAAAATCCGCTCCGGCTCCTGTCCCGCCTGCAAGCACGGCTCCAGCACCCATGGTAGCCGCAGCACCTGAACCGGCGAGGGTGACAATCACAGGGTCGGCAATACGCAGGCAAGACATGGCTGCGGCACCCGCGCAAATGGTCAGCGCTGAAGAAAAAGTGGCAGCAGACAGCCAATATGCCGGTAACGCAAAAATGCGTGCACCAGCGGCGAAAACCAGTGACACAGAATCCAGGTCGGCAGAAAAGCCAGTAATGACAGCATCCAGAAGTGCAGCAACGTCTGATGCCACCGGCCATGTGAAAGCCGAGACAGCAGCGGCAGATAAAAAAGCTGATATGCCTGCGGCTGTACCATTCCCTGCCGCGCAGCCAGCGCCACGCATAGTCATGGCGCCACCGCCTGTGGCAACTGCACCGCCGCTGTCAGCCGCACTGGCACCTGAAATACATCCGGGTGCCTATGAGTGGTTGGAGAGAATTGAACAGCTATTGAAGAACCACCGTAACAAGGAGGCACTGGAAGAGTGGCGTAAATTCCGTGCTAGCTATCCGGGATACACTGTTGACCAATCCCTGCAAAAGCAGATAGACGTGCTGCAAAAATAAAAGGATCAATGGCAAACCATCCGCCATTGAGCCCCTCATTCACCTTGGTCCAGTTTCTTTTCTACCGGACGAAATTGCGACCTGAAATAACTTACTGGCGAAAAGTGCTGGCCGGTACAGTCAATGGCGCGCTACCGCAGGCAGGTACATTAATCACACGGTTTGCCCCCACCTCCCAAGCCAGAGGTTTGACGCCCTGGGTCAGGTATTTGTATTCATAAGTCGTACTGGCATTCAGGTTGCGCGACACTGTCCACAAGGGCCAGAGATTGCCAGACAACTTCGTGGCGCTTGCGGTATTCCAGTTACCCAGTTCTGCCCCACTGCCGGTGAGGTAAACATCCTGCCCGACCACGGTAGTGTTATTGCTCACCTGGAAATTCACCAGCACCTGACAAGCACCCGCCAGCGTTTTTGCACTGGCCGCAATGCTGCTGGCTGACACATTATTGGCATGATCGACCGCTGCAACGGTATAGCTATACGTGGTGGCTGGCGACAAACCGCTGTCAGCGAAGCTGGTGCTGGCACTGAACACAGGACTACCGCCATTGCGTGCAATGTTATAACCTTTGACGCCGCTGCCGCCGGCATTGTCGGTAGCAGCGTTCCAGCTCAGACTGATGCTGCTACTGCTGGCGGCAGTTGCTGTCAGGCCGGTTGGCACCGAGGGTGCGGTCGTGTCATTCGATGCGCCACCGAGTTTCTGGTTGATGTGCAAAGCCACTGCCGGTACCGTGTTGCCACCATTTGCGGGTATGCTGAGCGTGACCGTGCCATTCGCCGCCACCACCACTGCATCGGCAGTACATGCTGTCTTGCCCGCATTGGCCAGACCATGCACGACATTGCAGTAAGTACCAGCAGGTAGCAAGGTCTGGAAGCTCTGGTTCCATGCGCTGAACTCATTATTGATAGCGACAAAGCCTTTGCTGCCACGGTTAAAGGCGATCTGGTTAGCGCTACCGCTGGTAAAGTTATCGACACCCTGGCCCGATGTCACCGAGCGGAAAGCCACCATATTGGCGATGTCAGCCCAGCGATGGATGAAATCCCATTGCTGGTTGATCAGTGGATTGCCATTCGCATCAAAGGGGCTGGCGGCTGGCGCGTCGGCATTGGTGTCCGTGAAGATAAAACCGGAATGCACTTGCGCCTCACCATAAGGCCAGGCCAACATGAAGATATTCGCCAGGTCATAGCGTTTGCTACCCTGCGTATCATTGGTCGCACCACTGCGGTTACTGGCGTTCATGGAATCACCATTGCGCTCAGTATCCCAGTTATTGATAAACACGGTGGCCTTGCTGCTGTCTGTGAAAAAGCCCCAGGTACCACCCCAGTTACCGGGCATGCCCATGATGCTGCGCATTTGCGAAATGCTGGCACCATTGAGGTTGCGGAAGGTCTCTTTCATCGCCTTTGCATACTTGAATTCATTGATGGTGCCTATGCTCAGGTAAGAATTGCGATCTACCGTGCCATCGGTAATGATTTCTTGCGTGATCCATAAAGGCTCGCCTGATGTCGTGGTATGTGTCACGCCATTCACGATGGTTTGCAAATCACTCTGGCGTATATGCTTGGCTGCATCAAAACGAAAGCCATCTATACCCATGCCTATCAGGCTGCTCAAATAATTCCTGATCTGGCCTTGCACATAGCTGGCGCCCGTATCCAGATCGGGCAAACCGACCAGGCGGCACTGCGTAACGGCATTGCGGTTATTGCTGTAATCACTGCCCTGGATATCGCAGGCCGGATGAAAATCAGCAGCGCTGAAACGCGGGTAACTGCTGGCCGCTACCCAGCTTGCACCAGCAGTAGAAGTGCCACTGCCTGCTGCCAGGTGATTGACGACGATATCCGCATACACACGCACGCCTGCTGCGTGACAGGTATTGATCATGGTCTGCAGCTCGGATCCCGTGCCCATCTTGCTGGTCAGATTCGTGTAATCGACAGGCTGGTAAATATCCCACCAGTTACCGCCACGATTGGCTGAACTGGGTGGCGATATCTGCACACCACCATAGCCTTGCGGGCCGAGGAAATTGGTGCATTCCTGTGCAATATCGGTCCATTTCCAGTGAAACATCTGCACTGAAGTGTCACGCGGATTAAAGGCGTGAGCAGGCGCACTTGCTGCCACCATAGTCACGCCTGCCACACTACAAAAAAATGCTTTTTGTAATGTGCCCTTGATACCGCCTTTACTACTTTCCTTGCTTATATTTTGATTCATATTGTCCCCTCACTATTTAACTTGGCAAATTCAAACCCTGAAGATTTGAACTGCCCCCAATTTCATGCAGACCGATTCATGCATTGCCTCAACAGCCCCAAACTCACCGCCCGTCTTACTCAGCGGCACCGTCAATGGCAATCCACGGTGACAAAAGCACCTTGCCTGCAAGGCATATCCGGACTTAGCGGCCTTTAGTACCACATAAGTTTTTAATAAGCCTAAAAATTGTGCAGTAGTTTTAATACAAAAACTATTAATATATAAATATATTGATGCTGTTATGCAGCACAAATAAGAGCTAAAAATCTAAATATTACTATGTTATTTATTTAAAAATTGATGTATCAGGCATATCAGGTAGTTGCTGATCAACAACACAAATAATTAAGTAATTTGACTACATTTTAAAATGTAGTCAGAAACAGATACTGGCGACATCAGAAAACTGAAGAGCATAGATTTGCTATAAATGATGCCTACGCGACGCCACCGGCATTCCTGATTGACGTAAAATAAAAAGCCCGCAAACGCTGCCCCTGGCTCTGCATCTGAACGGCTGACGTGGGAACATCCACCATCAAAAGCACATACACAACATGAACATCAATCACCACCGCCGTATATTCATCATGCAAATGACTGGTGCCTGCCTCAGTATTTGCACGGCTTCCAGCTACGCTACTGATCCAGCAGTGAAAGAAGATGAGGCAGCCGCCAAAGAACATGCCTATGTAGAAGACGCCAGCAAAGTCGATGTAAAGCGCTTCCCTGAATTCAAGAACACGCAAAAATGCGGCAGTTGCCAATTATATGAAGACAAAGGCAAGGGCTGGGGTGGATGCGGCATCTTCCCTGGCAAGCTGGTCAAAGAGACTGGCTGGTGTGATGTCTGGGGCTGATTTTCATAGCAGGGCCATAGACAAAAACACTCTTGTCCACTCGCTTGAATACGCAATAAATTTGCATCATTCGCGAAAAATATCAATTAAATGAACAAATTCGTCATTTGATGCTTGTTTTTATAAAAAAGCTGTGGCAAGATACGTACATCAACCAAGCAACACCACCCTATTTAGGAATGATCGTGAAAACAACTTTGACACAACAACTGATACAAAACTTGCGCAAGACAGCGCGGGCTTTGGCGTCGGTTGCCAAAGTTGGCGGTGCAGCAGGCGGCACACGGAGTACTTGTGAAGCCTCGTATCGTACGAATACAGATACACGCACAACTAAAGATACTGATAGTGAGATGTTCAATGATGTCAGCCCAATTCATTTTGCGGCCACATGGTTTAGCAACACAAGCATTCGAGGGGAAACCCTGACGGTCACAGGCGGCAGTTAAAGTCACCCAAGACCCTAGCGCTGAAAAGCCCGGATGCCCTGAAAAGCTCCGGGCTTTTTGATTTTTTGGTGTCATTTTTTATCTTGGATTTTTGGTTTGCTCGCAGTATTCAAGACAAACCACAGTAGTTAAACCCGCCAACGCGGTCGTGGCCGGACAACACCGGATCATGGAAGCTCTTTAACAATTTGGGAAGTTCAAACAGTTTTATCCCAAGGGCAGGAAGGTCTGCTTTTGGGGTAAGGCTGAATACAAAAACTCGTTTCATCATTAAAGATGAAACACGTTTATATGCGGGTGTAGCTCAAAGGTAGAGCTGAAGCCTTCCAAGCTTACGGCAAGAGTTCGATTCTCTTCTCCCGCTCCATCATGAAAGTGACTTTATTAGTACTTGCTATTGCCGAGGTTTTTTTCATGATGTCTTTGTCGTCCAGTGGACTGTCATAGTAAAAGCTGAAGTGAAGGACATGGGCCCGGCGAACCAGGGCAAGGCGCAAAACACAGCGATAGCGGGGCTATCGCGAGTATTTGCAACGCAGCCATGGTCGGCGCGCACATGGCAAGCACTTCTGCTTTTCACTGTGACAGTTCGCTTAGGTTAGGACAGCTGACTTTCTATCAGCGAATGGCGGTTCGATTCCGCTCAAGGACTCCAGTATTAACAGTTTTAAGGATGGTTGCCCGAACGGTAAGGGGTGCGGCTGTAACCCGCAAGCACGCTAGTAGTAGGTGCTTCAACTCCATCACCATCCACCATTTTGTGTCTCAAGCTAACCAGGTGAAAGCGCCGTTTTGAAGAATCGGAGAGCGTGGACAGAACTCATCTCCTCAACGGGAGTGAGATGCGTTTGTCTCATAACGTGTGCTGGCAAGGCGGACGAGGCAGTCAATAGCGGTGCTATTGATAACGAGTCCAACGCAGTCCAGCACGCGTTATGAGACAAACCCTGCGGGAACTGACGATTTGGGCGCATTGCGGCGTTGTGCCCCTCGCTAAGGCATGAGCCTTAGCAGCGGGTCACGCCTTGCACTGCATCCCAAATCATCTTGTTCGCACTCACTCCCGTTGAGGAGATGAGTTCTAGCTACCACGGGGACGCACCATTTTATTCGTAGTAAATAGCATGGCATTTTCAGGCCATGTGCAAGTGCTTTACAGATTACGGGGGTGTAGCTCAGTTGGGAGAGCGCCTGCTTTGCATGCAGTATGTCGTCGGTTCGATTCCGTCCATCTCCACCATATTCTCATTTCAATTACAGGAGTAAATCATGAAACGAAAGACCAGGCATCGTCAGATGCCACACTTAATCATCTCACGGGATGTAGCTCAAAGGTAGAGCATCCGGCTTTTAACCGGACGGCGAGAGTTCGATTCTCTCTATCCCGACCAATGAAGAATGTCGCTTAAAGTACAGTCACTTTACACGGTGTTTTAAACGATATTTTTAAGATCAATTCCCCGATAGCTCAGTTGGCAGAGCGATGCACTGTTAATGCATCTGTCCCTGGTTCGAATCCAGGTCGAGGAGCCATTTCCGTCCCTTTAGCTCAGTGGGAGAACAACCGGCTCATAACCAGTGGGTCGCTGGTTCAACACCAGCAAGGGGCACCATTTTATCCTTACTTGCATAGCTCAATTGATCAGAGCGTTGCCTTGATAAGGCAGAGGCTGATGGTTCAACTCCATCTGCAAGTACCAGCACCCTCAACAGCACTGACGAAAAGCTGTTCCAGCAAGGCTATCGCTTTTATGAAACATCCTTTGTAGAGGATGTTCGTTTCGTCGGCAGACAATATATTGTCTGAAACCCCAACTGCACCGTCAGCGACGAAGACAGTACTTTAGTACGCGGCTCCTAGGAGAGGAGTGGCAACGCAGCTGGGGCAGTTTTTCGTAAGTCCTGTATATCTCAGTAGCTCAATTGGCAGAGTCGCGGTCTCCAAAACCGAAGGTTGCAGGTTCAAGTCCTACCTGGGATGCCAAATATTTTTTCTCGCCTTAGCTCAGTTGGAAGAGCGCAACAATACGAATGTTGAGGCCGCAGGTTCGACCCCTGCAGGCGGGTCCAGTTTTACCGTGTGATCATGTGATCCTCACTACCTCACCAGTGAGATGTGCAGACGCACATGCGCGGTATTTTTTGAAGGAAGATTCGCATAATGGTATTGCACCGGATTGCTAATCCGGAGGGTTTTCACGAGCCTGTGTGCGTTCGAGTCGCACATCTTCCGCCAGTTTTTTGCCTCATTAACTCAATGGTAGAGTGCCCGCCTGTCTAGCGGGTTGCCAGCGGTTCGATTCCGCTATGGGGCGCCAGTTTTTGCCGGTTTAGCTCAGTTTGGTAGAGCAACTGATTTGTAATCAGTGGGTCGCGGGTTCGAGTCCTGCAGTCGGCACCAGTTATAAAATCTTTTATAGATCAGTGTTATGTCGAGCTCGTTTACCGTAACTAAAAATCTCATTAGAATAAGGGATAGATACACAGGACGTATCGGTATCTTCGACAGCGGTAACAAATTTCCTTGGATGGATATAAGTCGGATTGCAAGGAGTTTTGATTTACTTTATTAGATATCGAAAAAATGAGTCTTTGGTTACGCCTTTGGTGAAAGACTTCATCAGTCTGCTTAACTATGCACTTTCTTGCAGTTGCATAAATTGTCAATAGCAAAAAAGTACATGTTGGATGATGGCATTTTCAGCATGGTTATCGACCCTATTTAAGATGTCATTGCTATAGAATGCACAAGCTTGGGTAATAGAATGTCGTTCAAGGCAATTTCAAACACCTATTTGCTGAAACACGGAGACAGGTAGGAAAATCATGGGCGGAAATGCATTAAAAGCTGAGTCAGTTCGTTTGCCTGCTGCACGGTATCGCGAAGTGGAACATGAAGCTGTGACTACACTACAGCGGCATTTTCCATTTCGCCGTATCGAGGCTATCATCGCTTATGCTGACAAGGCAGACTTTGGTGATCTCGATATCCTGATCGAAGCTGGTGATGACTACGATGCAGCGCAATTTGCTACAGCATTGCAAGCGACCGAAATCGTCTTGAATGGTGATGTCACCAGCATAGGCCTGGCTATAGCAGAAGGTGTGTTCCAGCTTGATCTGATCAGGACAGAAGCTGCCTCATTTGATTTTGCTTCACGCTATTTTGGCTATAATGATTTTGGTAATCTGATAGGCCGTATAGCGCATAAATTTGGTGCCAAGTTTGGTCATCTGGGCTTGCTGTATCCATTACGGGCACCAGATGACAAAGATCATTTGCTTGCTGAATTGTGCATCACCAGGGATTTTAGTGAGGCACTGAAGCTGCTGGGATATGATGCCCCACTGTATGAGAGCATGCGTGTGAGCAGGCAATTCAAAAACCTGCAAGATATCTTTCGCTATGTCGTGTCTTCACCCTATGTCAACCGCGAAATTTATCTGCTGGATAACCGTAACCATAAGGCCAGAATACGCGACGCCAAACGGGCGACTTACAATGCCTTTTTGTTGTGGCTCGATGAGCAGGATGAAATCACACTGCCAGCCTACCCGTGGGCAGTAGCTGGCACGGCTGCGCGTGATGAGCAAAAGCAGGATTTTCTGGAAGCTACTTTCATACTCTTTCCAGATTTCAAACAGGCTTATGATCAGGCACTGGAAAAATACGCCCGCAAGAAACGATTGAAACAGCAATTCAATGGTGAGCTTGCGGCTGACATCACTGGCCTGTCTGGCAAACGGCTAGGTGAATTGATGGCGCAAGTACGTCATTCATTTATTGATGAAACCAGTTTTGAAAATTTTTTTCTTGAAGCTGACTCAGACACTGTCAAAGCCAGATTTTTAATGGAAGCGGCTGCACTCCCGTCGTCATGAACTTCCCAAATAAGGCTGCCTGCGCAATCAGGGGGTAACAAGGCCGTCCATGCGGATCACTTCAAAACTGCTGCCTTTGACACTGCCCAGTTCAGACAGCAGTTTATCGTTATTCCAGCGCGCATCAGGTGCGCCGCTGATATACCAGTTGGAACCATTGTCGGCCACCAGCATGCCATAGGTTTTCATGGCTTGCAGGATGGCCTTGCTCTCATTTGAAAAATTCGCAGGTATCTGGTAACTCGCTTTCAGGCGCACGCGCATGCCCATCGGTGGCAGGGTATTGCTGGTATTCGATGAGGCGTAATGGGTCGCTGGTGGTACATAGGCACGACGGGTGCGGCTGACGGTAAAGCGGAAGGCGTGACGTATGACGCCGCTGGCAGCTTCTTCATAACGTACCAAACCAGGGAAGATGGGCAGGCCTGCGGCATCGGCACTGGTCCAGCCAGGTTTGCCACCTGGCCTGACTGTGTTGGATGTCAGGTCAAATATCGCACCACCACTGACCTTCCAGCTACCACCTGTTTGTGGATAGGCATTACCAACTTCATACAGGCGATTCGCATCGCGGTCTATGACCAGAACGTGACGGTCGCCATCAAAGCTGCTGCCGTTGGCTTTTTGCCCTTCTATCGGTGCATTGGCTGGTATGGGATAAGGGCCAGGTTCGCTCTCATCGCCATAGTCGGTAAATTGCACATTGACTTTGGGCTGGCTTGCTGCGACGACGACATAAGGTATGCCTATCGGCGCGCCGTCGTACAGGCCAGCGCCAAAGTCAGGATGCAAACCTGTACCCAGCCCTATACTGGCGATCAGTGCGTCGGACGCAGGATCGACGGGTGCGGCCGAGATATCCGTATTCCAGGCATTATTGGTAGGGAAAGGCAGGCTGCCATTCAGATTGGCACCAGCACCGAGGTCAGCCTTGCGCAAATCGCCATACACGGCATTGCCTGCTGTGTTACCTGTACCTGCGCTGTTCACGGTCACTGTGACCGTAGCACTGGTATTGCATGTAGTGCTGCAAGCAGAATTACTGGCTGTCAGCGTATAAGTCGTGGTCGTAGCCGGATTGACTGCAAGGCTATTGCTAGTAAGCGTAGTACCATTCAGCGTCAGGCTGGTAGCGCCAGTGACTGTCCAGCTCAGTTGCGTACTTGACCCGGCATTGATGCTGGCAGGATTGGCGCTGAAGCTATTGATCACTGGCGCAGTGGCAGTCGTGGTTCCTGTGGTTCCTGTGGTTCCTGTTGTGCCTGTAGTGCCACCAGTACCCGTTGTGCCTGCGCCAGTCGTGCCCGTATTGGCCGGCGCAGAACCGCCACCACCGCCACCGCAAGCGGCGAGAGTCAATATCAATGCGAGAGCGGACAGTTTTGCTGGGTAATTTGGTAGCATGATTTTATTCTTGGCATACGGCAGGGGAAAATCAGACTAGTCTTGAAATCCTGAGCCGACAATACGAATTGCATTTCCTTACAAATTGTCAGACTGAAAACATGTATCATTTTTTGCAAAACCAATATCAAAGATCATCATGACCACGACTACCCTGCCACTGGAAGAACAAGAACATCCCATAGACCCGGCGATACGCGCAGAGATCAATGCGACCCTGCAACGTATAGAACAGATACATGATGTCAAAGTCTTGTTTGCCTGCGAATCAGGCAGCCGCGGCTGGGGCTTTGCTTCGCCAGACAGTGACTATGACGTGCGCTTTATCTATGCCAACAAACTGGACTGGTACCTGACCGTCTTTCCTGGGCGCGATGTCATTGAATTGCCTGTCAATGAAATCTATGATGTCAGCGGCTGGGATGTGCGCAAGGCGCTGGGCTTGCTGCGCAATGGCAATGCAACGCTGATAGAGTGGCTGTCTTCACCGGTGGTATATGCGACTGACCCGGTCTTTTTGCAAGCCTTGCAGGCCGCAGCACGCGAAGTGCACAGGCCTGAAAGGGCTTACTACCATTACCTGCACATGGCCAGCAAAAACTACCGCGAGCATTTGCAGGGTGAAATGGTCAAGCTGAAAAAATACCTGTATGTCTTACGCCCCTTGCTGGCTTGTTTGTGGATAGAACAGGACTTAGGGCCAGTGCCCATGCGTTTTCAGGATATGGTAGATGCGACCATTGAAGACCAGGAATTGCTGGCAGCCATCGCCGAATTGCTCGTCATCAAACGCCGCGCCAAGGAATCAGAATTATCTGTTCCTATGCCTGTCATCAACCGCTTTATTGAAAGCCAGTTGGAAAGGCTGGATAGTGTCAGGACCAGCAGCACTGGTGATATGGATTTCTCTGTGCTTGACCGTCTCTTGCTGGATACGGTGATGAAAAAGACTGCATAAATTTGTAGGGTGCGCCGTGCGCACCGTTGTCCTTGCCGATGAAAATAGCGGTGCGCACGGCGCACCCTACCAGACGCAGGCCAGCGTTAAAGTAACTCGAACAGTTAGTCCGATTAGTTTTGCAACAATCGTAAGAAAATTGAGCCTGCCAACAGAGAATCGCGATTTCACCCATAATGGTTTTCTCTCCATTTGAAATTGCAGGCTATGTCTTCTCCATATCCCTTATCCATACTTGATTTGTCACCGATTGCCGAAGGCAGTGATGCTGCGCAATCCTTCCGCAACTCCCTCAGTCTGGCCCAGCATGGCGAAGGCTGGGGCTATCAGCGTTACTGGCTGGCAGAGCATCACGGCATGCCTGGCATTGCCAGTGCTGCCACTTCTGTACTGATAGGTCATATTGCTGGCGGTACCAAGAGCATACGCGTGGGGGCTGGCGGCATCATGCTGCCGAATCATTCGCCACTGGTTATTGCAGAACAATTTGGTACGCTGGAATCACTCTACCCTGGCCGTATAGACCTGGGTCTGGGACGGGCACCAGGTTCAGACCAGCGCACTGCGCGTGCATTACGTCGCAATCTCTCCAGCGATGCCGATGAGTTCCCTCAGGATGTGGCTGAATTGATGGATTATCTCAGCGATGAATCACAGCAGGCAGTGCGTGCTGTGCCTGGGCACGGCTTGAAAGTGTCGGTCTGGATTTTGGGTTCCAGCCTGTTTGGTGCACAACTGGCGGCAGCCATGGGCTTGCCGTATGCCTTTGCCTCGCATTTCGCGCCTCAGCAAATGATGCAGGCGATAGAAATTTATCGCGCCACCTTCCGCCCCTCTGCGCAACTGGCCAAACCCTACGTCATGCTCGGCTTTAATGTGTTTGCAGCTGCTACCGATGATGAAGCTTATTATCTGGCTAGCTCTGCCCAACAGGCATTCATTAATTTACGCAGTGGCCGTCCTGGAAAACTGCCATTACCTGTATCTGATTTTTTGAAAAAAATCGGCCCGCAAGAACATACCTTGCTGGAACAGGTTTTGTCCTGCTCCGCCATCGGCGCGCCCGACACCATCGCAGAAAAGATGCAGGCGTTCATCAATCATACAGGCGCGGATGAATTGATGATCACTGCACAAATTCACAATCACGCTGCGCGCCTGCATTCTTACGAAATTGCTGCACAAGCCAGGAAAAACTTGCGTCCCAAAACTGCAACTATATAAATCTGGATAAAAAAAAGCCTGCGCACACCTCGTTGCGCAGGCTATTAAATTGCTGACCAGAGAACAAAGGTCTTATCAGCAAGAGGGAAGCGTTTCTACTACCATTCTTTACTCTTTCAGATTTCTCTGAAAACAGGCATCAGACATTTTCTGCCTTGATGTTCAATGCTGTATTCGATCTACGGTTTCGACCCGTGATGAGGCCAAAAAGTTTCATCAACATGCGATAAATAAAACGTATGAGCAGCAAGGTGAATACCGCTTCCAGCATGGTCATGCAAAAGGCGATCAAAGGATTGCGGACTTCCATGCGCCTGCGCATTTTTGTCATCATGCGGTCACGCGATATTTCTATGCTGTCATAGAAAGTAGGCACGACCAGCAAGGTCAAAATTGTCGAAGTGATGGTGCCACCGATAATCGCAATTGCCAGCGGACGGTAAAACTCACCACCTTCGCCCAGACCGAGCGCCACTGGCAACATACCTGCGATCAGCGCAAAGGTGGTCATCAGGATAGGGCGCAAACGCACACGGCCTGCATACATGAGTGCATCTTCACGGTCATAGCCTTCTGACTCGCGTTTGCGTGCCGCATCAAGCAAGAGAATCGCATTTTTTGCCACCAGGCCCATGAGCATGATGATACCGATAAAGCTCATCAAATTCAGGGTGCTGCTTGTTACCAGCAAAGACAGGACGACACCTATCAGCGAAAGCGGCAATGACAGCATGACGCCCAGCGGTGCCGTGAAGGAGCCGAACTGTATCACCAGTATCAGATACATCAACCCTATGCCGGACAACAAGGCGATCAGCATGGCGCCAAATACTTCTTGCTGATCCTGGCCCGAACCACCAAGTGATAAGCCATAGCCAGGTGGATAATCAAAAGACTTGGCCAGCTTCATGGCGTCATCAATCACTTCACCATTAGAGCGGCCCTGGGCATTGGCAGACACGGTAATCGTGCGTTTGCCATTGGCATGTTCGATACCCGATGGGCCCTTGCCCATGGTAATGGTGGCAATCTGGTCGAGCGGCACCATTTGGTTAGTGCCCGATACTGCGATAGGCAGGCGTTCTATATTTTCCTTGCTGACACGATCATCAGGATGCAGGCGCACAGCCACATCGCGGGTTTCACCAGTCGGATCGACCCAGTCACCCACCTCGATGCCGGCAAAGGCAACGCGCAAGGCTTGCGCAGCATCGTTGGAAGAAATGCCCATGGAATTAGCGAGGCCACGGTTCAGTTCTATCTTCAATTCTTTTTTTGGATCCTGCTCAGACAAGCCAACGTCAACCGCTCCTGGTACCTGGCGCAATTTATCCATGTAAGCACTGGTAATTTCCAGCAGCTTGCGCGAATCGGGGCCGGTAAATTCTATCTGTACTGGCTTTTGTGCGCCATTGTTAAGATCATCCAGCACCACATATTCTGCACCCACCAGGACACGTACTTTTTCGCGCAGTTCAGCCGCAATTTCCTTGGCACCACGTTTGCGTTCTGTACGTTTGCCGATATCGACATAGATGCGGCCACCGGCAGGCGTGATATTGCTATTGGTCTCTTTGGTCTCTGGCAGAGTACGCGCTATTTCTGCTGCCCTTTCCATTTTCAGACGTGCATATTCCAGTGAAGATGAAGCGGGAGTGCGCACGGTAATCATCAGGTTGCCAGAGTCAGAAGCCGGCAGGAAACTGGTACCGCCCCATTTGACCTGCACACCCAGTGCAATAACCAGGCTGACCAGGGCAATCGCGCCCATGGAACGGCGGTGGTGCAGAGCCCAGGCAATCACATTGCTGTAACGGTCAGACTGATGGTCAAACCAGTCATTGAAACGCGCCAGGACTTTACTGATACCTTTCTTAGGTGCAGTGTGATGATCTGGTGGGTCGCCCCAGTATGCCGACAACATAGGATCAAGTGTGAACGAGATACCCAGGCTGACCAGTACCGAGCAAGCTACGGTTAAAGCAAATGGGCGGAACCATTCACCCGGCATGCCAGGCATGAAGGCAACGGGAATAAACACGGCAATGATGGAGAAAGTGGTTGCAGCCACGGCCAAACCGATTTCTGCCGTACCTTCGAGCGCGGCAGTGCGGCGGTCTGAACCATTTTGCATATGACGCACGATATTTTCCCGTACCACGATCGCATCATCAATCAATACGCCAATCGCCAGCGACAGGCCGAGCAAGGTCATGAAGTTGAGGGTGAAACCACACAGCCAAACCGCAATGAAAGCAGCAATCACCGAGGTCGGCAAGCTCAAGGCAGTGATCAGCGTAGAGCGCCAGGAGTTCAAGAATGCATACACGACAAAGATAGTCAGGCCAGCACCAAGTACCAGAGATTCGATCACATTATTGAGGCTGCGTTGTGCATCTTTACCACCATCACGGGTGATTTCAAGCTTGGTACCTGGTTGTGTCTTTTCAAGATCCTTGTTGATTTCATCTACTTTTTCACTGATGGCCTTGGCGACGCTAACAGTACTCGCGTCACGCGCACGGGTGACAAAGATACCGACATTCGGTTTGCCACTGCGTATGCTGAGACCATCTTTATCAGCGAAACTGTCTTCTATGGTGGCCACCTGTGACAGACGGACAATCTGGTCACCTGTGCGTTTGACGACGATGCCCTGAAATTCTTCTGGCGACTCTATGCGACCTACAAGACGTATGCTTTCTTCATCCAGATTGCCACGTATTTTGCCTACTGGCGCATTGGTATTCTGGTTGCGCAAGGCATTGACGACTTCACCGACCGAGACATTGAATTCACGCAGCTTTTCTGCACGCAACAGTACAGATAATTCACGCTTCAATGAACCGCTGACTTCTACCGTTGCCACGCCGCTGATGCTGCGCAATTTGTCAGCCAGCGTATCTTCAGCAAGGCGTGAAATCTCGGCATGACTCTGCTTGTCTGACGACAGGGCCATGTTGACGATAGGCTGTGAACCCGGGTCCCAGCGGCGTATCATGGGTTCGCGCATTTCTGTCGGCATTTTATAACGCAGACCAGAGATGACATTGCGGACTTCATCCGAAGCTTCGATCATGTTTTTCTTGAAGCTGAAACGCATGTCAAAGCGGCCATTGTTTTCAGATGCTGTGGCCCAGACTTCTTCTACACCGGATACCGCTTGCAGGGATTTTTCCAGACGGTTGATGACTTCGCGCTCTACTGTATCCGGTGAAGCACCAGGATAGGCAATCACGACTGACAAGCCGGGCACTTCGACGTCAGGGTTCTGGTTCACCCGCAGTTTGCTGAGAGCCAGCAAACCCAGAGCCATGAGGGCAATGATCAGGACAATGGTCGCCGTCGGCTTCTTGATACTGAAATCAGATAAGAACATGATTATTTCCCTTGTGCTGGGGTCGCGTCAGCCACTGCCACTTTGGGCGCTGCCAATTCTATGTTCTGGCCATCCTTGAAACTGGAGCTGGGGCTGCGCATGACAACATCGCCTGCAGCGAGGCCACTGCGGACTTCATAATTGCCGGTGCGCTGGTCGCGCTTGCCAATTTGCAGATCCACCTTGCTGAGGGTCTTACCTGCAACCTTCCAGGCATACGCCTTATCGCCAGATTTGATGACAGCAGCCTCAGGCAGCATCAGGGCATTGACGGTCGCTGCTTCTATATTGCCTTCGGCATACAGACCAGACACACTGGGTTGCTTGCTGTCAGCAAAGGCCACCAGCACTTCAACCTGACGGGTAACATCGTTCGCTGCCGGATCAACCCGGGTGACTTTGCCACGGAATTCTTGCCCGGCATAACCGTTGATACGGAAACCTACAGGTTGGCCAACCTTGACCATGGCGATCTTGTCCGTCGACACGCGGCCAGCAAAGCGCATGCTGGTCGGGTCGATAACCTTGACCAGTTCCTTGCCTATGGCGGCGGTATCACCAGCCGATACTTTGCGCTCGCTGACGACACCATCAAACGGTGCACGCACAATAGTCCGCTGCAATTGCTGACGGGCAACAACGGCGCGCGCTTTGGACGCTGACAATTCACTCTGGGCGGTATTGCGGCGTACTTCAGCATCATCCAGGGCTTGCAAAGAAGTCATGCCTGATGCACGCAGGGTTTTCAAGCGTTGCAGGGCACGGTCAGACTGATCCAGTGCCATTGCGGCGCTACGGGCATTGTCTTCAGCCGAATTGAGGTTGTCGCGGATGGAGGTTTCGTCCATCTTGACGAGGATATCGCCACGTTTGACGACATCGCCATTTTCTTTCAGCACTTGCAAGACTACCGCACTGACCTCGGCACGCAGATCTGCCTTGCGTTCTGGTTGTATGGAGCCTGTCACTACCGGGCCAGATGCCATGGCATTGCTTTGCACCGTCATCACGTCTTCTGGTGCAATCACCAGCTTGACAGGGGCTTTGTCTTTCTTGTCTTTGGCATCACTCTTGTCTGCTGTTGCGCTGGCACTGGCGCTTGCATTGGCTTTTTCTGCAGCTTTGTCTTTGCTGCAAGCTGCCAGCGCTGAGGCAATGGCAAGAACAAGTAAAGTTTTACGTAACATGATGGTCCCTGTCGCTATTAATGTGGGGAAATTGGATGAGAGAGTATTCCCTGTAGTCCTGTCCAGTTCAATCGCCTTGGTTTTGAAGTGCACTTTTTTATGGATGAAATGCTTATTTGGCGTACTGAAATGCAAACAGACTTGCTTGAATTACAGGAAATCAGACCCAAGGGAGCGGGATAAGTTCAGGAGTGTGCTGAAATTTGGGGCAGGGCTGGCTCCAGCATGAGCTGGCGCAGGGTATCGATATAATTCTTGCTGACGGCGACTTCGTCACCGCTACGCAATGTCAGTTGATAGCCACCGTTGCCCATTACCCGCAAATGGACGGGCTGATCTGTCCTGACGATGGCACCGCGGTGTACCCGGATGAACTGGCGGGGGTCGAGATATTCTTCCAGCTTGCTTAAAGCCACTCTGTGCAAGACTACATGCTGGCCCAGGTGCAGTTCTACATAATTACCGGCTGCCCCTATCCAGTGCACATCAGCGAGCCGTATGCATTCCATCTCGCCAACAGACCTGACCGTGACTTGCTGCAGATAAACGGGCTGCAGTTCATCAGGTTTATGCTGGCTGGAAACCAGGCAGGCTGCCAAAGCCTGAGCATATGCAGGCTGCTGGGTCAGACTCAGCATTTCCCTGGCACGCTCCAGGGTTTTGGCAAATCTGTCCTGGCTAAATGGCTTGAGCAGGTAATCCAGTGCATGCAGATCAAAGGCGTCTATCGCATGGGCATTATAAGCAGTCACAAAGATGATCAGTGGCGGCCTTGACTGTGCGGCCAGGCTGCGGGCCAGTTCCAGACCTGATTCCCTGGGCATTTGTATATCGAGAAACACCACATCGACCCTATTTTGCGCGATGAATTCACGCGCAGCGGCCGCGTTTTTAAGCGCGGACAGTACCTGCCATTCTGGGTATTTTCCCAGGGAATAACCCAGGGTGATGCGTGCATGCTCTTCATCATCGACAATGATGCTGCGGATCGCCATATTCATACCAGCCCGCCAGCAATGTTAACAGGCAGGCTGATCGTGACCTGGAAACGGCCTGTCCAAATCCCTGTTTGCAAGGAAGCGGCATCACCATAGGTCAGTTGCAGGCGCGCCAAGGTATTGCGCAAACCCAGACCAACACCAGGGTTGGCAGCAGCCTCTGTATGCACGGGATTACTGATGCGTATCAGCAAATTTCCCTCCCGGCATTCAAAGCTGCACAAGATGTCACTGGCTTCTTCATGGCAATCGAGATCATGTCTGAGTGCATTTTCTATCAGGGGTTGCAGTAACAAAGGCGGACAATCACAGGTCAGTACTTGTTCATTCGCCCCCTCTATAACGACATGGAGGCGCTGGCCATAGCGCAGGCCCTGCAAGGCCAGATAGTCCTGCACAAAGGCCAGTTCTTCGGCAAACCTGACCCAGTTTTTATCGCCCGCAGCCAGTGCATAACGTAAGAGTTCACTGAGGCCCTGTATGCCATTCAGGGCAACATCCTTGTTGTCAGAAATCACCAGGGCGCTGATGGCATTCAAGGCATTGAACATGAAATGCGGTTCAAGCTGCGCCCGCAAGGCCAGGGACTTTTGCTGCTCCAGCTCCAGCCGCAAGGCCAGGCTATCTTCTCTTTCCTGCACCCAGGCGCGGTTTCTTTGCTGGCTTTGCTGCCAGACCTTGATCGCGACCACGGCAAAATACACCGCGCTGATGGATGACAGCCGCAGGAGGGCGGCCAGCTTGTCAAAAACCTGTAACTCGGCCTGTATCTGCCCCCAGTTCACATCATGAGGGCCATCGAGAGTAAACAACTTGCCTACATACAGTAACTGTCCCGGCAAGACCACCAGCAGCAGCAGGCCATAAGCCATGGCGATATGCCGGGCACTGCCATACAGCCAGGGCCAGCGTCTGAAACAATACATCAGGATATAGCCGAGTACGGCCAGCGCTATCGCGCTCCTGCCCCAGCTTTGCAGGATCAGCCAGAAATCGCCCTGATTACCTTCGCGCAAATCATCATTGAGCGAAGTCAGCGCACCGATCAGGCTCAGCGCGCTCCAGAGGACTATATTGAGCAGCAATACCTTGCCTGCAGCCTGCCAGGTCTGTGGCGCAGGTGGTGGCAATGCATTTGTAGAAGTATGAAGGCTGCTGGTATCCATGTCTTGCAGTATAGCAGCGCGATCAGATGGGAATTTCCTGCCAGTGGCTTTCTGTCACTAGAGACATTATTTTCGTCACACTGCCCCGTTCAGGCTAATAATTCGCCTGTTCAGGAACTGGATAAACAGCGTATTGCCAGGTCATTCAGCGCTTTACCGGCAGGCAAACATTCACGCGCCGCTTTCTTCGCTTTAGCCTTGCTGGCATTGAGATTGGGGGTATCCGGTATCAACCAGCTTTGATACCGTGGTGTGAAAATGCCATCATGCGAATTAATGAAGTGAAAGGGCAGCGATATGACGGTGCCATTCTGATTCACCTGTACATGAAAATGCAGGTGTGGTGTCGCTGAATAACCGCTATTGCCGGATAAAGCCAGCACTTGCCCGGGCTCGACACGCATGCCCGGCTGTACGTGGGCAGAGTTTTGCATGAGATGAAAATAATCAGCCCAGCTACCGTCATCATGCAAGATGCGCACATAATTGGCCAGGTCCATATAGGCAGGCTCTGCCCTGCCATCGTCGGCAAACTGGCTGACAACTTCCACCACTTGCCCGGCACGCGCTGCCACGACTATCGTGCCCATGGGCATTTCGATATCAACCGCATAACGGGTAGCAACAGTATGATGGGTAAACTGCGGGCCGTCGGCTGCTTGCAAAACCTGGAAACCCTGAGACGCAACAAAGGGTATCTGGTAACTGATGCTGGCATCATGCCTGGCCCTGGGGTCGCCCTGCACGATATAACTGCGGTAATCCATGGTATAGCCAAATTGCCTGTTGGCGGCGGCGATCTCTACTAGTTCCATGGTCTGGCCACCCGCCATTTGCGCCTGTATCGGCCATGGCTTACTTGAAGTAAGGTTGCTGAAATTGCTGAGTTGCAGCGTCACCGTCACCGGCATGCGGCTGGTATTGGTCGCCATCAAGGTGTTTGAAGACACCCCTTTAACAGTCTCAATTCTTACAGGATCATTGCGTGCCTGTATGGGCTCAGCCAGGCAGAGGGGAGCCACCAGAAAAAATGGCAGCAGGAAAAACAGTCTGCGCGCTGACATGGGTATCCGGCTCAGCGCGCAGCACGCCAGATAGTACGGCCACCGACATTACCCCTCTCAACTTCGCAGGCATCACGCATGCCTTCCAGTACTGTCAATACCACCGACAAAGATGGAACTACATCTGGCCAGCATATCCAGAACTGGAGTATGCCTTCGGCTGTATCGGCACTGTCTGGCCGTCCCTGCAGGTAACTGCGTATGGCATTCCTGGCAAATTCCAGTTCCCTTTCCTGCATCATGCGCCCCTCGTGTCAGCTTCTTGTTGTATGCAAAGTATAAGGCCAGCGCTGGCATCCTCGATATAGTCAAGCACCAGGTCAAAACCGCCTGGCCCGCCATAGTAGGGGTCGGGCACGATCTCGCTGTCACTCTGGCTTGCATAGTCCATCATGAGTTTGAGCTTGTGCTGATGCTGCGGTGGGCAGGCAGCTTTCATGCGTGCCAGGTTGTCCTTGTCCATGGCCAGCAACAGGTCAAAACTTTCAAAATCATCTGCAGTGAGTTTGCGCGCCCTTTGCTGCGACAAGTCTATGCCACGGCGCGCCGCAAATTGTTGCGAGCGGGGGTCAGGTGCCTCACCTATGTGATAGGCATGGGTACCGGCAGAATCTATATGTAAATCCAGCCCTGCTGCCCCGGCGTGGGCGCGGAATACACCCTCGGCACTGGGTGAGCGGCAAATATTGCCCATGCAGACAAACAGGATAGCCTTGGTAGCAGAAGTTTTCATTGCCAGATCAGGGATTTAATATAGGGATTTAATATAGGGATTTAATAAAAAGATAAATTTTTCTATTGCTATTGACATGTTAACACGCTGCCCGGCGCACGCAAAGCCAGATTCCGGGGCAAGAAACACATGTTATTATTTCAGCCCAACGCCAGCCAGAATTCATCTTACATAGACAGTCATGACAGCAAATACCAGCAGCAATACCGCAGACATCCATTTCCGCCCCGCCATTGATGCCGACGCGGACACGATCGCGGCACTGGTGAACAGTGCTTACCGTGGCGACAGCAGCCGCCAGGGCTGGACTACAGAAGCCGATTTATTACAGGGCTCACGCATATTCCCGCCTGAAGTGCGCGAACTGATTGCCAATCCCGATTCTGTGATCCTGCTGTGTTTGCAGGGTGAAGACATCATCGGTTGCGTGAATCTGGAAAAAACTGAAGGCGCAGCCTACCTGGGCATGTTTGTGGTGCGCCCTGTGCTGCAGGGTAATGGCATAGGCAAACACTTTATGCAAACTGCTGAAAAACATGCGCAGGAGTTGTGGGGCATCAGCAAGATATGGATGACCGTCATCAGTGTCAGGAAAGAACTGATTGCTTACTATGAACGCCGAGGCTATGTACGCACAGGTCGTTTCAAACCCTTCCCCTCTGATAATGGCAAGGAACAGATTCTGGTAGAAAACCTGCAATTTGAAGAGATGGAAAAAATCCTGAACTAAGTTTTAGGCTCCTGAGGATAATAAATACTGACGGCGATAGCGATGCAAAAAGCAATGCCTACGCCGTATAGCAGACGTATGTCGCTACCGATGAAGTAGGGATAAAACATCAAGCCCACAGACAGCCATATGACACGTTTGCTGGCTTTTTTTCTGCCATAGTAAAACGCGACCATACCGAGCAAGCCAAAAACAAAGGCGGCAATGAGGTAGGCGCGGGAAGGCAGCAGGCTCCATAACAGCGCCAATAGTTCCTGTTCATCCATAACATTGATCCTTGATAAAGTAATTCAGATAGTACAGGAAAATGAGCACAATAAAGATGAGCAATATGTTGCAACAGGCCGTGGCACTTCATCAGCAAGGCAAGCTGGATGCAGCAGAAGCACTCTACCTGCAGGTTTTACAAAGCCAGCCTGAGCATTTTGATGCCCTGCAACTGTTGGGTGTTATAGCAAAACAACGTGGCGATGCCGTGCTGGCAGTGACACGCCTGCGCGAGGCGATTGCTATCGATGCACAGCAGGCCATTGCGCATGGCAACCTTGGTGCAGCCTTGCAAGACCTGGGACTGCCTGAAGAGGCTTTGCTCAGTTATGACCGAGCGCTGCAATTGAAGCCAGACTATGCGATGGCCTGGAATAACCGTGGCAATACGCTGCGCAGCATAGGCAAGCTGGTAGCGGCCCTGCATAATTATGACAAGGCCCTGCGCCTCAACCCTCGCTATACCGAAGCTTTATTGAACCGCGGTATCGCCCTGCAGGAAATGGAAGAGCATCAACAAGCCTTGCAGGACTTTGATGAAGCGCTGACATTAACACCGCAAGATGCTGCCATCCATTTTGCACGCGCCTTGAGCCTGCAATGTCTGCGTCTGTATGAAGATGCCATCGCTGGATACGAAGATGTCCTGCACTTGCAGTCTGAGCACATACAAGCTCTTTGCAACCTGGGAATCTGTCTGCAAAAAATACAGCAATTCCCCGCTGCTGTGGACAGCTTTGCACAGGCAATAAAAATCAAGCCTGATTATGTCAAGGCGCATCTGCAGTATGGCAATACCCTACGCCAGATGGGGCAAAAGGCTGCTGCCATCACGGCATACCAGACTGCAAGCAGCCACAGTAAAGACGGTACAGAGCTGGCACACATCAATTATGCGCTGGCAGCATTAGGAGTAATGGATACACCCGCAATGTCACCCCCCACCTACATCGCAGATTTGTTTGATCAGTATGCGAGCCATTTTGATGGGCATTTGCTGGAGGTCTTGCATTATCAAATCCCCACTTTGCTCAGCAAGGCAATCAGCAAACATGTGAAAGCCGGGCCCGGCAATTATCTGGACCTGGGTTGCGGTACAGGCTTGTGCGGCGCTTATCTGCGGCCAACAGCCAGCAAACTGACAGGCATAGACTTGTCAGAAAAAATGCTGGGGCAAGCCACAAAGACAGGATGGTACGATGAACTGCACTGTGCAGAAATCAGCGACTGGCTGCAAGGACAAGACCAGGATTTTGACCTCATCATGGCTGCCGATGTATTTGTCTATATCGGCGCACTCGATACCGTATTTGCTGCGGCCAGCCATGTCATGCGTGCTGGTGCAGTGCTGGGATTTTCAGTGGAAGTGACGAATGAAAGCGCAGATTACATCTTGCGCCCATCTCAGCGCTATGCCCATAGCTATGCCTACTTGCAGCGGCTGGCAGATTCACATGGATTTAAAATAGCCGAAGTCAAACAGGAAGTTGCGCGTCAGGACAAGGACGAGGACGTGCCCGCCTATATCCTGGTCATGATAAAAACCTAGGCCATCAGCAAGATGGCAATACTGGTTGCCACGCCCCCTGCCCAAACCAGGGTGCGCAACGTCCCCTGGTTCATCAGGTAGACGATGATGTAAACGATACGGATGGCAATGAACAACACTGCCAGTTGATCTATACGTGTCTGGTCAGCATGTGCTTGCTGTGCAAGAACAACCGCAGCAATAAACAAGGGCAGGGCTTCAAAGCCGTTTTGCTGTGCCGCATTGGCACGTTGCCGCCAGCCACTCAGGCCATTTGCCCATTCCCTGGGATGATCGTTGTCATACCTGCCAGCTTCACGCGGCACTTTTGCCGAGCCCCCCTTGGCCAGACCGACTGCCACTATCGGTAACAGACATGCGGCCAATACGCACCAGTTTGCTATCGTCATTTTTATCTCCTGGAATAGTGTGAATTCAGATGTGAGAATTGCACGATACCAGCAGTTAGAACAAGTAGCAGCAAAAATCTGTTTTGCTTAACTTAACTCCTACACGTCCAGTTTCCACCCCGCCTGTGTCAAAGGCAGTCGTGTGACTGGTTTGCCACTGGCTGCCAGCAAGGCATTGGCAATGGCCGGGCCTATCGATGGCGGGCCTTCTTCACCCACGCCTTCCGGCCTGTCACCTGTACTCATGACCATGACGTCCAGTACTGGTGTCTGTGCCAGTGTGACCAGGCGATAGCTATCAAAATTGCCTTGTTCCACCCGGCCATCCTTGAAACTGATTTCGCCAAACAGGGCAGCAGACAAACCAAACAAGGTCCCACCCATCATCTGCGCCTCGACTGCTTTGGGATTAGCGACAATTCCCGGGTTGATGCCAGCAGTAATTTTTATCAGGCGGAATTGCCCGGGTTTGCTGACCGCAATTTCAACAATATGCGCACTGAACAGGGCGCTATTGCCGTTCATGGCAAAACCACGGTAATGGCCCTTGGGCAAGGGCTTGCTCCAGCCTGCGCGTTCTGCCAGCGCATTCACAAAGGCAAGGGCCTTGGGATTGTGCTGCAACAGACGACGACGGTATTCCAGGCTATCCATGTCCGCCTTGCGTGCTGCCTGTTCCAGTGTATGTTCAAGAAAAAAGCAATTTTGCGAATTGCCTACCGAGCGCCAGTAAGAACAGGGAACGCCAAAATCTACGCGTGTCCAGCGGGTATCGAATAAAGGGAATTTATAAGTGTTGCCGAACCAGCCCATGATATAGGTCCAGTCAAGACCATCCCTGGCCGGGCTATTCGTGACCCGCGTATATTCGAGTAGTGAGGGGCCCGCAGTATCGAGCCGCAAAACCATGGGCAGATAATCTTTATCCAGCGCCAGTTGCACGCGGGCAGCGGTGATGGGGCGGTAATAACCGGCCCGCATATCGTTCTCACGCGACCAGATGGTTTTTACGATGGCACCGGCAGCTTTGGCGATCAAGGCGGCCTCGATAGCAAAATCATGTTCCAGCCTGCGGCCAAAACCACCCCCGACGTGCTGGGTATGTATCTGTACTTGCTCCGGCTGTAAGCCCAGTGCCTTGGCGATGCCATTTTGTGTATCAGTCTGGCTTTGGGTGGAGAGCCAGACTTGTGCACCTGTTGCAGTCACCTCAACGGTGGCATTCAGGGGTTCCATCGCTGCATGCGCCAGGAAGGGGACATCAAAGCTGGTGTCGACCATGCTGCTTGCCTCGTTCATTGCGGTCTCTGCAGCACCTTCTTTTTGTTTTTTTGGACGAGGGAAGAGCTTGCCGTCGCCAGCAGCAACTGCCCTCAGCAAGCTGGTGCGCATCTCTGCGGTGTTGATGCTGGCATGCGCACCATCCTGCCATACAGGCTTGAGCAATTGCACTGCTTTGCGTGCTATCCAGTAACGATCGGCGACCACCGCCACGGCATTCGGCAAATGCACAACCTGGCGCACGCCTTTTATTGCCAGCGCAGGGCTGTCATCCACACTTTGCAAGCTGCTGCCAAAGCGCGGCGCATGCAAAACAGCTGCCATCAGCATGCCTGGTCTTTGCACATCGATGCCAAACACGGCACTGCCATCTACCCGCGCCGGAATGTCGGGACGTTGCACCGATTGCCCCAGCACCTTCCAGTCCTTCGATGATTTGATGACAGGTTTTTCTGGTGGTGTCAGCAGTGCCGCTGCCTTGATCAAGGCAGTATAGTGCAAGCTGCGGCCTGTGGCGGCATGAGCTACTTGCGCATTGCGTGCGATACAGTCTTTCACCTCGACTTGCCATTGCAAGGCTGCCGCTTGTAGCAACATCTGCCTGGCTGCGGCACAGGCCGGTGCTATCGTCGCCATTGCAGAATTAAAACCAGCGCTGCCAAAAGTGGTGATACCGGGTGGCCATTCCCTGTGGAATTTTTTGATGACGGGCGCATGTTCTATGCGCACATTGGCGATAGACATCTCCAGCTCTTCTGCCACAATCTGGGCAATCGCCGCATGGGTGCCCTGCCCCAGATTGGTAACTGTGGTGTATGCAGTCACCACGCCAGTGCTATCCACACTGAGCCAGAAATCGAAAGGAGACACTGCCTTTCCCGTTTCATCCCTCGCAAAAGTATCAAGCATGGGTATTGTGCTGCTGCCCAGTATCCATGCACCGGCCACCAAAGACGATTTAAGAAAATTCCTGCGTGCAGGCGAAGCCAGGGTAGTCATGCCTTTGTCCCTTTCTTACCTGCCAATGGCTTGAGCTTCGCAGCAGCCGTATGTATGGCGGCCCTGACACGCGGATAGGTACCGCAACGGCACAGATTGGTGATGGCAGCATCGATTTGCTTGTCGCTGGGATGCGGTGTGCTCTTCAGCAAGGCGGCAGCCGCCATCAGCATGCCTGACTGGCAATAACCACATTGCGGCACCTGATGCTCTATCCAGGCTTGTTGCAGGACATGGCTGCGGTCGGGTGAGAGGCCTTCTATCGTGGTGATGTTGCGCCCGTTCAGGCCCTCTACCGGCACGAGGCAACTGCGTAGAGCCTGACCATCCAGGTGTACGGTACAGGCGCCGCATAGTCCGGCACCGCAGCCAAACTTGGTGCCGGTCAGGCCCAGGTCTTCGCGCAATATCCATAGCAGTGGAGTATCGCCATCTGTCTGGCATGTACGTACCTGTCCGTTCACGTTCAACTTTACATCCATGTGTTTCCCTTTTCCTTGGCAATTTAAAGCAGAAATTGATTATCTGGCAGCGATAAACTGTCATGACAAAGCTTGTGACGAAACCCCGAAGCCATGTCTCTGCTGTCTCCCTGCACAAGCAAATACGTTCATACAGACTGCTATACTGATGCCATGGAAAATGCCCGCCCAGATACTCCCGCCCTGAACCAGGCTCACCCTTTCACGGCAATCAGCTTGCTCAAGCTTTTGCTGAGCAATATCCTGGTATGGACCAGTCTGTGTGCCATTGGTGCACTCGGCAATTATGGTGACCTGATCAAGTACGGAACTACCCAGCGTCGCTTCAGCGAAATACTATGGTTCTGGGTCAGCAGCCATTTGCTGATGATGGTGTTCAGTACCTGCCTCTACCTGATTTTCATGCGGTACGAGCGATTTCTCAGCAAGGCCAAAGGCATAATGCTGGCCTACGCAATCATGCTGCTGGGCTTTCTGCCACTGGAAGTAATGTATATCGCTATCCTTGATCTGCTCAAGGACAAACCCGGCTTTGGCTTACAAGACATAATGACCACGGCCTTCAATATGCGTAACTTTACTGTCTTCCTCGAATATGCCTGGTCCACCGGCACCTTCATTGCCGTGCTGGCCATCTGTACCTGGCGGCAAGCGCGTGTGCGTGAACAAGCCTTGCAGCAATCCATGAACGATGTTTTACATCTCAAACTGGACCTGGAGCAGCAAAGGCTGGATGCCTTGCGCGGACAACTGGAACCGCATTTCATGTTCAATTGCCTTAACGCCATCAGCGCCCTGGTAAGAAGTGATGACAAGCGTATCGCCCTGGCTGGCCTGAACCGCCTGAGTGATTTGCTGCGCTATGCACTTACTGCGAGTAGCAGGGACTGGGTAAGCCTCGAAGATGAGATGTCATTCATACGCGATTATCTGGAATTGCAAAGACTGCGCTACGGTGCGCGCCTGCAGATCAGCATCGCGGGTGAGACAGCCAATGTACTGGCAGGTGACTGCCCACCTTTGCTGCTGCAACCCTTGCTGGAAAATGCCTTGCGCCATGATCTGGACTGTCACGAAGGCAGCAGTGATATCCGTATGCAATTCAAGTTGCAGGGCGAAGAGCTCAGCATCAAAGTCAGTAACACTATCACCGATGGTGCCGCGGTCAACCCCGGTCTGGGGCTGGGTTTGCCACAAACCCGCGCCAGGCTGGAATTGATGTATGCCGGACACGCTAGCATGCACAGTGACCGCATACAAGATGAGGTACAACAACGCTTTGAAGTAGAAATCCGCATGCCGTTGCATATGCCTGAGCGCGCGACAGAGAGTGCGACAGCGTGAACAATATTCGTACACTGATCGTCGATGATGAAGAACCTGGCCGGGCCAACTTGCGCTACGCCTTGCAGGATCATCCCGGCTGGAGCATCGTCGCTGAATGTGCAAATGTGGCTACGGCGCGCGAAGCGCTGAATGCGTATGCGGTCGATGTCATTTTCCTCGATATACAAATGCCCCGCGAAACAGGCCTGATACTGGCGCGTGAACTGAGTACCCAGGCAACACCACCGCTAGTCATTTTTGTCACGGCTTTCAACGCCCATGCAATAGAAGCCTTTGACCTGCATGCACTAGATTATTTGCTGAAACCTTTTGACGATGGGCGTCTGGCGCTATCGCTGGAACGCGCCGCTGCCATGCTCACGCAGCGCCAGCAAGCCAGTTATGCGCAAGCCATGAGCCAGTATGTCAAGGCTGAGGATGAGGCAAAAAAAGAACAGCCAGCTTACTGGCAACAAGTCAGCGTGCGCTCAGTAGGCCGCATAGAGTGTATACAATTGGCGGATGTCTTATGGATAGCAGCGGCAGGAAATTACATGCAATTGCACCTGAATGAGCGTCACATGCGGCGTGCCGTGTTGCACAGGGTTGCGCTAAGCCAGCTCGAAAAGCATCTTGACCCGGCACGCTTCATGCGCGTGCACCGCAGCGCAATCGTGCGCTGTGACCAGCTCAGCCAGCTTGAAGTATTGGGAGATGGCGTCTATCAACTGATCCTCGCCAACCAGGACAAAGTCCCGGTCAGCGAGCGTCATGTTGGAGAAGTAAGGCGGCGCATGCATGATGGTTTGCGACCTGCCTGACATCTTTTTTTCTTAAACCTGTTTACGATCTGTAGCGAGTGTGCGTCAGCGGGGTCAGGGTAGCAAAAACGCAGCACAAAAAGTGGAATGTACTCTAGTACATGAGCATGTTGAGCAGCACATGAGTCCCGCATTAATTACTATAGCGCTCGCGCAGTAAGATCGTAAGCAGGTTTTTTTACCAGACCTTGACCCTGTCCTTCGGTGCCAGATAAAGTTTTTGACCAGGCTGCACGGCAAACGCGTTATACCAGGCATCCAGATTACGCACGGTCAGGACGCGGTATTGTCCAGGCGCGTGTTCATTGGTGATGATGACTGTGCGCAGGGTTTCATCACGCATCTTGCCGCGCCAGCTGCGGGCATAGGCGAGGAAGAATTCCTGTTCATCATCTTTCGTAATCGTCTGGCCTTTTTGCTTCATTGATGCACGATAGGCATCGTAGGCAGCCATCAAACCAGCCAGATCGGCAATGTTTTCACCCAGGGTCTGGGCACCATTCACGGCCAGATCAGGGAAGGCCTTGTATTGATTGAACTGGGCGATCAGGGCTTTGGAAGAAGTCTTGAAATGCGCCAGGTCGGCCTTGCTCCACCAGTTGCGCAATTCGCCTTTAGCATCAAACATGGAACCAGAATTATCAAAGCTGTGGCTGATTTCATGGCCTATGGTTGCTCCAAGAGCGCCGTAATTGGTGGCGTCGCTGGCGGCCAGGTCAAAGTTCGGCGATTGCAAATACGCCGCCGGGAAATTGATGGCGTTTTGCAGCGGCATGTTAACGGCATTCACCAGTTGCGCATTCATGCACCATTCTGTGACATCCACAGGCTGGCCAAATTTTGCCAGGGCGCGGCTGTATTCAAACTCCTGCGAACGCTCGCGGTTGCCATAGGCATCATTTGCATCGACCACCAGGCCAGAATAATCGCGCCATTTATCCGGGTAACCAACACCAACATAGGTCGATTTGATCTTGGCCAGCGCTTCTTGCTTGGTGGCTGGCGTCATCCATTTCAAGGCTTGTACGCGTTCGCCAAAGGCAGCCAGGATATTGCTGACCATGCCATTGATACGGGTTTTGGAATCGGGCGAAAAATTCTCGGCCACATACAATTTACCAACTTCTTCACCGACCGCATTATTGGTTGCTGCCACTGCATATTTCCAGCGCGGCTGAGGTGCTTTGGCACCGCTGAGTGCGCTGTAAAACTTGAAGCGCTGTTCAAAGAAGGCTTGCGGTAATACTGTGGAACGCGTGTTGATGGCATGGAAGCGCAAATAATCCTGCCAGCTTGCCAGCGGCGTTTTCGCCACCAGTGCAGATGAAGCTTTCAATGCAGTGGGATGCCAGATGATGAATTTGCTTTGTCCATCCAGACCTGCTGCCTTGAAGTAGGCTGCCCAGTCCAGGCCAGCAGCTTTTTTGTTAAAGTCCGCCAGGGTCCAGGTGTTGTCGGCCTTTACAACATCCGAAGTGTCTTCGCGATTCGCATGGCCTTTGGCGATCAGTATTTCCAGATCAAAGACGCGCTTGGCGGCTTGCTCGGCATCTGGCACATTTGCCAGCTTGAATGTCGCTGCTATGTGCGCGAGATAGTTTTTCCTGATCTCGGCCATTCTGGGGCTGGCTGACAGATAGTATTCACGGTCAGGCAAACCCAGGCCGCCTTGCAGCAGGTAGGGCATGTATTTCGTATGGTCATGAAAACCTTGCGACACCCACAGGCCAAACAGGTTTTCAGTCAATACATTGGTGGCATTGATAGGGTCAACATCGGCACGCAAATGCTTGCCCAGGTAAGTCGCCAGAGCGGCTTTGTCTTTGAGGTCAGCTATGCTTTGCATCTCGCCTTGCAGCGGTGCAAGACCACGTTTGTTGATAACGTCGGTATTGAGGTAAGAGGTATAAAAATCACCAATCTTGCGCACGGCACTGCCTGCTTCTGCCTTGGTCGCTTGTTCTATGATTTTCAAGACCTTGGCATCAGACTCTTCTTTCAGCACATCAAAAATGCCGACAGCGACTTTATCGTCAGGGATGACAGCAGTTTTTTCCCAGCCGCCGTTGGCATAACGGTTAAAGTCATCACCCGGTGCGACTGAAGCATCCATGCCGCTTTCTTTTGTCGTTACTACGTTTTTGGGGACAGGAGCATCAGCAGCATGTGCCATGCCTTGCATCAAAGGCAGGGCAAGCATGACATGCAGGCAGACGCTGGCGATAGGCTTTAATTTAAATGTTGTCTGGTTCATTATTTTCTTTCTTGTGAAATCTTGTAGAGATTTTGTCTATCGATAGACAGCATAGGCTTGGAAATCATTTTCCAGGACAAGTTCCACCATCTTCTTTTATTTTTATTTATTTCCTTACTTTCGCAAAAGCATCATTTTCTTTCCAGACAGGCATTTTTGCTGCATTGGCAATTTCCCGGCCCAGGTTCAAGGTGAACTGTGCCTGTTCTGTCATGCCGGACAAATCCCAACTGGCATCATATTCATCGGTAACCTGGTGATAACGCTTGCCATAGCCGCGTGCCTTTTCTTGCGAGGCTTGCGGCTCATTGATGTAGTCACGGCCACTGCCTATGGAAAATGCCGGTACACCCGCCTTGGCAAAACTGAAATGGTCACTGCGAAAATAGCCGCCCGCCACATCCACGCGTGGTGGGGCGACTGTCATGTTCATGCCTTGTGCTACCTTGTTGGCCGTAACAATCAGATCACTACGGTCGGCACCAAAGGCGCTGATATCTCTGGTGCGGCCTACAAAATTGAGCGTATCGAGGTTCAGTGCCGCTGCTGTCTTGTTCAGGGCCCAGAGAGGATGTGCAGCATACCAGGCGCTGCCGAGCAGGCCCTGCTCTTCTGCGGCTACCCATAAGAACATCTGGCTGCGTTTGGCCGGTTGCTGCACGGCTGTTTTTGCCATCGCCAGCAAGGCGGCGGTGCCTGAGCCATTATCGACGGCACCGTTATAAATCTGGTCACCGGCACCGTCTTGTTTGCCGAGGTGATCCCAGTGTGCGCTGTAGATCACGAGTTCATTTTTAAGCTGTGGGTCTGTGCCAGGGACGATGCCTGCGATATTGAATTGCTCCAACTGGCGTATTTGAGATTTTGCCTCACCCTTGAGCCTGGCCTTGATCGCGACTGGCTTGAAGTCCTTGCCTTCAGCAGCCTGACGCAAGGCATTCAAATCCAGGCCTGATGCCGCAAACAGGGTGCTTGCTGCGCCATCGGTAATCCAGCCTTGTATCGCCAGGCCTTTGGCATCTTTATTGGCCACCTGGAATTGCTCACCCATGCCACCGTTTTTCAAGACATCCCAGCCTATGTTTGCAGAGGCATCGGTATGTATCAGCAAAACCCCGGCGGCACCACGGCGCAGGGCTTCTTCCGTCTTGTAGGTCCGGCGTCCATAGTAAGTCAGGGCTTTGCCGCCAAAGCGGTCTGGCTGCTCTGCCGTGGGCTGCGGGTCATTCACCATGACGACCAGTATCTTGCCTTTGCAATCAATACCTTTGAAATCATCCCATTGCTCTTCTGGCGCAGTAATGCCATAACCGACAAACAGCAATTCATGATCAAACTGATGCGAGCTCACGGCATCACCCGTACTCCAGATCCAGTCATTGCCAAAACTCAAATTGAGTGACCTGGCAAGATGTATATTGACCGAGCTTTCCAATGGCAAGGACTTGATACCGTTGATGCTGACCGCCTGCTTGTAGCTCTTGCCGTTAGCGGGCAACAAACCAGCAACAGCAGCCTGGGTGTCGAGATAAGCTACCGTCAGGTCACCGCCACGCTGGCCTGTGCCACGGCCTTCAAACAGGTCGGAAGAAATAAGCGCCAGATGGGCGCGCAAGGCAGCTTCATCTACCTTGCTGGCCTGCATTTGTGCAAAACCATGCGCTGGCAAGCCCAGTGCCAAGGCCAGTAAAGCAGAAGATAAATAATATGTGGAATGTTTTTTCATTATTATTCGAGACCAGATAGAAGAATAAAGCAACCTGTTTAGAGCAAGAAAATCAGAATACGTTCAACATCTGCGCATAAAATTTCGTATAAATTATATAACCCGACCCATGACCGAATTAACAATGTCACTTACATCTACCGCCGTGGTTATCACGCTGAACTGTATCCTGGCGACACAGGTAGATGCCGCCAGTTGCAAGCTGGAAAATATCCCGGTTACCCCGCTCAATCCTGGGCAGTATGAGATATTCCATGCAAAGGCCAAATCCGTGGAATTGCGCTTCAACAGCGATGCCAATGATCCTGAAGTTGATGTTTTCCCTGAACCATCTTTACAAGTCTTGCAACTTGCCAGCAATACCCAGTGCGAAATCAATAGTGGTATCTGGGTCAGGAAAGATATCTACCTGAGCCGGGATGAACAGGTCTTAGTCACCCATGAATATAGTGGCTCCAATGATTTTTTGATGTTTTACAAAACAGCCGGGTGCAGCAAGTTGCATGCACTGGATGTATCTGCCTCCAGATGGAAAATCACTGGGAACACGATAAGCGTGGAGAGCATGGAAAAACAAAAGAAAGGCCAGCAAGCAAAGCAGTATGTGCTGGATGCAAGCTGTAAGCCCGTCGTCAAATCCAACAAATCCAACCAGCAATAACAGCGCATAAAAAACTGGCCTGTTGAAAACAACAGGCCAGTTTCATGAAGCATGACTGCAGACTATGCATCAAGCCAGGTGACGCAACTCGCGCAAGGCTACTGATACTGGTGCCAGGTCCGGCCCCTGTGCGCTGATGGTGGTCAGCAAGGCAGTCAGCCTGTCTATGGCTGGCGCATGCTGTGCATGCCAGTTGCTGACTTCTTCCTGCCGTGACAACAGGCCACGGGTGATCTGGCTGGCGATGGAATACACATCATCTCTCGCGCTGCCGCGTGCCTGGGTCTGCCACAGGGTGTCTGTTGGCAGGCGGTTGATCTGATTGCGCCAGCCGGTCAGGCCCAGTTCATCATCAATACCAAAGTAGGCGCGCGCTGCCAGTTCCAGCGTGCTGCTCGTGCTTTGAGCGAGATCAACCAGGTCAAGTGCCGGGAAGATGTATTCCAGCGCCGTCAGGTTTTGTGCCAGTGTGGCTTCTACCCCGGCTTGCGTCAGGGCCTCAGCTTCTTTTTGCCAACTGGCGTGAGCATTGGCTGGCAGCCAGTCATCAAGTTGCCAGCGCAGCTCGCGTGCGGCTGGCTGGTAACGCTGGATCAGCGTTGGCAGATCAGTGCTTTGCGAGCGTATGCGTAACATCCAGCGCGACGCTCTTTGGGCAATGGCAATCAGCTTGGACAAGAGGTCGAGTTGCAGTTTTGAATCAACCTTATAATCCAGCGCATCAATCTGGTCCCACAACACTTCCAGATCAAATATTTCGCGTGCCAGGGTGAAGGCACGTATCACATCTGCCGCTGTCGCTCCTGCTTCAGAGGCAATGAAGTTGACGAAGGTTGCACCGGCGCGATTCACCACGGTATTGGTGATGAAGGTGGCGATGATTTCGCGTTTCAATGGGTGATTCGAGATCGCTTCAGCAAAACGTTCAGACAAGACTTGCGGGAAATAAGCTTTCAATGCACGGCTGAAGAAAGGATCATCCGGCAGATTGCTGGCGACCAGTTCATCAAATACCGACATCTTGGCATAGGCCAGCACGACCGCACCTTCTGGTGCAGTCAGGCCCTGCTTCAAAGCCTTGCGGTGGAAAATTTCATCATCGCTGGGCAGGTATTCTATGGCGCGGTTCAGGCGGCCCTGTTTTTCCAGCGACTGCATCAGCCTTTGCTGGCCATCGAGTACATACATTGGGCGATGGGTGGCAATATCCAGCGCCTGGCTTTGATAGTAATTATCGGTCAGAACCAGGTGGCCGACTTCATCTGTCATCGAAGCCAGCAAGTCATTACGCTGCTTGAGGGTCAGGTCACCTGCTTCGACGATGCTGCCCAGCAAAATCTTGATATTGACTTCATGATCAGAGCAATCGACACCGGCAGAATTGTCTATCGCATCGGTGTAGATACGACCGCCTTTTTGGGCAAATTCTATACGGCCATTCTGGGTGCAACCGAGGTTACCACCTTCTGCCAGAACCTTGCAGCGCAAATCATTGCCATTGACGCGGAAGGCGTCACCAGCCTTGTCACCGACCTGGGCATGGGTTTCATACTTGGCCTTGACATAAGTGCCTATGCCGCCGTTGTACAGCAAATCTACAGGGGCTTGCAAGATCGCACGCAGCAATTCCACTGGTGCCAGCTCGGCTGTTTCTATGCCCAGCACAGCGCGTGCTTCCGGACTCAGGCTGATGGATTTTGCTGTGCGTGGGAAGACAGCGCCGCCAGCAGAAATCAGGCTTTTGTCGTAATCATCCCAGCTCGAACGCGGCAGATTGAACAGGCGCTGGCGCTCGGCAAATGACGTTGCCACATCAGGTGATGGGTCGATGAAAATATGACGGTGATCAAATGCCGCCACCAGCTTGATATGCTCAGACAGCAGCATGCCATTACCAAACACGTCGCCGGACATGTCACCAATACCGGCCACGGTGAAAGCCGTATCTTGCGTATTCACACTCTGTGAGCGGAAATGGCGCTTGACCGATTCCCATGCGCCGCGGGCAGTGATACCCATTTTCTTGTGGTCGTAACCGACCGAACCGCCCGATGCAAATGCATCACCGAGCCAGAAGCCATAGTCAGCCGAGACGCCATTGGCGATATCGGAGAAGGTCGCCGTGCCCTTGTCAGCCGCGACCACCAGATAAGGATCATCAACATCATGGCGTATCACCAGTTTGGGCGGTACCACCGCACCTTTGACGATATTGTCAGTCAGGTCCAGCAAGCCAGACAGGAAGATTTTGTAGCAAGCCACGCCTTCGGCCTGATAGGCTTCGCGGTCTGTCGCTGGCGGCGCATTCTTGAGGACAAAACCACCTTTGGAACCAACAGGCACGATGACCGTATTTTTGACTTGCTGGGCTTTCACCAGACCCAGGATTTCGGTACGGAAGTCTTCGCGCCTGTCAGACCAGCGCAAGCCACCACGGGCAACCTTGCCACCGCGCAGATGCACACCTTCAACACGCGGAGAATAAACCCAGATTTCAAACAGGGGTTTGGGTTCTGGCACACCCGGCACTTCACGCGGATTGAGCTTGAAGCTCATGTAGGGCTTGAATGCCCCGCTGGCGGTGGTTTGCCACAAATTGGTACGCAGTGTCGCAACGATAGTCGCAATGAACTGGCGCAAGATGCGGTCTTCATCCAGGCTGGCAACATTGCTCATCTGGGTTTCCAACTGCTCGCGTATATGCTTTTGTGCCTGTTCGCGGTCACCGACATAATCAGGCTTGAAGCGGGCACCGAACAGCTCGGCAATCAGTTGCGTGATAGGTGCATTCTTGTTCAGTGCTGCTTCGATATAGTTCTGGCTATAGGCAAAACCAAGTTGTTTGAAATAACGCGAGCAGGCGCGCAAGACGGCGATAGAGCGTGCATCAAGAGTTGTATTCAAGACCAGGCGATTGAGGTCATCACTTTCAACCTCGCCACCCCAAGCCTGTGAGAACAGGTTTTCAAAGCGCACTTTGACTGATGACAAATCTGTGTTGGCAGGCAATTGCAAGCCAAGGTCATGTATCCACAAAGTCTCGGCACCGCTGACGATGGCATACGGATGTTCATCCAGTACCCTGGCCCCCATATGCTCCAGTACAGGCAGGGAATCAGACAAGGCTACCTTGGCAGTATTATAAATCTTGAAGCGCAGATTGCCCGGTCCTGCATCGAGCGGACGGTAAAGTTTGACCATCATCGGCGCACCGGCGTTCAGGCTGGCCAGCATGTCGGCATCTTCTGCACCAACCAGGGCAGAAAAATCTTCACGGTAGGCAGTCGGGAAGGCATTGGCAAAACGGTTTGCCAGGTTCAGGCCATTGCCTTCGCCATGCGAGCGCAGCAACTCTGCCGTGCAATCATCTTCCCAGCGTTGTGCGAGTTTGGCGATGCGGGCTTCCAGCATCGCCAGGTTGACGTTTTGTGGTGCGACATCCTTGGCACGGACCAGATAATGGATGCGTGCCAGTGGGCTGTCGGTCAGCATGGGCGTGAATTCTATCGACTGGCCATTCAGTGCCATCATCAATTCATTGCCTATCTTGATGCGCAGCTCAGTGTTATAGCGGTCACGCGGTACAAACACCTGGGCCGAGGTAAAACGGCCAAAAGGATCGCGGCGCAGGAACAAACGGGTGCGCTGGCGTTCTTGCAGACGCAAAATACCGATCGCATGGTCAGCCAGCGTAGCAGCATCAATCTGGAACAGTTCATCACGCGGATAATCATCGAGAATGGCTTGCAGCGACTTGGCCGCATGGCTCTCAGGCACAACGCCGGAGGTACTCATGACATTCACCACACGCTGGCGTACCAGCGGGATATTGCCTACGGGCTCGGAATAAGCTGTGGATGTATACAAACCCAGGAAGCGCGATTCACCGATGACATTACCCGCATCATCAAAACGCTTGACGGCGATATAGTCCAGCCAGGCTGGCCTGTGTACAGTGGCGCGTGTCATGGCCTTGGTGACCATGACCATTTCTGTCGAATCCATCAAGGCGACTACTTCTGGCGGCAAACGGGTTTCCGGGGTCTTCACCGGGCCACGCAAGATGCCAAGTCCAGAATCGGCAATTGCAACGAGGCTGACATTCTCGCCTTCGCGTTTTAAGTCATAATCGCGTACACCAAGGAAGGTAAAATGGCGGTCTTCCAGCCATGCCAGAAAAGCAATCGCTTCATCACGTTTTTCTGGGGACTGGCTGGATTTCTCACTCGCAGCACGTACTTCGCGTACGCGGGCCAGCATGGGTTGCCAGTCAACTACAGCACCGCGTACATCAGACAAGACACTTTTCAAGTCTTCCACCAGTGCCTGCTGTGCTGCCTGATCGACGATGCGGTCGCATTCAACCAAAATCAGAGATTCAACCGGATCAGTACTGCCAGCAGCTTTTGCCGCAGCCACGGTACTGACCGCAGTCACACTGCCATTCACATCTCGTGCGACGCTCATCAACGGGTGCACTATCCAGTGGGCAGTACGGCCACTGCGGTTGATCGCCATCGTCACTGAATCGACCAGGAAGGGCATATTGTCATTGACGATCTGCACCACAGTATGGTCACTGACAAAACCATCTTCTGCCAGGGTGGGATTGAACACCCTTATCTTGGGCGTGTGCGCAGCGCGCGGTGCATCCAGCAAACGCCAATGGGCATTGGCCTGGGCGAACAGGGTAGCCGGGCCACGGCTGATGATTTCATCCGGGTCAGTGTTTTCAAAGTAGGTGGTAATAAAAGAACCCTGGCGTTCAGATGCCGGGCCGGTGTGCGCTTGCGCATAAGCAATCAGCTCAGCGAAGTGGGAAGAGGTCATACGTTCTCCTACTGTTGGAAGATAACGAGAGATAAAAGTGCAAGTCTGTGCACCATATTGTGCAAGTATCCTCCATTATGCGGATGGAAACAAACGGGATTTCCCTTACGAGCGTACGGAAAATTAATCGCCAGACCACACAACTGGTATTGACTGCAGGCAGTTCTGGGCAAGTGTTGCTTACTTACACAAAAATGCCGACAAAATGCGAGAACATCGAGCCCAGGCTAAATGCAGCTTTTTTGCTTTTTCTCAAGTCCATCGAAATAAGAGGATACAAATTTCAAGCAAGAACGCTTATGAATGCTTATGTGCAGCGCAGCATGATCGCATTAGCCGGTTGTATTTCATCACGCTAATGGTTGAAACGAACTGGTTGCATAAACCAGCCCACGATACTGACGACCAGCATGATGGCCGCCAGCCACACCAGCTTGCGCCAAGTCTGCCCACTGCTTTTGAGTATCTCGAAACTATCAACAAAAATGGTTTCGCAGGCGCCATTGCCGGTATCGGTGCGGGCGATGCTGGTGCCGCGCTTGAAAGCGAAACCATGGTTATGTGAATATTCAGACAAACGACCACGCAGGCGTATCTGGTCGCCTACTTCGACTTTTTGCATGATCTTGGCAAGGCTGGGCTGGTCGGTGAGCAGATGGTTGTTTGAAATGGCAGTCTGGTCAAATGCGGCAAATGCTTCTGCTGTCGATGCCCGGAAATTGCAGGTGAACTGGCCACTGGAAAAACTGATGTCGTTGTAAGAACCATTGCGTGCATTATTACCCCAGATCACACAGATATCCATGACATTCAAATGGTCATTCCATTCACGATGCAGGTAATCCCAGCCGGTGCTGGTATCATGCCTGCTGACGACCAGGCCAACCAGGTCATAGTCATACAAGGGCTGCACCTTGTAATCGACACCGCCCCTGCTGACTGCAAATGCGGTTTGTTCTATCTGGGTTTGTACTGGCTCATTCAACAGCACATTGTTCAATTCGGCCGGAGGTGGCAATACATCACGTCGCCATATCGCATAGAGCAAAAGACAAAGACTGAATGCCATCAGCCATTTCAAAAAAGTACGCGTTGTCAAGGTGCTTAATCCAACTTAATCCAGCTTCAACAAGCTGGCATCATGTAATGAGCAAGCCTGCACTTTTGCGCCAAAGAAATCGGCTTGTAGCTGAAATGTACGCAGGATTCTTTGACGACCGGGTTCATCATCCGGCAAGGTAAAAATCACCTTGAGTACATTGGCCATATTTGTACCCTGTATGGTGGCGACGGGCTGAGCCAAAGCCGTACTGGCATTCGCTACAGTCGTCGTTGCTGCTTGCGGCAGCAGCAACCGCATTTCAGCCAGAACTTCGGCCTCATTGATGATGACAGTGTCATGCGCACCATGAAATTTTTTACCGCCTGAACTTGGGTCGGCGATGCCGCCTGTGATTTCAAATTCGGTTGCAGAAATGCGCTCATAGTGGAACGCCTGCCAGCCACTGTTTCGCTGTTCTGCTGGCTGGGTCGCCAGAAACTTGCGGTTGGCTACTGCTGCCATGGCCAGTGCTGCCATGCCTCCGCCCGCGATCATGCCGACCGGCAATATCTCAGCCAGGTTATCGGGAATATCTTCCGCGCTGGTCAGGCTAACTTCACTCATCTGTTGTCTCAATCAAAAAAGGCCATGGGCGCATTGTATTCCTGTTCTGGAAGACTAAGCGCAAATGGCCTTTTTGAAAGAATAAAGTCTCTGTATTATTTATTTGACCGCTGTTTCTTCGGTTGCCTTATCGTCTTTCTTCTCATCTGGCGGTGGATCTTTAGGCATAGGCTTGCGTGGCAACATCTCGTTGCGGTTGGCCGCATGAGCAACGAAGCTGGCCAGTATCATCGAAGCCTGGGTCAGGTCGTTCTTTTGTACCTTGTCATAGACATCCATGCTGGAGTGATGAGTGCGGCTGAAGTAATCCATATCATCCTGCACGAACTGGAAACCGGGCACGCCGACACGGTCGAAGCTCACATGGTCGGTGCTGCCAGTATTACGCAGCGTTGTCGTAGTTGCCCCAACATCATTGAACGGTGCCAGCCACGCATCGAAAATCGGTTTTAAGGTCGCATTGTTTTCTGCATAGATACCACGGATCTTGCCGCCGCCATTATCGAGATTGAAGTAAGCAGAAATCTTGCCGTGCATGGGTTTGATGCTCAACGGGCCAGTCTGCTTGCGGGCAAAGCTGGGCAATTCCAGCTCTTTGGGATCAGTCGGCTCAGGACGGGACGCGATCCATTTATTGACATAGGCACGCGAACCCAGCAAGCCCTGTTCTTCACCACCCCACAGGGCGATGCGTATGGTGCGGCGCGGCTTGAAGCCGGTAGCTTTCAACAGGCGCACGGCTTCCATCGCCATGGCAACACCGGCGGCATTGTCGGTGGCACCTGTGCCACCATGCCAGGAATCCAGATGGGCACCGAGCATGACGATCTCATCTTTTTTATCTGTGCCGGGGATTTCTGCCAGTACATTGATGGCTGCTTCCGGGTCTTCGTCGCTGAACGTGGCTTTGACATCAATTTCCAGTTCTACGTCTTTTTTCTTGTCGACCAGGCGATACAGACGGTTATAGGTTTCGCTGGCAACGACCAGGGTTGGCGGGCCGGTCACGTCATCTTTCTTGTACGAACCACCTTCCTGTACAAAGATGGTGCCATCTTCACCGCGGGTGACATTCAAGGCAGCCAGAACTTTTTCTTCTGCAAGGAAAGAGCGCAGTTTTTTGGCGAATGCAAAACGCTTCAGGTAAGTCTGGATATCACCTCGGCGGGAGGCGGACGGTTCGAAATCGATTTTACTGAGCTCGCTCAGTTCTTCATGCGAATACCTGTGCGCATCTGCCTTCACATGGGGTTTGATGGGCAAAGGTTCATCCAGCAAGACGATGGCACCGGCCAGCTTGCCCTTCCATTTTGGCAAATCCTCATCTGCCGCCATTTTTGCAATGATCAGCTTACCGCGTTGCAGACCGTTAGTACCTGGGGTCCATGCCTTGGGGATGGCATACAGATCAACTTGGGCAGGCGCAACCATGCGCAGGGTGGTTTTCTCTAGTGTCCAGCCCCGGCCAAAGGGAGCGAAGCTTTCGCTATGAATATTTTGCAGGCCCCATTCACCGAATTTGCTGCGGGTCCAGTCACCGGCCTTGCGCAGGGCGGGTGAACCGGTCAGGCGCGGGCCGATTTCATCGGTCAGTGTGCCGAGTATCTCTTGCGCCTTGGAGCGGTTCATGGCCTCGTCGCGTAATTTGGTAATCAGGTCGAGATCGATTTTTTCTTCGCTGGCGGCAAGCGCGAGCTGGCCGCTGAAGCTGGTGGCGATGAGGGCGGTACCGCATAAAACCTGCAAAATACGCATTAATGTCTCCTGTTTGGATTCTTCTATCGAAGTTTCTGGCCGGATTGACCAAAACTCTCTGTGCGACGCTTTTCAATTGCTGATGTAAATGATGTAGATCTTGATTGTCATTCTTATACCGGATATAACTCCCCTGCTTGGAGTGAACAAGTCAATATTTGTTCCCCTACTTCCGTGCTTTTAAGAAATATTCCTTATTTTTAGCAGGAATACCTGAAAAATTTGCTGGAATCCAAATTGCCATAGAGATAATCATACGGATGCAGATGGCAGGCTACTTTTGCCAGCATGGGAAAGGTTTTGGCAGCACACTGGATCAATTGCAGCTGGTCTGACCAGCCTCTGATATTTCATTCCATTCCAGGCGGGCTGCTGCTGCGGCTGTCTTTGGCAAGGGCCGGAGGCAGTCATTTTTACTGAAATTTAGTAAGTAAAAGTGAATAACTAGCATGGCAGGTAAAATCGCGAGTAGAATTCAGCGTCATTTTTTAAATCGTCGTATGCCGACAGGCATGATATCTGCTGCAAAGTCAGCTCAATATTGAAGGAATGTGTATGTCAATTAAGTCCCGTGTAGTCCTGGGTAGCGCTCTTGCCTTGTTGGTACTCAGCGCCTGTAATGATAAGAATGCAGACAAGCCTGCAGCAGCGGCTGTAGCTTCTGCGTCGGCAACTGCAACAGGTAGTGAAGTCGCTGCCACCGTTGATGGCACACCTATCAGCAAGAAACAACTGGACCAGATCATGCAGCAACAGGCCGCCCAAGGTATGCCTGATACAGCTGAAACACGCAAGATGGTCATCGATAATCTGGCCATGCAAATCGTTGTAGCCAAAGAAGCGGTCAACAAAGGTCTGGATAAAAAGCCAGAAGTAGCCGACCAGATCGAAATGACGCGTCAATCCATCCTGGCGAATGCCTATGTCAAGGATTACATCAAGACAGCAGCCGTCTCGGATGACGCTCTGAAAGCTGAATACGAAGAATTCAAGAAAAGCAATGGTGGCAACGAATACAAGGCACGCCATATCCTGGTGAAAACAGAAGATGAGGCGAAAGACATCATCGCCAAGATCAAGAAAGACGTGAAGTCCTTCGAAGCCCTGGCCAAAGCCAAATCACAAGACCCAGGCTCCAAAGCCAATGGTGGTGATCTGGGCTGGTTCAACCCACGCGGCATGGTGCCGGAATTTGGTGCAGCAGTCGCTAAACTGGAAAAAGGCAAATTCACTGAAGAGCCAGTCAAATCCCAGTTTGGTTACCACGTCATCATCCTCGACGATTCTCGTCCTGTGACCATTCCACCTCTGGAAGAAGTCAAGTCCGGCCTGATCCAGCAATTGCAGCAAAAGAACCTGAAGAAAATGCTGGATGACATCAAGGCCAAAGCCAAGATAGAAATCAAGGAAGCGCCAGCCGCAGCTTCTGCACCAGCAGCATCAGGTGCACCATTGTCAGTTACACCGACTGTAGTACCGGCAGCATCTGCTTCTGCTGACGCAGCGAAAAAATAAGCCTCAGTAATCACGGGGTAACAGGCCGTCAAGCTAGTCTTGGCGGCCTTTTTCTTTGCGTGCAAGCTTTTCCAGATGTCCCCACGCATTGAACTATTGCCAAGCCAAATAAATCCTGAGACACTATTCTTGCCAATATTTCAAGCAATATTCCCATAAAAATTCCTCAAACTGACCCAGGAGGCCTGCATGCCAGCCCAGACCATACCTTTCAACGGCAGCGAACTGGCCCTGGATGCGCGCCCTGACCGCCTTGATATCCGTGACCGCAACTACACTCCCCGGTTACTGAACCTGCCGGTATTCTTCCCAGATAGCAGCTTCATCAAAAACCAGCTCGCCAGATACATCAAGGCGGGCATGATTTTGAACCAGGGTTCGGATGGTGCCTGCACTGGTTTTGGCCTGGCAGCTGTCATCAATTACCTGTTCTGGCTGCGCGATGCGGGCAGCAAGGAAAGCAGCCCGCGCATGATTTATCACCTTGCGCAACTGTATGACGAATGGCCGGGTGAGGATTATCTGGGCTCCAGTTGCCGTGGTGCTCTCAAGGGCTGGCACAAGCATGGGGTCTGCAGCCGTGCACTTTGGCCGTATACGGTCAATAAAAATGACCAGGTACCAGCCTTCGAAGCGCCAAAACCGGGCTGGGAAAAAGATGCACTGAGCCGCGCCCTGGGTGTGTATTACCGCATAGATAAAACATCGATCACTGACATGCAGGCGGCCATAGTCGAGATTGGTGCCATCTATGTCTCTTGCAAGCTGCATCAGGGCTGGTCCGAAGTCCCGGCATCCAGGGCAAGCAACTTCAGCAAGCTGGAGCAACTACCCGTAGTCAACTTTAGCGAGATCAAGGCCGGTGGCCATGCCTTTGCCTTGCTCGGTTATACCGACCAGGGTTTTGTCGTGCAAAATTCCTGGGGTGCAGACTGGGGCATGCAGGGCTTTGCCATCATCACCTATGACGACTGGCTGGTGAATGGCACGGATGCCTGGACCGTATCCCTTGGTGTGCCCGTGCGCTATGTTGATGCGGTGAACCGTACCCGCGCTGAAAAGCAGCTGGCCCCTCAGGCCAATATTCCGCCTGCTGCTGCCTTCAAGGCCAGTGGATCAGCCCTGCTGCCCGGGGGTGCCCATCCCGCAGGCAAGCCTGGCCAGGCAGTGCTCAGCATGGACCAGGCGTATAGCCTGACCGTGGTCATGGGCAATGATGGTGGCCTGATACAAAGATTGCTCGAAGTTGCCGATGCGGCAGCAGCGGTAGAAAAAATCCTGGTGCAGGCACCACAAGCCTGGCTCAAACAACACAGCAAAAACAAAGTCTTGAAACTTGCCCTGTATGCCCATGGTGGCCTTAGTAGTGAAGCTGAGTCACTCAAGCGCATTGCCGCCATGGCACCCAGTTTCCTGGCAAACGGCATTTACCCTGTCTTCATCACCTGGAAAACCGGGCTCACAGAAACCATGGGGGACGTGCTCAGGGATAAATTGCGGGATTATCTGACAGGCTCGGTAGTCTCCAGCGACTGGCTGGAGCAGCTCAAGAATACAGCCGTTGATGTCATGGACCGCACGATAGAAAACCTTGCCGCCAGCATAGGTGGCAAATCGCAGTGGATGCAGATAAAACAAAATGCTGCCCTGGCTACCGAAGATGACCAGCCGCCGCGTGGCCTGCTGGCAATCGCCGAACGCCTCAAGCAATTAAGCAAGGAGCTTGGCAAGGGCAAGCTGGAAATTCATTTGATAGGCCACTCAGCCGGCTCCATCGTCATGGGTCATTTGCTGGGCCTGCTGGCCGCACGCAAACTGGCTGTCAGCACATGTAGTCTGTACGCACCTGCCTGTAGCCTGGAATTTGCAGAAAGCACTTACCGCCCGGCCATGGAAAGCGGTGTGCTGGCACGCGAGAATTTCCATCTGCATCTGATGTCAGACCGGCGCGAACGTACTGACAATGTCTATCAGGTCTATCGCAAGTCCTTGCTCTACCTGGTGGCACGGGCCTTTGAAACTCGCCATAAAACACCTTTGCTGGGTATGGCTACCAGCCTTGATGCTGCCTACTTCAACGGTGATAAACTGGCAGAGGGGCAATGGAATGAAACCACCCTCGCTACTTTGAAGAGCTGGAATAAGTTTTACTGGGGCAAAAAACTGCCCCGCGATTTTGCTGAAGATGGCGCGGGTTTGACGGCAGAGCAAATAAGCAATTTGCACATCATTGATGCTACTCACGTCAATTGCGGCAAGCGCATTATCCCGCTTGCCCACAACAGTTTTGATAATGACGTGAATGTGATCTCGCAAACCCTCGCACGTATCCTGGGCCTGGTAACAACAGATGCCTTGCCTGCACCTGTGCTGGATCTGGATTATTGACTGCGTTAGCCTTGGATTGCGGACGATAGCAAGCCGCAGCAGTCTTGTGCTGCGGCTCGCCCTGATTTTTATTTGACCAGCACCTTGTATTCCCAAGGTTTGAGTTCAATTTTCTGAGCTTGTTTAATAGCTTCTTTCTTACCGGTAAACAGATTGCTGAGTCCGGCCGCAAGTGGCTTGCTCAGGCTAAGGCTTTGCGCTTGTCCACTCAGGTTAAAGATGCCCACGACTTGATTACCTGCCTTGCTGCGTGAAAACGCATAGATGGACGCATCATTCGATGTGGCGATACGTACCTGCTCTGCACCTTCGGTGCCGTTCCACAAGGCGCGATTGGTTTTTTTCAAATGAAACAGCGTCGTATAGATTGCCTTGTAAGGATGGTCTTGCCACTTGATGGGGTCACGCTCAAAAAATTCCAGGCGTTTGGTATTGCCGGCCTCCTGGCCTGAATACAAGAGCGGCATGCCTTTCAACAGATTCGACAAGACCAGGAAATTTTCTGCGCCATCGCCCAAGCGTTCAAACTCTGTGCCTTCCCATGAATTCAGATCATGGTTGGAGGTATGCAGCATGCGATAAGCATTGGGGTGGAATTTCTTTTCCGGCCCGGCCATATAGGCCGCCAGGTCATTGGCGTTTTTCTTGCCCTTGGCTATCTCGCCAAACATGTCTTTGAGCTGCCATGCATAAGTCATGTCAAAGGCTTTTTCATGCAAGTCTGTCGCCTCGGCCTCTGCCAGCATGAAGACTGGTTTTACTTTGTCAAGCGCTGCCCTTGCTTCGTTCCAGAAATCGGTCGGTACCATCTCGGCGACGTCGCAGCGGTAACCATCAATACCAAATTCAGTCAGCCAGAATTTCAGCGCATCTATCATCTCTGCGCGTAACTGTTTGTTCGCGTAATCAAGTTTGATGACGTCCTGCCAGTCTGCCACAGGTGGCACAAAATCGCCCTTGCCATTCTTCAAGTAATACTCGGGATGGGATGTGACCCAGGGATGATCCCAGGCAGTATGATTGGCGACCCAGTCTATGATGACCTTCATACCTTGCGCATGGGCGGCATCAACGAGGTTCTTGAAATCAGCCGGTGCGCCAAATTCTGGATTGACACCTTTGTAATCGCGCACAGCGTAATAACTGCCCAAGCTGCCCTTGCGGTTTTTTTCACCGATGGGGTTGATGGGCATGATCCAGATAATGCCTACCCCCATCTTTTTCAGTTCAGGCAGGTATTCCTGAAAACGCTTGAAACTTCCTTCAGGTGAATGCTGGCGGATATTCGCTTCATAAATCGCGGCATTCTTGCTCCAGGACGGATGGTTTACGCTGCTGATGGTTTGTGCAAGTACAGGCAAGGACATTAATCCCAGCAAAGCAAGGCTGGCTATGTTTTTCATGTTGTCGTCTCTTTATTAATTTATGTAGTTAAGATACATCAACATAAATGACGTATCAAGTAAAAGAAACATGAAAATTCCTAAATAAGCCTTTTTAATCGTTACCCCTCTTCTTCGAGCAGGCTTAAAACGAGACACCACATATTCTCGACGATGTATTTAAACAACGATAATTATGTAGTTTAAATACAAATATTAATTGGCAGCGGGCTTGGCACCGTAGCGCAAGCCATCGACCAGCAAAGCCAGCATACGCCGCGCATGTTCTGGCCCGCCCTCCTGGGTAGTTGTCGACAGATTAGCGACCGCACGCAGCAAATCATAGGGCGCTATATCTGCACGCATGTCGCCTGCTGCTGCTGCTGCGTCGAGCAAACTGCGGAGCGCTGGCTCAAGGCGCTGCTGGAAGTAGGCCGGCAGGACGGCAAATGCAGGATCACCGGAATGCAGCGCTGCCGCCAGCCCGCGTTTGGCCGCGATGAAATCGACATAGCGCAACATCCATTGCGCGACCGCCTCGCCAGGCCGATATTCAGCCGCCAACACAGGCGCAGCATTGGCACAGGCATCCACTTCATGCTGGAAAACCGCGATGACCAGGTCTGAGCGCTGTGGGAAGCGGCGATACAGGGTACCAACACCTACGCCTGCCTTGAGAGCAATCTCGCGCACCGGCGCGTCCACACCGGAAGTGGCAAATACTTCCAGGGCCGCCTCCAGCAAGGCATCTGTACTGCGTTGCGCGTCAGCACGCACGCGCCTGGGTTTTTGCTCTTCATTCCAGCCGTTTTCACTACCTGCTCCAGGAGCCAGCTTATTCATTTCCACTTTTCATTTCCATTTTTCACTTCCATTTTTATTTCCAATTATATTCTTTCTTTGAAATTCGGAACACTGTTCCGTATAATAAAACGGAACATTGATCCGATTGATCCGGAACGATGTTCTATTTTACCTTTCAGTATGCTGATTTCGTCGACGGTCATCAGAACTCATTTCATTATTTCAACGACAGGAATACACCTTATGCAATACCGTACGCTAGGAAAAACCGGCATCAGGGTCAGCCCTTACTGCCTGGGCGCGATGATGTTTGGCGCGGTTGGCAATACTGACCATGAAGACTCCATCCGCATCATTCACAAGGCACTCGATGCAGGTATCAACTTTATCGACACGGCAGATTTCTATAGCCATGGCGAGTCAGAAGAGATCGTCGGCAAGGCACTCAAGGGCCGCCGCGATCATGTCGTGCTGGCAACCAAGGCGAATCTGCCCATGGGCACTGACCCCAACCAGCAAGGCAATTCACGGCGCTGGCTGGTGCGTGCCGTAGAAGATTCCCTGCGCCGCCTGCAGACAGATTACATAGACCTGTTCCAGATACACCGGCCAGCACCAGACACCGACATAGAAGAAACCCTGTCGGTACTGACCGACCTGATGCGTGCTGGAAAAATACGCGCCATAGGATCATCCACCTTTCCGGTCTCAGACATCGTGGAAGCGCAATGGGTGGCAGAAAAGCGCGGACTGGCGCGCTTCCGTTGTGAGCAGCCAGCTTATTCCATACTTAACCGCAGCATAGAACGCGAAGTGCTGCCAATTTGTGAGAAATATGGCATGGGTGTGATGGTATGGAGCCCGCTGTCCATGGGCTTGCTGACTGGCCGGTATCGCAAGGGCCAGCAAACTGATAGCGCACGGGTACGTTTCAATCCTGGCTATATGACGGATGCGGGCAAACTGGAGGCTATTGAGCAACTGCTCATCGTGGCGCAGGACGCCGGATTATCATTGACACACATGGCGATGGCATTTGCGATTGCCCACCCAGGTGTGACCGCGGCCAACCTGGGGCCGCGCACGATGGCACAACTGGATGACCTGCTGGCAGGTGCCGGTGTTGCGCTCAGTGATGAAGTCCTGGACAAGATAGACCATATCGTTGCACCCGGAACAGATGTTGGCCCTTTGCATGCAGCCTACCATCCACCTGCCATTGCCCAGATCAGGCTGCGTCGCAGACCAGATGCAGAACGTGCTGCTGCCTGAGCACACATAAAACCGCCCGCACAAACAAATACCCCCGCAAGCGCGGGGGTATTGAAGCTATTGTTTCAGATCTGACGAACTGCCTGCATCAGGCCAATCAGGCTTTAGGGCCTTTGCGATGTGGCTTGGCTGCTGCTGGTTTACCCGATCCATAACCCTTGGCTTTTTCTGTCACGCGTCGATCACCGCCGGCTTTCTTGGGGCCAAAAGGCGATGGCTGGTTGACTGGTAGCGGTTTGCGCACATGGTCTTCACCGACCGGGCTGATCTGGATTTGCTTGCCTGCGACCCAGACGCCTTGCAACTGCTTCAGCAATTCCTTGGGCATGCCATCTGGCAAATCCAGTGTGCTGTAGTCGTCGAAAATATCGATGCGGCCTATATGCTTGGCTTCCAGACCGGCTTCATTGGCAATCGCACCAACAATATTGCTGGGGGTGACAGCATCAGCCTTGCCGACTTCGATACGGTAAGTCAGCATAGGGATGCTGACCTTGCCTTTGCCGTCAGCCTTGTCTTTCCTGGGCTTGGCTGGACGATCTTCGTCCATCGGCGCGCGGGCTGCACGGTCCACGGCCTGGTTCAGCTTGCTGCCTGGTGCGGCGTCAGCAACACTGGGGGCACTAGAGGTACGACTGGCGCGTTCGCGAGGCGCTTCTTCACGCGCTGTACGCGGAGCCGGGCGGGATGATGCAGAACTGCTGCCCTGACCTTTTTCTGCGCTGATACGCAAGGCCTGGCCAGCAACACGTACTGAACTCAGGTGTTCCATCATGTCGCCAGGCAGATTGTCTGGCAGATCAAGGATGGTGTAGTCATCATAGATATCGATACGACCGATGAACTTGGATTCTATATTGGCTTCATTGGCAATCGCGCCAACGATATTGCCAGGCTTGACGCCATGATCATGACCCACCGCGATGCGGAAAGTCTGCATGCCTGGCTCTGGCGTGCGCGGGCTGTGTTCACGGCGTGCACCACGGTCTTCACGCGGTGCGCGTTCGAATCTGTCACCCCGGTCACCACGATCATTTCTATCGCCTCGGTCGCCACGCTCAGCGCGGGCTGGACGCTCATCGCGCCAGCTATCGTCGGTCTTGGTTTCTTTGCGGTTTTTATCGAGCAGCAAAGGTTCATCGCCACGCGCCATTTTGGCCAGCGCCGCAGCAATTTCCACTGCTGGGATATTTTGTTCCCGTTCAAAATCTTCGATCAAGGACGTGAATTCTTCCAGGCCGCCTTGTGCCAGCGTGGCAGTAATCTGATCCTTGAAACGGGCGATACGGACATTGTTGACGGTCTGTATTGTTGGCAATTCCAATGGCGACACTGGCTGGCGCGTTGCTCTTTCAATCGCTTTCAACAAGTTCTTTTCGCGTGGTGTGATAAACAGGATGGCTTCACCACTACGGCCAGCACGGCCAGTACGGCCTATGCGGTGGGTGTAGCTTTCTGGATCATACGGCACGTCATAGTTGATGACATGGCTGATACGCTCTACGTCCAGACCACGGGCAGCCACGTCGGTAGCGACCAGGATATCAATCTTGCCGTCTTTCAGTTGCTGAATCGTGCGTTCGCGTTGTTGCTGGTTGATGTCGCCATTGATGGCGGCTACCGAGAAGCCTCTTGCACCCAGCCTGGCTGCCAGTTCTTCAGTACCCAGTTTGGTACGGGCAAAAATGATCATGCCGTCGAAAGTCTCGGCTTCCAGTATGCGTGTCAGGGCATCAAGCTTGTGCATGCCACTGACCAGCCAGTAACGCTGGCGGATATTGTCGGCTGTGCCCGTCTTGGCAGCAACCGTGACTTCTGCCGGTTTGTTCAGGTAAGTCTGGGCAATGCGCTTGATGGCCGGAGGCATGGTGGCCGAGAACAAGGCAGTCTGACGGCCTTCTGGTGTTTCTTGCAGGATACGCTCTACGTCATCGATAAAGCCCATGCGCAGCATTTCATCTGCTTCATCCAGCACCAGGGTTTTCAACGCGGACAGATCCAGCGTGCCCTTGTCCAAGTGATCAATCACACGGCCAGGTGTGCCAACAACGACATGCACACCACGGCGCAGGGCCGAGAGTTGCGGGCCATAGCTTTGGCCACCGTAGATAGGCAAGACATGGAAGCCGGGGATGTGGCGGGCATAGGTCTGGAAGGCTTCAGCGACCTGTATTGCCAGTTCACGCGTTGGTGCCAGCACCAGCGCCTGCGGGGTAGTCTGACGGATATCGATGCGCGACAAAATAGGCAGGGCAAAGGCGGCGGTCTTGCCGGTACCCGTCTGGGCCTGACCCAGGACGTCACGGTTGGACAGCAAAATCGGGATGGTGGCCGCCTGTATCGGCGATGGTGTTTCATAGCCAACATCCTGCAAGGCGCGCAAAATAGGCGCACTCAGTTGCAGGTCTTCAAAGGTAATCGGAGGTGTGTTTTCTGACATGGCGATGCTCGCTCGTTCTTTCGTATCGCAGGATGCGACAAGATGGTTATCCCTATAGTTTACTCTTCTACTCCAATCTCAGGGGATTTTCCTGCCCTGAGGCCTGGCAGCAAATGTGCTAAGCATTTACTTATCAAGTGTATTTTTGATACTATCAAATATGCTTTTGATACTCAATACTGAATAAACCAACCTCAAAAAACCATCACAACATGAATAAATACCTGTTATTGGCATATACCCTCATCTGCATTGGAAGTACCGCACTCATTGCCAACGCCGCTGATTTACCCTCTGATGCAATTCGTCAGCACGCAACAAATGCCAAAGTCGATGTGCTTTTGAAAATTTCATATGAGACTGAAGATCAGGCCAGCATGGAAGCATTCCGCAAAGCACTGGCCGATCAAAAGCTCCATTACACGATGGAGGAGACGGAAACAAAATTTGATAACAAAACCACTATGCAAAAATGGAAAATGCAAGTCAGTCGCAAAGTGGATCCCAAAGATAATCATGCAGATCAACAGGTCAGCAGCTTGTATGATTCCGTAAAATCAAAGACTGGCAGCTTCTCCTGGACGATAGCGACAACACCAAAGTAGGTGCTTGTTTCCTGTGTCTATATCATCAACTTACTTCATAAAATCGATGAAAGCCCGCAAAGCCGCTGATTGATGACGGCGGCTTGGGTAATATAAATAGCTGCGCTCGGGCGCCGGCCACCAGTCTTCCAGCACATAGTGCAATTGTCCCTGCTTCACCAGTTCATCCGCATAGCCACAATAGGTATAGCAAATCCCGGCACCATCGCAGGCAACCCGTGTCGCCACATAGAAATCATCTACCGCCAGCGCACCGGTGGTGGCGACTTCCAGCTTTTCTTGCCCGCGCTGGAATTCCCAGCGATATCTTTGCCCGCTGGGGAAACGAAATTGTATGCATTGATGTTGCAACAGATCATGCGGTGTCTTTGGAATCCCATGTTTTTGCAGATAGGCCGGAGAGGCACAAACCACAAAACGGATTTCCCGCCCGACCGGAATCGCTACCATGTCTTGCTGCAGGCTTTCACCAAAACGCAGGCCTGCATCAAAGCCTTGCTCCACGATATCAATGAGGGCATCGCTGCTGACGACTTCGAGTTCAATTTCAGGATAAGCCGCATGCCAGGCAGCCATGACAGGGGCAAGTGTGAGTTGCGCGGCTGGGCGCGGTACATTCAGGCGTAAGTGGCCTACCGGTTTGTCCCTGAGTTCATTCAGGCTTTCGAGAGCACCCTGGATTTCTTGCAGCGCAGGTTGCAGGCTCCGCAACAAGCGTTCACCTGCGGGTGTCAGGCTGACGCTGCGGGTAGTACGTTGCAGTAGACGCATGCCCAGCTTCTTTTCCGTCTTCGTCAAGGTATGACTGAGGGCAGAAGCGGTAAGCTGCAATTCTTGCGCAGCCTGGCGGAAGCTGCGGCATTCGGCAACGCGGGCAAAAGCCAGTAAATCATTCAAGTCTGGTGACATGGCAAAAGCCCTTTGATTAATGGCCTGCATTATATCGGCACAGGGAAACATGATACTTGCAGGCGATGCACTACGATGCACTAACAGCCACACCCCACTGCGTCAATACCATGTTTTGTCAGGTTTATAAACTTAAACAAAAAATACGGAACGCTGATTTATAATTCTGACGCCCTGACTAAATTTGCTTGTTTCTTCAGCAAGCTATAGACAGCTTCTTATATTACTTCAGGACCAAAATGGATCTTGCTTCCAGCAAATACCCTTGTCACGCTTTTCACGCATCCCTGCCAGATGGCCGGGATACTGGTGAACTGAGCCTGTCGCAATTGGGTGTCAGTTATCAGGTAGCCTCCTTGCTGGGCACTTTACCATTTGCGCAACTGGAACTGACACTGGGTGGTGCAGCCAATAAACTGGTGTTCATCAAGCATGCCCACAAGCCTGACCTGGTGCTGTATACCAGCGACCTCAACATATTGAAAAACCCGGTGCTGCTTGCTCACCCTGAATGCTCACGACAGATCGCTGCGGCGGGCCGCAAACGTGCTTATGGATGGGGAGCATTGATAGGCTTCAGCCTGCTGCTGATAGCGGTGCCAGTGGGACTGATGTGGAAGATGGATACCATGTCTGCCTATGCCGCCAAACAGGTGCCTGTGGAATGGGAAGAAAAACTCGGTGCCAGCGTGGCTGCCCAGGATGACCTGAAAAACCGTCGCATGCCTAAAGCTGAGGCTGAAGTGGTGTTGAAGCCACTTACCACACCCTTGTTGCAGGCCTTGCCGAATTCGCCGTACCGCTATTCTATTTCCATTGTCAATGACAGCAGCACCAATGCCTATGCGCTGCCTGGTGGCTATGTCGCCATTCATTCTGGCCTGATCCTGAAGGCGGGCAGTGCGGAAGAATTACTGGGCGTGCTGGCGCATGAGATCAGCCATGTAGAAGAGCGGCATGGGACACGCAATATCATCGGCAATGCCGGAATTTATCTGGTCGCCAGTGCCGTGTTTGGCGATGTCAGTGGCTTGTTGGCAGTCTTCAGCAATGCAGCGCCTATGCTGATGAGCCAGCAATATTCGCGCCGCTTTGAGACCGATGCGGATGAAAAAGGTGTGCTGCTATTAAAGCGTGCCAACATCAATCCGGCGGGCTTACCCGTCTTTTTCGAGCGCATGATTGCAGAAGAAAAAGCCGCCATGGAAAAAATCGACAACAAGCAGGCGCGTGAAGCCTACAAGCAAGCCATGGGTTTGCTCAGCACTCACCCCACCAGCGAAAAACGCATGGCGCATTTGCGTGAGCTGATCGGCACGCCTGAAGGGTCGTACATTAATCAGGAAGCTGCCTTCAAGGATTTGCAGGAGGCCGTCAAGAAATTTGTCGCCAAACCAGCATCTACCGAGTCCAAAGATAAGCCAGCAGGCACGTCCTCAACACCACAATCCTGAAACATAAAAAGGGAGTAATCAGTGAAAGCAAATATCAAAGGGGGCCATGCCTTCTCCTACGTCGAGGTAGAACTCGCTCCCGGTGAAAGTATCATGACTGAGCCAGATGCCATGTCCAGCATGGATGCCAGCCTTGACCTGACGGCACATTTCAATGGTGGCCTGATCAAGGGTTTGCTGCGCAAATACCTGGGTGGCGAATCACTGTTCATCAGCCGCTTTCACAATGCCACTTCTGCACCGCGCAGCATGACCATTGTGCAGCCTACGCCTGGTGAAATCCTGTGTAAGGAACTTAATGATGAAGTGTATTTCATGCAGCCCGGTGCTTTTCTCGCGTGTGAAGAAAGCGTCAAGATAGGCCTGGGCTTTGCCGGTTTTGCCTCCTGGATTGCGCGTGAAGGCCTGTTCCGCATCAAGGTCAGCGGTCATGGCAAGGTCTGGTTTGGTGCCTATGGTGCATTGCTGGAAAAAGAAGTGAATGGTGAATACATTGTCGATACCAGCCACCTGGTGGCTTACGACCCATCACTGCGTCTGAACCTGCAACTGGCAGGGGGTTTGTTTTCCAGCTTTTTTGGTGGCGAAGGCCTGGTCACGCGCGTCAGCGGTAAAGGCAGGATCATCATACAGACACGCAGTATTTCCAGCCTGGCTGGCTGGCTCAATCCAAAATTGTAAGGACGCATCATGCACGTAGAATTAGTCAATCAGCCTGGCAATACCGCTGCCAAAGTCAGCTTGCGTCCTGGTGAAGTTTGCACTGCCGAATCTGGTGCCATGCTGGCCATGAGTAGCAATATGCAGATCACCACGACCACCCATAAAAAACAGGGCGGCTCATTGTTGAAGGCAGCCAAACGTTTACTCGGTGGTGAATCATTATTCCTGAATCACTTTGAACCACAGAACACGCCAGGCGAAGTCTGGCTGGGTACTGATCTGGCCGGTGACATGCTGGTGCTGCCACTGAACAACGACAACCTTATCGTACAAGGCGGTTCTTTCCTGGCATGCGATGAAGGCATAGAAGTCGATCTGGGCTGGCAGGGTTTTAAATCGCTTTTGTCTGGCGAACGCATTTTCTGGCTCAAGCTCAAGGGCAAAGGCACGGCAGTGATCTCTTCATTTGGTGCCATTTATCCCATAGAAGTCGATGGTGATTACATCGTCGATACCGGTCACATCGTCGCCTTTAGCGAAACCCTGCAATTCTCTATCACCAAGGCTGGCAAGAGCTGGCTGCAATCCATACTCGGTGGTGAAGGCCTGGTCTGTAAATTTTCTGGCCGCGGCACAGTCTGGTGCCAGTCGCATAATGAACACAGCTTCGGCAGCCTGCTCGGCCCTGAACTCAAAGCCCGCGGATAAGGACAAAAAGAAATGAATAACACGATGATAGATATCGTCCTCACCGGTGAACTGGCTGAAGGCATCAGTTTTGAACAGGCTTGCGCTACGGTGGAAAAACTGTTCAAGCTCCCGGCAGAACAAGCCAGGCAATTGCTGGAAACTGCACCACGCGTCATCAAGCGTGGGCTCGATAGCGAGACTGCAGAAAAATATCGCCTGACCATAGAAAAAAATGGCCTGAAGGTGCGCTTGCAAAGTGATGCAGATGTTGCGGTGAAAAGCGAAGTTGCTGCGCCTGAAACTATAACTGAAGTCACGCCAGTAGTTGTAACACAAGCCGCTGTTGAAGCAGTATCGCCAGCAGTCACCAGGCAAGCGTCTGCTATCAGCACAACCACTACATCGCTTGCTCCGGCGCAGCCAGTTGCAACAACCGATTTCGCCGGCCTGAAATTCAAGATCGATGGCAGCCCGGATTTTGGCTTTGTCACGGTCCAGCTACCGCGCGGACAAATGTTGAAAGTGGAAGTCAGCGCCATGGCCACCATGGACACCAATCTGGTCATGAAGACCAAGATGAAAGGCGGCATCTCACGCATGCTGTCAGGTGAAAACCTCTTCCTTAATGAATTCACCGCTGAAAACGGCCCCGGCGAAATCGGCATCGCCCCCGCCACACCCGGCGACCTGATCCACCGCTACATGCGTGGTGAAACCCTGTACCTGCAAAGCGGCGCCTTTGTCGCCAGCACCCCCGGCATCAACATAGAAACCAAATGGCAGGGCTTGACAAAAGGCTTCTTTTCTGGCGAAAGCCTGTTCCTGATCCGCGCCTCAGGTGAAGGTGATTTGTGGCTCAACAGCTATGGTGCCATCATAGAAATCGACGTCAAGGACGGCTACGTCGTCGACACCGGCAACATCGTCGCCTTTACCGAAGGCCTGGAATACAGCATCAGCAAAGTCGGCGGTTACAAGTCTTTATTCTTCTCCGGTGAAGGCTTCGTCTGCCGCTTCAAGGGTGAAGGTAAATTGTGGATACAGACACGCAGCGTTGGCGCATTTGCAGGTTGGGCTGGGCAGTATCGTCCGACGAAGGATTAAGCCCTTATGAGAAGTCGATCATTGATCATCGGGATGTAAACAATTTGACCAGGGCTCGGATTAACGGTGGGATTATTGTGGATTTGGTGTTGCTTTTGACGCTACGCTGTTCCCATGTATCGACGCCGTTTGTACGGTACAGAAAATGGAAAAAGAAAGGCCGATGTTTGAGGTGTAGTTGAGGTTTCGAGCGGCCCGCCGCGTAGGATGCATGCATCTCGCCAGCGTAACGGCAATCGCCTGCAAGCGATTGTGCGACCTGCAAGGGAAGCAAGTTTCGGATCTTCCCATTTTTTTGTATGGCAAAATCGGGAACCCTCTTTTGGGAGCGGTGATGCCTGGATCGGTTTTCTTTGAATTCTTTCTTTGACGATGCAAAGAAAGAATTTCTGCCGCTGAGCCGAGACCCAGCCTGGTTCTACGAGGGGCGATCGGTTTAATATGAAAACCACTTGATTTCAGCCAAAAGCATGCAGGAATGACGTTAATAAAATCATCTCTAGTTTATTGCGCAATCAGCCGGGCCAGGTTCTGGGATAAGATGCTTGGCACACAGAACGCCGCCTCCAATTACTGAAATTAAATCATCAATGTCATGAGAAAAACATGGATTGTTTCACCAATCTCTGTCCACCATACTGCCATTTCCAACACCTTTACAGGAAAACCGAAATGTCAGCAACTACAAACGAATTCAAAGACCGGGTCATCGTCATCACTGGCGGCTCATCAGGCATAGGCCTGGCCAGCGCCCAGTCCTTTATCAACGCAGGTGCTAAACGCGTGTATATCACTGGCCGCTCGGCAGCAAAACTCGAACAAGCCAGTGAAATGCTCGGCAGCAAGGCAATCCCGGTAACTGCAGATGCCGCCAATGCCAGTGACCTGCAAGCCCTGCATGACAAGATTGCCGCCAGCGGTGAGCAGATTGATGTACTGTTTGCCAATGCAGGCATCGCCATCCACAACCAGTTTGGCAGTACGACAGAGGCTCAATTTGCCACGACCTTCGACACCAATGTCAAAGGCCTGTTCTTCACCGTGCAAAGCTTGCTGCCCTTGATGAAGCCAGCTTCTTCTATCGTCTTGAATGCCTCTATCGCTGCCAGCAAGGGCATGCCCAAGCTGAGTCTCTACAATGCCTCAAAGGCCGCCGTGCGCTCGTTTGCACGTAGCTGGGCGAACGATCTCAAGGACAAGAAAATACGCGTGAATGTCATCAGCCCTGGCGTCACCAGGACGCCGATCATGGAAAATGGTTTGGACATGAAAGAAGAAGATATCGCTAACTTCTCTGCCTATCTGGTCGATGCCGCACCGGCAGGTCGCATGGCCAGGCCGGAAGAAATCGCTGCCGCCGTCTTGTTTCTTGCATCAGCGAGCGCCAGCTATGTGAATGGCGTGGAACTGGTGGCAGATGGCGGTCTGATACAGGTTTGATGCCTGCGCTGATATGCAGGTAAGATAGCTGCTGTTAAACTTCCAGATCAACATCATGGTTACCTGCTATCTGCGCTACATCATCGATCCCGCCAAACTGAAAGAGTTTGAACATTACGGCAAACTCTGGATTCCCTTGGTGAACAAGTTTGGCGGCCAGCACCACGGTTATTTCCTGCCTTCTGAAGGCGCAAATAATGTGGCGCTGGCATTGTTCAGTTTCCCCAGTCTGGCGGCGTATGAGCAATACCGCGTACAGATGATGGATGATGCAGAATGCCAGGCTGCGTTCAAATTTTCAGAAGAAACAAAATGCATCGTCAGTTATGAACGCAGCTTTTTCAAACCTGTGTTTGAATGAGCGGGTGCAGGCTTACTTGTTTTTTTCCATATCCAGAAAGCGCCAGTCGCCGCGCAAGATGGGATGTGTTTTATAGCCCTTGACCCAGGGTTGTATGAGCCAGTTGCGTACACGCCAGAGTTCCATGCTGTGCACGGTGTCGGCCTCAAGAATTCTTTCCATGGTATTGAATAACTTGAGGCGTTCTGGCCCGTTGGGCATCAGGCGCGCCTTGTCATAGACTGAATCGAAAGCCTCAGACTTGTAGCAGCCATGATTGCCGCGGTAAGCGTTCTTGCCGTAATACAGTTCCATGAAATCCATGCCATCCGGGATGTCGGCGATATAGCCCATGCCAAACATCATCAGCTTGCACTGGTAAGCCGACTTCAGGTTGTCAGCAAAACCAGCAACCGGAAATTCCGCCCGTATGCCTATCTTGTCGAGAGAACGCTTCCAGACTTCCATGCGGGCATAGTCCTTGGTCTTGGGGGCAGAATGGATGCGCAGTTTCAGTGGTGAACCATCTGGCATGGTACGGAAACCATCTTCACCGCGTTTGTAGCCAAACTTGTCCAGCAGCTTGTTGGCGAGTTTGGGGTCGTAGGCATTGCTGTTGCGGTAGCTGGCATCATGTCCTGCCACATCTGGCGGTACCATGGACTGGGCCTTGATAGCTTGCCCGAACCAAACCTGGTCTATCTCTTCCTGATGATTAAAGGACAGGGCAATCGCGCGGCGCAGGGCAATTTTATCCTTGCTGTAACCGCCAACTGTTGGGTCCTGGAAATTGAAAAAGGTACGGGTAACACCAGGGTCAACGGTGCGGTACAGTCGTAAACCCTTGGCTGCAAATTCTGGCTTGAGCTTGCCCTGATCCAGCAATTTGACGGAAGCTGCTGGTACCAGCATTTCAAAATCCAACTGGCCGGAATCAAAGGCCAGCCAGCGTGACTGTTCTTCTTCTATGATGGCAATCTCGACCCGCCCAACCTGGGGCATTTGCTTACCCTTCATGTCCTTGATGATCTGCTTGTCCCAGTCCGTGCCTGTGCCTTGAAAGTCCCAGACAAAACCACGGTATTCAGGATTGGCTTCGAGAATGATTTTACTGCGTGGTACATATTGCTTGAGCATATAGGCACCGGTGCCTACCGGGTGCTGGTTGACTGCTTCGCCATAGTGCTCAACCACTTCACGCGCTACCGCGCCACCCAGGGGTTTGGCGAGATAGTAAATCAGGCCGGGGTGTTGTGCCTTCATGCGCAGGATAAGGGTATAGGGGTCTGGTGTTTCCAGTCCGGCAATTGCTTTGTCGTAGTCAAACTTGCCGGTTTTTTTGGCGGCAGCAATCAGTTCATCGAGACCGACGATCTTGCCTTCCAATATGCTGGCCTGCACAGAACGGTTGTTCGGATCGACCAGGCGTTTGAAGGTGTAGGCGTAATCACTGGACTGCAATTCGCGACGCTGCCCCTTGAATGCCGGGTCAGGGGAAAAATAAATTCCCTTTTTCAGACGGAAGGTCATGGTCCTGCCATCATCACTGATGACGGGCATGGCTTCTATGGTATTCGGCACCAGTTTCGCTGGACGGGCCAGGTAATCGTAAGTGACCAGGCCTTCAAAAATCGCATCCGAGACCCAGTTGGAATAGGCGCTATTGGTGCGCATGGCATCAAAGCCATCATCGGCAGCTTCAAAGGACAGATGCAAGACCTTGTTCGGATCAGCCGCCGCCATTGCAGGCAGGCTAAAGCCGCAGAGCAGTGCCGTCAGCACAGCAGTCAGGGAAGATTTCATCTCAGGAAAGGGAAAGAATAAAGCCAGCAGGATAGCAGTTAACAGCGCTGTCTAACGCATGGACAAACCATATTTGCGCATGATCCTGTCCATCTCGCCAGTTTCTTGCAAAAACTGTATTGCACTATTGATATGGTCCAGCTTCCACGGTGATTTATGCGACAGGGCACATTGTGTCTGCACCACTGAGAAGGGGGTTTTGGATACTTTATAGAGACTGCGTTTTTCCGGGAAGTTTTTAAAATAACCCTCTATCTCACCATCTGAACTGACGAAGGCATCGGCACCACCAAGGGCCAGCAGGCGAAACATGCCGGGTACATCAGTCAGATCAACCCGCTTGATTTTGCCTTCTGTCAGCTGGCTGGCGATTTGCGGATAATGGTAGCCAAGTTGCAAGACAAGCTTTTTGCCTTCGAGTTGCTGTGGCAGCATTTCCAGGCTGGCCTTGTCTGCCATGACGACCACTCTTTCTACCTGCGGAAAGGTGGCTACCGTCCAGCTGACTTCCTTGGGCAAATCAAACCAGCCTGGGCTGGAATAGCACATGATGTCGGCATCGCCCTGTATTACTACGCTCTCTATGCGCCTGCGTGAGTAGGGAACATAGCTGGGCTGTGTAGAAAGTTTTTTTGCCAACTGGTCAGTAAAGTCTTTTTGCAAGCCGCCAACCAGTTGGTGATTCTTGTCAAAAATATTGAGGGGGTAATCGAGGTTTTCATAGACTGCCACGCGCAGTTGTGGCAATTGCGGCAGTGGCTGCTGTAATAGCTGTGGTTCGGCTGACAGGGTCGCTGAAGTACAGATGCAGCACAAGACCAGGCCAGCCAATCCACTGGAAGCGGTGCTACAACTTGCGCGCTGTCTTTTCATATTGGTATCCAGCCCGATGAGTACGGCCACATCACATGACTACATGGGCACAAACCCACGCGCTCCCTGCAAACCGCCGGTATGAACAGCAACTACACTGGCATTTTTTGCGAGATATCCATGATGCCACAACTCGCGCAAAGCAAACATCATTTTGCCTGTATATACCGGTTCCAGCGCAATACCAGTCTCAAGTTGGAATTCATGACAAAAGCCAGCCAGCGCAGGGTTTGTCTTGCCATAACCACCGTGATGATATTCAGTTAATAATTCATAATTCTGGTAGTCGGGATATCCTGCCTGCATCAGCAAACGGCTGATTTCTGTGCGCAAGTAGTCGCCCTTGCTGATAGCGGCAATAGCGATCACCTTTGAACGCCCAGCCAAACCGGCCAGCAAACCTGCCAGCGTTGCCCCGGTACCGCAGGCAACCATCAGGTAATCGGGGATAAAGGGTAATTCAGCGATTAGCTCCGCTACACCGCGTAAAGCCAGGGGTGTACTCCCGCCTTCAGGCAACCAAAGCACTTCTGCGGCACCTGGATCTACATGTTTGCGCCAGGCAGAATCGTCGTCCCTTAATTCACGGTAAGCCCCACGATTCACGAACTGTGTCCGCATGCCCAAATTCCTGACATCCTCCAGCATGGCGCTGTGCATACTCTCTGCGCCACGTATCAGCGCAGTAGCTGGCAAGCCGAGAATCTTTGACGCATGAGCCAGTGCATGGATATGGTTGGACCAGATGCCACCCATGGAAACCACATGAGTGGCCTGCCCCTGTAACACTAGCAGCGGATATTTCAATTTACGAAACTTGTTGCCGGATACCTGAGGGTGCAGCATGTCGTCGCGTTTCATCCACAAATCCATGCCAGGAAAAAGCTGGCTGATAACTTGTTGACAAGGGGAAGTCTGGTTCATGAATAACATCGTGGCAGAAATGCGGCTGGCAATGGTAAAGTGCCATTGTAGCGCCTGGTGCCATTCGCTGGACGCAGACATAGTGCATAGCCGGAGAGTACATGCCACCAGATTTTAATCAGCCCTTGTTAGAGGCAAGGCAACAAATTGATCAGTTGATCAAGCAAATCAAAAACGAAGGCCAGCAGGAAAACCTCTTGCCGACGCTGGAAACCGTGTTGACTCAGCTCGACAGCATGACCAGGACCGATCATCTGACCGGTGCCCTGAACCGCCGTGCCCTGATGGTCAAGCTGGATGGTGAACTGGCGCGCTCCTTCCGTACTGGTCACACATTTACTCTGGCGGCCATCGCTATTGATAATCTGGAACAGATACTCGAGCAACATGGCCAGGCCGCGGCACGCCAAGTCTTGCAGCAAGTCGCCAAAGAAGCCCTGACCATGCTGCGCACACTGGATTCATTTGGCCGTGTCGCCGCCAATGAATTTGCGATCGTCATGCCCACTACCTGGCTGGAAGCCAGTCTCAAGGCCATCGCCCGCCTGAAGTTGCGCATCGCTGAAGTCGATTGGGAGTCCATCTCACCCGGCCTGAAAGTGACTTTTGCCACTGGCCTGACAACGAATGCCCACAAGGACAGTGCCGACAGCATGCTCAAGCGCGTCAATAGCGCCCTGCAGACAGCCCGCAGCAAGGGCGCAGACAGCATCGTGGAAATTGAGCCTCCTTTGCCTGATTACGACCCGAATACTGAAGATTAAGGGAACTTGTTGAGATATTTGCAGACCAAGTAGTGCCAGCAGGCACCAAGCTGATGTATCTGTCTGAGCTTGGCTGGCCCTAAGCACACAAAAAAATATTCGGGGAACATCATGAGAACACCACAGTTGCGACAGGCCCTGCCTGCGCTATCCATCATGCTGGGCGCAATATTGACCAGCATCGCCACGCCAACGCTGGCCCTGAGCAGCAATATTGTCAGCACGGGCAATAGCGTTGCTGTCGACGACAAGGCTGATGCTGCCAGGTTGCGTGCCGAGTACATCCGTAAAAACTATGCCAAGTTTGAATACCGCATCCCCATGCGTGATGGCAAGCTCTTGTTCACTACTGTGTATGTACCGAATGATGCCAGCGCCAGCAAGCGCTACCCCATCCTGATGAGCCGCACGCCTTATTCTGTCGGGCCTTATGGCAGCGATCAATATAAAACCATGCTGGGGCCAACTGCCGAGTATGAAAAAGATGGCTTTATCTTTGTCTACCAGGATGTGCGTGGCACCTATATGTCGGAAGGCGAATTCGTCAACATGCGCCCGCATATAGACGAGAAAAAATCCAAGACCGATGTTGATGAAAGCAGCGATACCTATGACAGCATAGAATGGATGATCAAGCACCTGCCACACAATAACGGCAAGGTTGGCCAGTGGGGTAATTCTTACCCCGGCTTTTATACTTCGGCTGGTGCCATCGACAGCCACCCGGCATTAAAAGCAGTGTCACCGCAGGCACCAATTGCTGACTGGTTCCGTGGTGACGACATGCACAGGAATGGTGCTTTCAATCTGCAAATGGCCTTTGGCTTCTTCCACAGTTTTGGTCAGCCACGTCCACAACCCACCACAGGTGCAGGCTGGAAGAATTTTAATTTTGGCACACCAGATGGTTACCAGTTCTTCCTGGACCTGGGTTCGGTGGCGAATGCGAATGCCCGTTATTTCAAGAACGGCATCCCTTTCTGGAACGATATCACGGCGCATCCGAATTACGACAACTTCTGGCAAAGCCGCAATATCCTGCCGCATCTGAAAAACATCAAGGCTGCTGTCCTGACCGTGGGCGGCTGGTATGACACAGAAGATTTATATGGCCCGCTCAATACTTATAAGGCCATAGAAAAACAAAACCCCGGCATACAAAATACCCTGGTCATCGGTCCATGGACGCATGGCGGCTGGTTCCGTACTGATGGTGACAAAGTAGGCGATGCCAACTTTGGCTACAAGACGGTGCAGACTTATCAGCCTGTGGAGTTCGCCTTCTTCAAACATTATCTGAAAAACGGCGACAAGCCAACGCTGGCCGAAGCCTGGATGTTTGAAACCGGCGCCAACCGCTGGCGCGGTTTTGACAGTTGGCCACCGAAAGAGAGCAAGGACAAAGCCCTATACTTCCAGGCCAACGGCAAGCTAAGCTTTAGCGCACCGGTAAATCAGGATGCGCAGTTTGCAGAATACATCAGCGACCCGGCCAAACCAGTGCCCTACACGACCGAGATAGAAACGCGCTGGAGCAAACAATACATAGCCGCTGACCAGCGCTTTGCCACCAGCCGCCCGGATGTGCTGAGCTGGCAAAGTGAAGTGTTGGAAAAAGATGTGACACTGGCTGGCCCGCTGAGTGCAGACTTGTTTGTCAGCGTTACCGGCAGCGATGCTGACTTTGTCGTCAAGCTCATTGATGTCAATCCCGCCAATCTGGAAATTGATGCGCAAATAAACCGTGGCAACCAGCAAACCCTGGTACGCGGCGAACCTTTCCGTGCCCGTTTCCGCGATGGGTTTGAAACTGCCAAGCCCATGGTGCCGAATCAGATGACCAAGGTGAAATTTGCCATCAATGATGTCTTCCACACCTTCCAGCGCGGCCACCGCATCATGGTACAGGTACAGTCCAGCTGGTTCCCCTTCATAGACCGTAACCCACAATCCTTTGTGTCTAACATCTATGAAGCCAAGGACAGTGATTTCATCAAGGCCACGCATAAGGTGTATTTCGGTAGCCAGCAACCAAGTGCCTTGCATGTCAAAGTTTTGCCAGCATTGGATGAATAAAAGAAATGCCGCTGACCCGTATAGAGTCAGCGGCATTTTTTAAGGTCAATCTTTAAGCTGGTTTTTGAGTTGGCTGGAACACCACCAGCCAGGTCGCCACTACCACACCTGCGCAGCCTATGACGGTATTCATGGTGATATGTTCATTGAGGAACAGATAGCCCCACAGCAAGGCAAACAGCGGGATAAGAAAAGTCACCGTCAAAGCCTTGGTTGGCCCCAGGTCTGCCATCAGGCGGAAGTAAATCAGGTAAGCCACCGCACTGCATAACAAAGCAAGTGCCACGGCCACCATCGCAATAGTTGCGGTGATTTCACCCTGTACTGGTGCCAGCGGCAGGAAAGGCATCAATACCAATGCGGCACCTACTTGTGATCCTGTTGCCATTTGCATGGGGGTGATGCCTGTGAGTTTTTTCTTGGTATAAATACCGACTATCGCATAACACAAGGTTGCACCCACGCAGGCCAGCACTGCGAGCACCAGCTTGCTGTTGAATTCCACCGGTCCCAGACGCACCAGGAAGGCAACACCAAGCACGCCTATCGCCATGCCCGCCATCTTGCGCAAGGTCAGCCGCTCACCAAGGAATGCCGCACCCATCACTGCACCCCAGAGTGGACTGGTCGCATTCACGATAGCCGAGTAACCGGCGGGTATGCTCAGTGCTGCATAGGAATACAGGGCAAACGGCAGGGCTGAATTAATCGTGCCCAGAATTAAGAAGGATTTCCAATTTGTACGGAAGTTCATCGCCCGATTAGTCACATACATCATGGTCAACAAAGCGATGCCTGCCAACCCCACCCTGACCTCAGCACTCCACAATACCCCAACCACGGGTGCGAGTACCCGCATGAACAGGAAGGATGCACCCCATATCGCTGCCAGGGAAATCAAACGTAATAAATCAGCACCGCGCATATGCACTCCAATCAAAATCAGGGGTGCAGCTTAACAAACTACGAGAAAAGCTGCTGGCAGCTTTCGGACATGGCAAATTACCGCTGCGGGTTTGACACTGTTTTGGTAACGCGCATACCTGATACATTCCGGTACTAACGCAAATTTTGCACATGATAAACTTTGAAAACCTCTCTACAGGCTATATGGAAAGTTTTTCATGGCAACTGCAAACCCCACTTCCCTGATGATCGGTGCCGCTGTTGGTGCCTTCATCGTCTGGCGTGTCATTTCGCGCATACGGCGCATGGTGGGCAGGCAGAAATACTCTGGCGTACGTGCCATGATGACAGTAGGTATTTTCCCTGTCCTGATAGCGCTGGTGGCTTTGGGTGCCATGAAACATGAGGGTAATCTGCTATTCATGCTGGCAGGCTTGATCGTTGGCAGTGGCCTGGGCATGTATGGTTTGCGCCTGACCAAGTTTGATAACAGCCCTGCCGGGAAATTCTATACGCCTAATGCCCACCTGGGCATAGCACTGTCATTGTTGATGATAAGCCGCATCGCCTGGCGTATGGGCAGCATTTATTTCACTACGCAATCCTTCGCTGCGCCACCTGGTGATTTTTCCAGCAGCCCGCTGACTCTGTTCCTGTTTGGTATGCTAGCCGCTTATTACATCAGTTATGCAGTGGGCCTGTTACGCTGGTCGCGCGGCTTGCAAAAACCAGCGGCAGTGGCAACACCGATAGCTGCCGATGTCATTGAAAGCACTGATCAAACAGTATGAGCGCGGGTATTAGCCAGCCAAGGGCAAGCCAAAAAACTGCACAGTATTTTTTCGAATTTGCTGTGCCAGTGTCACGGGCGATATCCGCAAAATAGTAGCGACTGCTTCCAGCACAACTGGCAAGTGCATGGGCTCATTGCGGTTATCTTGCGGGCGTACTGGCAGATTGCGCGGCAATAAAAACGGCGCGTCTGTTTCTATCATGAGTTTGTCTTTGGGCAAAAATTTGACTGCCTTGCGCAAATCATCGCCACGTCTTTCATCACAGATCCAGCCGGTAATACCGATGTGGCAATCGAGGTCAAGATAGGCCCGCAATTCTTCAGCATTGGCAGTAAAGCAGTGCACCACTGCGCCTTTGAGTTGTGGCCGGTATTGCCTCAACAGGGCAAAGAAATCCTCATGCGCATCACGTTCATGCAGGAACACCGGTTTTTGCAAATGTACGGCCAATTGCAATTGCGCTTCAAAGCAGGCGCGTTGTTGTACTTCAGTCGAGAACATACGGTTATAGTCGAGACCGCATTCACCAACCGCCACCACAGTGTCACTGGCCGCAAGTTTTTCTATGGATTTTGCACACTGCGCATTCCAGTTCTTCGCTTCATGCGGATGCACGCCTGCGGTGCTGCTTAAATAGCCAGGATAAGTTTGTGTCAGCGCATGCGCATCATGGCTGGCACGCTCAGACGTGCCGGTGACAATAATGTGTTCAACACCTGCCTGCTTTGCGCGTGAAATTACGGCATCAAGGTCATTGTGAAAGCGATGGTTGCTGAGGTTCGCACCGATATCTATCAGTGTAGGTTTTTGTAACATGGTATACATTCCTGTTGTTTTTATTATTTGGACTACCGGCCGCACAAAGGTATCCTTGTGGGTATACAGAAGCAGAAACTGCAAAGGATAGTCTGGATAGATTCAAATCTTATTATTAAAAAATGACGCTGTTTTTTTAACGTCAGCATCATCTTAATGCGAGATGACAAAAAATATCAAGCCTTCGTTTTTTGATTGTAGTTTTTTATAAATCAGAAGGCTCTTACAAAGTGAAGCTGGCTAGGCGCCCCCGGCTAGGCGCCCCCGGCTAGGCGCGGCGCCACAGACAGTGCTTTAGTGCGGCAAGGCAACGCAACAACACCAGGTTCGCTTTTTAAGAGCCGCCCCGCACTTACATGGGTTTGAAGCGCCAGGCATATGCCTGACTCACCTTCAGTTTTTCTTGCAAGCCCCGCAGCTCAACTGTGTATTTACCCAATTCATCCCTGTGTGCACGGGTAATCGCATCTGCGCGGACGACGGTACCTCGATGCACTTGCCAAAAGATGTCTGGGTCCAGGCCATCCATGATTTCTTTCAATGGCTTGCGTACATGGGCTTCATCATCGGCGCAGACCACGCGTGTATATTTTTCGTCAGAACTGAAGAAGAGGATTTTTTCTACCGGGAACATCTTGATAGTATCGCCGACACTGGCGCTGATCCAGCGTATGCGTTCTGCGGTCGTATTTTTCAGGCGTTTGTCGAGTTCGGACATGAGCTGGCTGACGTCGGTCACTGGTTGTTTGCTGGCGATGCGCTCTTTCAATCTGGTGACGGCTTCCTGCAACCTGATTTCAGAGACAGGTTTGAGCAGATAATCAACGGCACCGGCGGCAAAGGCATCCAGTGCGTGGCTGTCGTAAGCAGTGGTGAAGACGGCATGGCAGCGCCCTTTTACGGCATGGGCCACATCGAGACCGGTCATGCCTGGCATGCGTATGTCCAGAAAAGCGATGTCTGGTTCTTCCTGGTGTATGGCTTCCAGCGCTTCGGCACCGTGCTCACATTCAGCCAGTATCTCCAGTTCTGGCCAGACTTTATTGAGCATGCGGCGTAATTCTCTACGCGGTAAATCTTCGTCATCGGCGATGATGGCTGTGGTCATGTCTTTACTTTCTTCATTTTTATCACGCTTCCAGAGGTAGCAATATGGTCGCGGCAACTCCGCCTTCTGCTCTTGCTTTCAATACCAGGCTGGCGCGTACTCCATACGTGGATTCCAGCCTTTCATGGATATTTGCCAAGCCTATGCCTGTGCCCGAACTGCTGCCTGCAAAGCCAACGCCATTGTCGGCAACGGTCAGTTCCAGCATGTCTTCGCCATCACGATTGATCTTCTTCGCGTGGACTGCAATATGCACTGCACCTATCTTGGGTTCCACGCCATGTTTGACGGCATTCTCTACCAGCGAAATCAGCATCAGTGGTGGCAATGCGGCATCTGTCACTTCACTATCAACGCTATAGCTCAGGCGCGGTATGCGTGCCTGCATCAAACCCAGGTAAGCGCTGGCAGCTTCCAGTTGTTGCTTGAGCCTGGCCTGGGCAGAGCTGCCATCGTTACGCATTTGCGGTATGGTGGCGCGCAGGTAATCAACCAGGTGATCAACAATGGCAGTGGCTCTTTCAGGTTCCGTGAGGATTGCAGAACGCACACCCGCCAGGGTATTGAACAGGAAATGCGGTTCTACCTGGGCGGCCAGTACTGACAAACGCAATTCAGCTTCTCGACGGGCTTCTTGTGCCAGGCTCAGTTCACGCTGGCGCATGACTTCCAGCAAGCGTTTTTTCTGGCGAAAGAAATACCAGAGATCAATCGCGCCTGCAATATAGATGACGAGGCCAAACCCCATCACGAAGGAAAATCCCTGTACCAGCATTTTCAAGGCAGGTGCCTGCTCAATCTTGCTGACGCTCTTTTCCTTGTCACTTTCTTCGACCGGGCGGACAGTCGCCCCGACAGTTGGTTTGGCAGTTGATGGTGATTGCACGCTGGTAGCAGTAATGCTGCCGCCTACCGCGAACTGCATTTCATCGTCACCATAAGCCAGGTATTTGGTGACATAAGTGGTGCCCAGAATGATGCCATAACTGATACCTGCACCAACCAGCAATGCCAAGGTCAGCGATATTGCTTCTTTCTTGCTGGCGTAAGCGTGGTTTCTTACCCATACTGCCATTGCAGGGCCGATCAGGTGCAGGGCCGTACCGCCTATGGTGAGGGGAACAAAAGCCACCGCCAGCTTGCGCAGATCTGTATCTGCCACCAGCCCAGTTGCGATGACCAGCAAATCGACGATGATGAACATACCTATCCATGCCTGCGCCCGGTAACGGAACCAGGTACGTGAAAACACGGGGTAGTTACGGGCACGGGTCAGCCAGGTTTCACTTCTTGCGGTGACTTCGGATGGCAGTAACTGTTCTGAAGTATGCATGCTTGTGCGTAGAGGATTAGTGGCTGACATGGCGATTCCTTATTTAGTTGTGGCTAGTCTAAGGAAAATCGTAAAAAGAAAGGAAGAATGTGATAAAACTGTCTGCTAGTCGATGAAACGCGATTTTGCAGCGATGAATTATTCCGCCGCAGTTTCGCCACCAGCTTCTGGGGTCGCTTCAGCCGTACCTGCTCTTTGCTGTTTGGCAATGCGTATGATGGTATTGCGTATGGAAGTCAGCACGGCGACAGAATTGAAAGGCTTGACGATGAAGCCATGGACACCGCGCTCCTGGGCTGTCTGCAATACGGTCGCATCGATTTTTGATGACACCAGGAATAACAATGCCTTGGGCAAGTCTGCCCTGATCTTGTCGAGCAAGGCCAGGCCTTCTTCATCGGTTTCGCCTATGTCAACACAGACGATCTGGGGCTTGAGCTTGATCACGCGAGCCAGGCTGGCTGGCGTCAGATTGGCATCCCCCACCACATCGTGCCCCCCATTCAGCAGAACGGAAGACAACAAATTGCGGGCAACAGCATTCGCATCCAGGATGACGGCTTTTAGCATGGCTAGATGTAGAAAAAGATTCAATTTGCATATTAATGCAAAACTTTAAGTTCATGTAAAAAAGCGGCATATCTGTCGCATCTGCCGCTTTTCACATTATTTTTTTGCCGTCTTACTCTCTCGTGCTATCGGGCTTGGCATTCTTTACATACATCTCCAACCAGCGGTCTTGCTCCCACAGCATGTGCAGGATGGATTCGCGGGCGCGGTAGCTATGGCTTTCATTCGGCAACATGGACAGTCTGGTGGCCCCACCGAGGCCTTGTATGGCCTGGTACATGCGTTCGCTCTGCATGGGGAAAGTGCCGGAATTATTGTCTTGCTCACCATGGATGAACAGGATGGGATCCTTGAACTGGTTGGCAAAATTGAAGGGCGACATTTCCTGGTAGACCTTATTGGCTTTCCAGTAATTCCGGTCTTCAGACTGGAAGCCAAAAGGCGTCAGGCTGCGGTTATAGGCACCGGAACGGGCGATCCCGGCGCGGAAGAGACGGGTATGCGCCAGCAAGTTCGCAGTCATGAAAGCACCATAACTGTGGCCACCGATGGCGATACGGTTACGGTCTGCGACACCGAGGCGCACGACTTCATCGACGGCTGCTTCGGCATCCATCTTCAGTTGTTCGAGATAGGTGTCGTTTGGTTCTTTCTTGCCTTCGCCGATGATGGGCATGGTAGGGCCATCCAGCACGACATAGCCACGGGCCAGCATGGGCAGGGGGCCGTTATAAGAAATACGGTTGAACTTGTATTGCGAACCTATGACCTGCCCTGCGGCTTCCGCAGATTTGAATTCACGCGGGTACGCCCACATCAGCAAGGGACGCGGGCCATCACGCTTGGGGTCATAGCCGGGTGGCAGGTACAGGGTAGCGGTCAAGTCAACACCATCTTCACGTTCATACCGGATTTGTTGTTTCTTGATGCCCTTGAACTGCGGCATGGGGTGCGGGAATTGCGTCAGGGCGCGCGGTGCCGCACTGGCCTGCAAATCATAGAAATAGAAGTTGGGTCTTTCTTCGACTGACTCACGGCTGGTGATAAAGCTGTTGCCCTTGTCATTGAGCAGCGCCTGTATTTCTTCATAGTATGGCGCTTGTGAGCGCCACAGGCGGGTGATCTGTTTATTGGTCAGGTCGAATTTATCAAGAAAGGGGCGGTCACCCTCGGCACTGGCACCGGTGCCGGTAAAGAAGATGGCCTTGCCATCTGGGCTGATGCGCAAGACCAGGCGGCCCTGGGCGTTCTGGGTCATGACCGGAGTGCCGGGGTTGCTGTATTGGTCTTCTGACTTGCGGGCAAACATGAGTTCTGGCTTGCTGTCTGGCACACCAGGCTGTATGCGCCAGGTACGGGTATCACGGGTTTTTAGCCAGTTCTCGGTGACCACAGCAAGGTAATCATTACCCCACTGCACATTGCCAAAACGCCAGCCCAGGTCCATGATTTTTTGCGCAGGAGTATCAAACGGAGCGGCCTGCTGGAACAGCGCATCATGGATTTTGCTATTCACTTCAGGGTCGCCACCAGCCTGTGCTTCCAGCCAGTACAGAGTGGCTGGTTTGTCGGAGCGCCAGCCAAAGTCACGCGGGCCGGCTTGTACTGCATCATTGCCCGTAGGGATGCGTTCACGCAGCGGGCGCTCAGCCACGGTCTTGACCTTCTTGCCCTGGATATCCCAGAGTTCTATCAACTGGCCAAAGCGGTCGACTGGCAACATGGTGGAATACGGGCGGCGCAATTGTGTCGTCAGGATCAGCTTGCCATCTGGTGAAGCGAGGGATCTGATCAGGGTCATGGGGCGGGTGATGCGGCGCACCTCGCCGTTCAGGTTGACGATACCGAGCTGGGTCTGCAAATACCAGTCCAGGGTATCGCTATCCCGCGCTGTCCTCAGCATGTCGGGATAAATGCGGTTTTGCAGCGCCTTGCCACCCTTGGTCTCTTGCATATTGGGGCCTGCCGGTACCGCAGGCAATGGTGGCAATTCCTTTTGATGCTGGGGCGTCAGCCTGACCAGTATTTTCTCTGAGCCTTCTATCCAGGAAAAACCGGGACCGGTTACGGCATTGAGTTTATCGGCCATCAGGCGACGGGCCGTGCCTTTTTTGATATCCAGCAACCATAGTTCGACGCCACCTTCTACCCACAGGCTGAAGGCCAACCATTGTTCATCGGGTGACCAGGCGGTCTCTGCGATCTTGAGTCTGGCTGGCAAACCTTTGACTTCACGCGCTTTGCCAGTGGCGACATCCAGCAAACTCATGCCATTGCCAAAATCAAAATGGCTGGCAGCGCGGGTGCGTGGATTGATGCGCAAACCCGCGAGGCGCAATTCTGGCTGGGAGACATCGGCAATACCGGGCAGGCCAGGCAGGGTCAGCAGCAATGCTGTCTTGCGTTGTGGCCCCAGGCGGAACAGCGGGCCTCTGGGGGCATCGACGACAGCCTGTAATTCTGCCGGTGGCAACTGGTAGCCGGATTCTGCTACATTGCCAGCCTGGATCTGGTAACTTGCCGACGCTGACAGAGCGAGTGCAGCGACGAAGAACAAAGGTTTGATACGTATCATTAACAGAGCATCCTGATGTACAGCTTGACAATAATTTCAGGGCTATTTTGATAATTTTTTATACCCTATAAAAGACTACCGCCCCATGTTGGGGCGGCGTTTTTTATTACATTGTAAGCGCAATACAGGCTGCTATGTGTAATCGCTTATTTTGCGCCGGGTGCAAATCCGTTGGCGGTAATATCCAGCTCAGTGACTTCACCATAATTGGCAGCAATGCCACGTATGCTTTCTGCCTTGCCTATCAAGACCATTTGCAGTTTATCGCGTGGGAAATGCTTATCCACCAGTTGTTTGGCTTTCTCCACATTAAGGCCATCAACATCGCGCATGAAATGATCAATTTGCTCACGCCCTACTTTGGCAACAAACATGTCACCCAATAAACCTGCGAGTTGCTGGTTGGTTTCAAAACGTGGCGGGAATTGTCCTTTGACATAGGCCTTGGCCGATTCCAGTGTGGCAGCATCGATGCCCTTGTCCCACAGACGCTGATAAGTCTTGGCAGCCAATGCCAGCGCTGCTTCTGTCTTGGGCGTGGCAGTAAAACTGGAAACAGCAAAGCTGCCCGTTTCAGCAAGAGGGCTGAAACTGCTGTTGGCACCATAAGTCAGACCAGAGTTGACACGCAATTCATCATTGAGCCAGGAAGTAAAACGCCCGCCAAGTATGGTATTGATGACTTGCAGCGGTACATAGTCAGGATCATTGCGCGCAATGCCTTTGCCACCGAACAGGAAGGTGGTTTCGACCGCGTCTGACTTGTTGACCAGCCAGACGCGGGCCTTGTCTGCCTCTACCTTGCCGTTGGCGGCAGTTGCAGGTACGGCAGTAGTGGCTTTCCATGCACCGAACAAGCTGGCCAACTGGGCGCGCATGACGCTGGGCTTGAAATCACCGACGATTACCAGGGCGGCATTTTCTGGCCTGTAATAATTTGCATGGAATTTTTTGGCATCCTGAACCTGCAGCGCTGTCACGCTGTTGACCGTGCCGGTGACGGGATTGGCATAAGCGCCATTACCGAACAACATGCTGCGGTAGTAGGTTTGCACGACATTGCGTGGGCTTTCTTTGGCTTGCTTCAAACCATCAACGGTGCGTGAACGCAGCTTGCCAAATTCTTCTGCTTCAAATGTAGGGTGCAAGATGGCATCAGCAAAAATGGGCAAGAGTACATCTACATCGGCACTGGCAAAATCCGCATTCAGGGAAGTGGCCTCTGTTGAGGTGGCACTGCCTATGCGCCCACCACGGAAATCAAAAGTCTGGTCCAGGGTCTTTTTATCAAACTTGCTACTACCTAGTAATAAGGCATCACCGGTCAGGTTGGACAGTCCTGCATTGCCAGCATCGCTGACTGCACCAGCCTTGACAACGGCGCGCACGGCAATCAGGGGCACGTCATGGCGCTCCATCAAATACACGGTCAGGCCGTTAGGTAGCTTGGTGGTTTCAAAGGCAGGCAGGCGGAATTCTGCGGCCTGGCTACTTGCTGCCAGCAGACTCAGGCTGGCGAGGCTGAGACTGATTATCTTTTTATTCATTATTTTTATACGGCGCATCTTCTTATTCCTCCACAGCGGCAAGTACGCCGACTGTTCTTTGTGATTTTTTAAAGTATTTGGCAGCAACGCTCTGGATATCGGCGGGAGTCAGTTTGCGATAGGCATCAGGTGCATCGAACAGTTTCTTGTAATCGCCAAAGAACATTTCATATTCACCCAACTGGGCGGCTTTGCCATTGATGGTTTCCTGGGCGCGGTAGAAATTCAAGAGCTTCTGGTTTTTCACTTTTTGCAATTCATCTGCAGTGACACCATCCTTGACCAGCTTGTCTATCTCGGCCAGCAATGCGGCTTCGACTTTGGCAGCAGGCACCTTGTTGGCAGCAACCGCAAAGAAATTGAACAGACCGGGGTCAAAGTTCTTGCCATGATCGGCACCAACCTGGGTTGCCAGGCGCTGATCCACCAAAGCCTGATACATACGCGAAGTCTTGCCGTCAGTGAGTATGCTGGCAATGACGCTCAAGGCATAGTAATCAGGGTTGCTGGTCGCTGGCATCTTGTACGAGACCATGAGATTTGCTGCGGTGGCAGATTCCTTGCGCACGAATACACGGCGCTCGCCTTTTTGCTCTGGCTCTACCGTACGCACGACAGGTGGCAGGGCACGTTGCGGCACAGTCGCAAAATACTGCTCGGCCAGGCGTTTCACTTCTGTTGCCTTGACATCTCCAACGATGACAGCCACCGCATTATTTGGTGAATAATAGACATTGAAATAGCGCTGCAAGTCATCTTGTGTCCAGGCCTTGATGTCGGATTCATGGCCGATAGTCGGAATCGAATAAGGATGGGCGCGGAATGCAGCGGCATAGACTTCACCCCACAGGGCACGCAGATTCGAGTTCTCCAGGCCAGTGCTGCGCTCTGACAAGACCACGCCACGCTCGCTCTCTACCATTTTTGGGTCTATACTGAGATTGGCAATACGGTCGCTTTCCAAATCAAAAATGGTAGGCAGGGCAGTGGCCGGGAACCAGTCCTGGTACACCGTCAGGTCATTGCTGGTATAAGCATTATTCGCGCCGCCGTTGGCTTCCATGGTGCGGTCAAATTGCTTGGGGCCGAATTTTTTTGAGCCATTGAACATCATGTGTTCAAAGAAATGCGAGAGACCGGTGATACCTGGCACTTCATTGCGCGAACCGACTTTCCAGAAGGTGTACATATTCGCATTGGGTATCGTGCTGTTCTCCAGCACCAGGAATTTCATGCCATTTGGCAGCGTAAAGGTTTTCACCTGCTCAACTGTGACAGCCTGCGCCGCCCCCGCCAACATACCTAAATAAAGGCCGCCGACGGCAGCCATGGTTTTCCACTTCATTGCATTTTCTCCCTTGTATGCTGATTGATTGCGGGTGCTGATCCAGCAGCTAGGACAGAGAATGCCATCTCTAGTTCTGGTCAAAAATATGATGGATATATAAAGACAGATGAATCTATACCTTAACTTGTCTTCAAGGCAAGCAAAATCGTTGCAAATAATCACGCTTACACTCTGTAATTTATTCACTGCGGCAAGAATGCCTTAATCCGTCATATCATTCACAACATTGCAGACATTTCTGCGCCGAAAATACACGCAAGGCTAAGAATCATGACATTAACGACATCCCCGGCCCGCTTTGGTTTGCGGGCAAAAATGCTCTTCGCTGTGCTGGCCATGGTGCTGGCTGGTTTTGCCGTCACCATCAGCCTGCTGACGAAACAGGCTGGCAGCATGCAGCAGGAATCCGCTCAGCAATACGCGAAGCAACTGGCCATCAATAATGCAGGCAAGGTGGCAGAACGCATCAACCTGGCCCTGCATGCCGCACGCAGCCTGGCGTTTGAACTGGCGGCCATGCAAGCCAGTGGCAAGGCAGACCGCGCCAGTGCCGACCTGTTACTGAAAAGCGTACTGGAAGGTCATCCAGAATTTACTGGTGTAGGCACGATATGGGAAGCCAATGCCTTTGATGGCAAGGACAGCGAATACGCTGGCAAGGAAGGTCATGATGCCACTGGCCGCTACCTGCCTTACTGGAACCGTGGCAGCGGCAAGACCCAGGTCGAAGCATTGACTGATTATGAAAAAGAAGGCGCGGGAGACTATTACCTGCTGTCCAAAAAAAGTGGCAATGAAGTCTTGCTTGAGCCATATATGTACAAGATCGCTGGCAAGGATGTGTTCATGACTACGGTCACCGTCCCGGTCAAGGCCAAGGGCCAGGTGGTAGGCGCGGTCACAGTGGATTTGCCAGTCGCCAGCTTCCAGGAGGATGTCAGCAAAATCCACCCTTATGAAACTGGTTATGCTAGCCTGATTTCTAACAGCGGTATCTATATCGGCGATGTTGATGCAAAAAACGTAGGGCAGAACATCGGTGATAGTGCTGCTGCAAAAGCAGCCAAGGCAGCGATCAAGGCCGGCCAGACTTATAGTGATACGCTGGAACACAGTGAAATGCAGACCACGGTAAAACGTATTTACGTGCCTGTACAGATCGGTGCCACTACAACGCCATGGTCATTTGTCATCAGCGTGCCAGAAAACAAAATTTTGGCCGATGTGCAATACCTGCGCAATACCGCCATCCTGATCGGTATCTTCAGTGTGCTGGTGGTGTCAGCGATACTGAGCTTTGTTATTAACAAGCTGGTGATCGCGCCGCTCGGCGGCGAGCCGGATGTCGCCGTGAATATAGCCAGGAGTGTGGCAGAGGGTGACCTGACTACAGTGGTAGTACTCAAACCCGGTGACCGCAACAGCATGTTGTATGCCCTGCAAGGCATGCAGCAGCAATTGACTGGCATGGTCACGCATATACGTGACAGCAGCGAATTTGTCTCGAATGCGTCTGGCGAGATTGCCATGGGTAATATTGACCTGTCTGAAAGGACAGAGAACCAGGCTTCATCCCTCGCGCAAACTGCCAACAGTGTGGAAAGCCTGAACCAGACCGTCAAGCAAAATGCCGGCAATGCCGAGCAAGCGCGGCAACTCGCAGTCTCTGCCGCACAAACAGCACACCGCGGCAGCACCCAGGTGGACAAGGTGGTCAATACCATGGCAGACATCTCGGCAGAATCCAAGAAGATGTTTGACATCATTGCTGCCATAGAAGGCATCGCTTTCCAGACCAATATCCTGGCACTGAATGCTGCCGTCGAAGCAGCCAGGGCAGGGGAGCAAGGGCGAGGCTTTGCCGTGGTGGCTTCAGAAGTGCGCAACCTCGCACAGCGCAGCGCCGTGGCTTCGAAAGAAATCAAGTCATTGATAGAAACCTCGATCGCCAAAGTGGATGTGGGCTCGGAAGTGGTGGGCCATGCAGGTAAAACCATGACCGAGATACTGGCATCGGTAGAAGGTTTGTCAACCATACTCAATGAAATCTCCAGTGCGTCTGCCGAGCAAAGTCACGGCATTGCGCAGATCACCAATGAGATAGGCTTGATGGACCAGACTACTCAGCAGAATGCAGCACTGGTAGAAGAGTCTGCGGCAGCAGCTGCTTCGCTGAAAGAAGAAGCGCAGAAATTATGGCAGGCATTGCTGGTGTTCAAGGTCAGCTAAACGCTTCGCACGCGTTGCGGGAAATTCAAATGGACATCAAACCCCTGTTTGATGTCCATTTTTTTGCTTACAGCCAGCTTAAGTTTTGAATTGCATCACTTTGCAGCAGTCTGCGTCTTTTCCATGGCCTGCAAAGCCTCTGCAAATACTTCGGGCTGGTAACCCCGTATCATGCGCTTGCCGATGATGATGACGGGCACACCTTCGCCACCGAGCTCTGCATGCCTGGCTGCCGCAGCAGGGGATTTTTCTACATCCAGGTCCGTGAATGTCACTTTGTTTTTATCAAAATAGGCCCGCGTCTTTTTGCAGAAGCTGCAACTGGCAGTGCCGTACATGAGAACTTTGCTGTTGGTATTTTGAAAGTGGGCTGAATAATCCGCCTCTTGATACGCAGGTTTCAGCAACATGGGCAGGCGTGGCACTACATATCCGATGAGCAGGCCCATGGCGATGATTACTGCATAGGTCAATATCGTCTTCGCTACTTTCATGCTGCATCCCTCAACAACCAGTTAAAAAGATTTTTGCAAGAGATGGTGAACGGCTTGAAAAGCTGATCACCATCTCAGCAGTATCAGCGGGCGGCACTTATTGCCACCGCTTTTTATCGCAAATTAATCTGGATAACCAGCCAGGCAATCTGCCATGCATTCATTGTATTCAGCAGAGCCACGCGGGGCTTGCTGTATGCATTCTTTATTGCAGAAATAGAACGGAGGAGGGTAAGCAAACGCAGCGCTGCAGCCAATTGCCAATGCAAGTGCAATTAATTTTTTCGTTGTTGATTTGAACATCGAATTCTCCTGATTTATTGAGTGATGGGGAAACAGAACAACCCCGTAACATTCGCCCCCAGATCAAATGCCGGTTTTTTAAACCTGAACAAATCCCGTCTGCCAGCAACTTCACAGATTTTGTCTTCCGTAGCTGGCTCATGCTTTTTTGTAAATTACTAATTCGACAAAATAATATCATCAAATATATTTGGATTAACAGTATTTAACTATTGCACCTGCACAGAAAATTTGCTTTTTTATTACTTATTTTGTTAAAAAAGCGCCTGCTTCATAGGTGAAATATCTGCAACTGCACTAAAGTGCCTGTTAAGCACTCACGGGAAATAGACACAGCAGCTTTTGCTGCAATGCAGCATATGTCTTTTTATATGAGGTTTTTGTCGTGGTAAGCTACGCGCCGAATTGACTCAATTCACATCATTTTCAAGGTACGCATTGAAAAAAATTTTGCGGCCAGCTGCGACTTTTATACAAAATAATTATTGGAGAGCACTTTGAACCAAATTCAAACGCCAGGTGCGCACACTATTCTGGGACACCCGGATAGCTTGTTCGTCCTGTTCTTTACAGAGATGTGGGAACGGTTTTCTTATTACGGCATGCGCGCCTTGATCGTACTGTTCCTGACCAGCAAGCTGGTTGATGGCGGTTGGGGATGGAGTGACGAAGAAGCTCTTTCCTTATATGGCTGGTATACGGGCCTGGTATATCTAACCCCTATCCTGGGTGGCTATATTGCCGACAAGATACTGGGCAGCAGACGCTCTGTTGTACTTGGAGGTTTCATCATCGCAGCTGGTCATGCATGTTTGCTGTTTGATACTCCAACCACTTTCTACATAGGCCTGGGCCTGGTAGTTGCCGGTACAGGTTTGTTTAAACCAAATATCTCAGCCATCGTAGGCCAGTTGTACACCAAAGAAAATGAAGCTGGCCGTGACGGCGGCTATACCCTGTTCTACATGGGTGTCAACTCTGGCGCTTTCTTCGGTATTTTGCTGTGCGGTTATATTGGTGAAAAGATCTCATGGCCTATGGGCTTTGGCCTGGCCGGTGCTTTCATGTTATTGGGTGCAATACAATTTTATTTTGGCCAGGGCATTTTTGGTGAAATAGGTCTGGCCAAGTCACAGCAAAGCGACGAAGTGGTTGCTGCTGAAGAAGCAGAGCCACATATCGTAGCCGACCGTTTGCTGGCGATTTGTGTATTTTCTTTCTTTACCATCTTTTTCTGGTTCGCATTTGAACAGGCGGGTGGTTCCATGACAATTTTTGCGGATAAATTTACTGACCGTACCCTGGTCGGTACCAGTGGCATGGTGTTCAAGATCATCAATAGTCTGATGACTGTTATCCCCACCGTCATTCTGTCATGGCTGTTGATCAAATTATTCGCTGGCACGGCCAAACGCTACCTGCTGTCGAATGCGTTGCTGATCACCTGTATAGGCGCAATCTGGGTCCTGGTGATCTGGATGTTGCGACGTGAATTTTCGCTTGAGCAGTCTGATGTTCCCGCCAGTTGGTTTGGTGTATTGAATTCTTTCTTCCTGGTGATCCTGGCACCGATGTTTTCCAAGATGTGGGAAAAACACTGGAACCCTAGCGGCCCTATCAAGTTCGGCGTTGGACTGATCTTGCTGGGTCTGGGTTTTGCTGCGCTGTCCTACGGTGCTGCGAGCATCCCCGCAGGTGCAAAAACCGCAGGCGTCAGCATGATTTTCCTGATCGCTGCTTACTTTTTCCATACCATGGGCGAGCTGTGCATTTCCCCGGTTGGTCTGTCATACATCAGTAAACTGGCTCCACCGCGTTTGCTGGGTCTGATGTTTGGCGTCTGGTTTCTGAATACCGCCATTGCCAATACACTGGCTGGTTACAGTGGTAGTTACATCGGAGCAATCTCGAAAGAATATTCATTGTCAGTGTTCTTCCTGATATTCACGATTATCCCTATCACGGCTGGTGGCGTCCTGATGTTGCTGGATAAATGGATGGCAAGAAAAATGCACGGCATTCACTAAGTTTTTTGCTGTATAAAAAATTCCCCGTTCAATTAGACATTGCGCGGGGATTTTTTATGGCAGATTACATTTATGCCTTGAATGTCACCCAGGGCTTGAGCCTGACTGCTGCCTTGATCAGGCCCGCTGTTTCTTGCGCTTCTATGACCGGGCCTATGGGTTTATAGGCTTGCGGCGCTTCTTCTACCTTGCGTTCTTCGCGCAGGGTCACACATTGCCAGCTGGCATCGGCATTGTCATGACGCAGGCGTCGCACATCCTGCCTGCGCACACGACGACCCGCACCATGGCTGCATGACCATAACCAGTCTGGATTGCCCAGTCCTTCTACCAGATAACTGGCATCACCCATGGAACCGGGGATCAGGGCCAGGTCACCATTCCTTGCCGGGGTAGCGCCCTTCCTGTGCATGTTCATGCCATGCTCACGCAAGATGACATTGTGCGGTACATCGACAACCAGGGAAGATTTAGCATCACCCAATACCGCTTGCAATTGCTGCCTGACCAGTTCTGCCAGCACCATGCGGTTGGCCCAGGCATAGCGGGCTGCCACCCCCATGGCTTGCAGGTATTCCTCCGCCAGGTCACCACTGAGTCCATACAAGGCAGTTTCAGGATGTTTGATACTGGCAGGCCATTCTGCCCTGGCCCTGTCCATCCAGCGCTGGCCTACGTAGAAACCAACGTCACGTGAGCCGCTATGTATCATGACGACGATATCGTCCTTGGCCAGGCCGGCGCGATAAGCGAGGTGGCGGTCAAAAACGGCATCGACGATCTGCAACTCGACAAAGTGATTACCACCGCCCGGCGTACCCAGGCTGGGGTCGCGCACGATGCCATCGCGATTGAACCAGGCTTGCGGCGCATAGCGGCTGGCTCCACCAAATTCCTGCAAACCTATGCAGGCAGCAAGCTCTTGTTGCAGACGGTCGCGGTCGGCTGTAGCCCAGATACCGCTGTCCGGCAAGCTGTCCAGAAAAGCCGATGGGCCCACATCACTGAGTGCGGCAAAGGCCTTGGCATGGGCAGGCACATCCCGGCCATTTTCCAGCAAGACGCGTTGCAACTGACGTATCAATGCAGGCTTGTGCTGATTGGCCTGGGACAAATTAAAACCCGTGGTCAACAAGCGCATGCCGCAATTGATGTCGGTGCCTATCGCCGCCGGAATCACAAAGCCAGCATCGGTGGCAACGATGGAACCTACCGGTGCAATACTCCCGGGATGAAAGTCAGGCGTGGCGCAAGCCTTGCAGACTGCTTGATGGCCATCGGCTGATTTGACGGCAGCAAACGCCATTAATTGCTTTACTGCTTTTTCTTCCAGCGGAAGAGTGTCAGGCAACAAGACCGTCGCCTGAGCATGGTCATGACGAAGCTGGAAGATGCCATTGGCATGTTCAACATGGATGCCCTGTCTTTGCAAAGCAGATTGCAAACGGGAAATGGACATACGGGGACGAGAAATACGGGATTCAGAAGTCATAGCTGCTACCAAAATTTGAAGTACAGGTGCGCCTCCGGCGATTCGGGGCATTTGTACCTCTAGCAGCAGCGCCAAGAGGAAGAGCATTAAGTATAGCGATGTTTACAAAATGTGCAAATTTTTTGCTGAAGTCTAATTTAGGTTGTCCAAATAAGTGTCTGGTCAAAAATCTTTCAAAAACAAATTGTGTAATTTCTTTAAAAAACTTGCATCCAAAATCAGAAGGCCAGCGTATCAAGAATACCCGTTGCATTTTTTGACAATAACGACGGTCATTTTTACTTCACTTATTTTAAATTAGGGAGTTGGTCATGAGACAAGTAACATCCAGGTTCAATCAAAAAATCCTGCTCGCCCTGGTCACCGCAGGCAGCCTCAGTGGCATCGCCTCGCTGCCAGCACAGGCTTCCAGCCACCGCGAAGCACCGTTTATTACCCGCCACCCCAAAGTCGATGCTGCTGACTTTTACATGTTCCGCAGCTATGAAGCCAACCGTGCAGCCTTTACTACCCTGATCGCCAATTATTCCCCACTGCAAGATGCCTACGGTGGCCCGAACTATTTCTCCATGGACCCGGATGCGCTGTACGAAATCCATATCGACAATGTCGGCGATGGCAAAGAACATCTGACTTTCCAGTTCCGCTTCACCAATACCAATAATGATGCGCAGTTTACTGTTGGCGGCAAGAAAGTTTCTATTCCTCTCGTCATTAATGGCGGTGCCATCGATGGCGTCAACCCGGCTGGTTTGAATGTGCGTGAAACCTATACTGTCACCATGGTGACAGGCGACCGCCGCACTGGCACACGCCAGGCCGTGACCAACGCAACTACCGGTTCCAGCACTTTTGACAAACCGGTTGACTATATCGGTAATAAGTCGATACCTGACTATGCCGGCTATGCAGCCAAGCATGTGTTTGCCGTCAATATTCCTGGTTGCACAACACCCGGTAAAGTTTTTGTCGGCCAGCGTAAAGACCCCTTCGTGGTCAACCTGGGTGAAACTTTTGACTTGATCAACATCAAGGCACCTGCCACCGCATTTGATCCGAATGCAGAAAAAGCCGGTCATGATGACCTGGCCATGAAGAACATCACAGCAATAGAAATGGAAGTACCGACCAGTTGCCTGACCAATGGCAAGGAAGCCGTCATTGGTGGCTGGACGACAGCCAGCTTGCGCCAGGGCCGTGCGATCAACCCGACACCAAGCAGCACAGGTGCGGCATCCAAAGAAGGCGGCGCATGGACACAGGTATCACGCCTGGGTATGCCACTGGTGAATGAAGTCGTGATTGGCCTCAAGGACAAGGATCAGTTCAACCACAGCAAACCTAGTGGCGATGCACAATTCATCAACTATGTGACCAACCCTACCCTGCCCGCACTGGTAGAGGTCTTGTTTGGCAGTGCTGGCGTCAAGGCACCGACCAACTTCCCGCGTAATGATCTGGTGGCAGCTTTCCTGACCGGTATCAAGGGCGTCAATCAACCAGCCGTAGTGACGCCATCTGAAATGCTGCGTCTGAATACGACAACGCCGGTCAGTGCAACGCAAAACCGCCTTGGTGTTATTGGTGGCGACAGCGCTGGTTTCCCTAACGGCCGCCGTCCTGGTGATGACGTGGTGGATATCGCCTTGCGTGTGGTCATGGGACGTTTGTGCATACTCAGCATAGGCTGTGTACCAACTGATGCACCGGCTGGCAGCATAGACTTTACTGATGGCGCTTATCTGGACAGCAGCTTCATCGACAATGCCTTCCCTTACCTGAAAACCCCTGTGGCTGGCGCACTGAAACGTTAAGCGTCTAGGTTCATTTTGCACACCATACTAAGGAGTAATCATGAAAGCTAGACATACTTATCTGATCGCCGGCGCATTGCTGACGCTCATGCTGGCAGGCTGTGGCGGCAGTTCCAGCCCCGCAACCAGTACCACCACTCCCGGTACTGGCACCGGAACGGGGACGACTACACCCACGGTCATCGATACCTTCACGCAATATGTGCTGAACCTGTTCGGTGCAGCAGATACGGCAGAACCGCAATCCATCGATGCAGCTGTAGTCACAGCGCCGGAAGCAACTGAACCTGTCAGTGTCAACTAGACAGATTATTGTAGCCAACTGAAGTTGCGGGCTCAGGACATGTTATTTTCTGCATGTCCTGAACCCGCCCATGAATTTTGAGATGCAAAAAAATATGCACCTGCCTCGTTTTTTATCTGTGCTGTTGATCATGTTCAGCCTTGCCTTTGATGCGCAAGCAACGCCGTTTATTCCGAGCAATGGCAAACAGGTGCTGGAACAATTACCATCGCGCACAGACCCGGCGCAGCGTGCCTTTGCCGAATTGCGCAAACGTCTGGCAGCAAAGCCCAGTGACGCCGCAATTGCCAGCGAACTGGCACAAGCCTATATCAATGCTGCCCGCAATGACGGTGACCCACGTTATCTGGGCTATGCACAGGCAGTATTGAAACCCTGGTGGAGTTTGCCAAATCCACCCATCAGCGTACTGGTGTTGCGTGCCACCATACTGCAAAGCACACATCAATTTCCTGAAGCCTTGCTCGACCTGAACAGTGTATTGAAGCAGGACAGGGACAATGCCCAGGCCTGGCTGACCCGCGCCACGGTCTTCCAAGTACAGGGCCAGTTTGCCCAGGCCAAAGCCAGTTGCATGCACCTGTACCCCCTCGCACCTGAACTGGTCACCCTGACCTGTTTGCATAATGTTGGTAGCCTGAATGGCGACGCTGTTCACAGTTATGCAATGCTTGCCAGTGCTTATACAAAATACGAGAAAAATGCAGACAGCGATGCAGGGACAAAAATCTGGGTCACGACATTGCTGGCAGAAATGGCTGCCAGACTGGGCGACACGAAGGCAGCAGAAGCCTGGTACCAGACAGCCCTGACACTGGCGTCACCAGACAGTTATCTGCTGGCTTCTTATGCAGACTTTTTACTGGATCAGCAAAGACCTGCTGAAGTCGTCAAACTCTTGAAAGAAAAAACCAGGGTCGATCCATTATTGCTGCGTTATGCGCTGGCCTTGCAGGCACAAAAATCACCGCTTGCTGCCGGACAAATTGTTTTGCTGGATCAGCGTTTTGAAGCCGCCATGCTGCGCGGCGACACTGTGCACCAGCGCGAGCAGGCACGTTATGAACTCCATTTGAAAAACCACCCGGCCATCGCCCTGAAACTGGCGCAACTGAACTGGGCCATACAAAAAGAAACCGCAGACTTGCGCATCTTGCTGGAAGCCGCCGCTGCACATGAACCCCAGGCTGCCGCGCCAGCACTGACATGGCTGAAGGAAAATAAACTGCAAGACCTGACGCTCAAACCTGTGCTCGCTAAACTGGGAGCCAATTCATGACATTCATCACCAGACGCTTGCTTACACGCAGTTTTATTCTGGCTCTGCTGTTCAGCATAGTCAACTTGCCCGCCCATGCCCATAAGCCCAGCGACAGTTACCTCACTCTGCGTGCCGACCAGACTGGCATCCATGGGCAATGGGATATTGCCTTGCGTGACCTGGATTTTGCCATAGGCCTGGATGAAGACGGCAATGGTGAGCTGACCTGGGACGAAGTACGCAGCAAGCATGCTGACATCGCCGCCTATGCACTGGCCAGACTGAAGATCACTGCGGGTGACAAGCCATGCCCGCTGACTGCAGGGCAGCAATTGATAGACCAGCATAGCGATGGTGCCTATACCGTATTGATGTTCGACAGCAGCTGCAATGCTGAAAAAATCAACGTGCAGTACCAGTTATTTTTTGACCTGGATACCCAGCATAAGGGCTTGCTGCGCCTGGTGAACAAGAAGGATGCGACAACGACCGCCATCTTCAGTCCAGAACAGGCCAGCCAGGAATTTGTCGTGGCAGAGGTCAACAAGTGGCAGCAATTCAGCGATTATATTTTTCATGGTATCTGGCATATCTGGATAGGTTTTGATCACATCCTGTTTTTATTGTCCTTGTTACTGCCTGCCGTACTGGTGCTGAAAGCGGGTAAATGGGAAGCTGCCAGCAGCTTTAAAGCAGCCTCCATTGATGTCTTGAAAATAGTCACGGCATTTACTGTTGCCCATTCCATTACCCTGACACTGGCTGCGTTGAATGTACTGGCGTTGCCATCACGGCTGGTAGAGTCTGCGATTGCGGCATCTGTTATTTTGGCGGCGCTGAATAATCTACTTCCGCTCTTCCAGGGCAGGCGCTGGCTGGTGGCATTTACGTTTGGTCTCATCCACGGCTTTGGTTTTGCTAGTGTACTGGCCGATCTTGGCTTGCCGCAATCGGCCTTGATGCTGGCACTGGTTGGCTTTAACCTGGGTGTGGAAATAGGGCAGTTGACTATCGTTGCAGGCTTTTTACCGCTGGCTTATCTGCTGCGCCGCCACTGGCTGTATCAGCGCGCCATTGTGCAGGTGGGTTCAGGGCTGATCATTGTCATTGCGCTGGTGTGGTTTATTGAGCGCGCATTCAATATGCGCCTGATTTCATAGAGACTGAATATCGGCCTCTTGCCTGCCCTTCACTTTATCTGTTTGGTTATGAATGCAGATAAAAACAGCATATTTCAACTATATTGCGGTGCTAGAATAAAGCTTCTGACTCTGGTCGATTACCAGAGCTGATTCATAAAAATTCAACCGAGGATATTGATGAAAAGCAAACTGAGTCTGTTACTGCTCGCTGCCCTGAGTGCCAATGCTGGTTCGCAAGAAAATATGAGCTATCAAAAACCACCTCAAGCGATCTTGGAACTGGCAGATTTTCAGCGGGCACCTGCGGTGAGCATGGATAGCAACAGAAAAACGCTGCTGCTCAGTTACCGCAATACCTATAAAACCCTGAATGATTTGAACCAGACTGAAATGCGCCTGGCTGGTTTGCGCATTAATCCAGTGACGAATATTTCCAGCACACTGACCTACATCAATAACCTGACTTTACGAAAAGTCGATGCCAAGGATGAAGTGCAAGTTAAAGGCCTGCCAAAAAATCCGCTGATCAGTTACGTCAAGTGGTCGCCGAATGAAAAGAAAATTGCCTTCGTCAATACAGCGGCCAAAGGTGTGGAGTTGTGGGTTGTCGATATCGAAACAGCAACGGCGAAAAAACTGACAGAAGCAAACCTGAATGCCAATCTGGGCGCACCATTTGACTGGTACCGCGATAGCGAGGGCCTGCTCGTCAAGGTCTTGCCCAAGGATCGCCCCGCCTTGCTGGATGCCAGCAAGGATTTACCAAGTGGCCCTATTATCTCCACGTCCAGTGGCGCAGCTTCGCAGAACCGCACTTATGCCGATCTATTGAAAAATCAGAATGATGAAAGTAATTTTATTCACCTGACAACGTCCGAGTTGCATAAAGTCAACCTGAATGGCAAGAACAGTTTATTCAAGAAGGCTGATATGTTTGCTGACGTCAGCTTTTCTCCAGACGGCAAATACCTGCAAATCAGTACTTTACAAAAACCTTTCTCCTACATTGTCCCCCTGGATCGCTTCCCTTCAAAAACCATCGTCAGCGATATGACTGGCAAGCAGATCAAGGTAGTCGATGAATCGCCTTTGAATGAAATCATCCCCAAAGGTTTTAGTGCTGTTGCTGTTGGCAAACGTTATCTGGACTGGCGCGCTGACAAAGCAGCAAGCCTGAGCTATGTACAGGCACTTGATGGTGGCGACCCGGCCAATAAGGCTGAATTCCGTGATGAAGTATTTTCCTGGGATGCGCCTTTCGACAAGCCTGCTACCTCCCTGGTAAAAGTCGCCCAGCGTTATAACGGCATCGTCTGGGGTAATGACAATCTGGCGGTTGTCAGTGACGGCTGGTATGACACACGCAATACCAAGGCATATCTATTTAATCCTTCCAATCCGGCAGAAGCACCACGCCTGATCTCTGACCGCAATATGCAGGATATCTATTCTGATCCCGGCCGTTTTGAAACCAAGTATAACCAATACCATCGCCGTGTACTGGCGATAGAAGATAACAAGGCCTACTTGCTGGGTGCCGGTCACACCAAAAAAGGCCAGTTCCCTTTCATCGATGAACTGGATCTGGGCAGCCTGAAAAAGAACCGCCTCTATCAATCGGCTTACACAGACAAGATAGAAAGCATCGTCTCTATAGAAGATGTCAAAAAAGGCGATGTGCTGGTGCAGATACAGTCGAAGACTGAATACCCGAATTATTACTTCCGTAATATCAAGGGTGGTAGCCAGCTCACACCCGTAACGCAATTCAAGAATCCATTCATGGGCTTGAAGGATGTCTCGAAAGAAGTCATTAAGTACAAGCGCAAGGATGGTGTGGAATTATCCGGCACCCTTTACTTGCCTGCCAATTACGACAAGAATAAAAAAGAGAAACTACCTTTGCTGATCTGGGCTTACCCGGCAGAATTCAAGGACAAGAATTCTGCCGGACAAAGCAAGCATAATGAAAACCAGTTCACCTTTCCCAGCACTGCCTCATTCATTTATTGGACAGCACGCGGCTATGCAGTACTTGACGATGCAGCCTTCCCCATCATCGGCGAAGGCAAGACCGAGCCGAATGATAACTTCATCCCACAATTGGTCGATAATGCTGAAGCGGCGATTGATGCTGTTGATGCTCTCGGTTATATAGACCGCAAACGCGTTGCTGTCGGTGGCCATTCATATGGCGCCTTCATGACTGCAAACCTGCTGACGCATTCAAAACTGTTTGCCTGCGGTATCGCACGCAGTGGTGCCTATAACCGCACGCTGACGCCATTTGGTTTCCAGAGTGAGCAACGCAATTACTGGGAAAGTCCAGAAGTGTATAACAAGATGTCGCCCTTCATGAATGCAGACAAAATGAAGACGCCACTCTTGCTGGTGCATGGTGAGGCCGATAATAATCCCGGTACATTTACCCTGCAAACTGAACGCTACTTCCAGGCATTGAAAGGTCTGGGCGCACCGGTACGCATGGTCATACTACCGAAGGAAAGTCATAGCTATGCTGCCAAAGAAAACATCATGCATTTGCTGTGGGAACAAGATCAGTTCCTGGAGAAATGCCTGAAAAAATAAGTAATCGCTTACAACAATAAAAAAACCGCCAGATCAGTCTGTCGGTTTTTTTACTATCCAGCCTTGCAAATGCTGATCAGACTTAACGCTCTATCGCCAGCGCGACACCCATACCACCACCGATACACAAGCTCGCCAAGCCTTTTTTGGCATCGCGGCGTATCATTTCATGGATCAGGCTGACCAGGATGCGGGCACCGGATGCGCCGATAGGGTGGCCAATCGCAATCGCGCCACCGTTGACATTGATCTTGCTGGTGTCCCAGCCCATTTCCTTATTAACGCCGATTGCCTGTGCGGCAAAGGCTTCATTGATTTCCATCAGGTCCAGGTCCTGATGAGTCCAGCCTGCTTTTTTCAGGCAGAGCTGGGCGGCAGGTACCGGGCCCATTCCCATGATGGTTGGGTCAACACCGGCAGAAGAATAAGCCTTGATGCGGGCCAGTACTGGCAAACCCAGTTGCTCGGCTCTTTGTGCTGACATCATGATGACAGCAGCAGCACCATCGTTGAGGCCGGATGCATTACCGGCAGTGACCGTGCCATTCTTGTCGAAAGCCGGACGCAGGGATGCCAGCGATTCCAGTGTGGTGCCATGCTTGATGAATTCATCACTGTCAAATACTGTCGTGCCTTTTTTGCTGACGAGCTCAAAAGGGATGATTTCATCCTTGAACTTGCCAGCTTTTTGCGCGGCTTCTGCCTTGTTTTGGGATGCCAGGGCAAACAGGTCTTGCTCTTCGCGGGTGACACCATATTTCTTGGCGACATTTTCTGCCGTGATACCCATGTGGTATTGGTTATACACATCCCACAGGCCGTCAACAATCATGGTATCGACCAGTTTGGCGTCGCCCATGCGGAAGCCATCGCGTGAACCATTCAATACATGTGGCGAAGCACTCATGTTTTCCTGACCACCGGCGATGATGATGTCAGCGTCGCCCGCCTTGATGGCTTGTGCTGCCAGGTGAGTAGCTTTCAAACCACTGCCGCATACCTTGTTGATGGTAAAAGCCGGCACCATGTCTGGCAAACCGGCTCTGATAACTGCCTGGCGAGCAGCATTCTGGCCTACGCCAGCAGTCAGTACCTGACCCAGGATGACTTCACTGATCAGGTCACCGCTGAGGCCGGTTTTCGCCAGCAAGGCCTTGATGACATGGGCGCCCAGGTCGGAAGCAGCGGTTTTTGCCAAAGAGCCACCAAATTTACCTACTGCAGTACGGCCTGCAGCTACAATTACCACGTCTTGCATGTGAATTCTCCTGGTTTTGTCCCTGAGCTCAGGGGATGGTCAAATAAATGCTGCTACATTATTGCAAATGCGCCTGCATATAGAATACATGCTCTAGCTTACCACTGCTCGCACCTGGCTGAATTCCCGGGCTTTAAAAAAGATGGTGTTTTGCCATGCCTGCTTCTTGATCCGCTCAAAACCATGCGCTTTGTACATGCGCAGCGACCTTGGCTAAGACCAGTTCCGCCATAGGCGACAGGCTGCGTCTTGCCAGGCTGACCACACCAATTTATTCCTGCATGGTTGCCAACCATCGGCCTTGAGCTCGACCAGGTCACCGAAACTGAGTTCTTCTGCTACTCCTGCATGAGTACACAAGAGTATCGTGTCACTGTGCATGACCACATGTTTGAGAACATAGATATTGTCGCAAGTCGTTACCAGCGGCAAGTCCTGGCCAGGCTCGAGGCCAAAAGCCTTACGTATGGCAGGCATGAAAATAGCTGCCAGATAAATAGCTGCCAGATACACGCTGGCACAAGCGGCACTTTGCAAGTCTTGCAGGCTCAACTTCACTTTCAGCGTCAGTGGGTGCTCACAGCTGCAGTACGAGCCGCCAGTTTGCCGGGTAAGATGCCTGAGCTGTATATGCTTGTCCGGTGTCAGGCTGCGGGTATCGGCGATGAAAAATTCCAGCTTTTCTGCCAACGGGTGTTCCATCATCGTGTCGCTATTATTTACTTCCAGCACGGTACGCATGCGTGGATAGGTAGTTGCCAATTCCGTTAACACCGCTGGCAAAAAGCTGGCGGCAGGAAAAGGCCCGGTCCCAAAAATGATCTGGCCACATCCACCATCGCGCAGTTGTGCCATTGCCTGTTTGAGGTGATTTGCCGCATACAGCAAATCACCGGCGCGCGTGATCAGTTGCTTGCCAGCAGCAGTGGCCGTGGCAACAGCCTGGTCACGGTCAAACAGGCGCATACCCAGTTCGTCTTCAAGGCTGGAAATACTGCGGCTCAATGCTGGCTGACTCAGATTGAGCTTGTCGGCGGCACGGGCAAAATTGCCTTGCTCTGCCATACGACGACATATCTGAGTTTTTTCAGGTTCATCAGCAGACCATGCCTTTAAGATATCAACGTGATGATCATAATGCACTGGACGTATTGGTTTAAGTGCCGGACACTGCTTGGTATCACGCGCCGATCACGAGCTGGTTAAGGGGGTAGATATGGCAGATCAGTCAAGCAATCAGTCAGGTAATATCAGCCGCAGAAAAGTACTGGCCGCAATGGCAGGCACAGGCCTGGCGGCATCCTTGGGCGACCTGGCCGACCGGCAGCACAGACCGCGCAGCACACCCAAGGTGCCAGGAGCGATGACAGCCGAAGGCTTGCGCCAACGGCGGCCCAATATTCTGCTGATCGTGAATGACCAGTTACGCCATTGGCAAGACTTGCCACCTGGCCTGGGTTTGTCCACCCATGAAATGCTGCTGGAGCAAGGCACAGGCATGATGAATTTTCATGCGAATACTACACCTTGCTCGCCTTCACGCTCGAACATGTATTTTGGCCAGCATACCCAGCACACCTTAATGACAGCAAATGTCGATGCGCCGCCCTCTTTCCCAAAACTGGCAGATGGCTTGCCCAGCCTGGGACATTTATTAAGGGCTCAAGGTTATTACACGGCCTATAAGGGCAAATGGCATCTAAGCCACCTCCGTGCCGACCCTGGCTTGGTTTATGGACCTTATCCCAGTACCGAAAATGCATTGGAGCCTTACGGTTTTTCTGACTATAACCTTGATGGAGACCCGCACGGCGCTACCTGGACCGGTTATCGCTATGACGGCCAGATCGCCAGCAATGCAGTGCAATGGCTGGGAAGCAAGGGACGCGGTATGCGCGGCAAGCAGCCCTGGTTTCTGGCCGTGAATTTTGTCAATCCACATGATGTCATGTATGTCAGCACTGGCGATAAACAGGTAGCCAGCCGACAGCAGCGCACTATGCTGTCACCCTTGTCCACTCCACCCATCGGCGGCGCTTACGACAAGAACTGGGACCTGCCTTTGCCGGACAGTTATTACCAGGATAAATTAAGCGACAAGCCCTGGGCCACCAGCTCTTACATAGAAATGTGCAACTGGCTGTATGGTCATATAGATCCAAATGATGAAGTTGCCTGGCGTGCCTATCAAAGTTATTACTTCAATTGCGTGCGCGATGTAGACAGCCATGCCCTGACGGTGTTGCAGGCACTGAAAAAGCTGGGCATGGATAAGGACACCATTGTCATCTATACCTCAGACCATGGAGAAATGGCCGGTGCCCACAAGCTGCGCCAGAAGGGGCCCTTCATGTATAAGGAAAACATGCGCCTGCCCTTCATCGTGCGCCACCCTGACGTGGTGGGTGGCAAGATGACGAATGCGCTCGGTTCACAGATAGACCTGGTGCCCACTATCCTTGGTATGGCTGGCGTAGATGCACGCGCGGTGGCAGAAAAATATCCTTATCTGAAGGGTGTCGATATCAGTGCCGCCATCAGCACCACTGGCGCAATCACAGAGCGCGATAAAAAAGGCATCTTGTTCAACTACGGCGTCCCCCTGTATATAGACCCGGAATTTTCACGCAAGGGAGCAAAAACCGGCAAGATTTATAACCAGCTCAGTGCGCTTTTGATCGGTTTTGAAAGCGGCCAGTTTTTACCCAGTCTGGAAAATCCGGCCCTGTTCCGCGGCATCCATGATGGCCGTTATAAATTTGCCCGTTATTTCAAACCTGCCGATCATCACCAGCCACGCGACTGGCAAAATCTGAGGACACGCAACCAGCTTGAGCTTTATGATACGCAAACCGACCCGAATGAAATCACCAACCTGGCCGCGAACCCTGAACAGCACAAGGATTTGCTGCTGGACTTGAATCAGAGATTGAATACATTGATCAGCGCTGAGGTGGGCGATGATCTGGGCAGGGAACTACCAGGACCTGCATTTTTATATCAACAGAAGAAAAGCTAAAAAATCTGGAGGGAGACCATGCAAGAAAAAATAATACGCAAGATCCTGTATGTCAGCGGCACTGTGACCATGCTGGGGGGCCTGCAGTTTATCGCGCCCACTTTGTTCCTGCAGGCATCAGGCATGCAGGTCGGTGATGTGACTGGCCTGTTCTTTGCGCGGCACTGGGGTTTGATGGCTTTTGTGGTGGGTGCACTGATTATCTATGCGGTTAAACAAACCCAGGCAAGAAGGGCGATTTTATTGGCAGCGGCAGTAGAAAAACTGGGCCTTGTGGTGATGCTGGCGATTAACTGGAGTGAGCCAGCCTTGCAGGGTCTGCATACTGCCGCTTTTTTTGATGGTGCTTGCGTGCTGCTGTATTTGATTTACTTGCTCAACAAGCCACCGGCTCAAACTTAGCGCCAAGGTAAGAATCTACTATGTTCAAACATAAAGTGACAACTGATGAATTTGGCGTGATGACTCTCAATGATACGACTGAGAATTACGAGACCGAGATCGACATACCTTATATGAGGTTGGGAAAAATTTCGATATCTGCGGATGGGTTCGAGGTGGGTCTAAAACGAATGAAAGCCTTCCTGACATGGATGAACGTAAACCATCGGGGTTTCAAGCTCACGCTGGAATACGAAATTCAGGAGTACGACCTTATCTGGGATGACGTGTGGGATTCTGTCCTTGGCAAAGACTGGGTTGAGGCGGACGAGGGCTTTCTGGAAAACCACCTCAGTTATGTGTCCGTCAATTTCAATCGCGGTGCAATCTATTTATGGATTGATACTTCTGGCCTTCACATTGACCACATGATTAGAGTAACCATGAACGATGCAATGCAAGTTGCATGTTGCGAGATGATGTGAACATCAAGCACAAACAGGCTTCTTACCTCAAGCCTCAATGAAGTAGGAGCCACCGCAACTATGACAGATGATTCTTGAAAGACGCTTACTTTTTAACTTCATATGAAAAAATCCCCTCATGCGAACATCAGGGGATTTTTTTACTGCAACTCAATTTACATTGAGTCTGAATCTGCAATTGCTAAATTACTTCTTTTTAGCAGTTGCTTTTTCAGCCGCTTGTGTGAACTGCTGGGTAGCCTTGGTCAGGTTTTCTTCCAGTGTTTGCACAGCTTGCTTGGTTGTTTTGGACAGTTGCTCGTAACCTGCGTTGATGTTGCCAACAACAGATTTCAAGGCTGTAACAGCTTGCTCGGAACCAGCTGGTGCATTTTTAGTTACTTCGTCGATCAGGGAAATCACTTTAGTGTTTGTTTCAGCGATGTGCGCTTCAACTGCTTTAGTGAATTCTTGCTGGGTTGCTGTTGTGATAGTTGCCAGATGACGGCCATAAGCCAGGGCTTTTTCAGCATTTGGCTGAGCTTGCGCTGCAGACAAAGCGAAAAATTCTTGTGGGTCTTTGGCGCCCATCAATTGTTTGGCAGCAGCAGTACCTTCTTCAAAACTTGCCTTGGCAGCATTGACGTTCAGGGCAAACAACTGCTCCAGACCTTCAAATGCTTTTTTGTTCAGGGAAGTCAGGGAAGCAAATTGGGCTTCCAGGTTAGCTTTAGTCGTAGCGATAAATTGTTCTGGTGTATTGGTAGTCATGGCATTCTCCGGTAGATGGAATTAATTGGCTTTAATAGCGTTAATGATCGGCAGCGCTTTCCACGAATGATTGAATGGTGCACCGCAACAAATACGATTCTACACGTAGAATTTAAAACGTCAAGTACTTTTTGTGCATCGCACCAAAATTAGCTAAATGATATTTTCAGATATCTATCTGCTTTTCCTGAAATTACCTGCTCTGCCTGTTCTTTAAGCACATGTCTGGCATAGCCATGATGTACCAAGCTTGCTATTTAGAAAATTTTCTTTCCAGCATCAGCAAGGCCTCCTTATTCTGCAAACCGCCTGCATACCCAGTCAGTGCGCCATTGCTGGCGATGACCCTGTGGCAAGGAACGATGATGGATAGAGGATTACGCCCATTCGCCGCCCCTACTGCGCGCACTGCCTTGGGCCTGGCTATACCCTGTGCGAGAGCCAGATAGCTGCTAGTCTGGGCAAACGGGATGCGGCGCAGTGCCGCCCATACTTCTTGCTGGAAGTCAGTGCCTGCCGATAAGTCCAGCGGCAAATCAAAATCCTGGCGCTGCCCGGCGAAGTATTCCTGCAGTTGCTGGCGTGCCTGGTTCAGGATGGGATCAGACTCATCTTCTTGCCAGCCTGCGCTGCCTTTGAAGTGTTTATGGTGTTCAAAATACACGCCGCTGAGACCACGCTCACTGGCGGCTAACAGTAATTGCCCTACCGGGCTGTTGTAGTTCAGGTATTTCATGATATTTCCCTCATTCCTTATTTAGTCTTTTTTACACTTTACTTAATGATTGCCACAGCAATAAAGCGGCATAAGCGCGCCACGGTGCCCAGGGCTGGGCGACAGCCAGTAATTGTTTTTCAGTCAGACGCTCGCTTGCCGGGGTCGCCGGGGTTGTCAGCAATGCGGCAGCTCTTTGCAAACCCAGGTCACCTGCCGGAAAGGCATCCGAAAAACGCAGGGCGCGCATGGCAATATATTGTGCGGTCCACTCACCTATGCCTTTGACGGTCTTGAGCCTGGCTACCATCTCGTCCGAGCTGGCCGCCAACTGCCTTTGCAAGCCACCATCCAGTGCAAACTGGGCGATGTTTTGCAGTGTGGCAGCACGGGCACCGGGTATGCCTATGCCCGCCAATTGATCTATCGACAGGCCAACAATAGTTTGCGGGCTGGGGAAATGGTGAGTGACAGCCGCAAACGGGGTAAGCACTGGCTGACCAAAGCGGATCACCAGACGGCCCGCCACGGTAGTAGCACCGGCCACACTGACTTGCTGGCCCAGCACGGCACGGATGGCCAGCTCAAAACTGTTGAAGGCACCTGGCACACGCATGCCGGGCGTGCGCAGGATTTGCCCAGCCAGCAAGGCATCACTCTGCAAATGACTTTGGATGATAGCCGGGTTGGCTTCCAGGTCAAATTGCTGCCTGACCCTGGCCATCAAGGGCATGAGCACGGGTGCCAAGGAAGGTGAGACTTGCAGGCTGAGTTGCTGTTTGGCGGGTAGATGGGCGACTTTGAGCCAGCCTTCCAGACCATCCATCTGCACGCTGCGCACATAGGCTTTGCCACCTTTTTCATCGATGACGGCTTCTAGGCCTGGCATGGCACGCCCGGCAAGGTAAGCAATCACTGCGCCCCAGGCATAAGGAGGGCGGTACGCCAGCTTCAGGCTGACACCTTCGCCTGCGCTGTCTGCAGCACGGCGTATTGATCCTGGTGCCATCTGGTAACGTTCTGAAAACAGGGCATTAAAGCGCCTGACACTACCAAAACCGGCAGCAAAAGCAATCTCTGCCATGCCTAGCTGAGTCTCTTGCAGTAGTTTTTTTGCAAATAGCAAACGCTGGGTCTGGGCCAGCTCTACCGGTGTCACACCAAACTCTTGCAGCATGACACGGCGCAGTTGGCGTGAAGACAGGCCAACCTGTTCAGAGAAGCTTTCTATATCGGTTTCATTCAGGGCACCGTCAGCGATTCTTTGCCAGATCGCATGCGCCAGATTTTGCTGTATGGCATACGGAGCCAGTTCGGGGCGGCAACGCAGGCAGGGGCGAAAACCGGCGGCCTCTGCTGCGGCAGCGCTGCTGAAAAACTCGCACGACGATTCGCGCGGCGTCTTGACGCCACACACCGGTCGACAATACACACCCGTGGTTTTGACACCCGTAAAAAAGACACCGTCGAAACGGCTGTCCTTGGCGGCCAGGGCGCGGTAATAACATTGCTTTTGCGTCAGACCATCGCTGGATTCGGTCAGCATCAGCTTGGTGGCATCTGGCAGCGCTGCCGGTTGATGCTTGCTTGTCATCGTTGTTATCTGCTGTTCCATAGCCGCCACTTTCTTATCGTGAATCAAATCCGGGACAGTTAAAATTATGTACCGGCTTAACAATCTGCATTACTATCTTCAGGAATCGTTATACGCGAGTGCCAGTCACTCTTCTAGCCATTTTCGGACAAACAAATCGGGAACCATGCGCCAGGCGCTGAATTTGAATCGCAATTTGCATCGCATCGTCAAGACCGCGCGCAGGCATCCGCGGCTGGCGACTTGTTTACTCGGGCAATTGAGCCTGCAAGCGGTTGCGGCCGGGCAAGTTGGCCTGCAACTTGACGCCTGTTACCAGCGCTATCTGATCCTGGAAAGACTGGGGCAGGCGCATTCCATGCAAAACGAACTGGAACAGGGCTTGCACATTGCCGAGCAACAGCGACTGACACGCCCCGCCGGTCTGATGCTACTGGCACTAGGCCGTATCTGTTATACCCAGGGCGCTTACCGCGATGCACTGATGTACTGGACGCGCTGCGTAGACCTGAGCAAATTCAACCGTGACCAGGTGACGCTGGTAGAAGCCCATATAGGTCTGGGGCAGATTTATGATGCCCTCGGCGATGGCAAGACTGCGGCACACTTTCATACCGATGCTGGCATCTTGCTGGAACAACTGAATGAACCTTATTTGCTGTGCAAGCAAATCATCAACCTCGGCGTCAATGAACTTCATACCGGTGAATTGCAGGTAGCGGAAAATTGCTTTCTCAAGGCCAAGGTATTGGCTGAACAACATGCCATCCATGAATACCTGGCAGAGACTTACTGGTATCTGGGTCTGGTCGCCAGCAGGAATGGGCAACTTGAAATTGCTGAAACCCATATACGCAAAGCCCTGGATCTGGCGGATGCCTGTAACTATGTCTGGTTGAAAGGCGCAGTGCTGGATTCGCTGGCCGACATACTACGCGCAGCCGGGCACTTCACCGACGCACTCGATGCCTATGGCCAGGCGCTGACGTATTCAGAGAAAGTCGCTTCACGGCGACAAAAAGTACGCAGCCTGGCGGCGCTGTCAGAAATCCATGAGCAACAGGGCAACTGGCAGCAAGCTCTGCACTTTGCCCGCCTGCATCAGCAAACCACCAGTGAGCTCAGCGAACTGGGGACGATGAACAAGCTGCATGAATTGCGTGCTTATGATCTGTCGCACAAGTCACCGGTAGAAACCCTGTTGGAACTGTCATCCAAGCGCGTGCTGGAAGAAGGCCTGCCGGGCGAAGTACTGCAATTGATTGCAGACACTGCCCTGGCCATCTTGAATACCGAACTGGCAGCAGTGTTTTTAATTGATGCCAACGAAGTAGGCTTACATTGCCATGCCAGGGCGGGCAGCAATCATGTTCAGGTCAAGGCAGAAATGCCCTGCCAGAACCTGCCGCTGCTGATGCATATGTTGCGACAGGATGAGGTACCACTAGTAGGGCATGATATGCGCCTGCACGTAGTGGCGACAGAAATGAAGGCCTTGCTGGGGCAAGAGCAATTGCATTCGGCGCTTGAAATCCCATTGCGCCTGCACGGCAAGAGTGTGGGGCTGATTTGTTTTGCGCATACCAGCGGCGTCAGGAACTGGTCACGCGAAGATGTGCTGTTTGGCCGTAATCTGGGCAATCTGATACAGCAAGTGCTCAGCCATGCTGAACATGCACAAATCCAGAAGCAACTTGAAGCCAGGGTGCTGGAGCGTACCGCCAGCCTGCAGTCACAGACAGAACAATTGCAGCACGCGCACAAGCATATCAACCAGCTCAGCGAGATCGGCAGGGAAATTACGTCCAGCCTGGACCGTGACACCATCATGGAAATCGTCTACCGTCATGTACATGACTTGATGGGGGCAGAAGTGTTTGCGGTAGGCCTGTACCGGCCAGAGCAGGAGACCATAGAATTCCCCTGCAATCTCTTGCGTGGCCAGCGCATGCTGCCGTATATACGCGATATCAAAGACCAGGATTTATTATCGGCCTGGTGTGTCTCCCATCAGCGGCCCATCTTTATCAGCGACATTTATACCGAATACCAGTCTTACATCAGCGAAGCAGGTTTGAACAAACTGACTGTGGACAGCGCTTATTTTGCTGGTCTGGAAAAGATCATCCCGGTTTCTCACATCTATGTACCGCTGATGATCAAAGGCCGCACCATAGGCTTGATCGCCATCCAGAGTACGCAAAAAAATGCCTTCCAGCGCATGCATCTGGATATTGCCATGATGCTGGCCGCTTACACTGCCATCGCGGTGGAAAATGCCGAGACTTACCAACAGTTATTAAAAGCCCAGCAAATACTGGTATCGCAAGAAAAGCTGGCAGCGCTGGGTTCGCTGGTGGCGGGTATTGCCCATGAATTGAACACGCCTATCGGCAACAGCCTGCTGACCGCGACCACCTTGCAAGAACAATCCCTCATCTTTTTACGCAAGCTGACAGATAACAGTATCAAGCGTTCTGACCTGAACCAATTTACGGCAACCATCAATAATGCCAATGAATTATTGCTGCGTAATCTGATGAGTGCCAGTGACCTGGTCAGCAGTTTCAAACAAGTATCGGTAGACCAGACCAGCCAGAAGCGCCGCCAGTTTAACTTGCGCAAGACTACGCTTGAGGTCATACGTACTCTGCACAATCTCATTCATAAGCATGGGCATACGCTGGAAATTGATATTCCCGATGATATAGAGCTGAACAGCTTTCCTGGTCCTTATGGACAGGTGTTGACCAATTTTATCAACAACGCCCTGCTGCACGCATTTGAAAACCGTGAGAATGGCAAGATGTTGTTGCGCGCGCACAAGACGCCAGACCATCAGGTGCAAATCATTTTTAGCGACAATGGCAAAGGCATAGAGGCACAGGATCTACGCAGGATTTTTGACCCCTTCTTCACCACCAAGCTGGGCCAGGGTGGCAGTGGGCTGGGACTAAGCATCGTCCATAACCTGGTAACCACCATCATGCATGGCAACATCACCGTTGATAGCGCACCAGGCACAGGGACGCGGTTTACCATGGACCTACCACTCAATCCCTGAGACTGCGCGGGCAAACCCGGCTGCTACTAGACACCATACCGTCATGGTGTTTTGAGCAGTCCACATGATTTTCAGGATTGGCATACACTTACCGAGTTTGCTTATAAGTGAAAATCATGACTACACAACGCGCTCCCGACCTGAAAACCGTGCTGCTTGCCAGCGGTATCGTTATCACCTTGTCCATGGGCGTCAGGCATGGCTTTGGCTTCTGGATGCAACCTATCTCACAACAACACGGCTGGACCAGGGAAACCTTTTCCATGGCGATGGCCATGCAAAACCTGATGTGGGGTGTCTTTGGCCCACTGGCTGGCATGGTGATAGACAAGGTCGGCACCACCAGGATGATGGTGCTGGGCGCATTTTTGTATGCTGCCGGTTTGATATGGATGGCGCTGATAGACCAGCCTGTGCTGTTCATTGCAGGCACCGGGGTACTGATAGGTGGTGCACTCGCTTGTACATCCTTTGGTGCGGTCAGCGGCATCATAGGCCGCACGGCACCGCTGGAAAAACGCTCCTGGGCTTTTGGCATATCTTCTGCCGCAGGCTCCTTTGGTCAGTTTGTCATGATGCCGATAGAACAGCAATTGATCGACCGCGCAGGCTGGCAAAATGCCTTCTATGTACTGGCTGCCCTGGTTGTATTGCTGATGGTGCCAATGGCGATGAAGCTACGTGAACCAGCACTGCAACAAGTCACAGGCCCGCAACAAAGTATCACTGAAGCGATACGCGAGGCCTTTGCCTATAAACCGTTTTTATTACTGGTGGCAGGCTATTTTGTCTGCGGTTTCCAGCTGGTTTTCATCGGCGTACACATGCCTGCTTATTTGAAAGACAAGGGTGTCATGGACCCTAGTGTGGCAGTGTATGCGCTGGCTCTGATCGGTCTGTTCAATATCTTTGGTTCTTACTATGCAGGCAAGCTCGGCGGCATGTTCCCCAAACCTTATCTGTTGTCGGGTATCTATCTGGCGCGCAGCCTGGTCATTGCCCTGTTCTTGCTGGCACCGCTGTCGCCGTATTCTGTGTACCTGTTTGCCGCAGCATTGGGCTTGTTATGGTTGTCTACCGTGCCACTGACGAATGGCGTCATTGCCGGGATTTTTGGCGTCAAGTATTTGTCGATGCTGTCTGGCTTTGTGTTTTTCTCGCATCAGGTCGGCAGCTTTATCGGTGTCTGGCTGGGTGGCTATATCTACACCAAGACAGGCAGCTACAACATGGTATGGGGCATCGTCCTGGGCCTGGGTATCTTTGCGGCGCTGGTGAATTTGCCTATCAGTGAAAAACCGATAGTCCGCGCGAGTGAAGCTGCGGCCTGAACAAAGTCGAATAACGCATGACTAAACAATTATCACGCAGATTATTGCGGCTACTGTGGGGCAGCATCATCGCTGTGGTGCTGGCTCTGGTGTTTATCGCCTATCTACGCCCGTCTTTTGTGCTTGACCTGGCGAATCGTTTCGTCATGTGTTGAAGGCCCATTTTTGCTACGCACTTTTTAGCGCCTCAGGGCGCTATTTTTTTGCCCCGATTGAACGATATATTAGCTTTACGGTCTGCTACACTGTGCTTCCTTTTGATCAAAGATTTTGGTAAAACTACATGAACAAACATCTACTGCTCATTTTGCTGGGTACTGCGCTGGCCACGCCTGCCACTTATGTCACAGCCGCGCCAGCTGATTCTGCCAGCGTCACGCCAAAAAAGACCGCTGGTAAACTGGCGAGCAATCCCTTTGCCAGTGCCAGTAAACTGCCTTACCACTATCCGGCTTTTGACCAGATCAAGAATGAGCACTACGGCCCGGCCTTCGCCGAGGGCATGCGCCAGCATGCTGCCGAAATCGCCCTCATCGCAGGCAGCCATGCCGTCCCTACTTTTGACAATACCATAGTCGCCATGGAACGTGCGGGCCAGATGCTGAACCGGGTTTCCATTGTCTTTTTCAGCCTGACTGGTGCGAATACCAATCCTGCGCTGGAAGCCCTGTCACGCGACCTGGCACCCAAACTCGCCGCCCACCAGGACCAGATTTTCCTGAATGCGCGCCTGTTCCAGCGCATCAGTAAATTATATGAAGCACGCCAGGCATTGAACCTGGATGCAGAATCCGGACGCTTGCTGGAACGCTATTACACAGACTTCGTACGCGCCGGTGCCAAGCTGGGCGACAAAGACAAGCAAAAATTGAAAAGCCTGAATGCCCAACTGGCCAGCCTGGCGACCAAGTTCAGCCAGAATGTGCTCAAAGAAACCAATGCCTCGGCCATCATCGTTGATAGCAAAACTGAACTGCAAGGTTTGTCGGAAGAAGAAATCGCCAGCGCAGCTGAAGCTGCCAAGACGCGCGGCCTGAAAGATAAATTCGTCATCCCGCTCATGAATACCACCGGCCAGCCATTCGAGGCCAGCCTGGCAAACCGCGCCCTGCGCCAGCGTCTGCATGAAGCCTCGGTGAACCGTGGCAGCCATGGCGGTGAGTTTGACAACCGCCAGGTAGCCATCGATCTGGCACGCCTGCGTGCTGAACGTGCGACCCTGCTCGGTTATGCCAACCATGCCGCCTATGGCCTGGAAGATGAAACCGCCAAAACCACCACCGCAGTCAACAAAATGCTGGGCGAGCTGGCACCGGCTGCAGTGAATAACGCCAAAGCCGAAGGCGCAGAGCTGCAAAAAATCATCGATGCACAGCAAGGTAATTTCAAGCTGGCGGCTTGGGACTGGGCGTTTTATACCGAGCAATTACGCAAGGCAAAATACAGTTTTGACGACAGCCAGTTGCGACCTTACTTTGAATTGAAGAATGTGCTGGAAAACGGTGTCTTCTTTGCAGCCACCAAACTGTATGGCATCACTTTCAAAGAGCGCACTGATTTGCCGGTGTATCACCCCAGCGTCAAGGTGTATGAAATATTTGATGCCGATGGCAAGAGCATGGCCTTGTTCATCGCCGACATGTATGCGCGCGACACCAAGCGCGGCGGTGCCTGGATGAATGCCTATGTAGAGCAGTCCAGCCTGTTTGGCACTCACCCCGTGCTTGCCAACCATCTCAATATCCCGCAGCCGCCAGCAGGCCAGCCTACCCTGCTGACCTTTGATGAAGTGCGCACGGCTTTCCATGAATTTGGCCATGCATTGCACGGCTTGTTCTCGAATGTGAAGTACCCGCGTTTTTCTGGCACCAATGTACCGCGTGACTTTGTCGAATATCCGTCCCAGGTTAACGAGATGTGGGCAACCTGGCCTGAGGTATTGAAAAACTATGCCAGACATTATCAAAATGGCGAAGTGATACCACAGACTCTGGTGGATAAAATCACCGCAGCCAATAAATTCAATCAGGGTTTTGCGACGACAGAATACCTGGCAGCATCGCTGCTGGATCAGCGCTGGCATCAATTGACACCTGCGCAGATACCAAAAGATGCGCTGGCCTTTGAAGCTGACGCATTGAAACAGGCAGGTGTCGATTTTGCACCCGTGCCGCCGCGTTACCGCAGCACGTATTTCTCGCACATCTTTGGTGGCGGCTATTCAGCCGGTTACTACGCTTATCTGTGGAGTGAAGTGCTGGATGCCGAGACAGTGGAATGGTTCAAGGAAAACGGCGGTTTGAACCGCAAGAATGGTGACTGGTTCCGTCAGCAATTATTGTCCAAGGGTGGCAGCATGGACCCGCTCGAGTCTTTCCGTAATTTCCGTGGACGCGAACCAAAGATAGAACCATTGCTAATACGCCGCGGCTTGCAATCAGGCGCTAAATAAGCAGTGTAAACAGTGCTCGCTCAATGATGAAATAAGCGCTGGCTTTTTCTCACTGACGAGTCCGGTCAGTTTTCAGCAAAGAACTGGCTGGGTGTCTGGTCAAACTGTTTGCGAAACATCGTAGAGAAGGCACTGGGGCTGTCATAGCCCAGTGCCAGGGCGATGTCGATGACTTTCTCACCGCTTGCCAGCAGTTCCAGCGCTCGCAGCAAGCGGGCCTGTTGCCGCCATTGACCAAAGGTCATGCCGGTTTCCTTTACGAACAGACGCTGTATGGTCTTCACATCCACGGCCAGGCGTTGCGCCCAGTCTGCCATGGTAGAGGAATCATCGAGTTGCTGCTGAAGCAGCTCGCAAATTCTCAGCAAACGCGGGTCGGACGGCATTTGCAGGTGCAAGGGCAGCACGGGCAGGACACGTATTTCGTCGAGGATCAGACGCATGACACGGCCATCGCGGCTATCGGGTATATAGGGCAGATAGGGCTGACTTAATTCCATCGCAGCGCGGATCAGCTCGCGCAATAGAGGCGAGATACCGACTACCTGGGTAAAGCCGGGTGAACCGGAGGCCGCATCCGTCGCTACTGTTACGCTGCGCATGTGCACTTCTCCTATACAGCGTATCTCATGCGTCATGCCAGCCACCATCCAGATGGCGCGGGTAGGCGGCACCACCCAGCGACCGACTTCCGTCTGCACCACCATCACACCACGTACCGCATAAATCAGTTGATGCCTGGCGTGCAGATGCGGCGCAATGTGCCAGTTGGCTGGATAGTCAGTAGCCCTGCCACTGACAGGTGAAGGCAGCTCATCAATTTCTTTAAGCGCTTGAGCCAGGGACTTGGGCTTGCGAGATGTATCCATGTCCTTTTCTCAAGGGTTGTTGGCGGATTGGCGCGAGACAGGCTATCCAGTACGGGGGATAATTCTGCCATAGCGATACCAAGGCAGCAGCGCAGATAGCCCGTTTTACTGTCGGCGGCCTGATTCCATTCTAAAGTGAAAGCCATCTCCATGACAATTTCCGCAACAACATCTGACACCGGCCAGCCCACCACGCTCCCTGCGAAGAGCAAACCTGCTTTCGGCATCCTGGGTGCCATCAGCAGTGCGCACATGATCAACGACATGATGCAATCACTGATACTGGCGATGTATCCTATCTTGAAGGGGGAGTTCTCGCTGAGCTTCAGCCAGGTGGGCCTGATCACCCTGACCTATCAACTGACTGCCTCGTTGCTGCAACCGCTGGTGGGTGTTTTCACAGACCGCCGGCCACAACCCTATTCACTGCCGTTCGGCATGACATCAACATTGATCGGGCTGATACTGCTGGCCTTTGCCCCCAGCTTTGGCTTCGTGCTACTCGCAGCAGCCTTTGTCGGCATAGGATCATCCATCTTCCATCCCGAATCTTCGCGCATTGCACGGCTGGCCTCGGGCGGGCGGCATGGGTTTGCGCAGTCGGTGTTCCAGGTCGGCGGTAATATGGGCACGGCGATAGGCCCACTGCTGGCGGCCATCGTTATCGTGCCTTTCGGCCAGCGCAGCGTGGCATGGTTCGGATTGGCCGCCATACTAGGCATAGGACTACTGCTACAAGTGAGTCGCTGGTATGCAGCACACCACATTGCCTCAGCTGGCAACAGGAAACCTGTTAACGTCGCACCTTACCCCCGCAAGGTGGTCATGGGTGCTATCGCGATTTTGCTGATATTGATTTTTTCAAAGTATTTCTACGTTGCAGGCATCAGCAGTTTTTACACCTTCTACCTGATGGAACGTTTTGGCCTGACGGTGCAGAACGCGCAGTTACATCTTTTTTTCTTCCTGTTTGCCTCTGCCTTGGGTACGGTACTGGGTGGGCCTGTTGGAGACCGCATAGGTCGCAAACCCGTTATCTGGGTGTCCATTCTGGGTGTGGCACCGTTTGCCCTGATGCTGCCGTATGCCAATCTGTTCTGGACAACCGCGCTGACCATCGTGATCGGGCTGGTGTTGTCTTCCGCATTCTCGGCTATCCTGGTGTATGCACAGGAACTGATGCCGGGCAAGGTGGGCATGGTGTCTGGCCTGTTCTTCGGTTTTGCTTTCGGCATGGGTGGGCTGGGTGCTGCGGTCCTGGGCATCTTCGCAGACCGTACCAGCATTGCCTTTGTCTATCAGACCATCGCCTACCTGCCGCTACTGGGTGTGGTAGCTGCGCTGTTACCCAGGGAGGTACGGCGGGCCTGACGAACAGGAGCAGATTTGCCGATTAAAACCCCATCCGTTTACAAGACCGTAGAACGGGCTATATCTGTCAGCCCGAGCACTTCTCAGATTTTGATTCGTAATCCAGGCTCATAAGCCTGATTCAGAATCTTAATTCAGAAACTTGATTCATAAAACAGGAAGGGGACACGATCATGTGTCCCCTTCCTGTTTGTATATTCTGGTTTGCTGTTCAGTTAATCAAGATACTGAACTCCAACGCTGATTACTCAAGCTTCCAGACAAAATCGACCTTGGCCCATAATTGGTCAGCTTTGCCATCCTTGGTACCTGGCTTGAATTTGCATTGACTCAATGCAGTCAGTGCAGCCTTGTCCAGGCTCTTGGAGCCGCTGGATTTTTCGACTTTGGATTCAACGACCTTGCCATCTGCCGCAATCAGGAAACCCATAGTAACAGTGCCGGTTTCTTCATTCATCAATGCTGCTTTTGGATACTTGGGTGGTTCGCATGACTTGCTGTCCATGACAGGAGAAGTTTCTGCGGCCATGACGGAGGCACTGGCACATAACAACAAGGACGAGATGAGTAAGGATATTTGTGGTTTCATAGGACTCTTCTTATGCATTTTCTATTCAGTATAAAAAACTTCCAACAGATTTCAAGGCCAGACACTATTCTCAACAATTGCGGCTTTCAGTGATATGGATTGATCTCCTCAGCACTGAAAACCAGCGATATCAGAATTCTTCCCATTCATCAGCGCTTGCAGAAGCCGCCTTTTTGGGAGTTGTCTTGGGTGCAGTCTTAGTTGCCGCTTTAGCGGCAGGCAATGATTTGACGGTGCTGCTCCTGGATTTAGTTTTGATCGAGGCCACAGGTTCGGCACGGCGTACTGGCGTATGTGCCATCGGCGGCGCATTATACTGGCTGCGTTCACCTGCATGCAGTTTGAAGACGCTGACCACTTTCGCCAGTTCAGAAGCCTGATCTTGCAGGCTTTGGGCAGCGGCTGCAGCTTGTTCCACCAGTGCAGCATTTTGTTGGGTAACGCCATCCATTTCGATAATCGCATGGTTGACATGTTCAATACCTACGCTTTGTTCCTGGCTCGCTGCACTGATTTCGGCAATGATGTCGGTCACATGTTTTACGCTGGAGACCACCTGGTCTATCGTGACACCAGCCTGGCCTACCAGCTTGGTACCGATTTCGACTTTCTCTACGGAAGTACCGATCAACGTCTTGATCTCTTTGGCAGCAGCAGCACTTCGTTGTGCCAGGTTACGCACTTCAGCCGCAACCACGGCAAAACCACGGCCTTGTTCACCGGCACGCGCAGCTTCTACTGCCGCATTCAAGGCCAGGATATTGGTCTGGAAAGCGATGCCGTCGATAACACTGATGATATCAACAATTTTTTTCGACGATTCATTGATGGAACCCATGGTATCAACCACCTGGGCAACCACTACACCACCCTGGCGCGCCACTTCAGATGCAGAAGCTGCCAGTTGATTGGCTTCACGCGCATTATCGGCATTTTGTTTTACCGTGGTCGTCAGTTCTTTCATCGACGATGTGGTTTTTTCCAGTGAGCTGGCTTGCTGTTCAGTACGGGAAGACAAGTCAAGATTACCGCTGGCGATTTCGCTCGATGCAGTAGCAATCGTATCTGTACCATTGCGTACCTGGGCAACTATATTCACCAGGCTGTCACGCATGTTTTTCATTTCATACAACAGACTGGCATTGTCACCATGCTTCAAATCGATAGGCGCAGTCAAGTCACCAGCTGCAATCTGGCCAGCGATAGTGGCAGCATAATCTGGCTCGCCACCGAGTTGCCTGAGCAAACTTCGGCTGATAAAGAAGGCGGCAAAAATACCTGCAGCCACTGCCAGTACACCCAGTATCGTCATCATGCTGGTCGCCGCCTTGAAGGCTGAACTTGCCTCTTCTGCAGTCTGGGTATTGAGTTTATCTTCCAGCGCGACGAGTTCATCCAGCGTATCCAGCCATTTTTTCTGTACCGGGCGCAGTTTCTTGATCAGGGTGATGGTCGCAGCTTCTGCATTGTTTGCCAGACCCAGTTCCTGCGCTTTGGCAGGTAAGGCGGCGGCGGCGGTTTCTGTTTCCTTCAATTTGCCGAGCAAGGTTTTTTTCTCTGACGAGACATTACCTTCTTCAGTTGCTATCTTGCTGAGCTTTTCGTCGGCTGCGGCATACTGTTTGGATTGCTCAGCAATCTTTTTCAGCTCCGGCTCCATATCACCAGCATCATTCAACAGGGTCAGATTGCGCAGCGACACCATGCGATCATAGACGATGGCGCGCATATCCAATGCCAGACGGGTCTCGGCATTGCTGACATTCACTATCTTTTCCAGCCGCCCCTGAATCTGCGACATTCTTGAAATGCCGACGAGGGTCACGGCAATTAAAAACGTCAAAACCAGAGCGAAGCCCAGTCCCAGACGCCTACTTACTGTCATTTTTGATAAATTCATTTGCTTGGCTGGTGTGAAAAATGGTTGAGGAAGATGGGAACACGGGTGTTATGAAATACTACTCTGAATGCTTACATTTGCTAACAAAATTGCTGTCAGGACACTTTTTTTTACAAATACCTGACGAAGCCTGCATTTATTGAAAAAACGATGGTCAATCAAGGGAAAAGCAAGCGACAAAGTTAGAAATATACTCGAATTTTGCCCACTAGCAAGGGCTTTTTACTGGTATTCCTCCTCTGTGAAAACCAAATCCAGGTAAATTTATTTGCATTTATGCAGCAATAGAAATTTGCTTATTTTTTACGCAGATTAACTATACTTGCCAGCTCCTGTGGCTGACTAAATTTTGTTCACGTTTTTCCCGATTTCTCCATGGCAATATCGTTTTGTTGGTAAATGACTCTCTTGCCAAAATAACCAGTTGCCTTATATGACCGCCAAGAAAATATATTTTCAAGTTTTGTTTAAATATGAAAATTTTTTGAAAAAAAACCCGGACGTATCCGGGTTTTTTGTTCATCTGTAAATATCAATACGATCAATATTTATATTGAGCTGTTACATAGAAGGTACGGCCCAGAGGGTCGGTATAGCGACCATCGTAACCAACCTGATTACCACCACCCGTATTGCGGATAGTGAATGGAGGATCAACATTGAACAGGTTGCGGATACCGCCAGTGATAGTCAGGTTTTTGATGACCTTGGCTTGCAACTGGTAATCAAAAGTTGTGTAGTTGCTGACATCGCGGTTCATATCTACATACCCCCCTACACTGCCGTCAGCGTTAACGGAACGGACATAAGCATCATCTGCAGTCGCGACTTTGTCATGGTAACCAGAACGGTAATTCATGGTCAGGCTATGTGTGTACTGATCCGACACTTTCAGAGAAGCGACCAGCCTGGAAATGATACGGAAAGTCACATCGTCATAAGAATCAAAACGGCCTATGCTGCTTTCTTTAGCCGCGCCCGGTACATCTTTTTCTGCCGTCAGCATATAAGTACCAGACCAGTTCACATTCAGCTTACCGATAGGTGTTGCTGATTTGAACGTCGCATCCCAGTCCAGGCCGGAATAACGGGAGCTGGCCAGATTCACAGGGCTACGGTTAGCCACCAGAACTTTGGACTTCTGGATAGGATCGTAGTACAGGGAGATGTATTGATCAGCCAGTGAAGGTGTAGTGAAAATCAAATCCTGAGACAATTTCTGGATCTGGTTTTTCAGTTTCACATCCCACCAGTCCAGACCCAGGGACAGGTTGCTGGTTGGTTCGAGGCGGAAGCCAAATGCTGCCTGCTTGGATTCTTCCGCTTTCAAAGCATCTGCACCTGTGCTTGGATTACCTTTTTTCAACAGGCCGTATTCAGACGTGCCGCGGCAATATGGGAAACGTGGGTCAGTTGCTTTAGTGATAGGGCAAGGGAAGAAATTCGAAGAACCATCGTTTTTCAATGGATCAGAAATATCATTCAGCGTTGGTGCCTTGAAGCCTGTGCCATAAGAGCCGCGCAGCATCAGGCTCTGGATAGGCTGATAACGTGCTGACAATTTGTAAGTTGCCTTGGAAACCGACACACCCTGAGTACCAGGTTGTGAAGCATTGCCATTGACGTCATAGCTGACATTGTCTTTCTTGACGGCGTCATAGCTGTCATAACGTACGGCTGCTGTCAGATCCATGTTCTTGATGACAGGCATCAGCAATTCGCCGAAAGTGCCCCAGCTTTTGCGGGAAGCAACCAGGCCCTGAGAACCGGTAGAGCCACCGATAATAACGTCAGTCCAGGCAGGATGCTGAGGACCAGGTCCTTGCACCATTTCGCTAGGCGCGTCATTGAAAGACTGCTTGGTTGTGTCTGCACCGAGACCCAATTGTGCCTTGCCGCCGCTCATGTCAAACAATTCTTTGGAGGCATGAGCACTCAGCACGTCAATCTTGGATTTGGTGACACTGAGATTTTCTTGCAATACCGCAGGTGCCAGGATGGCAGAAGCATTAGTATTGACGATGTAAGGATTGTAAGCACCAGATTTGACCAAAGCATCAAAACGGTTGGCGCTCATGTAGCCGGATACAGCGTCATCTTTTTCTGTATTTTCAGAATGCGTATAGCTGGCACTCAAATCCCAGCCCAGGTAATTGCTGTCCACACCCAGAACCAAATGGCGGGCTTCAGTCTTGTAATTATCTGCACGGCCACCTGCATCATTGGCGCGATAGTAGAAGAAGGCATCAGTCACATCATTAGGATTGATGCCTTGTCCTGCCAGCAGTGGCACAACAGACTTGTTATACGCACCGATGTAATTCGGATTGATGACTTTTTGGCCCGAGACCGGATCGGTGCTAAAAGTTGTCAGCGGCTGGGCTGGCGCAGCATAGCGTGCCTTGTTGGAAAAATTGGACATGACCAATTCACCAAACACGGTTGTGTCTTTGCCCAATTTCAAATTGCCGGAGGCGAAGAAGCTGTCACGCTTGAGTTCTGGCAAAAGTTGTACTGTCGCGGCGTAGTCATAGCGGCAAACGCCACCACGCTCAAATGTATTGGGACCATTACATTTTTTGGTATTCACCAGGTCAGGCGAGAATGTTGCGTTGTTGCCCAGGGAATCATAAATGTCGGCATTGGCTGGCGTGGAATTGATACTGGTCTGCCAAGTGGCGTACATCTTGCCATCTTTCATGAACTTCTGGACACCGGAATTCGCGAAGCTGCGTTGCGCCGCTTCCAGAGGTTTTTGTTCGTCATGGCTGTAGGCAAACAAGACATTGAAGCCGTCTTTTTCAGGATCGCCAAAGCCTTTGGAAATGGAGAAGTTACCGCTACGGCCACCGCTTTGTTGTGGGCTGGTCAAGGTTGCTTCTACATTCAGGTCTGTCTGGTTCTTTTTCAGAATGAAGTTGACGACACCGGCAATTGCATCTGAACCATACAGCGTGGACGCGCCGTCAGTCAAAATCTCTACGCGTTCAACTGCAGACAAAGGGATACTGCCCAGATTGACGGCACTACCTGTGCCATACGGTGCCATACGACGGCCGTTCAACAATACCAGGGTGTAGTCAGTACCAATCGCGTGGATAGAGGCAGACTGGCGACCAGCACCACCACCGTTGACTGAAGTGGATGCAGTGATAAAGCCCTGCATGGCAGGGAGGGCAGCGACGAGGTCGGCCACATTATTGGCGCCACTTTGTTCGATGTCTTTACGACTCAGGGTTTGCACAGGCAATGCGCCTTCTTGTGCTATACGTTTGATCGAGGAACCTGTGATTTCCACTTTTTGTACGTCTTGCGACATCGCTGGTTGTGCCAGCAAACCTGCACCGACCGCGACACCACCCAGGAACATCAGGCGTACGGATCGGGCCAACATTTTTTCTACCATGACTAAACCCCCAAAAATGTAACTAATGAGCGAGGCCGCCTGGACAAGATCCCGGTTGGTAACCAGAACCCCCTATTTGCCCACAGCAGCCAAATCTTTTTTAGATTTTTTCTGCCGGAAAATGATCAAAAGCAATTCGTCGCAATTTGTTCATCATTTGTCTGTTTCAATTACTGTTACATTTTCCGAAAAAAAATCTCCTTGTCATGGAACCATTTGAAAACTTTGATGTCAAGACCGCTTATTTCGTTTCGAAAACGTAAATTTTCTCGCTATCAAGCTAAATTGTTAAAAATGTGCAGGTGATAAAATTACGCAAGATCAACTGTTGTGTAATAACGTCGGCCTGCGATATTTATATTTAATTTAGCCAATTATTCATATCCAAGAATTTGCACGCGGCTAAAAGCCTAAATGACAGGATAAAAAATGGGCATTTATAGACCTTGCACCATTTTGGACTGCAAATGCTATTGCTTTTTTCATCATCTGAAATTTGTATGTACAATTTCAGCTAATTTCAGCAATTTGAGATAGGGAATAATCTTTCCGACAAGAACTATAGAGCGCCTCATTCAATGACTTGAGCTGTCTCTTAATGACAACACGTTATGCTTCATGCATAAAATGTTATGTGTTTTAATGACAATACTCCATTCCGAATCACCGTCATTAAATGGCAATACGCATGCTCAAACTGGCGATAAGTCAGCAAATCCCGTCTATGCTTAGTCAGAAATGAGGGCCGACTTCAGCAATTGTGGCGGCGTCAGGCCCAAAGAAGCATTCGATTCTCCGGATAGATTTGTCAATCCAAGCAGCACAGCAATCTCAATGTGTCGTTTTGACCAAGTCGTGCCGGTAAGCGGCGGGAGTATGACCTGTCCAGTCCTTGAATGCCCTGATAAAGGAATTCACTTCCTGAAATCCTAATAAGTAAGCAATCTCCCCCTGAGAAACAGAAGCACTGCTCAGGTAATGTTGCGCCAGTTGCTGGCGCGTGTCGTTGAGTATGTGCTTGAAACTGGTGAATTCCTCACGCAGTTGCCGCTGCAAGCTGCGCTTGCTGAGGGCCAGATGTCCGGCGACAGCCTCTATCGAATACTCGCCTGCCGGTAATCCCTCCAGCAATACTGCCCTGACACGCTCAGCGATCTTTGCCGTTGCATCCAAGGTGGACAGGCGCTTGCGCAAACCCGGTTCGAAGTATTGCCACATCGCTTCATTGGCAGTCAGGAAGGGTCTGGCTGCATCCTGAGCGGAAAAGGTCAGCCGTATAGACGCACCCTTTTTTGTGGGGCGACCAAAGTATGCGGCATAGTCGTCCATGCTTGCTGGCACTTCTGGCAGCATCACCTCCAATGGAATCACGCGATAGCGTGTGCCCAGGCGGACGAGTTGCGTGAGAAAGACCAGCTCCGTCATCGCCAGGCTCTTGGGAATATGGCCGACATTGCCATAGCATTCCAGTGTTATTACTGTCTTTGCCTGCCCGGCCTGCAAGCTCAGCGTCATCGGCCCGACCAGCTTCTTGAATGCGGATAGTCGTTGCATAGCGACATTGAGGTTGGGGCTGCACAAACTCGCGAAAATCGGCGGGTCAAATGCCTCGACCGAGATGGTCGCGCCAACCAACAGCGGCAGTGATGCAACTCCCGCCAAGGTCTCTATCGCTTGCCACAAACCGAAATACTGGGCCGCCGTAATCGTACTGTCCTTGCGCGTAAACAGATCTGCTGGCAGCTGCGCCAGACGTAGCAAGTGATCTGGATTAAGCCCCATGTCGCTAAGCAGCAGTCGCCAGCCAGGCTGGACAGAGAAATGGGTCGCTTGTTTCATTTTTTTCAGATCACCCTGCTCAGGTTGAAACTCAAGGCTTGGGAATCTGCCCACTGTCTATCATTTGCTGAAACATATCCTGAATTGTAACTTGCAAGGGGCGGTAGGACATCCTGAGTTCCCGTATGCTCTTGCCATTATCGGCCCGCCAGACATAAGCGACATTCCTGGAAATCATTTTGCGCGTGATGCTTTTATCAGCAAGAGGTGCCACCAGCCAGACCAGCCATTTTGGCAGGATACGGCGCGGTACCGGGTAGGCATTGTATTTTGGCAACAGGGCCTGGGCTATCATGGGCAGCGAACTGTCATGTCCTGAAACGATATGGCGTCCCCTGGCATCTGGCAGATAGGCGGCGCGCAGATGAGCTTCGGCCACATCGCGCACATCGACTGCACCGCAGCCTATATCAGGTATGCCGGCTTTCATACGCCCATCCCCCAACTGTCGGACGACATTAAAACTTTCCGAGGAAGTTCCTTGCCTACTCAGGCCGGGACCAAGAATGAAGCTGGGGTTAATGACAACCAGGCTCCAGCGAGTCTGCTGCCTGGCAATTTCCCATGCCGCCTGCTCAGCCACGGTCTTTGAGTAGGAATAGGGCACATGTTGCAATGAGGAGCTGGTATTCCAGATGTCTTCGGTCAATACCTGGCGGGGAGTGTTGGCAACATCCGCACAGTCACCATAAATAGCGGCGCAACTGCTGGTCAGTACCACGCGTGTTACTGATGCGGTCTCGCTAGCGGTTTCCAGCACATTTTGTGTCCCCAGCTTTGCCGGATCGACAAGATCCTTTTGCGCATCGCTGACGTCCAGCTTGAATGGGGAAGCGGTATGGAAAACGATCGCACATCCCTGCATGGCCTCAGCATAGGAACCCTGGTCAAGCAAGTCGGCCTTGAAATAACGTATGCTGCCCGGCAATTTAAGCGCCATCTGGTCAATATGCGCAAGCTTCTCCACATCGCTGGGGTTACGAACGGCGGCATGGACGGTGACACCTTCTTCCAGCAAGCGTTTCACTATCCAACCGGCGACGTAGCCGGTGGCTCCGGTCACCAAAACAGGTTTGGTCTTGTCAATGTTCAACATGCTTTGCTCTCACAGGTTTCAGTTCATAGGAATGCCTGCCATGTAGCAGCTCCGGCAGCAACTTTGATTGACATTTTCCCCTGTGGCTTGCGGGCAAGCTCCATCAAAACGCGCCACATGATATGCAATGCACGCCACAGGCATGAAAACCATGGGCAAGCCGCACACTTGTACAGATAAGGCGCGCGGCGCGTCATAAAATAAAAACCCCCACAAGCAAGCTTGTGGGGGTTTTTACTTTTCAACCTGCATTTGTACTGGCATCACCGGTGCAAACCTGGTGATGCCCAAACTCAGACTATGCTGTCAATTACGTCAACATTAGAATGTGTAACGTCCACCGATGTTCCAGTAACGGCCAACTGCGCCGGATTGATGCAAGGATGGGTTGTAGTTGATACGACCATAAGTCTGGACGTCCAACGGTGCCATCTTGTCGAACAAGTTAGTGATGGATGCTGTGAATTCCAGGTTTTTGGACATTTTCCATTTACCGAACACGTCTACTGTCGTGAATGACGCTATACGGCAACCGAGGTAAGGCTTACCGTTGGCATCAACGTCCAGGCAATCGCCACCGATTTCATTGGTGTCGCTGATGCTCGATACATGGTTGACGTTACCAGACAATGTCCAAGGACCACGTTCCCAGCCCAGGCTTACGCTGACTTTAGTACGTGGTGTACCACCGTCACCGGACAGGTTCACGTCACCGTGAGTACCAGCAAATTCATGCACAGTACCGTCAGCATCCGTCCTTCTGAACTCGTTCATGTAAGTAACGACCAGGCCAGCATTCAACTTGCCGTTGCTGCCCATGTCGTACTTGGCACGCATATCCAGATCCAGACCGGAAGTTTGTGTCTTACCAGCATTCAGGTAAGGCGCTTTCACCATCAGGATAGGACCAGCCAGGCCAGGGAAATTGGTTGTTGCTTCACCGCGAACGATTTGCGCATCTGGGTAGCCAGCTGGATTAGCAACAATCGCACCTGGATCAGAACCGCTGATTTCACCATCACGGACAATTTTCCACCAGTCCAGAGAGATACTGAAGTTCTTGATCGGTTCTACAACCAGACCAAGGCTGTAGCTCTTGGAGGTTTCAGGCTTGATGTTTTTGTTGCCGACCGTGATTGCACCAACTTGTTGTGATGAGCAGTCTGCTGGCAATTTGGTAACAGCGCAACGGATAGGATCGCTGGCGATATTGGTAAATGCAGCTACTGCAGAATCACCGTTCTCTGCCGCGCTAGGGGCACGGAAACCTTCAGCATACGTACCACGGAATGCGATAGCATTAGTTGGTGTGTATTTGAAGCCAGCTTTAGGTGTAGTGGAACGACCATAGTCAGAGTATTTGTCTGAACGTGCAGCCAGTTGGAATTCCAGGGATTTTAATACCGGGATAGCCAATTCTGTGTAGATCGCGCTAACGTTGCGTGAGCCTTTTGCAGCAGAATAACCCAGACCAGCGATGTCATTGATGTTCGTAAATGGCGTTGCTTCGCTGTTGGTTTCTTCTTTACGGTACTCAGCACCTACCGCGATAGCCAATGGGCCACCTGGCAATTGTGTCAGTTCACGCGTTGCCTTGAAATCTACGGATGTGCTCTTTGTTACGCCGGAGTTCACCAGAGTTGGAGAGACCAGTGCCAGTACGTCAGGCGTATTGATACGGCCTTGACCAATGCGGAAAGTACCATTTGCCACTGCTGCTTTCAACGCAGATTGACGGTAGTAACCATTTTGAGTCTTGTCTGTTTTGCTTTCAGCATACAGGAAGCCAGCATCATAATCCCACTCAGCAACTGTACCTTTTACGCCAGCGAGGAAACGGGTAACTGTGGTTTCCAGATCGGCAGTACGTGGACGGGTAGTATCGATCCAGCGTGGACGTGCGCGCGCATCAGCAAACGGATTGTCTGGATGACCGATAGGCAGCAGCAACTGGTCAGGACCTGTACCAGTGTTGTTGACACGGGCATTCACCAGATCGAAACCAGCGCCGGTCAAACCGGATGGTGTTGTCTGTGTTTTTGCCTTGCTATTGAACAAACCCAATTCTGTGTACGCCGTAGTTTTGTCATTGATGGCAAAAGTACCGCGTGCATACAGATTCAGGTTTTGAGTTTCTGGCTGAACAGTTTGGTACGCAACTGGGTCAAACAAGCAACCGCCGCCAGCATTATCCAACGATGTGCCGCCAACTGGGTCGAGATTTGCTGCGGAGCAAGTACCTGGCAATTGTTGAACGCCACGGCCAGGGATAGCAGCACCCGTTGCACTTACTGGACGTACTGTACCCAATGCATTGGAACCACCTGCATTACCGGATGTGATGAAACCAACACGTTGATCGCGGCCACCCCATGGACGTGCATCAGCCTGGCCGATGTAGTCGCTACGGTCTTTTTGCCAGATTTTTTCTTGCTTCTTGGCATCAATCGTCATGAACAGATTGTATTTATCTGTTTGCAGATTACCGAAACCGATCGCAGCGGATGCGCTCGTGGTGCGGCCATCGCCACGGGAAGACTGGCCAATATTGGCGGAAACAGATTGACCTACATAGTTTTGACGCAGAATAATGTTGACCACGCCGGCGATAGCGTCAGAACCGTAAATCGCGGAAGCGCCGTCTTTCAGGATCTCGATACGATCAACTGCATCCAGCGGGATGGAGTTCAGATCGACGAAGCTGCGTTGGCCGTCATCACCGAAACCATACGGTGCTGTGCGGCGGCCGTTGATCAGCACCAAAGTGGAGCTAACGCTCAGACCACGCAGGGAAACGCCGGAAGCACTACCAGCGAAGCCGTTAGTGAAAGAGCCGCTGACACTACCGTTATTGTCAGCAGAGATACTGCGGACCACATCAGCGATAGAAGTTTTTCCTGATTGTTCGATGTCTTTACGGCTCAGGATTTGAGTCGTTGCAACACCTTCTGTTTCAGTACGCTTAATACTGGAACCGGTAATTTCAACTTTCTGTACACCTTCTTGTGCGAAAGTCGGTTGAGCCATCATACCCATGCTCAACAACAAACCACTGGAACAGATCAGTCTTACTGATCTTGAAATTGTTTTTTCTTTTATCACTATTGCGCTCCGTTCTTTATGTGTTCTAAACAAAATTCGGCAAAAACCAAACAAACTTTGCCAAATTGCAAAATTACCAAACAATATGGAAATTTTTTTTTACGCGTGGGAAATTTTGAGAAATAACTTTCAAAAAATTTGCCTCAGCATGAGAACATCTAAGAGATTCCATTGTCAATATTGATAGAATGCATGCAGCAAAAAAACAACAAGATGGAATTATGGCAAGATACAGACATACAGCAAGGTCTGCATTTGACTATGAAAACAGAAGGAAGTTCCGCAAAAAGGCGAAATTTTTAAGTTAATAGTGACCGATGGAAACATTGTTATTGAAGCAATGATTCTCATTTCGTGAGGTCATTTGGAATGACAATTAGCTCACGGGAATTTTGCACCAAAATGTATCAAAATAAAACAGTTTGTACCAGTAAATATCTTATTTTGACTATATTTAACTGAAATTCAATGTAATTTTCAGCTTGATTGGCTTGGAAGTACGGACAAAACAAACAAAAAACCCCGGCGCACCGGGGTTTTTTGTTTGCCTGAGTGAAAGGCGAATACTGAAAAGCTTATTTTGCCGATGCTTCGGCCGACGCCGCAGTAGCAGGGGCTGCCTTTACTTCAGGTTCCTTGAACTTGGCACCACCGGCATTAGCCAGATGAACAACTGCACGGGCAACTTCGATATCGTCGAGGTCAGGATTACCACCTTTGGCAGGCATGGCACGCAAACCACCCAAAGCATTGGCGACTACTTTATCGTAACCCTGGGCAATACGTGGGCCCCAGGCAGCAGCATCGCCAAATTTAGGAGCACCAGCTGCACCAGTGTCATGGCAAGCTGAACAGATGGTTTTGTATACTGTTTCGCCAGATTGCAGAGTCTTTGGAGCATTGGCGTCCTTGAAATTGAAACCCTGGTCAGCCACCGGACTGATACGGGTAGCTACTGCTTCTGGTGTCAGGGCAGAAGAACCTGCGCCGACTTTTTTGTCATTCGATACGTACTGTACCAGCAAGACAATGACGATAATGGGTACCAGGAATCCGGCGAGGATAGCAACGATGAGTTGCTTAGGGGTCTTGATCGCTGATTCGTGTTCGTCGTGCGCGTCGCTCATGGTTTCCTCAATGCAAATGAATTAGATACAGAAAATCTGTTCGTCTATGCTGGCAGGCAATTGAACCGCGCACGCCAAAGCTTGGAATTATAGAGCGAAAGCGTCGCGTTTGGAATGAAAAGCAAGCTGCACGCGCCAAGAATACGGAAAATCTGGCTGGTTTAACGACAATTTCCCTGCTTTCATACGCAAGGCTAGGCACAATTTGGGTTAGAATGTTGCCCTTGCATTACCCCTGTATCACTTATGCATATCTCTGCATAATCTACGCGCCAGTAGCTCAGTTGGATAGAGTACAGCCCTCCGAAGGCTGGGGTCGCACGTTCGATTCGTGTCTGGCGCGCCATTATTTTCTTCCCGTTTCACCCTTTCCCCTGCTGCACTTGGCATTTTTGTATGTCCTGGTTGCTTTTCTTGATATATTTGTACTAAGCTTGACTGCTTTACATTTGAACCAGACTCGATTCGCTAGTCTGAATCACGGCTACTGCCATGCCCGGTCATGGAGATGCCGCCCCTCATTGCTTGGTATTTACTATATTCATAAAGGTCGCTACATGAAATCATCGCGCATGCAACTCAGCAGCTTGAGTCTGTCCCTGGCACTGGCTTTTACTACCCTGGTGCACATACCGCCCGCCATTGCGGCAGAAAATGCGGCAACGGCCAAAGCCGCGCTGCCTGCCGGTGTGCAATTTGTGCGTCAGGTTGAGGGCATAGATGAATACCAGTTGGCGAATGGCATGCGCGTTTTGCTGGTACAAGATGCCAGCAAACCAACCACCACCGTTAACATTACTTACCGCGTTGGCTCACGCCATGAAAATTATGGCGAAACCGGCATGGCGCATTTGCTCGAACATTTGATGTTCAAGGGCAGTAAAGCCCATCCCCGCCTGTGGGAAGAAATGTCGCAACGCGGCGTGCAATTCAATGGCACCACCTGGCTGGACCGCACCAATTATTATGAAACCTTTGCGGCCAAGCCTGAAACCCTGGCGTGGGCGATCAGCATGGAAGCTGACCGCATGGTCAATTCCCGCATTTCAGGCGAAGACTTGAAAACTGAATTCTCGGTCGTGCGCAATGAAATGGAAAAGAATGAGAATTCCGGCGTCGGCATTCTCATGCAGCGCATCATGTCCAGTGCCCACCAGTGGCATAACTATGGCAAGGACACCATAGGCGCGCGTACGGACGTCGAGAATGTCAATATCCCGCACCTGCAGGCTTTCTGGCGTAGATACTACCAGCCCGACAATGCCACACTGATCGTGGCGGGTGCCTTTGATGCCAAACAGGCGCTACAATTCATTGCCACCCAGTTTGGCAAAATACCGAAGCCAAAACGTGCACTGGAACCTACGTATACATTAGACCCTGTGCAAGATGGCGAACGCGATGTCATTGTGCGCCGTGTCGGCGATTCACAAGTCATCGCGGCGCTGTATCACACCGTGCCTGCCGCCCACCCTGATTATGCTGCGACAGAAGCGCTGGCGCTGATCCTGGGCGACACACCCAATGGCCGTCTGTATAAAGCGCTGGTAGAAACCAAGAAAACTGCGGATGTCTTCCCCTGGGCCGCGAATCTGGAAGAACCAGGCTTTTTGATGCTTGGTGCAAACTTGCGTACCGAGCAAAACCTGCCAGAAGCCAAAAAGATCTTGCTCGACACCATAGAAAGCTTTGACAAGTCACCAGTGACTGAAGCAGAACTGGCAAGGGCCAAAGCCAAACTGGATTCAGACATTGCCCAGATCTTCAATGATCCGGAAAAATTTGCCGTGTCCCTGTCTGAAAACATCGCCTCTGGCGACTGGCGCTTGTTCTTCCTGTTCCGCGACCGCGTCAAGGCACTCAAGGTGGATGATGTACAACGTGTCGCCACCACCTGGCTAAAATCCAGCAACCGCACTTCGGGCAGTTTTATCCCTACCGAAAAACCTGACCGCTCTCCAGCACCTGCCAAGGTCGCGGTGGACGAGCAGATCAAGCAATTCAAACCCGGCGTGGCAATCGCCCAGGCAGAAAACTTTGTCGCCTCTGCCGACAATATCGACAAACGTACTGTGACAGGCGCACTCAGCAATGGCTTGAAGTATGCGCTGTTGCCCAAGACCACACGCGGCAATACGGTCGTGCTGTCCATGCATATCAACCTGGGTGATGAAAACAGTTTGAAGGGCAAAGCCGGTGCCGCCGAGCTGGCTGCTGCCATGCTCAACCGTGGTACAGAAAAACTCAGTCATCAGCAATTTACTGAAGAACTCGACAAGCTCAAGGCCAAGCTGCAAATCAATGGCAATGCAACCATGGTCAATATCCAGGTAGAGACCATACGCGACAATCTGCCACGCGTCTTGGAACTGGTGCGCGATTCCTTGCGCCAGCCGGCTTTCAATGAAGCTGAATTCACGCAATTGCTGAATTCACAGCTGGCACAACTCGAAGAGTCCCGCAAGGAACCTCAATCCGTCGCTGTTGATGCAGGCAAAAAAGCCCAAAACATTTACGCCAGTGATGACCCGCGCTACTACCGCAGCATTGATGAACAAATTGCTTACCTGAAAACGGCCAAACTGGCCGATGCCAAGGCATTCTGGAAAGAATTTTATGGTGCCAATCATCCGGGCCAGGCGCAAATTGCCGTAGTGGGCGAGTTTGATGCCAATAAAGTAAAAACGGAATTGCAAACTGCCTTTGGCGACTGGAATACGCAGAAAAAATTCACACGCGTCGCCAGACCTTATCAGGCCACCAAGGCAGATGATAAACAAATCATCACACCGGACAAGGCAAACGCTTTCTTCTATGCCGGCATGCAACTGCCACTGGGTATCAAGCACCCTGATTACCCTGCGCTGGTACTGGGCAACTACTTGCTGGGTGGCAGTGCCAACTCACGCATACTGAATCGCATACGTCAAAAAGATGGTGTCAGTTATGGTGGTGGTTCTGGTTTCAATGCCTCTGCCCTGGATGAAGTCGCGAGTTTTTCCATGGGTGCTATTTATGCACCGCAAAACCGTGCCAAGCTGGAAACCGGCATACGTGAAGAAATCAACCGTGTACTGACCGAAGGTTTCACACAGACAGAACTGGAAGATGGCAAGAAGAGCCTGATCCAGCAATACCAGCTTGAACGCAGCCAGGACGCCGCACTGGCACCAACACTGGCGAACAATCTCTACCTGGGCCGCAATATGCAATACCGCGCCGAAGTAGAGAAAAAAATACAGGCACTGACCGTGGCACAGGTAAAAGAAGCTATGGCCAGACATCTGGGATATGAAAAAACCGTGCGCGTATTCGCTGGCGATTTCAAGTAATTAGTTTTAGTAATTTTTAAGAAGTGGGCTTGCACGTCATTCTGTGCAAGCCTTTTTTGTTGCTTGACATAACTACTTATTATGCTCAACACCACCACTGACGCTTACCAGTTGGTGTCACAACTTGGTGCAACAGAACGCCTGATCACCCATGTCAAACTGGTCGGTGAAGCAGCGGATATGCTGGTCGCCCAATTTGGAGAAATGGATTTGGTGTTCGATGCAAACCTGATATGTCTTGGTGCCGCCATCCACGATGCCGGAAAAATCCTGCATCCCAATGAACTGGATGGACCCGGTTCCCTGCATGAGCCTGCTGGTGAAAAAATGCTACTGGAACAAGGCGTGCAGAGTATCATCGCCCGCTGTTGTGTCAGCCACGCGCAATGGCAAGAGGATGGCCTGAGCCTGGAAGAGTTAACGGTCGCTACAGCAGACAAGTTATGGAAGGGCAAACGCGAGGCGGAACTGGAAATGAAACTGATCCAGGCCATCGTATTGCAAAAGCAAGTTGTGCACTGGGATATCTTTACCTCACTGGATGATGCATTTGAAACAATTGCCGCTAGCGGCAGTGACAGGCTGGAACGCAGCAGGTATGTAACTATCTCTTAAAGTTGTCCAGGCATACTTGCGCTACACTCAGTTTTTGTCCGCGCTAGCTTTATGCCATGAGTGTACGGTTGTTCCGTTTTCTTTTTATCATCGCTGCCGGTTTGTCAGGTGCGTTGTCTCTGGCTGCCGACAGACCTGTCATGCAACTGGCATCGCTGGAGTGGGCGCCATACGTAGGTTCACACCTGCCAGATGAAGGGCTGACATCGGTTATCGTCAAGGCAGCCGCCTTGCAAGCGGGGATAGATACCCATATCAGTTACACTCCCTGGAGCCGTGCTGTGCAACTGGGGCTCAATGATCCTGCTTACGCTGGTTATTTTCCTGCCTTTTATTTGAAGGAGAGAGAAAAGACCTGTTATTTTTCAGCCCCGTTAGGTAATAGTATCGTCGGCCTGGCTGCGTTAAAAGACAAGCATTTCGACTGGAAAAATTATGCTGACCTGAAAGGCCTGACCATAGGCGTGGTGCAAGACTATGCCAATGGTGAAGAATTTGACGCCCAGGTCAAAAAAGAGCAGTTAAGACTTGATGTGGCACCATCAGACATCAGCAATTTACGCAAACTGATGGCAGGTCGGGTCGATCTTGTGGTCATCAGCAGGGATGTTTTGCGGCAGTTGCTGATCACCGAGTCCAGCCTGAAAAACGGCCAGGACAGCATTGTTTTTCATCCCAGGGAAGTCACCAATTTTTCACTGCACATCTGCTTCCAGCGTAATGAGCGGGGATTAAAATATCAACAACTCATCAATCCTTACCTGGAAAAAATTAATCTGAGGAAAATTGAAAACCTGTATTTCCAGCAAATGCAAAGTGCCCAGCCGTAAATCAGGTGTTCCCGGCATCAAAGATTATCAAACAGCATGCCCTGGCTGACTTGCCGCTCATTGCTGACATCCGCCTCTCTCACCAGGGCACTAGCCCTGACGCCTAACAGGCGAAAGCGGTTTTCCAGTGCCACTCTACGCAAACATTCCCCGGCCGTCCTGCGTATGACGGCAGGGTCAGCCGTTGCGACAGGAATGGTGATGTCGCGTGTAGAAATACGAAAATCCGTGTAACGGATCTTGATACCCACGGTTTTGCAGCGGTAACCCTTTGTTGTTAAATCCATCGCCAGGCGGGTGCAGAGATCAGTGAAAATTTCGGTCAATACTGCCCTGTCATGTACGGCATGCAAGTCGCGGTCAAAGGTGGTTTCCCTGCTGATGACCTTGGGCTCTGACTCTGTCGAAATCTCCCTGTCATCAATCCCGCGCGCGGCGTTATACAGCCACCCAGCATAATTACTGCCAAAGGTCGTTTGCAGCAAGCCCAAATCTGCATTTGATAGCTCGCCCACGGTATTGATGCCCAAGCTTGCCAGGCGCTCAGTTGATTTTGGGCCTATCCCATTCACTTTTTTCACCGGTAGCGGCCATATGCGCGTTGGCACGTCCTCCATATTCAAGATGGTCAGGCCATCAGGTTTATCCAGATCAGAACCAATTTTTGCCAGCAGTTTATTGGGAGCGACACAAATTGAGCAGGTAAGACTGGTTGCCTCGGAGACGGCCCGCTTCAGGCTGCTCGCCAGTTCGCGCGTTTCTTGCGGATGGTCGCTCAGGTCGATATAGATTTCATCTATGCCGCGGTTTTCAATTTTGGGCGCAATCTTGCCGACCGCTTCTTTAAAAAGCCGGGAATAATGGCGATATGAATCAAAGTCGGTAGGAAGTAAATAAACATCGGGAGCCAGCTTCGCTGCCTTCATGATGCCCATCGCAGAAAATATGCCGAGTGCCCGCGCTGCATAAGTCGAGGTGGTAGCGACTCCTCGCCCGACATAATCTTTGATGCGCGAAAATTCATGTGTACCATCGCCCTTGGGAATCGGGCGATGTGAAGAGCCACCACCTATGAGTACGGCCTGCCCTTTGAGCTCTGGATATCTTAGCAATTCAACAGATGCATAAAATGCATCCATGTCCAGATGGGCAATCCGGCGTGGTTTGTTATTCATCACAAGCAATAATGGACTTGAAATACATCACATTGAAACGCGGTAGCATGGGTGATTGTTAGCCATGCGTAAAAACAATCATAGACATATTGAATAATCTTTTTCAAAGCAGGACTGACAGACATAGACGGTAATGTCTTATTTTATCCTGAATTCTGCAAATAACTGAATATACGTACAGCAAAATAAGATTTACCTGAAACAAGGAATTACAGCAACATGCTGTTTAAGCTAAGATAGACTCACTCAATATTTGCTAGTTTCTGGCACCACGTTTGTTACATTCCCCTGAATTTTCAGATGAGGCTATGATGAAAAAATTGCTTTCCCTTATTTTTGCATTCAGTCTGGTATTAGCTGTCACTCCAGCCAGCGCGGCCCCGCCCCAGGCTTATGACGAAACAGCCGATGCGCAGGCAGCAATCAACAAGGCGCTGGCAGAAGCCAAAAAGGTAGATAAAAAAGTTCTTGTCGTCTTTGGTGCCAACTGGTGCAAAGACTGCCTGGAACTCGACAAATCCATGCATGGCAAGAACGAACCGCTGCTGGCTACCAAGTTCATCACTGTTAAAGTCAATGTCGGCCAGTTTGATAAAAACAAGGAGCTGGTGGATTTCTATGGCAATCCTACCAAGAAAGGCATTCCTGCAGCTGTCTTGCTGCGGCCTGACAATAGCGTCTTGTTCGCCTCCAAGGGGGGTGAATTGTCGAATGCACGCAAGATGAGTGAACAGGGCGTCTACGATTTTTTTGACGAAATCACGGCGCTCTACCACTGATAGCCTTGACAGGTATGGAAAAGATCAACGGGCATGTCTGAGTTACCTACAATGTCAGCCAAGCTTGTGCCAGAAGAAACCGAGCTGGCGGCATTGCAACGCAGCCACGCCCTGCTATCCCATTTTTCCCGCTGCCTGCCGGGCATGTTTTATCAATTTCGCCGTTATCCAGACGCTCGCTTTTGCCTGCCCTATGCCAGTGAGGCAGTAGAAACCTTTTTTGGCGTCAAAGCAGAGCAATTGCGTGAAGATGCCAGCTTCATGTTTGCCAAAGTGCATCCCGATGATTTGCCAAAAATGATCGTGGCTGTACGCAAATCCTTTGTCGAACTCAGCCCGTGGCATCAGGAATACCGCATCGTTGCAGCTGGCCAGCCGGACCGCTGGGTAGTCGGCGATGCTACCCCGGAACGCTTGCCTGATGGAAGTGTGCTGTGGCATGGCTTTTTAAGTGACAATACCGAACGCAAGCTGACCGAGCAAAGACTGCTGGCAGCAGAGCGTCAGCGCAGCCTGGTCATGAAAGCTTCAAACCAGGGTTTGTATGATATCAACCTGCAATCCGGTGAAGGCAGCTTCAGTCCTGAATACTTGCAGATGTTGGGTTACGATCCTGGCGACTTTGCTCACCCCCAGCAGTTCTGGGATTATTTTTGGGGCACGGGTGTCCATCCAGATGATGTCGCGAATCTGAAACGCGCCTATAAAGCCCATGCAGCGGCGCAAGGCGGTGCTGATTACCATGCAGAATTCCGGCAAAAAAACAAGGCAGGCGAATGGCGCTGGATCATGTCGCTAGGCAGCATTGTTGAATGGGACAGCAAGGGCAAGCCCTTGCGCATGGTCGGCACCCACATCGATATCACCGAGCGCAAGCAGACCGAAGAAATGCTGAGGCAAAACCAGGCGCTGCTCGAGTCCAACAAGAACCGCTATAAAGAGCTGGCCAGGGAACTGGAAATCCTCATCACCAATGCCCCTGTGGGCATCATGTTTGTCAGCGATGGCGTGATTGTCAGGGCCAACAAGGCACTGGCAGAACTATGCCGCTTCCCTGATGCCCAGGCCATGATAGGAGTCAAAACCACTTTCCTGTATCAGGGGCGAGAGGATTATGAAGCCTTCAGTGCCCAGGTCACGCCAGGACTGTTGGCTGATGAACTGGTGGAACTTGAATGGCATTTGCGCCGCTTCAATGGCGAATCATTCACTGGCCGCGTGGCCGGACGTGCCTTGCCGACTGAAAGCTATGTGCGCGGTGCCGTCTGGATGATAGAAGACGTCACCGAGCAAAGGGCAACCCTGGACGCCTTGCGCACTAGCGAACAGCGCCTGCAAAGGTTGATGAATTCCAGCCTGATCGGCATTATCCAGGGCAATGAAGCAGGTCAGATACTGGAGGTGAATGATGTATTTACCCAGTTCAGCGGCTATGACAGGGATTACCTGCTGACCCAGGACAGTGCCTGGGAAACCTTGCTGTCGCCGCACGATTTGAAGATTTGCCAGCAAGCCTATAAAGACCTGATACACACTGGCACCACCGCCCCTTTCGAGATCATGCTGTTGCAAAGCGGGAATACAGGAGTACCCATTCTGGTCGGTCTCAGCCATCTGGAAAATTCTGAACGCGGCTGGGTCGCCTTTGCGATGGATATCAGCGACAGGCTGCGCATGAACCGTTTGAAAACAGAATTCATTTCCGTCGTCAGCCATGAATTGCGCACACCACTCACCTCAATACGCGGATCCCTGAGTTTGCTGGAGTCAGGCGTTAGCGGCGTCTTGCCCAAACAGGCCGAACACCTGATACGCATCGCCCACAATAACAGCAAGCGCCTGATCACCCTGGTCAATGACATCCTGGACATGGACAAACTGGCCAGCGGCAAGATGATCTTCCGCTCAGAAGCACTGGACCTAGTGGCATTGGTACAAAATGCGCTGGAACTGCATACATCATATGCCAGTTCACTCAAGGTCAACCTGGTACTTGATCACCACCCGCAACAGGCCTGGATACTGGCTGACCATGACAGGCTCATGCAAGTCATGGCTAACCTGATTTCGAATGCCGCCAAGTTTTCGCGTGAAGGCGAAACCGTGTTATTGCGTGTGTTTGGCAAAGGCCCGCGTTACCGTGTTGAAGTGCGGGACAGAGGCGTAGGCATCGCCGTGGAATTCCAAGAACACTTGTTCGAACCCTTCACCCAGGCCGATGGCACGGACACCCGGCAAAAAGGCGGCACCGGGCTGGGTCTGTCCATCACCAAAGCCATGCTGGAAAAAATGCATGGACAAATCGGCTTTGCCAGTACAGCGGGTCAAGGTTCGACTTTCTGGTTTGAGTTTGATGTGTATCGTTGATTAGAACTCATTTTAGAAATAGGGTGAGATGCGTTTGCCTCATAACGTGGGTTGGCAAGACGGACGAGGCAGTCAATAGTTTTGCCTATTAATAACGAGTCCAACGCAGTCCAGCACGCGTTATAAGGCAAACCCTCCGGGAACTGAGGATTTGGGCGCATTGCAGCGTTGCGCCCATTGCCAAGGCATAAGCCTTAGCTGCGGGTCACGCCTTGCACTGCATCCCAAATCGCCTTGTTCGCACTCATCCTATTTATACAATGAGTTCTAGAAAAAATTTTGCAGCCTGAATTCTGAAGGCGTCAGATTCACAGCCCGTTTGAATGCACGGCGAAAACTGCGGCTGTCTGCATAGTGTAATTGTGCGGCAATGTCGTCGAGGCTCATGTCGGTGTTACGTAAATAATGCCTGGCTTTTTCCATACGCAGGCTTTCTGCGATCTGGAAATAAGAGCAGCCTTCACGCGCCAGCAGGCGATGCAGGGAACGCTCGCTGATACCCAGTGCACTCGCCAGTTCCGGCACACTACGGTAGTCACATTGCAGGCTGACCAGTTTGTGCAGGAGGCTTTGCCTGCCTGTCAGGCCGACTGCGGCCAGCTCTGCATCACAGCGCATTTTACTGTTGGCGGCGAGATCGGGATCGGGATTGATCAATACGGTATTGAGTGCGCTGTTATTGACGATGACGCGGCTGACATCGGCACCGTAAACGACGGGACATCCAAAAAAAGCTTCGGCAACAGAACGGCTGGCTTGCCGATTACCACGCAATTCTACTTTTTCGATTTGCAGGACAGCACCGCACAAAGCACGGCTAACATTGATGGCGGTTGCCAGGTGGTCTGCATCCAGGAAATCCTGTAACTCGCCATCATCAAACAGGGGGCGGGCCGTCAATACCGATGTGTGTTCGCCAGACTCCAGTTGCAATTGCACCATGGCACCGGCGATCAACTGGTACTCCAGACCAAAATGCATGGCCTCTGCCAATGTGGCCTGGGCCAGCATGCCGCTCGCCATCGCACCAAGTGCAGGCAGAGATTTACGCGCACCGGACAATATCCCCAGGTCTGCGCCGCCATGATGCCGTGCCTGCAACAAACTCTCCCTGGCTTGTGCATAGCTGATACGTACATCTACCAGCGGGCGGCCTTCTGCATTCAGGCCCAGTGCCGGGAACATGTCGTGCAAATGCCAGTCACGCTCACGGCCTATCGCCAGCAGACCCGAAAACGGGTGAGCCGGAAATACGGCATCCTGTACTGAGAGCACTTTGTTGTTCATCTACGCATTCGCTGCAAACTGGCAGGATTTGTCCTTACGTTCTGGAGTCTGAAGATTTAATATCCTAAGCTACACCGGAACATCAAATTCGGCAATACTGTAAAAAACTAAAAATATTAAAGAGACAATATGACAACTACACCCGACTACATCGTCGTCGGCGGCGGTTCCGGCGCTTGCGTCGTGGCTAGCCGCCTGACGGAAGACCCGAATCTGCATGTGACCATACTGGAATCCGGTGGCAAGGGGGATAGCTGGGTAGTCAATACCCCGGCGGGCGTAGTAGCCATGTTACCGACCAAACTGAATAACTGGGCTTTTGAAACCGTGCCACAACCCGGCCTGAATGGCAGGCGTGGTTATCAGCCGCGTGGCAAGATGCTGGGTGGCTCGTCGGGCATCAATGCCATGGTGTATATCCGTGGCCATAAGCAGGATTATGATCATTGGGCAGCGCTCGGCAACACAGGCTGGTCTTTTGATGAAGTCTTGCCCTACTTTAAGAAGTCGGAAAACAATGAAACTCATGGCGGCCACTATCATGGTCAGTCCGGCCCCCTGCATGTCAGTGAATTGCGTAGCGACAATCCTTATCAGCAAATCTATCTGGAAGCGGCTCGCCAGGCTGGCTTTAGTATCAATACCGACTTCAATGGTGAAGAGCAGGAAGGCGTGGGCATCTACCAGGTCACCCAGCACAATGGTGAACGCTGGACAGCAGCCCGTGGCTACCTGCATCCGCATATGGGCAAACGCAATAATCTGCAAGTGGAAACCGGCTGTCATGTGACGCGCATACTGTTTGAAGGCAAGCGTGCCGTTGGTGTGGAATACCGGCAGGGCGGACAGACCAAGACCCTGAAGGCAGGTAAGGAAGTCTTATTGGCAGCAGGCGCCTTCCAGACCCCGCAATTGCTGATGCTGTCTGGCGTAGGTGATAGCAAGGCCTTGCAAGCGCTGGGAATACCGGTGGTACATGACCTGCCCGGCGTGGGTCAGAATTTGCAGGATCATCCTGACTTCGTCTTCAAATACCGCGCCAAAAGCCTGGACTTGCTCGGTGTATCCGCTGGTGGCAGCCTGCGCATGGTGAGGGAATTCCGGCGCTATCAAAGCCAGCGGCGCGGCTTGCTGACTTCAAACGGGGCTGAAGGTGGCGGTTTTCTAAAGACTGATCCCAGTCTGAGCGCACCTGACATACAACTGCATTTTGTGCTCGCCATGCTGGACGACCATGCACGCAAATTGCATCTGGGTCATGGTTATTCCTGTCATATGTGCTTGCTACGCCCGAAGAGCATAGGTGAAGTGACACTGGCCAGCAAAGACCCTATGGCTGCGCCTCTGATCAACCCGCGCTTTCTGGAGCACCCGGATGATATAGAAAGCATGGTCAAAGGTTTCAAACTCACGCGCAAACTGATGGATGCGCCAGCGCTGGTGGCAGCCCGCACCAGTGACTTCCAGACGGCGAATATACATAGCGATGATGAGATACGTGCAGTCCTGCGCCAGACCAGCGATACCGTGTATCACCCCATAGGTACCTGCAAGATGGGCGTGGATGCGATGGCCGTGGTTGACCCGCAATTACGCGTGCATGGCATGACCGGTTTGCGGATCGTCGATGCGTCCATCATGCCCACCCTGATCGGTGGCAATACCAATGCGCCTACCATGATGATAGGGGAAAAGGCGGCGGACATGATCAGCACTGCCTTGTAGTCAAAACAAGCTGGCTATTTGACTTCCGCCGTTGCTGTGGTTGCCAGGCTGGGTCCAGGCAGGGCTGGTCTGGCCTGCTCAAATGCATAACCCATGTTGAGCAATTTTGCCTCTGACCAGGCACCGGCAAACAGTGACAAGCCAACTGGCAACCCCCTGACCTGGCCCATGGGCACGGTCAGGTGCGGGTAACCGGCTATTGCTGCCGGGCTGCTGGAACTGCCTTCGAGCACATCGCCTGCCTTATAGTCGATGAGCCAGGCGGTGCCTGTCGTTGGCGTAATCAGGGCATCAAGTTTGTATTTCTTGAGCACGGCATCGATACCCTGCTTGCCTGCCCGCAGTTTGATGCGGGCGCTGGCCTGGCGATAGGCGGCATCGCTGAGCTTGCCTTTGGCTTGCGCCTGCTCCATCAATTCCTGCGCAAAGTAGGGCATGACGGTGTCTGCATGTTGCTTGTTGAAGGCGATTACGTCTGCCATGGTACGGGTTTTGACTGTGGCTGGCGTCTTGGCCAGATAAGCATTCAGGTCTGTCTTGAATTCATACAACAAGACCGTCAATTCATCTTTGTCCAGCTCTTCCAGATAAGGCAGGTCTATCTGGTCAACAACTGTGGCGCCTTGCGCAATCAGGATAGCCAGGCTGTGGTCGAACAGTATTTTGGTCGCTGTATCATAACCATCCACCAGCTTGCGTACTATGCCCAGCCGCTTGCCTTGCAGGGCGGTGGTTTGCAAGCCTGCCGTATAGTCTTTGCTGCGGTGGCGGTTGGCTGTGCGGGTAGCCGGGTCTTGTGCATCGCTGCCAGCCATGACATTCAATAACATGGCGGCATCGCGTACATTCAGGGTCATGGGGCCAGCCGTATCCTGACTATGGCTAAGCGGGACGATGCCTGTACGGCTGACCAGGCCTACGGTGGGCTTCAAACCTACTAGCCCATTCACCGATGCCGGACAGACGATGGAACCATCGGTTTCTGTACCTATGGCAGCAGGGATCAAACGCGCAGCCACGGCAGCGCCTGAACCAGAGCTGGAGCCACAGGGGCTGCGCTCAGGTGCATAGGGGTTGCGGGTTTGTCCACCCGCACTACTCCAGCCACTGGTGGACTGGGATGAGCGCAGGTTCGCCCATTCACTGAGATTGGCCTTGCCGAGGATAATGGCACCGGCAGCGCGCAAGCGGGCGACCACGGGCGCATCCTGTACTGCCAGGTTATCTGCCAATGCCAGTGAACCAGCGGTGGTCACCATGCCGCGGGCGGCGATATTGTCTTTCAACAGCAAGGGCAAACCCGCCAGTCTGCCACGCGGTGTTTTTTGCTGATCCACTGCCAAAGCTTCAGCCCTGGCTTGAGGATTACGCGTGGTCACCGCCTGTATGACCTGGTTATACATTTGTATGCGCGCATCATAGCTATCAAAGATTTGCTGTGCCGTGGTTTTACCAGTCTGCAAATCTTGCGCCAGTTCATGCAGGGTCTCGCTGGCAAAGACCTGCTGACCATATAACAAGGGCAGGGCAGCAAGCAGGCTGAGACGGAACTTTGGTTTGCAAAAATAGATGTTCATGAAAAATATCTCTTAAAAATATCTCTACTCTGTATTTGATCAGAATGGTATGACTTGCTTGCTCAGGGCAACACTGATGATATACGTAAAAACCAGGATGGCAGCGATGAAAGCAGCAGTGCGTATGGCTGGCGTCTTGCCGCGTTTCAAGGCTACTGTGCCAAGGACGATATACAGTATCAGGGCAAATAATTTCGCGGTCAGCCAGTTTTGCTGGAAGGGATATTGCCCGCTCAATACTGCCAGTGTCAATGCACTGGCCAGTAAGAGTGTGTCTATGAGATGCGGCAACACTTTTACCCAGAGCTGGCCCAGCATCGCAGAACCACGCATTTTCCAGATGCCACGTAACAGGAACAGGCTGCCACTCAAACCCACACAAGTCAGGTGCAGGTGTTTAACGGCGAGATAGCTGATGGGCATGGCTTTTACTTCCGTGACATTTTTGTGTCTGTCATACTAACCGAAAGCCAGCTTTTTTTGTCGCGGTGCATGAGATCGAACGCATACCATTTGCGCAACTTTCCATTACACTGATACATATCAATATTTACTGAAAGAAAGCCTGCATGAATTTCCTCAATCTCACATCCCAAGACGGTGCCACTGCAAAAATTGCCAGCCAGGGCGCGCATCTGTGTTCCTGGATACCTGCGGGCGGGGTTGAGCAATTATTCATGAGCCAGACCTCGGCCTTTCAGGATGGTATCGCCATCCGTGGTGGTGTGCCGGTGGTGTTCCCGCAGTTTTCCAACCAAGGTACTTTACCCAAGCATGGTTTTGCCCGCACTTCTGAATGGAAGCTCTTGCAGTCTGACTTGCTGGAAAGCGGTGCGGCCCAGGCCATCTATGAACTCAAAGAAAACATTGCCCGCCTGACTATCTGGCCTTATGTCTTTCGCGCAGAACTGCGCGTCAGCATACTCGGCAATAGCTTGCAAATCGTGCTGGAGATACTCAATACTGGCGACACCAATTTCAGCTTCAGCACAGCCCTGCACACTTATCTGGCGGTGCAGGATATTGCAGATGTCAGCCTGTATGGCCTGCAGGGTCTGCATTACCTCGATACCGTTACAGGGGCAGATCATTGTCTGGAAGCGGAGCCCAGCCTGCGCATCAGTGGTGAAACCGACCGCATCTATGGCCAGGTCCCGGCCCAGTTGGAATTGCGCCAGCCACAACAAAGCACTCTCATACGCAGCAGCGGTTTTGCCGATGCCGTGATCTGGAACCCCGGTGCAGGCGCGGCCAAGATCAATGACCTGCATGCTGGTGGTGAAAACAATATGCTGTGCGTGGAGGCAGCGACGATATTACGCCCCATCATGCTGGCACCCGGTGCTAGCTGGAGTGGCAGCCAAACGCTGGAAGTGAAGTCCGCGCACAAACCGGCACACAATTGACAAATGACTATATTTAACACATAGTTACAATTGAAATGGCCCACAGCCCCTACAGCCATTTAGTGCCGTTCGGCAAATGTCGTCTATCTTTATTACAAAATAGCTGCAACTTTAACTATTTTCATAAATCATATCCGTCAGGTGTAATCTGCCCGGCGGATTTATTATTTTTGTACCCTGACATCATAGAAGGATTTTATGCAACAACTACGCTCTGGCATGCAGCTTACTCTCAAACCCGTCTTGCGCGCTCTGGTACTGGGCGGTGCTATTCTGTTTACCGCACCCGTCACCCTGGCAGACACCCTGCCCAGAGGCGTCAGCCAGGTGACCAGCGTTGAGGGAATCACGGAATACCGTCTGTCCAATGGCCTGCGCGTGTTGCTGATGCCAGATGCATCCAAGCCTACCGTCACGGTGAATGTCACTTACCTGGTTGGCTCACGCCATGAAAACTATGGCGAAACCGGCATGGCGCATTTGCTGGAACATCTGATGTTCAAGGGCACACCGACCAATCCTAAAATCACTGAAGATTTCAATAAACGTGGCATGCGCATCAATGGCACCACCTCGCTGGACCGCACCAATTATTTTGAACTGTTCCAGGCCAGTGATGAAAACCTGAAATGGGCGCTGGAGATGGAAGCTGACCGCATGGTCAATTCCAATATCGCCAGAAAAGACCTCGACACCGAGATGACGGTGGTGCGCAATGAATATGAACGTGGTGAAAACTCACCCGGCGCAGTACTCATGAAACGCCTGCAAAGCGTGGCCTTTGACTGGCATAACTATGGCAATTCAACCATAGGCAACCGCAGCGATATAGAAAACGTCAAGATAGAAAACCTGCAAGGTTTTTATCGTAACTATTACCAGCCAGACAATGCAGTGCTGCTGGTAGCCGGTAAATTCGAAGCTGAAAAAGCCTTGCAATGGATTAATGCCTCCTTTGGCAAGATCGCAAAACCAACACGTAGCCTGCCACAGTTCTGGACCACAGAACCAACGCAGGATGGTGAACGCAGCTTTGTCGTGCGCCGCAAGGGTGATGTGCAGATGGTCATGATTGCCTATAAGGTACCGGCTGGCTTGCACCATGACCGTGATGCACTGAACTATGCAGGCAGCATACTGGCTAGTGCACCGCATGGCCGCTTGCATAAACAACTGGTGGAAAGTGGCAAACTGGTACAAGTGTTTTCAAGCAGCCTGGGACAAGTTGAACCCGGTCTCACCATCATTGGTGCGGTCGTCAAGAAAGGTGAATCTGTCGATGCAGCGAGAGATGCGCTGCTGGCAGGCATAGAAGACTTCAAGAAAAATCCACCCACCAAGGAAGAACTGGAACGTCTGAAACGCGACAATGCCAACTACTATGAAAAGCTGCTGAATAACCATGAATCCATCGGTGTCAGCATGTCTGAATATATCGCCATGGGTGACTGGCGCTATTTGTTCAAGGACAGGGATGATGCAGACAAAGTCAGCTCTGAAGAAGTCACTGCCGCGGTGAAAAAATATCTGGTGCGTGACAACCGTACCGTTGGCACCTTCATTCCAGAAGACAATCCACAACGCGCTGACATACCTGCCGCACCAAGCATTGCTGAAGTAATGAAAGACTTCAAACCGAAGGCAGCAACCCTGACTGGCGAAGTGTTTGACCCGTCGCCAGCGAACATCGACAAGCGCACACAAGTCAGCAATATCGGCAATCTGCAAGTGGCGCTGTTGCCTAAAAAAACGCGTGGTGAAACGGTGAATGTGTCACTGAATTTGCACTGGGGTGATGAAAAAACCCTGTTCGGCAAATCCACAGTCATGGGCTTTACTGGCGGCTTGCTGAGCACAGGTACCAGCAAATATTCACGCGCGCAGTTGGCAGATGAAATGTCCAAGCTGAAAATGAGCGGCGGCCTGTATTCATTCCAGACCACTAAAGCCAATTTGCCAGCAGCACTGGAACTAGTGGCGCATGTCTTGAAGGAAGCCAATTTCCCGGAAAGCGAATTCAAGCAATTGAAAGAAAGAGCCTTGGTCAACACAGAAGCGTCACGTAATGAACCATCTGCCGTTGCCAGCCGTGCGATGGCACAGCATTTCAATACCTATCCAAAAGGCGATGTACGTGCCTCCATGACACTGGATGAAACACTGGAAGCCATACGTAATGCCAAGCTTGAAGATATCAAGGCTTTCCATAAGGATTTCTATGGCGTATCCAAAGGTGAATTGTCCATCGTCGGTGACTTTGATGTGGATAGCACCAAACAGACCGTCGCCAAAGTATTTGATGGCTGGACCAGCAAGTCCCCTTACACCCGCCTGGTCAGCAAACGCGAAGACATTCCGGCAGTACGCAAGACATTCAACACACCAGACAAGGAAAACGGCGTTTACTCCAGCCGCATGAATTTGAGCTTGCGTGAAGATGATGCGGACTTCCCTGCGCTGCGTGTGGCTAATTATATTTTTGGTGGTGGCGCCGGTATGAATTCACGCGTGATGGAGCGCATACGTCAAAAAGACGGCCTGTCTTATGGCGGCGGCTCCAGCCTGACTGCAGGTGAAATCGACCCGGTAGGTAGTTTCAGCATCAGCGCCACGGCAGCACCGCAGAATCTGGAAAAACTGGAAATCGCCGTCAGGGAAGAACTGACACGCGCCCTCAAGGAAGGCTTCACAGCCGACGAGTTAGCCAAGGCTAAGTCCGGGCTCTTGCAACAGCGAGTACAAGGACGCAGCAGCGATGGTGCGGTCGCCAGCGGCTGGAATAGTAATCTGTACCTGAAACGCACATGGCAATGGTCACAAGCCATGGATGACAAGATACAGGCACTGACGGTAGAGCAGGTGAACGATGCCTTCCGCCGTTATATAGATCCAGCCAAAATGAGTGTCTTTATTGCTGCGGATGAAGCCAAGGCCAAGGCAGTTGTGGCGAAATAAATTATTGTTTGTCATCAAACCGGAAATCCTGGATTTCCGGTTTTTTATTGCCCGTTTATTAGTTATCATGCCCAACATCAAAACCCCGGTTGTAGCGATTGCCATTGCCATGCACCTGCTGTGTACCAACAGCCACACACAGGCGGCAACGGCCTTGCCAACAACTGTAGAGAAATTGAGTACCGTCGAAGGTATCAGTGAATATCGTTTGCCAAATGGGTTGAAAATCTTGTTGATACCTGATAACTCCAAACCCACGGCAACAGTCAGCATGATTTATCAGGTGGGTTCAAAGCATGAAAGTGCAGGGCAAACAGGATATGCCCATTTGCTGGAACATATGATGTGCAAGGGTAGCAAGAACTACCCGCAAATCCTGCAGCAATTGCTCAACCGTGGCATGAAATCGAATGCATTTACGTTTCAGGACTACACCTTGTATTACGCCACATTCGAAGCCAGTGAGAATGAACTCAACTGGGTCTTGAGTATGGAAGCAGACCGCATGCAAAATGCTCAGGTATTAAAGTCTGAGCTTGATACAGAAATGACGGTAGTACGCAATGAACTGGAACTGCGGGAAAACAATTCTTACGACATGCTGTTCAAGCGTGTACAGGCTGTTGCCTTTGACTGGCACGGCTATGGTCATAGCACGATAGGCGAAAAGAGCGATATAGAAAACGTTAATATTGACCAGCTCAAGCAGTTTTATCACACGTATTATCGCCCGGACAATGCGGTACTGGTAGTCGCCGGAAAATTTGATGCCGATGCAGTCTTGCCTGTCATTTCCCGCCAGTTTGGCAGTATCGCAGCACCCAGATCTGCCCTGCCTAAAATAATCACGGTTGAACCAGCCCAGCAAGGCGAGCGACAGGTTTTTGTCAGAAAAAAATCGAAAGAAAACCGCATGATGCTGGCTTATCACAAGCCCTCATTATTGCACCCTGACTATGCTGCTTTGAAGATGGCAGGAGCCATCCTGTCCTCTGGCCGCGAACTGCGCAATCAAACCGGTGACGTTTTTCTTAGTAATATCAGGCCAGGATTCAATATGGCCGGCAATGTAGAAAATGGCCTGGCCGTATTTTATAGCAATAGCTTCCCCTCCAAGGACATGGGAGAAGGGCCGCAAGAGCTGACCAAGGCAGTCGAAACTTTTGGTCAGCATTCTCTGAGTCAGCAAGAGCTGGACTTGTTCAAAAATGCGTATGTGAATAACTTCGTCAGCACCATGAATAATCCACAAACCTTGAGCCTGCGCTTGTCTGATTATATTGCCGCGGGTGACTGGCGCTTGCTGTTTGTGGAAAAAAAACGTGTTGCCAGCCTGACGGCAACACAGGTACAGGATGCGGCAAGACGCTATTTCGTCAAAGAAAACCGGACGGCTGGTATCTTATTGTCTGAGGATGAAAGTACGAACACCCAGATGCCTCAGTCGCCATCGCTTGCAGAGGTCATGAAAGACTTTTCGTATGTCGATCAATATGCCGCAGTTGCTGAATTCGATCGCACGATCAGCAACATCGAGAAAAATACGCAAAGACTAAAAATAGGACATATAGAAACCGCTTTGCTGAGCAAGCCCACACGGGGGCAGGCAGTCGAGGTAGATCTGTTGCTGCACTGGGGCGATGAAAAGACACTGTTCAACAAGCGCTGGGTAGAATTCATGACGATGCAGGGTTTATTGAATGGCACAAGTCGCTATGGCAAGGAAACCCTGCAAGCTGAACGTCAAAACGCACAAATACGGGGTGGCGTGACCAGATTCACCACCGACCGCAGCCATTTGAAACAGGCCTTGCAATTGATGGTGGAAAACCTGAAACAGCCTAGCTTTGCCCAGGCATACAGTCAGCTTGGCGAGTTCAAACAGGAATGGCAGAAATTACGTGCTGATCCCCAGCAATTGATACAGGATGAACTGGCCAGGCACTTTAATGCCTATCCTGCTGGCGACATGCGTGCCCATGAAACTTCAGAACAAGTGGTTGCCGCTCTTGGCGCCATCAAGCCGACTGACTTGATTGATTTCCACAAGAACTTTTATGGTGCCAGCAGTGGACATCTGGCCATCATTGGCGATTTTGATGTGGAAGAAGTCAAGGCTGTACTCAACCAGGAATTCAGTGGCTGGGAAAGTAAGTCTCCTTATGCAGAAATCCACAAAACTTATGTGGGGCGTCCGTCCTTGCAAAAATTCATCGATACGCCTGGCAAAGAGAATGGTTTTTTCCTTGCCCAGCTAAATTTGCCGGTAGGCATCAAGGATGAAGATTTTATCGCCTTGCAAGTCATCGATCACCTGATCGGTGGTAATACCTTTGGGTCCAGACTGGGGCAACGCGTGCGCGTCAAGGAAGGATGGAGTTATGGCATCCATTCAGATATTTCTCCATTTCAGACTGATTCTTGCAGCACTTGGGAAATCAAAGCCAGCGCTGCTTCAGCCAACATAAACAAACTCAAACAGGCCGTGCTGGAAGAATTGCGGCGGGTCGTCAGCCAAGGCTTTAGCCAGGATGAGTTAACCACGGCAAAAACAGGATTGCTGCAACAGTGGCAGCAATCCCGCAATAATGACAAGTCTTTGACCGAGCAATGGAATAGCGTCATGCATACGAATGAAGACTATTCCTGGTATGCCAGGAGAGAACAATCTGTGCAAAACCTGAGTCTGGAGCAATTGAACAAAGCTGCAAAAAAATATCTGCAACCTGAGCAATGGAGCATCGTTATGACTGGAGACGCTAGCAAAATCCCGAAAGACCTATAACAAGCCGGTATTCTGAGCCTGCCTGGCAGACTCAGCCTTTCCAGCTTCTTTGCAAACCAGTGTCCGTATGTATCCAGCCACCCTGGGCAGTCTGGCGATAATAAAAGCCGACGCCGCCCTGTCGGAAACTTTGTATCAGTTCACCCAGGATTTCTTCATGTAGTTGAGGGATACGGATGTCGGCGGCCTTGCCTTCCATATGCAGGGATTTGCGGGCTGCGGGCACGCCTTGCTCTATCAGGCGTGTGTTGGAAGCCTGGGTACGGTAGCCGGACAGAATTTCCAGCGGCTTGGTCATGCCAAAACGGGCGATATAGGCCTGGGTGGCCCACAGGGTTTCCAGCAGTTTGGGGTCTATGGCTGCGGTTTCCTTGCCATTAACGTCGCGCAGGAGGTGGCACAGTTGCTGGTAGGCGGATTCCAGCACTTCGCCGTCTTTCCAGTACAGTATCTTGCTACGCTCACCAGTGGCAGGGCGTATCAGGTCTATGGTGCGGGGTTTGACCCAGAATTCTATGTCCAGCGCCTGAGAGTCAAACAGGTCAGGCGGTGGAGTTGGTTGCGCATGTTTTTCAGTGACAGCGTTGGCAATATCAGCAGCATGCAGAATGGCATGCGGACCGGCTAATGCAGTGGTACCGAGCAAGAGCCCTTTTTTTAGTAATTGGCGGCGCGTCAATGTCATTCTGTGATTTTTGGGATAGATGAAATAAAAACCAGCTTAGTGTATATCGTCATGATAATCAAAGCATTACGCTTTATCCGGCAAATTTACGCTTGGTCACACAGAATTTGCATTCTGTCTTTTTGGCTTGTCATCCCCGCACAAAACAACATTACACTAGAAGCATCCAATAACTCTTATTACAAAACGATATCATGATCAAATCTTTAGGAAGTCTGGCGCTGTTGGCAGTCTTGCTCGGTGGCTGTGAAGTCAGGGTCAATGGCGATGCCATCAAGGGTAGTGGCAAACTGCTTACCCAGCAGCGTGCGGTGACTGAATTCAGTGCCATAGAAAATTCCGGCTTCTTTGATGTGATAGTCACGAATGGCTCAGCCCCGGCACTGGAAATCAGTGGCGACGACAATCTGGTGCCGGAAATTGAAACCGTGGTGGAAAACAAGGTTCTGATCATACGCAGCAAGCGTAAATCCTATAGCTTCACTTGGAATAACCGTCCCGGCACGATCAGGGTCACGGTCACTGGCCTGAACCGTATCAATAATAATGGCAGTGGTGATGTTGAGGTACGTGAGCTCCAGGCAGACAGCCTGGCGGTGAACCTGAATGGCTCTGGTGACCTAAAGATCACCGGCAAGGTGAATGCCCTGAAGTTGATGTCTAATGGCAGTGGCGACATGGATTTGCAACAACTGCAGACCGGCAAGGCTGAGGTCGAAATCCATGGTTCTGGTGATACGCATATGAATATTGTGAGCCAGTCACTGGATGCCAGCATCAACGGCAGTGGCGGCTTAAGTGTTGATAATTTGCAATCTGTTCCCGTCAAGCTGGTGCAGCATGGTTCTGCTGACGTAAAACTGGGAGGAACGATCAAGGCCCTGGAACTGGACATGTCTGGCTCCGGCGATATCCAGATCCAGGACATCAGGGCAGAACAGGCCAGCATACGCAGCAATGGCCCAGGTGAGCTAGACCTGAGTGGCGAGATTACTGTCCTGACCCTGACCAGCAGTGGCTCTGGCGATGTCAATGCAGATCATTTGAAAATCAGGGATTTACAGATCGTCAACAATGGCCCGTCGAACCAGAGTTACCGCGGCATTACAGGTGCATTCAAGCTGGAGAATTCTGGCTCTGGTGATTTTGACGTGGAATTGCAATCTGAAGCCGCGCTGGAAGTCCTGATGCATGGCCCAGGTGAAACCCGCCTGAAAGGCACAGCCAAAAGCCTGAGTGCCAAACTGACTGGCAGTGGTGACCTGCATGCCCGCGATTTATTGCTCGACAGTGCCAGTATCAAGGTGACTGGGCCGGGTGAGGCAGAGGTTAATGTCAAGAAAGCGGGTGGTTCCCGCATTGTCAAGATCGACAGGAATGGCGTAGCAAATTAAACAAGTTCACCTGAGTTCAAAAGGGTTCATGTCTTGCATGAACCCTTTTTGCTTTTTTTTGGGGGAGCGCAACAATGGTTTGCCATATTTAACAAGCTTTACACATCCGGCCAGCTTTTGCCGGTAGCAGCCAACAGTCAAAGCAGATAATTTGCGATAAGATGAGGCGTATGCTTTCAAACCCTGTCGATAATGCCAAGTTATACACGTTTATTGTGTTGCATCTTGCTGGTTTGCGCTGGCTGGGTCAGTGTGGCACATGCACAAACAAAACCCGGGGTGGTGTTGTTGATGAGCGAAGAACTGGATGGCAAAGGCAATGTCATTCCGCTGACTGCTGAAGTCGTCGAATTGCTGCGCTACCTTGAGCAACATACCAGACTCAAGTTTGAAGTACGGCGCTATCCCTGGAAAAGAGCAGTGGAAAATGCAGCCATGGGTGAAGGCCTGATTTTTGGGATGTCGAAAACCCGTGAACGCCTGCGCAGCTTCAAGTTTAGCGCCCCCATCTTTAGCGACCAGGCTGTGCTGGTGACACTCTGCAATGCCAGGTTTACTTTTAATTCTATCAACGACCTGAAAGGCAAGACCATAGGCATAGTACGCGGCACCAGCTATGGGGAAGAATTTGACCGCCTCAGCAATGACCTGTTCAAGGTCGAAGATGACACCGGCAATAACCTGGGACGCTTCAGGAAATTAAGCATGCGCCGTATGGATGCTTTCTTGCTGTATAGCTCAAGTGGCAATATACGCAGACTGGAAAACCACATCAACCAGCAATACGCGGCAGAATCCGGTGAGAAACAACAGGCAAGCAGCAAATTGTTTTGCATATTGCCGAGACCGGTGTCATCGGTGGATATCCATATTGCCATGCGCACTGATGGCGATCCTGGCCTGCTGCAGAAAATCGACAAAGCGATCATGCAAGGTCACCAGAGTGGTGAATTGGCACGCATCTATGCGCCGAGGTGAGTACAGAAACGAACACAGAAGTCAGTGCGGCGGCGAGGAGGGTTCAGGCTATGCGGCCGCCCTTGTATTGATGGCGCAATACCAGCCGGTTGCTGGAGATCAGGGTATTCAGGCCGAGTATCAGTTGTATCAGTACATGGCCTGGCAAACCCCAGACTTGGCCCTTGGGGGGCGTACTGCGGGTCACAGCTGTCAGAACAGGTGTGACCCATTGTGCTTCTTCTGTCAGGTCCAGCATGACATCACCATCGGAGTTGGTATGCAGGTAAAGCTCGCCGCCATGTAGCAAGGTCAGGCAGATGCCTTGTCCGGTAGTCGGCTTGTCACCCAGAGCTTGTTGTAATTCGCGGTGTTGCAAATCCATCCAGGCTTCAACATCCAGTGCAGTTTCAAGAGATATCCACGGATGCTCTGGCAAAGTTTGCGCCAGGTCAGATTGCTGCTTGTCGTTTAACATCATTTTACTGTATTCGTTTCCATGCCTTCAGGCTGAAACAGCATTCTGACACAAATACCCGCAACTGATTTCATCAACAGCAGTGGGACACTTGCGCAAGGCAATTAAGCAATGAAGTCTTGCGCAAGCTCACCGGCAATTATTTCAAGGTCCAGGCAAATGCCAGGGTATTCCAGCCAGGCGTCGCACCGACCTGGAAGCGGCAGGCTTTCAGGGCACGCAAGGATGCCTTGTCGAGTTTGCGAGAGCCACTGGAGTCAATAATTTTTACATCGATTACCGTGCCTTTGTCATCGAGCAGGTAGTTGAGCTTGACCAGGCCGTGCTCTTCATCATTCAATGTGCGTTGATCATAACTTGGTGCTTCGCAACCGGATGCAGCAAATGCCTGGTCAGCTTCCATGGCAAAGGCAGGCAAGGTGGCCAGGGCAAACGCCAGCGTGGTGACAAAGGCGTACAAGCGGAAATGTGGGGACATAATAAACTCCTCAGGTTGTATCAATGAATGAGCAACTGCGCCATGGTATTTGCAACGGTATTCGTCAGGGTTTGTGCATCGCTGAATTGAGCTGATCACGGGCAGATGAATGCAATATACGTGAGCAGCAGTTCGCTCAAAAATCAATAATTCATATAGGCATTATTTCCAAAATACATAATGCTATTGGCGCATGTATTTGGTGCGGCCAGCTGATTTGATTTATCTGAAAAATTCTCTACGCTTGTGCAAATTCAATTGAAAAGCTCGCCAATATTGCGTTCTCTCTTCATGCTGGTGCAAAAAAATTTATCGGATACCGGTTAAATATTTTTTGTAACAGATGTGCATTTGCACGCCCCTTTGTCTTTTCAGGGCCTGGTCAGATGTGGAAAACAAGACTTCGTTGCTGGATTCCATATAAAACGGCTTGGAATATACTTTGTGACTGCATTAATGCGGCAAAAAAATGGCGCAGAGCTGCGTGCCCTGCGCCTTGATGTCAATTGTAAATAGCAGTTTATTTAATCTGCTTCACTTCCAGACCCTGTTTTTCCAGCAAATCGATGATGCTATTGACACCCGACAAATGTCCTGCACCAACCACGATGAAGAGTTTTTTCCCTTCTCCAAGCAAGCCCTGGATTTTTTTTGTCATACCCTGATTACGGTCATCCAGTAATAATTTCATGAGCTTTTTCGACCCCACATCCTTGCTGGCTGCATCTTGCAGGATTTTTGCGAGGCCTTCTGCATCGCCACTTTTCCAGGCGGCGATCATGCCAGCGGTTTCACGCAGGGTGTCGCCACTTTTTAAACCATCCAGGGTTTGTGCCAGCATGGCGTCAGCATCTTCGTCGGCCAGGCCACCCAGCACGCTGGCTTGAAATGCCGTGCTTTCGAGTTCGACGATATCTTTCTTGTCCTGTTTGGCGCGCAAGACATAATGCAGATCGACTCCTTTGGAAGCATCATAGCCTTGCTGCCTAAATACGCCTATGCTGAGTGCGGTGGCGACTATCGTGGGTTTGAGGCTCTGGAATTGGGCAGCCGCCGGGCCGACCATGGATTGCAGACTTTCAAAAGTGCTCTTCCTGATATGGTTTTCCAGTTTGTCTGGCGCTGCATAAGTAAAGAAAGGCATGGCTTTTTCTGCTGCCTTGGTATCGGTCGTATCGACTTCCACCACCAGGGTATCAGCCTGTTTATAGGCTGCATCGACGGCCTCAGGCAGGGGATAGAAACTGGCTTTGGCGAGATGGATGGAACCAAACAGATAGGCAGTATTTTTGTCTGATTTGACTTCCCAGAAAACACCTTTGGCAGGCGTCTCTGCCTGGGCAAAAACACTGCTGGTGGCAATGGCCAGACCAAATGCGGTCAGACATTTGAGCATTAACTGAGTAAGCGTAGGCTTGAATTTCATTATCATAAGTTCCATGTAATTATTTGGTCTGGCCCTGATCTGGTTCCGATATCGCACCAGGCGGCACAGGATACCAGAAAGCGCGCGCACCGCTAATAAACACGATTTTAGATTCAATCGATTACTGGAGAGGAGTTACGCAAAATTGTCCCGGCAAGGTTGTCACTTTTAGGAAATCTCCCTTGCAGGGGAGGTTCGTTTCGTCGGCAGACAACCATGTTGTCTGAAACCCGACTACACCGTCAGCGACGAAGACAATACTTTAGTACGCGGCTCCTAGGAGAGGAGCTGCAACGCAGCTGGGGGCGGTTTTGCGTAAGTCCGGCTTAATACAAAGTCGCACGCTGTCTTGCGGGTAACTCACTATCGTATTTGTCGCCATCGACTTCAGCATTGGTCAGCGCAGCCAGTATCGTGCCTGGGCTGGGTAAGCCGGTCGCTTTTTCTCCAGCAGTTTGCCATAAGTGCGAACGGATAATGGCGCGCGCACATTGAAAATAAACCGTATCAACTGCGATGCGCAGCATGCATTTAGGTGCTTTGCCATCCACGGCAAACCTGTCCAGTAAAGCAGGCTCAACAGAGATACTGGCCTTGCCGTTCACCCGCAAAGTCTCGCCCACGCCAGGAATTAAAAACAATAGCCCAACCTGCGGGTCAAACAGAATATTGCGCAGGCTATCCACGCGGTTATTGCCGCGACGCTCAGGCAACAACAAAGTTTTTTCGTCTTCAACCACGATGAAGCCAGGGGCATCGCCGCGGGGGGAAGCGTCCAGTCCATCAGGGCCGCGTGTCGCTAACACCGCAAAGGGTGAGGCTTCTATCATGGCCCGGTAATGGTGATGGACATAAGGCACTTCCTTTTTGATGGACGCTGCACCAACTGCATCAAACAAGGCTTCCAGTTGTTCGCTTGTGGTAATCAGGCAAGAAGTTGATGGTAATAGCGGTGGTATAGATGTTGAGTTCGGCATGAAATCAGTTTTTTCCTATGACGGGTGCTTTGCGCCAGTCGGCACGGGCTTGCAACAAAGCACGTTCGATGAAACCTTCTTTATGCAATTTCTCCAATTGCTTGTTGAAAGCGGACAGATGAACAGCACAGGGACTCTGTGCGACAAAACCAAACAGGTTTTGTGAGTCTATCAAAAACGGTTGCAGAGGAACCAGCTTGTCATCGATATTTGCTGAGGCCATATAAGCCTGACCGACATGGTAACCAGTGATCACATAATCAAAGCGGTTTGCCAGCAACATATTGAAGGCCGTTTCCAGGTTATCTGTCTCATTGATGTGCAGGCGGTTGTCCATGTACTCGTCGAATGCAGAGCCAAAACGGTTGCCGCGCGCGATGCCACCACGCAAACCTGCGAGATCTTCCCATTTTGCATAGGGCATGGGGTGGTCTTTTTTTACAAAGGCAGCCACGGGATTATTCAGCACCAGCTCACTGAACAATAAAAAACTGGCGCTCCGGGGTATTTTTGAGGGTGGCGATGACGTCGATGTTGCCATTCTGGGCAGCATTCAATACGCGCTTCCACGGCCCCAGGTAACGCAGTTCATAGGGCAAACCGAGATCATCAAGGATACGGCTAATGATAGCGATACTGGCACCGCGAAACTGCTTGCCATCATGCCAGTGCAAGGGGGGATAGGCAGGGTCTGCCGAGACGATCACACGTTCACAACCCGCCCGTGCCTGTGCTGGCTGCATGAGCAAATTGCAGGACATAATCATAAGCAAGGCGAGCAAACGGCGCATAAATCCCTTTTGCAAAGTATGACTACTCTTTTGAGACGCCAGCTATTTTACCTACGCTGTCTGAGCTAATTATCCTTACGCCTTAGGCAATATTAACATTTTTGCCTGACCGGTAGCTCAAGACGCACCAAATTAGCGCATTATTCCCTGGGTTTGCTCAATAAGGCTTTTAAACCAGCCAGCCTTTCCTTCGGTGTCATGACTTCACCTTCTGTCGGCACAGCATTGCCTTCATCAAGTTTCATTTCCTTGATAAAGCGGGAAGGATCGCAATGTACCTGCACACCTGCACGTTTGCGTTTCTTGCACCAGGTGATATGCAGGCTGCGTTGGGCGCGGGTGATGCCTACATACATCAGGCGGCGCTCTTCTTCTATGCGTGCGGCATAAGTCTCTATCGGCGCATCGGGGTCGCCTTTGTGCGGCAAAATGCCTTCTTCGACGCCCACCAGAAACACATGCGGATATTCCAGGCCCTTGGAAGCGTGCAGGGTGGACATGCGCACGGCGTCCGGTTCTTCATCCTTGCCTTCCATCATGGTCATCAAGGCGACCATCTGGGTCAAATCCAGCAGGCTGCGGTGATCATCGTTACCGTCTTTGCCACCGCTGCCCTTGGTCTTCAGCCACTGGGTAAAGTCAAGTACGTTCTGCCATTTGTTTTGAGCGGCACGGTCTTCAAAGCTGTCGTAGAGATAGCCTTCGTAATTGATTTCCTTCATCAGGTCATCCAGCAGTTCGCTGGCATGACTTTCCCTGTGGGCATGGGCCTCGACCTGGTTGATGAAGGTACAGAAATTCCGTAAAGGCCTTAGCTGCTTCTCAGGCAATTTGGCCTCTATGCCACCTTTGAAGACGGCGGCAAACAGTGAGCATTGCCATTGTCCGGCAAATTCACCCAGTACTTCCAGCGTGGCCAGGCCTACACCACGTTTTGGGGTGGTGATGGCGCGGATGAAAGCGGGATCATCATCTTCATTGGCGATCAGGCGCAGATAGGCAATGATGTCCTTGATCTCGGCACGGTCAAAAAAACTCTGGCCACCGGAGATAGTGTAAGGAATGCGCTCACGCCGCAGCGCCTGTTCTATCACGCGCGCCTGGTGATTGCCGCGATACAAAATCGCATAATCAGAATATTTTGCCTGGCGCTCGAAGCGGTGGGCAGAAATCATGATGGCAACTTGCTCGGCCTCTTGCTCATCATCCTGCATGCCCAGTACCTTGACCGGATCACCCAGGCCATGTTCAGACCACAGCGACTTTTCAAACAGCTTGGGATTATTGCCGATGACAGAATTGGCCGCCTGCAAGATGCGTGTACTCGAACGGTAATTTTGTTCCAGCTTGATGATTTCCAGATTGGGGAAATCCACTTGCAGGGTCTTCAGGTTTTCTATGGTCGCACCACGCCAGGCATAGATGGCCTGGTCATCATCACCCACGGCGGTGAACATGGGTTTCTTGCCTATGCCGCTCACCAATAATTTCACCAGTTCATACTGGCAGGTATTGGTGTCCTGGTACTCATCAACGAGCAGGTAACGCAAGCGGCGCTGCCATTTGTCGCGCACCTGTTCATTGCTACGGAACAGTTCTACCGGCAAACGTATCAAATCATCAAAATCGACTGCCTGATAAGCAGACAGGGTGGCGACATAGCTACGATAGACCCTGGCGGCAATCGCCTCATCTTCATCCTGTGCCTGTTTGAGTGCCAGTTCGGGATCAACCAGACCATTTTTCCATAGCGACATGGCGGTCTGTATGCGGCGTATCAATTGCTTGTCGGTGGTGATCGCCAGATCCTGTACCAGCGAAAAGCAATCATCGCTGTCCATGATGGAAAAACGGTCTTTCAAGCCCAAAGCCTGCGCTTCCTGCCTAAGTATCTTTACGCCCAACGAGTGGAAGGTGGAAACCGTCAACTGCCTGGCCTGGCGCGGCTCGGCCAATAGTTTGGCGATACGTTCCTGCATTTCCAGCGCGGCCTTGTTAGTGAAGGTCAGGGCAGCAATATGTTTTGGATCATAACCATGCAGTTCTATCAGATTGACGATTTTCTGGGTAATCACGCGCGTCTTGCCCGAACCTGCACCTGCCAACACCAGGCAAGGGCCTTCCATATAATTCACTGCATCACGCTGGGGAGTATTCAGACCATGGGACATAAAGGGAAAGCGGAGCTGATCCGAAAAAACTTGCAGGCACTATTGTAGCCTGCAATAGCCAGGGAACCTTGAGCTTGAACGATTAGCTTGCGCTATGTGAACATGCGCACAGACCGACCAGCAAGCCACCAGCAACAATCACATACTGACAATAGGAAAATTGTTGCCAAAAAGATAGAAATAAAGGCTAGACAATTGATTAAGCTAAGACTATTCTTTTACTCAGGAGGATGGCTTTTATGAAAGACCAGAGATCTGCCCGTATCCTTTTGGTTGACGACGAAGCAAGAAATATACGCTTGCTGGAAGTGCTCTTGCGTGCTGAAGGTTATTCTACACTGAGTGCGGGCAATGGCGCTGACGCGCTCAAAATTGCCGCCTTCTCCCAGCCTGACCTGATCTTGCTTGACATCATGATGCCGGGCATGGATGGTTATGCCACCGTTGCCGAACTCAAGGCCAATCCACTGACCCAGCCGGTACCCGTCATCATGCTGACTGCCCTGGATGACCGTGCCTCCAAACTGCGCGCCCTGCAGGCTGGTGCAGAAGAATTCTTGACCAAGCCCATAGACAGTGCCGACCTCAGCGTACGGGTACGCAATCTCTTGCGCCTTAAAGAATATGGTGATTTTTTGAATGACCATAATCGTATTCTGGAAAGCCAGGTGGTACAGCGCACCGCCCAGTTGCAAGACGCTTACCGCGATACCGTGTTCACGCTGGTGCGTGCGGCTGAGCACAAGGACGAAGAAACCGGCCATCATGTACGCCGCATCAGTTACTACTGCCGTGCGCTGTCAGAAGCAATGGATTTACCTGATGAATTTCATGATGCGATTTTCCAGGCCAGCCCCATGCATGACATAGGCAAGATAGGCATACCTGACCATGTCTTGTTAAAACCCGGCAGCTTTAACCACGATGAGTGGAATATCATGCGCACCCATTGCGCCCTGGGTGCCAGCATACTCTCCAGAGGCACTTCGCCCTATACCGAAATGGGGGCAGAAATCGCCCTGAACCATCACGAACGCTGGGATGGCAGTGGTTACCCGAACGGGCTCAGGGGTGAAGCCATCCCGATTGCAGCCAGGGTCATGCAGATTTGCGATGTGTATGATGCCTTGCGCAGCCGCCGCCCCTACAAACCTGCGCTGGATCATGAACGCAGCATGAATATCATTATCGAAGGCGATGGCCGTACCGAACCCGAGCATTTTGATCAGGCAGTATTGTCCTGTTTTGTCGCAGAGGCCGACCGCTTTGCTGCTATTTACGAACTGCATGCCGATGCCTGAAACCCAACTTCCCACTATCCTGCTGATTGACGACGATGCCGGTTTGCTGCAAGCATTATTACGATTGCTTAGTTCTTTACAACATCCCCTGCTCGCCGCCAGCAATGCGCGGGAAGCGCAAGCCATCATGGCAGAACACCATGTAGGCGTACTGATCTGTGAACCGCGCGACAAGGCCGCGGCTGATTTTTTAATCTGCTGCAAAGAAAAGCACCCGGATGTCGTGCGCTTGATTTTGACCGCCTATCCCGATCTGGACAGTGTGCTGAGAGTCGTTAACCAGGCCCATCCATTCATGGTGGTGACCAAACCCTGGCAGGATGAAGAATTGCAGGCAACGGTGAATCTGGCATTGAAACAATATGCAGTAAACCGTGAACGTGAACGCCTGTTGAAAGAATACAACGGTATTCTCGATAATGCAGGCACTGCACACGCCTTCCGTACCCTGGATGCGCTCATGTACTCCATCCACAAGGACATGGCGGCAGATGCCATCGATCATCTGCCCATGGGTGCATGCCTGATTGTCGATGGCGTCGTCAGCAAATATAATAGTGCTGCCATCCGCGTGCTCAAGGAGCTTGATCAGACACAGATCAATATAGGCGCGCAGATTGAAGAGTGGCCAGCAGTCTTGCAAGACGCCTATGCAGCTGAACGCAAACAGCGGGTACAGACCCGCTTGGAAGGGCAACACAGGCTGGACTATTTTGTACTGGACCTCAGCGTGGGTACCCTGATTGCATTTGCGCCTGAACCCAGGTTGGGCAGACCGCCAGATCATTAGCATGATTTGCAAGAAGTTTTACATGAAGTCCTAGTTCACCTGTGTTCACCATGGAAAATGCATCATGAAAAAACTCAGTACCGAATTCAGACTGCTCGCAGGGCTTATGTTCGGGCTGGTCTTACTTTTGTCCGCTGGCTGGCAAATGTACCGCTCACTGCAAGACTATCGTGTAAATTCCTTATGGGTTACGCATACCTACCAAGTGCTGGACAAGTTGAATGACGTCAGGTCAGGTGTGCTGGAACTGGAAAGCATACAACGCTTGTATTTCATCACTGGTGATGATGTCTTCACGGGTCAGCGCGACAGCAAGTCCAGGCAGGTACGTGAGGCGGCCAAGAACATCGCCGACCTGACTGCGGATAATCCACGCCAGCAATTGCTGTATAAAAATCTGATGCAAAAACTCGAAGAAAGGCTGAACGCACTGGACAATACCTTGCAGGTATATCAGATAGATGGCTATGCAGCGGTGCGCAGGCAACTGATCAGCGGTACACCGCGTATCATCATGGAAGCCCTGCTGGCGCAGATCAACAGCATGGAAGAAGAAGAGCGAGTCTTGCTGCAACAACGCAAGACTCAAGTCGAAAACAATTATTTGCAGGCCCGCAATATAGGCATACTGGTACTCCTCATCACCCTGGCGGGTGGTGCCTTGTTGTGGTGGCAGTTCAAGCGCGATGTCAACCAGCGGGTATTGGCAGAAGCAGCGGTACGCGATAGCGAGTCTCTGTTAAAACAGGTGCTGGATATTTTACCGGTCGGTGTCCTGATCTCTGACCGTACAGGCATGCTGAACACCATCAATCCAGGCGCCAAGATCATCTGGGGTGGCAGCCGCCTCGTCAGTGCAGACCAGTATGGTGAATATGCTGGCTGGTGGCCAGATACGGGCAAGCGCATAGCGTCTGATGAATGGGCCATGGCTCGCACCCTGAGGACGGGCGAGACCATACTCAATGAACTGGCAGACATTCGCTGCTTTGACGGCACCCGTAAAACCATTTCCAACAGCACTGCTCCCTTGCGCGATGATGCTGGCAAGCTGATCGGTGGTTTGTCGGTGAATGTAGACGTGACGGATTTCATACTTACCGAACGTAAACTGCGCACCGCGGCGCATTATGACGACACCCAGGTCAAGGCGCAGAACCTGTTTGCCGCCAGCTTTGAGCGAAGTAAAATCTTTGATGGCCTGTTGAACCTACTGGCTGAAAGGCATGGCTACCTGATGTCGGCACTGTATGGTTTCGACGAATGGTATGCACGCTTTCGCTGTGAAGCCAGCTATGGCCTGGCCAGCGATATTCCGCGTGAATTTGAGCTGGGCGAGGGCATGCTGGGCCAAGTTGCCCTGACCGGTAAAACCAATTCGCTAGACGCTAGTCGCCTGAGCCTGCAAACCGGGCTGGGAAATTTCAGCCCCAGGCATGTGTTGATGGTCCCTGTGGTGTATCAGGATCATCGTCTGGCCGTCATGGTGCTGGCAACTACCAACGATATCATTGCTGGCGAACAGGCGTTTCTGGAAAGACTGGCCAGTCAGCTAGGTGTCGCCCTGCATAATCTGCGGCAATACAATGACCTCAAGCTACTGGCAGAACAGTTACGCAGCAGTAGTGAAGAAATCGCTGCCAAGAACCAACAACTGGAACAGGCCAGCCGCATGAAATCTGAATTTCTGGCGAACATGTCACATGAATTGCGCACCCCGCTGAATGCTATTGTCGGTTTTTCTGAAATACTCAAGGACGGCTTGCTGGGTAGCTTGTCCACCCAGCAAAAAGATGCCTCCGCAGATATCTTCAATAGTGGTAAACACTTGCTGGCGCTGATCAATGACATTCTCGATTTGTCGAAAATAGAAGCCGGCAAGATGCAGATCAATCTGGAACCTACGGATATCGGTTCCCTGGTGCAATCGAGCTTGCAAGTGGTACGTGAGCAGGCCAGTCTGCAGAATCTGCAGGTCACTGCCAAAATCCAGGACAACCTGCACGATATCTGGCTCGATGAAGTCAAGGTCAAGCAAATCATTTACAACCTTTTGTCAAATGCCGTCAAGTTCACTCCTGAGGGTGGCCGTGTGCATATCTCGGCCCGCCGGATTGACGGTTATCTGGTTGCGGGCGGACGCTTTGAACATTATCTGGAAATCATGGTCAGCGATAGCGGCATAGGCATACCAGAAGAATCACAGGTACTCTTGTTCAAACCTTTTACCCAGATAGACAATAGCCTGTCGCGCAAACATCAGGGTACCGGCCTGGGCCTGGTCATGGTAAAACGCATGGCCGAACTGCATGAAGGCAGTGTCACGCTCAGCAGCATCGCCGACAAGGGCTCAACCTTCACCGTCTTGCTGCCATGGCGTACCGCCAACTTGCCGCTCAAATCCAAAGCGCAAGCTACCGCTGCCGATGCCAATGTTGACAATGACGACGGTAGCACTGCCAACAATGCCATCAGCAGCAAAGCTGCCAGTAACAGCGTGATTCATACGCAGGGCGAGTTGCTCGCACTGGTCATAGAAGACGACGACCAGGCCGCCGAAGTCTTGCGCGTGCAACTGGAAAGCGAAGGCTTCCGCATCGTCCGCGCCACCACGGCAGAAGCAGCGCTGGCCATGGCAGAGCACGAACACCCTGACCTGATTACCCTGGATATTTTATTGCCTGACATGGATGGCTGGGAATTTCTTGAAAATTTCAAACAGCATCCCTTATTTTCCTCAACCCCGGTAGTCATCATCTCCATCGTGGCCGACCGTGGCCGCGGCCTGTCTTTAGGCGCAGCCCATGTCATGCAAAAACCCATCGCCCGTGAAAACTTGACTGCCGCCCTGAGTGCCATGGGCTTTTGTAAAGACTCTGCGGCTGCACAAAAAACTGCCCTGGTGGTGGATGATGATCCCAAAGCCGTGCGTCTGGTGACTACACAACTTGATATCTTTGGCTATAAAACCCTGGCCGCGCTGGGCGGGCAGGAAGGTATAGACATGGCACATCAGCATAAGCCAGACCTGATCGTGCTGGATTTAATGATGCCTGAAATTAATGGCTTTGATGTGGTGGAGGCCCTGAAAAGTGATACAGTCACAGCAAGTATCCCGATTATTATCCTGACCGCCAAGCAGGTAACTACCGACGACAGGATGCGCCTGAATGGCGATGTTAAAAAAGTCATAGAAAAATCTGATTTCAATCACGGCCGTTTCATCGGTGAAGTAAGGCGGGCTATGGCAGGCAGGGGCAAGTAAGATGGCGAGTGTACTGATCATTGAAGACAACCCGGTCAATATGAAGCTGGCGGCATTCCTGTTGCAGAATGCCGGCTACGAAGTGTTGCAAGCCGTCGATGCAGAGGCAGGCTTGCAAATTGCCAGAATGGAACTACCCGACCTCATCCTGATGGACATGCAATTGCCCGGCATCGACGGGATGACAGCCACCCGGCAGCTAAAAGCTGCCGCTGGCACTGCCCATATCAAGATTGTTGCGCTCACCGCCTTTGCCATGAGTGGTGATGAAGAGCGCTTCCGCGCTGCTGGCTGTGATGCCTATATGGCAAAACCGATACGCTACCAGGCATTTTTAACTCTGGTTGATTCCATACTCAAGACCTGAATCCACGTTCATGGACCAGGGAAAGCAAGAGCAGGCGAGAGCAAGCTGGAGTAAACTGGCGGCATCAGAAAAAAGGTGCTCCATGAAATTCGAACATTTAGTTGAAATCAATGACCTCGGCAATCCTGCGGTAGAGGTGATCACTCGCGAACAATTATGGCGCGGCCTGGTGTTGCGGGCAGAAATGCCAAGGCTGTTTGTCTCTTACCTTGACGACGCCAGCATCATGGACCGCAATGAAGCCAGCATGACGCGCACTTTGAAATACGGCGCGCTGGAAATCACTGACCGCGTCAGCTTCGTCCATCTCGAACATGTGCATTACGACGTGGCAGCTCAAAACGACATTCCCCCGTCTTCATTGCGCATGAGCATAGAAGAGCCACAACCAGACGCGCTGTTTGTTCGTTTCACCTATGACAGTGGCAACGCTGAAGCAGAAGATGCTGAAGCTAAAATGTATAACGAATACCGCAAATCAGCTTACCAGGAAGCAGATGTGGAAACCGTGCGCATCATCCGCGAACTGGCAGAAAGCGGGCGGCTGGATGCCCTGCCGTCCTGACAACATTTGATGGATTGCTGAGCCGCTTGCATTTCGGGGATAATGCGGCTCTATAGTCTCATTTATCTCATTCCTGATGTAGCCCATCTATCAACTATTCCAAGGTTCCCATGATCAAGCGCACTACTCCTGCAACCAAGAAGCCCGTCCTGGCCGCTCTGGACTTACCTGCTCCGGTACAAACCTCACGTTTGAAACGCAAGCAATTTGCCAGCAACGGCGACGTGCACATTCAGGGTGATGCCGTGATTGCCACGCAGTTCATCGTCGGAGGCGATTGCCTGATTGATGGCGATTTAGAGGCCGAAGAAGTGTTTTGCCTGGGCAAACTCACCGTCACTGGCGATATACGCGTGCAATCCCTGTATGTCGGCCATGCGCTGGACGCCGGTGGCAATATCGATGTCGAATACCTCATCAAAACCGGTTGCAGTGCCGACTGGATGGCGCGCATGCTGGAACTGGACCAGCGCAAACCGGCCGCCGATGGCAGCAGCTATATGGATATTCTGGTGCACCCTGCCATCCTGAAACGGTATGATCATCATGATGCCTTTGGCGGTTTTGGCGATATCCAGGCGCTTGGTTATGTCGCTTGTGCTGATCTCGATTGCCACGGCAATGTGCAGCTGGATGATGTGCTGGAAGTTGGTGAAATCCAGTTTGTTGGCGGCCATTTGTCGGCAGCAGCCATCCACGTTGCCGGTGATTGCAATTGCCAGGGTGAGCTATTCAGTGAAACTGATATCCAGGTTGAGGGTGCGCTGTTTGCAGCCAACCTGATCTGCCAAGGCAACCTCGATGTGGCCAGCATTCACAGCCAGGGCGACATCAGTTGCTGGGGCTATCTGCGCGCTACTGGCGAAGTCAGCAGCCTGCGTGGTGAAATCCACAGTGACCGCTGGATTGCGACCAAGGGCAACATCTATGCCGCCAAATACATCAAGACTGGCGAATCCCTGGTTGCTGAAAAAGGCATCAGTTGCGGTGCCGATTATGGCATCCTGGCTGCCACCAGCCTGCCACGCTCACGCTGGGCCACGCATGGTTTCGTCTCCGCTGCCAGCAAACCGCGCCTGCTGTTGTCTGGCCAGTTTGTCGAAGGCAAAAAACTCAAGCATATCGATGCGCTGGAAAAAAAGCGTGAAACCGAACTCGACTGGGAAGTACCACGCCGACTGAAGCGTGAAATGCAGCCAGTCTGATCTCCATATCACCTGCCCCGGCATTCTCGCCGTGGCAGGCAGGGCTCATCTGCGGCCCGCAACTCCTCTACATGAGGCCTGAGCAACAATCAGGGCTTGTCTTGTCCTCACGCTTGCTACTATACTTGCGCCCCTCGTTCAATCTGGCAGTACAACTTTCACATTCGTGTGTTGTGAAAAGCATGCTGGCAGCTTGCAAGGAGTTTCTTCTTATTCAAATTACTAATATTTATGAAAAAAATTCTGCTCGCCTGTGCAGTCAGCCTGCCTATGATCGCTTGCGCCCAAGCTGACCAAAAACCATTGCGCCTCGCCCTGAGCATGGGCTTGAGTGCTGGTGGCGATACGATCACGACCGTCAGCTACACCGATGGCACACGTTCTAACGTCTCGGCTGGTACTGGCCTGATTTTGTCTGCTGGTGCAGATTATCGTTTCAACCAGTATTTCTCCGGTCAGGCCAATATTGGCTACCACGCCCGCTTCACGCCTGAAGCAAGTAATGGCGATGCGACTTTTTCCCGCATCCCTGTCGAATTACTCGGCTACTACCATATCAATGAGCAATGGCGCGTAGGCGCAGGTGCGCGTTTTAACAGGAACGTCAAACTCAGCGGCAGCGGCGCTGGTTCGCAATACAACCGTAGTTTTAATAATTCCAACGGTGCGATACTGGAAGCAGAGTATCTGTTCAACCCGCAATGGTCAGTCAAAGTCCGCGCCGTCAAGGAAGAGTTTGAAACGACTTATGGCAAACAAAAATTCAGCGGCAACCACTTCGGCCTGATTGGTAGTTTTTACTACTGATTTTGTTGATCTTGCTGATTTTGCTAATCCTGTACAGAAGCCGGAATGGCTTCTGTATTTGTAGCAAGCTCTAGCCCAGGTCTTTTACCACCAGCATGCGCCGCAACAGGTAAATACCTATGCTGGTGGATACCAGGGCAGTAATACAAAGCGCTGTCGATGGATGCCAACTGCCGCTGATACCTCGCGCCGCTGTCCATCTGTAGGCATAGAGCGCGACGCCATTCGAACCTGCATGCAAAGCGATGCCCGGCCACAAGGAGCGCGTTTTATCATATAGCCAGGCACAAACCAGTCCCAGCACCGAAGCACACAGGAATTGATAGATATTCAAGTGGGCCAAGCCAAACAGTAACGCCGAAGCCAGAAAAGCCAGCTTGCGCGAATATTGTTGCAAAAAACTGCGCAAGACCAGGCCGCGGAACAGCATCTCTTCCAGCACAGGCGCAACCAGGCAGGCAATGATGATGGAATGCACACCATTGCTCATCATCTCATCAAATATTCTTTGCTGGCCGGCAGGCACAGGTTGCCATTCTTCCAACGCGCCGCCGATGAAACTCAATGATAATTCCAGCCCCGGTATCAGTAGCATGACCGGCACCATGATCAGGCAGAGACGGACAGGCGTGACCGCTGCGGAGGAATGGAATAGCTCTCTGTAGCTCATGCCCTTGTAATGCAACACCGCCGTAAACAATACGGCATTTGCCAATACCATGATGACACCATCGACTTCATCCATGCTGACACCTGTGATGAACATGCTGTCGTGTACCAGCATGTTCATCAATACCTCAGCCCCAAGCAGGAAAATGATCAGGAAGAAGGCTTCCAGGGCAGTCGGAAAATTCTCATGTTTTTGATTCATTGCTGTGGCGTATAAGTCTGCGCTGGACCGGGCCTAGAGGCTGGACAAGTCCAGGTCTTGTGAGAATTCACCTTCGACTTCCTTGATGATGGCTTGCCCGGCGATGGTTTGCTGACCATTAAAACTCAGCGTAGGCCCGCCATACAAGGTCCAGCCCTGGTTCAGGGCGGCGCTGACGCGCAGGCAAAAAATCTTGTCGTCGGGGCCAGTCAGGTAACGGTAGAGTTTCATGATGAGTGCACTCCAAACTGCAGGATCATAGGGGAGGGCACATTATATTCGATGATGACAGTCTCGCAGGGCCTGCACAAAAAAGCGGCAACACATATTTACCATGTATTAATTTTTTTCAATACGGCAATATTAATCTTCAGGTTACAATTACTCACAATTAGCTTTCTGCAAGCCTCCTCAATCAAACTGGTTTACTTCACTGAAATTTGTTGAATTTGTGCAAACATTACAAAAATTTTTACAGCGATGGCAACAGCGAGGAGTGTATACCCGTTTATTCCTGCCCCTTTTTTTCCTGATCATCGCCGTCAGCGCCCTGCGCTACTACCTGATGATCAACAGCGAAGTCGCCGATGCCAGGCAAAGGATAGCGACCGAACTCAGACATAGTGCCCACTTCCTCATCCCTGCATTGAGCAGCCTGTCAGAACGCCGTGATACTGATGCCATACAGCAGCTCCTGATACAAGAAGTTGAAGCCAGCCCGGTACTGTGGCGTATCACCTGGCAATATAGGCAAGGGCAGATACAGGGAAAGATTCAGGGTCAGGACCAGATTACCCCAGCTGCCAGCTCACCTGCCTGGTTTAACCGTTTGTTATCACTGCATGCCGAGAACACGGCCAGGCAGATCCAGCTTGCAAATGGCGGCATCGGCACACTGAGTCTGGAAACCAGCATCGCCAGCGAAAATACCCATATCTGGCAAAAAGTCATGAGTCAGGCCAAGATCTCACTGCTGATTATTTTCACCATTTATTTTTTGCTGGGCCTGATCCTGCGCTCGAATGTCAAAACCCTGCGCAGGCTGGCAGATGCTACGGACAAATTCAAGAAAGGCCAGCATTCAATACGCATGTCCGTCACTGGCACCGCAGAAGCGCGTGCGCTGGCGACCACCTTCAACGGCATGGCCAATGAAGTGCAGACCCTGCTGATGACCTTGCAACGCAGCCAGCGGGCCAATAGCGAGCAATTGCATTTCACCTGGCAGTTACTGCACGCTCTGCCTATTCCTATCTTCTTTCAAGACCAGCGCGGCATCTGCCAGCGCATCAACCGTGCCTGGGAAGAGTTGTTTGCCCTGAATGCTGCCGATGTCGTTGGCCGCCCCATGCCTGTGCTGGCACTGGGCAATGATGCCACACCATCCCTGCAAAATGAACATGGCAAGCTGGTCAGGGAAATCCAGATACAGGCTGCCGGACAGGTTCTGGATGTGATTTATTACCAGGCCAGTTTCACCAATGTCGATGGCGAAGCCACAGGAAGCATAGGTGCCCTGATCGACATCAGTGAACGCAACCAGGCACAGGCCACGCTGGCAGCAGCTAATGAAAGAGTGGAAACCACCCTGGCATCTATCGGTGATGCCGTCATCAGTACCGATGTCAATGGACGCATACTGATGCTCAACAAGGTAGCGCAGCAAATTTGTGGATGGAGCCGCAAGGAAGCACAGGCGCATGAGCTGGCCGATGTGTTTGCTTTAAGCGATGTCCAGCAGCGCGACAAGCTGAGAGAATTTTTGCAGCATATTTGCCAGAGCAGCGAAATCCTGCAAGCGAATAATCAATTATTGACCGCACGTAGCGGTCAACAGTTTGAAGTTGATTACACGGCAGCGCCGATCAGGCAAAGAGATGGCACGGTCACAGGCTGTGTGCTGGTGTTCCGCGATGTCAGTGAAAAACGCCAATTGATGCAACAACTGAGCTGGCAGGCAGGGCACGATATCCTGACCGGTCTGGAGAACCGTGCGGCGCTGGCAGAACGATTCAGCACAGCGATACAAACTGCCCATGACCAGGAAACCTGGCTGGCGGTTTGTCTGCTCGACCTTGATCACTTCCAGGCTATCAATGAAAGCCATGGGCAGGAATTTGCCAACAAATTATTGCAGCAGGTCGCACGCCGCCTCGAAGACAATGCAGGTAGCGAGCACCATGTAGCACGCCTGGGTGGTGATGAATTTGTCGTGCTGTTGCAAAACCAGCGCGACATCGCCGGTGTGGAATTGAACCTCGCACTATTGCTGGCAGAACTGGCGCAAACCTATGAAATAGAACAGCAAAGTATCAGCCTGTCAGCCAGCATAGGGGTGGCAATTTATCCGCGCGATGATGTCAATGCCGACACCCTGCTGCGTTGTGCCGACCAGGCCATGTACCAGGCCAAGCTGAATGGCCGCAATCAATTCCATTTATTCGACGCCGAGCAAGATCAGCAATTGCGCACCCATCACAACCAGCGCGCCCGTGTGCGCCAGGCCCTGCAGCAGGGCGAGATGCGTTTGTATTTCCAGCCCAAGGTGAATATGCGCCAGGGCCGCATCATCGGTATGGAGGCGCTGTTGCGCTGGCAACATCCCGAGCAGGGTATCGTTGGCCCGCTGAATTTCTTGCCGCTGATAGAGCATACTGACCTGATTATCGATGTTGGTGACTTTGTCTTGCAACAGGCCATGGAACAATTGCGTATATGGACGCATGTGCATGTAGATTGGGTTATCAGTGTGAATATCGCGGCCCGCCATTTCCAGTGCAAGGACTTTGTCGAGCGCTTGCGTGCCGTGCTGGCAGCCTACCCTGATGTCGCCCCTGAACGTCTGGAAATAGAGATACTCGAATCTGCCGCCATCAAGGACATACAGCATGTGCGCGAAGTCATGCTGGCCTGCCAGCAAATCGGCGTCAGCTTTGCACTTGATGATTTTGGTACTGGCTATTCTTCACTATCGTATTTGAAACGCCTGCCCGCCGATACCCTGAAAATCGACCAGAGCTTTGTCCGTGATATGCTGGAAGACAAGGACGACCTGGCCGTTATCAGCGCCGTCATCGGCCTGGCACGCGCCTTCAACCGTGGCGTGATCGCAGAAGGCGTGGAAAGTGCCGAACATGGCGTCGCCCTCATGCGCCTGGGCTGCGAACTGGCACAGGGTTACGGCGTCGCCCGCCCCATGCCAGCCGGACAAGTCGAAGCATGGGCTGACAGCTACGTCGCTCCTGTTATGTGGGGTGGTGGCAAAGGCCTGGAATGGGAAGGTGCCTGAGTTTTGACTAGCAATATAACGGAGACACTATGCAAACAATCAGCGGTCAATGCAGTTGCGGAAAAATTGCCTATCACTACCCCGCGCCTGCATTGCAAATCGTGGCCTGCCATTGCGGCTTGTGCCGCCGCATGACGGGCGCAGCATTATCATCTTATGTCGTGGTCAAGGAAGCTGAGCTGGTATTCACAAAGGGTCAGGAACTGCTGAAAAGCTATACCGTCACATCGCGTACCCAACGCCATTTCTGCACTGACTGCGGCACACCCCTGTACAACTCCAATCCGGAAACCTATGCAGGCTTGAGCATGCTGTATCTGGGCACAGTCAATCAACATGAAAGCCTGGCACCGCGCATGGATATTTATTGCGAGAATAAACTGTCCTGGTTAAGCACAGCGGACAGTAGCAGGCATTTTGAGCAGACACCAAGGAAACCCTGAGAAAAAAACACCATTGGAAAATGATAGAAGATCTCTACTTAAGATCTTGCCAATCAAATTGATCACTCTCCCATCTTTCACCTTTGAGAACATCCAGATACTCGTTGTTTAAAGTAGCAGAAATTCCAACCAAGTATACGAGCAACCGCTCAGAAAAACTGCCATTTAAATCACAGAAATTAGAGCCGCGTATTTTTAAGTGTCCTGTGCTCATATAATCAAATGAATCTAAAGCCTCTGGACTCACTAGCCCAATTCGGGCGACTGCAGATTCACGAATTCCCAATCCAGGAGGGAAGAACAAAATTTCCAAAAACCGATTTGCAGAAACATTTTTGTACGCGCCTGCCAGATGGGAACCAAGTGCATTAGAGTATTCAAACGTAACTCCCTTGTACACGTAGCCGTGCATCTCCAGGAACGAAAGATTTTGATCCATGCTGGCAAAAAATTCTTCTCTATATTGTTCAAGGTTTATCATCTCGATAATTCTTAAAATAAATGTATTCCAGAATATATATCACATTGGGAAATATGCTCTCTTAGCAACTTATAGAAAACAAGATAGTTGACTTTATTTGTGGAAAAGCCCAAAGCTGAAAGTCAGCTTTGGGCTCTTTTTAGTTAAATCGCGAATTTATCTTTTTGAAAAATCGCAACTCATTGCTTACTTCGCCGGATACTTGATCGTCATTTCCTTCAACAGATTATCGGCATGATCAACTTCTTTCATGACCCATAACATATAGCGTATATCGACATGGATGGCGCGGGTGATGGCGGTGTCGAAGTACCAGTCTTTGGTAATCGATTCATAGGTCGAATCAAAATTCAAACCCACCAGTTCACCATTTTTATTCAAGACAGCAGAACCAGAATTGCCACCCGTCGTATCAGCACTGGACAGGAAATTGACAGGCACGGTTTGCACGACATTGTCCTTGTACACGCCGTAGCGTTTTTCCTTCACGGCAGTCAATAAATTTTCCTGCATGTTGAAAGGTGCTTTACCCGTGTGTTTTTCTACTATGCCTTCGACTGTCGTGAACGGGCCCTTGATGACGCCATCACGCGGTGAATAAGGTGCTACCGTGCCATAGGTCACGCGCAAGGTGGAATTCGCATCTGGATAGACTGGCTTGCCCTGGGATTTTTTCCATTCTATGACGGCTTGCATGTATTGTGGAATCACCCGTTCCAGATTGCCATCGAGCTCTTTGCGGCGGTCTTCGAGTGACATGGCAGTGTCGTGCAGCTTCACGGCCAGGCGTACGAAAGCATCGTCGGATTGTTCGAAAGCCTTGCGGTCCTTGCCCATCCAGGCCAGGCGTTTGGAGGTTTCACCCAGGCCGCTTTGCTGATACAGGCTGGCGACACTCTCCGGTGTAGGCAACAATACATCCAGACCTTTTGGATGGGATGCAGCTGGCAATTTACTATATCTTTGCAGCGCAGCAGTGAACCTGGCCTGATCCACATTTTGCAGATAAGATTGTTCCAGTCGGCTGAGTTTACCAGCGATGATATTCATGTCGCGCTGCTGGTAACCGGGCTGGCGCTCTGCATCCGGTTTTGTGCTTTCCACCGCGAGACGATACAGGGTGCGTGCACTCTTCAGCATTTCACTGGTGCTGGCAACATTCCAGGCAAATTCTTCGTCCGACATGGTCATGTCAGCGGCGATGACGGCATCAAGTTCCTTCAACAAATCCTTGTTGCTGCCATGCTGGGCATACCAGCGGCGGAATTCTGCATCTTGCCCATCCTTGATGGCAGCGATGTCCTTGCGGGCAAAGCCTTCCAGCAAACCCTCAGTTTTTTTCAAACCATTGTTGATACCTTTGACGACGCTGGCGTAGCGCACTTCTGCACCTGCATTGCCAGAGGTCGCAGCGGCAATCACGGCCAGGTCTGCTTTGGATTCTGTCACTTTGGCGGGGTAACTGACATCACGGGCAAAGCGTATTTCTGCTGGCAGTTTGTAGCGGCTGGTACGGCCCGGATAACCCGCCAGCAAGATAGGGTCGCCATTCTTGAGGCCCTGGGCAGATACGACGAGAAAGTCTTTTGACTGATACGGCACGTTCTCGACAGAAAGATCAGCAGGGCGGCCATTTTTGCCTACATACGCACGCAGGAAGGCATAGTCGCCGGTATGACGCGGCCATTCAAAATTATCGACTTCACCACCAAAATTGCCTATCTTGTCTGAAGGTGCATACACCAGGCGCACGTCACGTATCATGATCTGGCGTATGCGGTAATACTCAAGACCGCGATGGAAGCTCGGTACCGAGCAACGGTAAGCCTTGTCTTGCTCACATTCGGCAATCAGCGCCTTCATACGGTTTTCCACATGCTCAGCCCTGACGCGGCCAGACATGGCGGCAGTCAAACCCTTATTGATCTGCTCAGTGACATTCTCTACTTTTTCAGTGATGTACATGCGCGAGTCGGGGCCTGCGGGTAATTCATCTGCCAGTGTCTTGGCCAGGAAACCATTGGCAATATAATTTTTTTCTGCTGTCGAATTTCTTTGTACGGCACCATATGCACAATGATGATTGGTGACCACCAGGCCAGTGTTCGATACAAAAGAAGCCGAGCAACCGCCGAGCGACACCATCGCTGACATCGGGTGCTTTTGCAAATCCGCCAGTTTTTCTGCAGGCACATTGATGCCTATGCGCTTCAGTTCAGATTTCAGTTGTGGCAACTGGTAAGGTTGCCACTGACCTTCGTCAGCATACGCAGAGGAAACAACACTAGCCAGGGCCAGCGGAAGAGCAAGGATTTTAAACAAAGTACACTCCACATTAAATTCTTAGGGCAAGCGCATGATTTGCTAATAGATTGATAGCAAATTGATTTATAGCAAATTGACTAATTGCCATGAAATACAAGCAATTGGGCGCAAATACAGACATATCTTAGTTGAAATAGTTCCTGCATTTCTCTGCGGGAAGATCGCAAACTTTAAATTATTCCACTTATTGGAATAATGAATTCAGGATTTAGGTTATTCCTATATTTTCGTGAAACGTACAAACTGTGGTTCATGCATTTGCATATCAATACCCTCACTTCAACCTCTATTGAATGGAAATATCATGAGCCGCATCAATCTCGTCACCAAAGAAACTGCCAATGCTGAACAACTGGCCCTGCTGGAAGCAATACAAACAAAACTGGGCATGGTGCCAAATTTTTTGAAAGCCTTTGCCAATTCCCCTGCTGCCCTGCGCGCATTCCTGGGCTTGCATGGCATCGCCGGCGAAGGCAGCCTGGACCTGCAAACCCGCGAGCGTATTGCCCTCGCAGTAGCGCAAAAAAATTCCTGTGAATACTGCGTCTCTGCACACACCGCTATAGGCCGTGGCACTGGCTTGAACAACGAAGAGATGGCTGCCAACCGTGCGGGCAGCAGCCAGGACGCAAAAGCTGCCGTCGCCGTGAAATTTGCCCGCTCGCTGGTCGAACATGCAGGTGAAGTGAGCACGACAGACATTCTGGACATGCGCGACCAAGGATACAGCGATGCCGACATTATCGAAGTCATCACCCATGTGGGCATGAATATCCTGACGAATATCCTCGGCAAGGCCACTCGCCTGGAAATCGACTTCCCTAAAGTCAGCCTGTAAAACCTGAAAAATCCTGTCACCTTAGCCATCACAGCGAGGAAACCATCATGTCACGCGCATTTGCCGATATCAGTTTTACCCCCAGCGTCAAAGCCGCACAAAGCCTGTATGGCAGCCGCGAAGCCAATCGCGGTTTTGAACTGGTGGAAGAAAAACGCGATTCCCTGCTGGCGCAGGACATGGAATTTATCGCTGCCCGTGACAGCTTTTACCAGGCGACGATTTCAGAAAACGGCTGGCCCTATGTGCAGCACCGTGGCGGCCCAGCCGGTTTTCTTAAAATCCTCGACAACAAGACCATCGCTTATGCAGATTTTTCTGGTAATGCGCAATACCTGAGCGTAGGCAATCTGTTTGCCAGCGACAGGGTATCCTTGATACTCATGGACTATGCCCGCCGCCGCCGCATGAAGATATGGGGTCATGCCAAAATCGTTCATGAAGAGGATGATGTACGCCTGATCGCCAGGCTGGAAATGCCTGGCTACCGCGCCCGTGTCGAGCGTGCTGTTATCATCACGGTGGAAGCCGTCGAGTGGAATTGCCCGCAACATATCACGCCCAGGTTTAGCGAAAAGGAAGTGCAGGGCATGCTGGCGAAGCTGCTGGCCGAGAAACAACAACTGGAAGAACAGTTAACACAAAAGACTGCACCGGCAAAACCCACCAGCCTTGGTCATGGCCCACTGGAGTTGCGCATTACAGGCGTGCGCCAACTCAGCCCGCGCATACGCGCTTATGAATTGCGTGACCCTGCAGGCAAGGACTTGCCTGCAGTGAGCGCGGGTGCACATTTGCGAGTACCCGTCTTGCTGTCAGATGGGCATGCGGCCACACGACAGTACTCCATCAGCTCGGCTGGCGGGCAAACTGACTGTTATGAAATTGCCGTGCTGGCTGAACCAGAAGGCCGTGGTGGTTCAATGGCAGTGCACGATCTTTATGTGCTGGGCATGCAGCTGCGTTGTGATTTGCCACGTAATGACTTTGCCCTGCACGCGCATGCGGGCCCCGCCGTGCTGATCGCCGGGGGCATAGGTATCACCGCCATCAAACCCATGGCGACACAGTTGTCAGCGCAGGGGCGGCCATACACTGTGCACTATGCAGGCCGCACGCTCAATGCGATGACTTATCGCGCAGAGTTGCAAATGCAACTGGGTGCCTCTTTGCATCTGTATGCGGCAGATCAGCAGCAGCGCATGGATATACACAACGTCATGGAAGACGCAGGTCAGGACAGCCTGTTTTATATTTGCGGCCCAGCCAGCATGATCGCTGCTGCGCTGAGTGCAGCAGCAGCTTTGGATATAGACCCGCAAAGAGTACGCTATGAAAGATTTGCGGTACAAAAATCAACCCATGACGAAGAGATACGGGTGGAGCTGGCACGCAGTAAAAAAGTCATCCATGTCCGCGCTGACCAGACGATTCTGCAAGCAGTGCGCGCCCATGGTGTAGAGGCGCAAGCTGAATGCGAAACCGGCAATTGTGGCACTTGCGCCGTGAAACTGCTGGGTGGACAAGCACTGCACAGGGATGCAGTGTTGACAGAAGCAGAGCAAAAAGACCTCATCTGCATCTGTGTCTCACGCGCGCAAGCCAGTGAACTGGTGCTTGATCTGTAAACCTATTTCTGCAAGGGCAGGAAGATGTCCGTCACCATCAGGTGTTCAGGCACGTCAGGGAAGAAGCTGATGCGTTGGAAGAACAGGGGAAAGTCGCGCAAATTGCGCTCGCTTTGTGGCAGCCAGCTGTTATATAAAAAGCGCACGACATTTCCCAGTTCAGCATCACTGCCGGTATGCCTTATGACCGCACATTCGCCAGCGGGGATAGTCTTGTCGATGATACCGTGCTCATTCTGTGCTACTGGCGCAGTGACTGCCGCTGCGAGGTCAAAGCGAAAATCGGCAGCGGGTGTTTGCTCAGGATCATCATAGATAAGATTAAAAGTCGCGCTGACGCTGGGTGGCAGTTTGTTGAGCTTGCGCCACGCAATGAAGCGCTGGATGCTGTTGGGCAGCAAGCCGGGCGCGCCGCGGTGTTCTAGCACGGCGATACGGGTTTCAGGGAAGCTGACGATGCGTACATCGCTGTGTTGATAAGTCATGGGCATATGCTGTTCTCTCAATTGGATCAAGGTTGAATTGCTGTCTTGCCAGTTGTCCCACCGAGGCTGTTTCCTGAATTGCGCAGGGCTCAATCCCAGGCTTTTTTTAAAAGCACGGGAAAAAGCTTCACTGCTTTCATAGCCATTATCCAGCGCGATATGGATCACCTGTTTATGGCTGCGAAAGGCCAGTTCATACATGGCCTTTTTAAGTCTCAATAGCTGCACATAACGAAATGCCGCCAGACCAAAATATTCAGAAAACTGCCGGTGGAAATGAAATTTTGAGAAAGCCGCGACTGCACTTAAACGCTCCACCGACAAGTCTTCATCCAGATGGGTATCGATGTACTGCAACACACGCAGCATGCGCTCTTGGTAATTGGATTCACTCAATGATTTCTCCCTGACAGACTGCAGAATAACCAGCCTCCAGCGATGCCGCATGATAGTTCTTGCTCAGTTCTGTCTTGCTCAAATCTGTTTTGCTCAGCTCTATATTGCTCAGTTCTGTATTGCTGCGTCAGTCATGCCGGTGACGCAGGCGTTCCAGCAAAGCCTGTTCACAGAGTTTGAACAGTATGTAGGCAGCCATGGCAGCACAGGCTGACAATATAAGTTCAAGCAATTGTTGCAAACCACCTTCGACCAGGCCTATCCAGCCATTGTCGAGCAGATATTCAGCATTGGCACTGAACAGGTGGACGATGTCGAAAGACAGCTTGCCGAATACCACGAAGCTCAGGGTCAGCAACAAAAAACTGGCAAGACTATGCTGGCATAACCAGGTATAGAATTTTCGCTGTCTTGGCATATGCTGTCCTTTCAGTTGTTCTGGTCGTGCAGCAAGCCCGTTCAGGTCTTCTCGACGATACTTTTGAGGCTATGCAAGCCCTCATCAAATTTGCCACCCACCATTTTATCCATGCTGAAAAACAGACTCATGAGTTTGGACATGAAATTGCAAGGGCCAAACATGGCATGGCTGACGACCGTGCTGCCATCTTTTTCTTCAAGGTGGAACTCGATAGTGTTTTGCGCAGCAAATGGCTTATAGAAATTGATTTGCAGGCGCAGGTAATCATGAGGCCGGGTTTCCAAAATTTCCATCTTGCCTTCGCCCAGGTCTTTGTTTCCCTTCCACGCATAAACCGCTCCCTGCCCCTGCGCAGCACCGCTATAGGTGCGCTGTACAGCCGGATCAGCTTTTTCCCAGGGAGACCAGGCTTCCCATTCGTGAAAATCATTAATCAGGGGAAAAATCTGTTCAGGCCTGGCCTGGAATGCGAGAGACCGCTCGATACGAAAATGATCCGGCCTGGTGGAGACATACAGCAAGAGGGCAGCGAACAAAAGCAAGATGATGGTCATGATCATGAATGTCTCCTGAATGTTGCTAACAGCTTAATTTGTCTGAGGCCTATTTACCAGCATTGCATGCAGTGCCCAGTATATTTTGCTTACAAAAGTTACTGTCAAAGTGCACTCATGTGCCTGTGATTGCTGTGTTTCAGGCAACAAACTGGCTATACTAATACTATTCTCCGTTAATTTACCCATCTTCCTATGCCATTACCGAGCGATGCAGGCCAGACCACCAACTTCACGCTAACTGGCGTCACTCTGCTTGATGCGCTGCTCCATGGCATCAAATGGGGTGGCCTCAATGGTGCAGTTGTTACCTATAGCTTTCCTTGGACTGCGGGTGAATCCTATTTTTATGGACGCAACAGTTCCAGCAGCTACACCTCGGACAATGAACCGGGTGCCAGCCACATGGCGCTCAGCCTGGAACAGCAAAACGCCACCAAGGCTGCCATGCAGGCATGGACCAATGTCGCTGACATACAGTTTGTACAGGTTGCTGACAACAGCACCAGTGCAGGAAATATCCGCGTTGCCTGGACTTCATTTGCGGACACCACTTCGACAGGTGACAAAGCCTGGGGCTGGGCTTACAGGCCAAGCAGCGTCAGTCCTTCTGGCGGGGACATCTGGCTGTCTGGCAACGGCAATAAAACCAATACCAACTGGAGCGTGGGTTCATTCAATTATTCGTCATTGATACATGAGCTTGGTCATGCGCTCGGGCTCAAGCACCCTTTCGAGGGTGATGTGGTCTTGCCTGCCGCCTTTGATACGGCACAATATTCCATCATGTCTTACACGGAACAAGCCAATGACATGTTCAGGACCATTACTTATGATGCCTCGGGCAAACCCTCGTTCAGCTTCAAATACATCGTGCCGGAAACACCGATGGTGCTGGATATCGCTGCCATGCAATATGCGTATGGTGCCAATAACAGTTACCGGACCGGTGACGATGCATATACCTTCGACCCGAATACTCCTTTCCTGAAAACCATCTGGGATGCCGGTGGGAATGACACGATTTCTGTCGCCAACTTTACCCTTGGCTGCATGATTGACCTTACCCCGGGCAGTTATTCTGACATACGCATGGTATCTGCGCCCAATCCGCCTGGCTATACCGGTGGCACGGTACCAACTTACGATGGCAGGCAAAATCTCGGTATTGCCTATGGTGCCTATATAGAGAATGCGATAGGCGGTGCGGGCAATGACACTTTGTATGGCAACAAGCTCAACAACAGCTTTACAGGCAATGGCGGCAACGATGCAATTGATGGTGATCTGGGCCTCGATACCGCCATCTACAACGGTCTGCACACAAATTACAGTGTCAGCGTCAAAGGGGGCACTGCGGTAGTCGCTGCCAAAACTGGCACTGAAGGCACGGATACTCTGGTCAACGTAGAGCGCCTGCATTTTACCGATGAAAACATTGCCCTTGATATCAATGGCGTTGCCGGGCAGGCTTACCGCCTGTACCAGGCGGCCTTTGACCGCAAGCCAGACTTGAAAGGCCTGGGTTATTGGATCAATGATATGGACCAGGGTTCCAGCCTGACGACGGTAGCGGCTGGCTTCATGTTGTCGGCTGAATTCCAGAAACTATATGGCACTAAACCCACGAATACCGTGCTGGTCACCAATTTTTACCAGAATGTCTTGCACCGTACACCAGACCTGGCTGGTTTCAATTACTGGCTGGACCAGCTCAACACCAATAAAATCACTGCTGCCGGTGCCCTTGCCAGCTTTTGTGAAAGCGCCGAAAACCAGGCTCTGGTCATAGGTTCTATACAAAATGGCATTGAATATCTGGTCTGGCCTGCATAAACACGCAGTAATAGCCAGTTTCAGTCTTTCCTGCACCAAAGCCTGCCACACTGGCGGCAGCTTACCCTACAATGACGACATATTCGCCAGGCTGCTTATAAACTAAGCAGCCTGTTGTCGTCGTCTTCATACAAAATACCTTCCATGTCAGAATCCACAGCCTTCAATACCCTGCCGCTATCCGCCCCCATGCTCGCCAATCTGGACAGCCTGGGCTACAAGGAAATGACAGCGATACAGGCAGCCAGCCTGCCCATCATCTTGCAACAGCAAGACCTGATCGCCCAGGCCAAGACCGGTAGCGGCAAGACCGCCGCCTTTGGCATAGGCATGCTGGCCAAACTTAATCCCACTTATTTTGCAGTACAAGGGTTGGTGATTTGCCCTACGCGCGAGCTGGCTGACCAGGTCGCCAATGAATTGCGCCGCCTGGCCAGGACCATGCCGAACGTCAAGATCGTCACTCTGTGCGGTGGCACGGCCATGCGGCCACAGATTGCCTCGCTCGAATATGGTGCCCACATCGTGGTGGGTACACCTGGCCGCCTGATCGACCATATCAGCCGCAACACGATTAACCTGAAAACCGTACAAACCCTGGTGCTGGATGAAGCCGACCGCATGGTCGATATGGGCTTTTATGATGATATCTACGATATCGTCGCTGCCACCCCCACGCGCCGGCAAACCCTGCTGTTCTCGGCTACCTACCCGGATGATATACGCCAGGCCAGCGAACAATTGTTGCGCGACCCCGTGGAAATCAAGGTTGAATCACAGCACGCCGCCAATCATATCGAGCAAATGTTTTACCTGGTCACACCAGAAGGGCGCAATACCGCTGTCGCCACGCTGCTGCATCATTACCAGCCGACATCCACCATTGCCTTTTGCAATACCAAGATCCATTGCCGCGAACTGACAGAAGAATTACATGCCCAGGGCATCAGCGCCCTGGCCTTGCATGGCGACCTCGAACAGCGCGACCGTGATGAAGTGCTGATACGCTTCGCCAATCAAAGCTGTTCAGTCCTCGTCGCCACCGACGTCGCCGCCCGCGGCCTCGACATACAAACTCTGGGGGCCGTCATCAATGTCGATGTCTCCAAAGACACCGAAGTCCACATCCACCGCATAGGCCGAACAGGCCGCGCCGGTGAAAAAGGCCTGGCCCTGAGCCTCGCCACCCCAGGTGAAAAGAAGTGGGTCAAACTGATCGAAGAATATCAGGGTGAATCCGTCAGTTGGGGTGATATCCACACAATTGAAGCGGGCCCGGAACGAGACTTGCAAGCCCCGATGATGACCATCTGCATCATGGGCGGCAAAAAAGACAAACTCCGCCCTGGCGACTTACTCGGCGCATTAACTGCTGATCTGGGTTTGAAAAAAGAACAGGTAGGCAAAATCAATGTCTCGGAATTTGTGACTTACGTCGCCATCGACAGGCAGGTTGCTGAAAAGACGATGGACAGGCTGAGCCGTACTAATATCAAGGGCAGGCAATTCAGGATGCGGATTATTGATTGATAGCGGCGTTAAGAAATATCAATAGCAATTGGATTGATGGTTCTGTTGGGGTAGTTGCAGTTGCAGTTGCAGTTGCAGTTGCAGTTGCAGTTGCAGTTGCAGTTGCAGTTGCAGTTGCAGTTGATTTTGACTTTCTGCAGTTCCCATGTGTAGACGCCGTTTGTGCGGTACAGAAAATGGAAAAAGAAGAGCCGATGTCTGAGCGTAGCGAGTTTCGGATCTTCCCATTTTTTGTACTGCATAAACGGGAACCCCGCAGGGGCGGCTACGCCTGGGTCGCCTTTTTGGCACACCTTTTTGGCGAAGCAAAAAGGTGTGTAGCCGCCGGTCTACCACCGGCCTGCAATCTTAAATGACGTGTGCAGGTATTTGAAATATCAGATACGTAAGAAACACAAATCTGAAACTAACTAACTTCACGCTCTGCCAAAAACAACGCTGGAGCGCCAGCCCGCTGGATTCCTGCCAAAAACACGCAGGAATGACGTAGCTAAGATTGCGATAAATCGTAGAGGTAAGTAGTGCGAAACACGATAAATCAGATTTGAGAAATTATTTCCTACGCCTGCCTCACCAATAACTTCCCAACATCCACATCCCCCGCCAATTTCATCCCAAAATACTTGAGCAACAAGACCCTGTATTCATCTTCACTATGGATAGTATGCACATGTCGCCCCTCCTCATCCGTGATGATGCATTTGTTATTCGACATGCTGATACGCCCCGTTAAAGTCGCGATAGAGCAAATCGATTTTTGCGTGAAATGCGATAAAGGCGAAGTCTGTTGATATTCACACATTGCAAAAAAATTACTGATCGCATAAGCCTGCAAACTGAAGCGGTATTGTGCATGCCCGGCACCACCATTCCTGGCCTGCATGAGTACATAGTGCGCATCACCATCCGCAAGCAGATAATAGTGCGAGCCCAGTTCATGTACGCCTTCACCATTCAATTGCAGCGGTGTACGGAAGCAATCGCCAAAACCCACATCAGCCAAATAATCCTGCCCATCCACATGCACCAGCAAGAGCATGTGGTCAAAGTCCGGCCCGTAATCCTTGCCATTATGAACGCGGGCAGACAAGCGGCTGACGCCAAAACCCAGGGTTTCCAGCAGTAGTGCAAAAGCCTGGTTCAGTTCATAACAAAAACCACCACGGCCTTGTCGCAATAATTTATCCAGCAAGGCATCCGTCGATAAATCCAGCTTGTTACCAAGGCTGATATCCAGGTTTTCAAAAGCGATTTTTTGCAGATGCGCTTGATGCAAGGCAGTCAGTGTCCCCAGATCAGCATTGCGTGAGCCCTGATAGGCGAGCCTGTGCAGATAGGCTCCAAGCTGTGCTTCATTCAGCATGCAGGGTCTCCGTGAATTTTTCTATGACAAGCGCATGCTCGGCATGAATGAAATCATCCTGACAGCTTGCATACAACATGCCTTCATATGCCATGCCGAGATAGTCAAAAGTATGCTGGAACATTTGCTCAAAGCAGGCGGCGGGGATGGCATCGTAACCTGTGCCCAGCAGAGCGGCCTTCTTTGTACGCAATTGCCGCCCCAGGTCTTTTTCGACTTTCAGCAGGTCCGAAATCCTGTCCATGAAAGCTTTCATGATGGCGCTGGGAGAGTACCAGTACATCGGCGTCGCAAGTATGATGCGGTCGAAGCTGAGTACCTGTTTCATCAGCGCCAAAAAATCATCGTCACGGTTTCTGAACTCATAATCAAAAGGAGCTATCCGGTATTGATTAAGATCGATGACACTGGCCTTGAGTTTGCTGGCAATGGCGAATGCCAGTTCGGCAGTATTGCCCGTGCTTCTGGAGCTGCCAACGATAATAACAGTGCGGGTTTCAGGCATGGTTGCGATACACAATCAACAAGAACGAAACCTGAATATACTCCGCTATGGCATTTCTTGCAGAGCAGACCTCTACAGAAAATCAGCGAGCAAGCTGCCTGTCCCTGTCAAAATTCGCTTCGCTTGCCTGTACCGGTCTCCAGCAAGAAATCATTGCCTGCTTGTGGTTTCTTCACATAGCCACGCAAGGCATCCTGCAGACTGCTGGTCGATATCTTACCGAGTAATTTTTCAAGTTTGTCACCTTGCAATTGATGCGGACGCTGCCACAGGTAGCGCATTTTGATGGCGGCGCGCAGCATGGGAGAAAACAGGCCTACGGCCTGCATCAGCCACCAGGGCATGGCTTTGGCTTTGAGCGGGCGGCCACTCAATTGCTCCAGTGCGGCATGCACTTCCTTGCCGCTGGCAGTAATGCCAGGGTAATGCATGACCTCGAAAGCAGGCAAACGATCACGCTGCTCAGCAACGCGCACGAATATCCTGGCCAGATCGGGCAGGTAGGCCCAGGCATGCGGCACATCATCTGGCCCCATGTGGGTGACCACACCTTTGGCAAGTGACTTGGTGATCGCCATGTCCAGCCAGGTGCCAGTGCCACCAATGAAATCACCGGCGCGTAAAATCACGCAGCGCAAGCTCTGCTGGGCGGCAGCAGCCAGGCTTTCTTCCATGGCGATGCGTTGTGCCGCCTTGGGGATATTGGCGACAAAGGGTGTGTCTTCTGCCAGCACTGCAGGCAAATCAGCCCCAAAGTTATACACATTGCCCGGCACCATCAGCAAAGCCTGGGTGGTGCTAGCAATGCGTATGACAGCATCTGTGGTTGGTGGCAACAGGCTTTCCCAGCGGGTATAGTCGGGATTCACCGCATGCACCACCACATCCACCCTGGGTACCGCAGCCAGTATGCTTGCAGTGTCGAGTACATCACATTGCAGGAACTCTATATTTTTCTGCTGTAGCTCATCGCCAGTTGAGCGTGCCTGGGCAATCACGCGCCAGCCTGCGGCGGCAAAGGCCTCAACCGCAACCTGCCCCAGGCGGCCTTTGGCGCCGAGTATCAGCACTGAGGGTGATTGAGCATTGTTCGCTTTGGATGCAAGATTCATGAGAGGCTCCGGTGATGTGCTTGTCAGACAAAATAAGTAATGCAGGCATTTTCAATCTGGCAGGATGTATTTACAATCGACATAAATACATAAGTTCTATTCAAATTTGAATACCTTGATTTGCGTTTTTTTGCCGTTTTTTGCGTATCTTTAGCCTGTCCTCATGATGGAATAACATGTCCAAGCTCACTTTTGATCCCAGTCAGACTGACTGGAACCTGATACGCAGTTTTGTTGCGGTCGTAGAACAGGGTTCGCTGACGCGTGCTGCCGAAGTTCTGGGCTTGAGCCAGCCTACCCTGTCACGCCAGATTGCGGAGCTGGAGGGCAGCATAGGTGCAGCCTTGTTTGAAAGAGTAGCGCGTGGCCTGAAATTGACCAGTACCGGTGAAAACCTGGTAGAACCTGCCCGTTACATGATGACAGCTGCGCGCTCACTGGGTATGGCTGCAGCAACCCAGAATAATGGTTTACGCGGCACGGTCAGGATCACTGCCAGCGAGATGGTGTCCGGCTTTGTCTTGCCAGCGCTGCTGCGCGAGCTGGCGCAATTGCATCCGGAAATCCAGATAGAACTGGTGGCCAGTAACCAGGTCAGCAATTTGCTGGAACGTGAAGCCGATATCGCCATACGCATGATACGGCCAGCGCAGTCTGCCCTGATTGCCCGCCACCTGACAGACTGGCCCATAGGAATGTATGGACACAGGGATTATCTGGCAGGCTTGCCAGTCCTGCCATCAAAAAACCAGACAGCTACACTGGCGTTGATGCAAAAATTTCGCTGGCTGGGGCTGGATCAGTCTGACCAGTTTATCGCTGGCTTTCGCGCGGCGGGCATACAGATAGACCGCAGCTTTTTCGACTTCCGTTGCGATAACTACCTGGTCAACTGGCAGGCGATACAACAAGGCCTGGGGATAGGCATCGCCATGCGCTGGTTGGCAGAGCGCAATGCTGACCTGGAACAGGTGCTGGTCGAACAGGAGCTGCCATCCCTGCCCGTATGGTTGACCACACATCGCGAACTCAAGTCCAGCAAGCGTATCAGGACGGTATTTGATTTTCTGGCTGAAGGTTTATTGCAGCACAGGTTTTAGCAGGTACTGATTTTAGCAACCACAGATAATATACTGATCGATATCGAATAAATACCAGCGTCCGCCTGCATTCACAAATATCGCTCTGTCAGCGGGCTGATGGATGGCACTGGCTAGCATGATGCCGCGGTGCCAGGCTTGAGCGATGACAAAATCGGCAACGCCATCCTTGTCCAGATCTATGCTGGTGATGCTGGCCTGAGAAAAGTGTTCGAAGCTGTTCGACTTTGCCTTGGTATCGTATTGCAGATTGACTGGCGCTTGTGTCGTCACTTTTGCCAGCCCCTGTAAGGCGGTTCATTGATTACGGGTGTAAAAATACAAGAGCGCTTCATCTTTGGCCTTGGCGCTGGATTTGGCTTGCAAGCTTTCCAGCTTTCTTTGCGCCAGGCTTTTCACAGGCTCAGTTTGGTCTTCAGATTCTATGAAACGAAAACCCTGCTTGCAGTTATCCAAACCCACGCTGTACTTCAAATTGGAACTGACTGAAGTAAAACGCCCACTGAGCATCACGCTATGTTTACTAACAGGCTTTGGCAGGAACACATCGGTCTTGCCCAAGTCCCACCAGCCTATTACATAGTTACCCGCCGGTTCGTACTCATTCCAATAGGGGCCACCGACGGGCTTGATGGCATAGGGCAACTAATATTGCCTGGACATCTCTTCAGGCTTGGCAAAAGGCTTACCCAGATCATCCAGCGATTTGAAATACGATGGTGCGGCAATAGGCAAATCCAGTTGCCGCACCATGACCAGCACGCCGGGATAAAACAGGGAGGAATGCAAACGGGCTGTTGCCTCAGTGGTCTTTTTACCGGGTAACTCTTCCGGCTTTGCCAGTTTCAATATGTCGTCCCACGGCGCAGGAGGCTGAAATAAGGCGAATCTGGTTCGATGACACCGGCCATCATGCGCTGTTTCATGGCTTCAAATTCAAGAATAGGGTAGCGCTTGAGCGCTGGCCGCTTTTTCCCCGGCGATTTGATTGTCTGCCGTTTCCAGCGCTTTTTGTTGTGGGCTGAGCATGGTCTCCTGAAAATAAGAGCCAGCATCTTGCATACGCTTTAAACTGGGGGCCATCCAGAAACTGCGCGCCGAAAAATAATTAGTGCTCGCCAGTCCGGTTATTACTATCGACAAAGTCTTCCAGCCGTAAAGCCTTGTCACCCAATAAATAACAGGCAACAAAACCATGCTGGTCTGCGCCCCAGGTGATGGCACAAAATTTGGCACTGGATGCAGCGACATCCACTTGTACCTGCGTATTTGTCAGCAGATGCGTCGCACTTCAGCATTCGCTTCTGGTTTCGCGCGCACATTGACCCAGGAGCTATGCACCCAGCGTGTCTCACTGGCTTATGCTTGCCTGTCATTACAGAGCAGACCAGCGGCCAATAATAAAACAGAGCCAAGAGATTTTTTCATGGCCACTTCAGATCAGGGACTGCATATACTCAAACGCGGCTTGTGCCAGGGTGGGAGATTTCTTGCCATACGTTGCGCTCAGTGCCACCCATTCTTTCATGGGGCAGCCTTGGCCTGAGGGATCCCACAAGACCGCATCCGCCAGCGTAATCGCCTTCGCATGGGCACCACCTGTCAATTTGAATACAACCGTCTATCTATGCCATGCGACGAAAGCTTTGCCATTGATTTTGAGACATATTTTGCCCAACATCTGACCAGGTTCTGCGGAGGCTGCTGTCGTCAGTTTGTTGACCAGTTTGTCATATTCGGTCTGTACATCGCTCATGTTTCAGCTCATCGCATCATCTGCTCATGCTAACTCAACTGATAGTAAAGATATAGGATCGGTTTGCCCCTGATTCAGGCGCGGGATCAAGGGCTGGTACCCAGCCCAGAGACTCGTAAAGACGGATGGCGCTGTGCATACTGTCCCAGGTATCGAGATACAGGGTTTTCAACCCCCTTTGTTTCGCTTGCGACATCAATGCTGTCAACAAGGCGCGCCCTATGCCTTTGCCACGATAGCGGTGATCAACATGAAAGCCAAACACTTTTGCTTCTTGCGCATTTGCCGTTTCAAACGCTTCCAGGGCGATGCAGCCGCACACCTGCTGATTCAATTCGGCAACCAGTTCGACGAGATTTTTACTGGCGGGCAAACCCGCTGAACCTATGGCGGCATCCAGACCATCAAACTCAACCACGAGGTTGAAATCTGCCAGTGATGCCTGCACCAGCTTGCGTATCTGCAAGTTATCTGCTTCTCCCGCACTTCTTACGATTACCATGTTTACTCCAGCTAATTTATTCCTGATCTTCTTGTCAGAATATGATGGAGTATGCAGCAAATATTATATGGTTCTGCATTTCATAAAAATATCGCAAAAAAAACAGCGCAGTTTTCTGCGCTGTCTTTAACTGTAACTTAGTTTTTATACTTGCTTCAACCTGCACCGAGATAAACGAATTTGAACAGGAATATTGTCGCTATCGCCCAGACAATGATCTTGACTTCTTTGGCGCGTCCGCTCAACAATTTCAGGACAGCAAATGCAATAAAACCAAATGCGACACCGGTTGCAATCGAATAAGTAAAAGGCATCAGCAAAGCAGTGATAGCGGCAGGCACGCTTTCTGTGGTGTCTGTCCAGTCGATTTCAACCAGTTCACGCAACATCAGGCAAGACACATAGAATAACGCTGGGGCAGTAGCACAGAATGGCACGACGCTGGCCAGCGGCGCAATGAACAGACAGGCCAGGAACAGCAGGCCAACAGCCACGGCTGTCAAACCTGTACGGCCTCCGGCTTCCACACCGGCTGCACTTTCTATATAAGCCGTTGTGCTGGAAGTGCCCAAAAAAGAGCCTGCAACGATAGCCGTGCTGTCAGCCAGCAGTGCCTTGTTCAGTCTTTCCATTTTGCCGTTGACCAGCAAACCGGCACGGCTGGCAACGCCCATCAAAGTACCTGTTGCATCAAACAATTCCACCAGAAAAAATACCAGTACGACATTCAGGATACCGACGGACAGTGCCCCCATGATATCCAGCTTGAACAGGGTAGGGTCAAGCGAAGGCGGCATCGACACCACACCGTGGAAGGTATTACCGGCAAAGAAAAAACTCAACACTGTCACGCTCAGAATGCCGATCAGAATTGAACCTTTGATACGGTAGCGGTCCAGCGCCACGATGAGGAAGAAACCCAGTATTGCCAAAATGGGCTGTGGCTTGTGCAGGTCACCGATACCCACCATGGTCGCGGGATTGGCAACCACAATACCGGAATTTTTCAGTGCGATCAGACCCAGGAACAAGCCTATACCCACCGTGATGGCGGTACGTATGGAATGTGGTATGCCATTGACGATCATCTCACGCAGGCGGAACACACTGACTGCGACAAACAGGCAGCCCGATATGAAGACCGCACCCAGCGCTGCCTCCCACGGTATACCCATCCCCTTGACGACTGCATAGGTAAAGTAAGCATTCAGACCCATGCCCGGTGCCAGCGCCATAGGGTAGTTGGCATACAGGCCCATGATCATGGTACCGATTGCGGCCGCCACACAGGTCGCAACAAAGACTGCATCCTTGGGCATGCCAGCATCGCCAAGGATAGAGGGATTGACGAAAATGATATACGCCATGGTCAGGAAAGTCGTCAGACCTGCCAGTAATTCTGTACGTACATCGGTACCGTTTTCTCTTAACTTGAAAAATTTGTCGAGAAAGGAAAGCTGCACAGGGCTGTGATTGACAGGCCTGTTGCTATCTTGTGCAGCCGGAATTTGCTCGGAAGTTAACACGTTTGTCTCCTCAATTTTGGATATACCAATTGAACATAATTAGAATTTATGAAAGGACGATATCCTAATTTTTTCAAAGTCCAAGCTGAGGAATATCTATAGATGCTATTTGAATTTGAATATGTGTATGGTTTTCATTAATTCTTTAACCAATAATCCGGCTGTGCATAGATAGCTTTCAGGGTATCAATAAAAAAGCGCGTCTTCACCGGCAAATGCCGTTGTTGCGGGTACACAGCGACGATGTCGTATTGCGGCAAGGCATAGTCATCAAGCACGGTCATCAATTCGCCAGAGATCAGTTGCGCCTGTATCTCCCAAGAAGAGCGCCAGGCCAGGCCCAGGTCTTCGCAAGCCCAGCGATGTAGCAATTCACCATCATTGCAATCGAGATTGCCAGCCACCTTGATGGTCACAGGCTTGCCGTTTTGCTGGAAATACCAGCCGCGTTGTTGCCCACCCTGCAAGTTGAACGCCAGGCAATTGTGCTGTGCCAGGTCTTCCAGCGTGCGCGGTATGCCATGTCGCTCAAAATAGGCTGGTGTGCCGCAGACCACGCGGCGGTTACTGGCCAGCTTCACGGCAACAAAATTGGGATCGATATTGCCGCCGATGCGTATGCCCAGGTCATAACCCTCCCGTATCAGATCGACCACCCTGTCTGTCAGGTTGAAGGAAATCTGCACGGCAGGATTGGCCTTGACGAATAGCGGCGCATGCGGTGCCACATGCTTGCGCCCGAATGCGGCGGGAGCTGAGACGATCAGATGGCCGGTAGCCTTGTGCCGTCCTTCAGACACCAGTTGATCGGCATAACCCAGGTCAGCCAGTAACTTACGGCAATGATCAAGATAAACCGTGCCCTGCTCTGTCAACGTCAGATGACGCGTGCTGCGGTGCATGAGCTTGACGCCCAGGCGTTTTTCCAGTGCATCGATGCGGCGGCCCAGCATGACCGGGGTGATGTTCTGGCCCAGCGCTGCGCGGGCCAGGCTGCCTTTTTCAACTACATCGACGAAGGCTTCGATTTGGGTGAGTTTGTCCATGGTTTATCCATGTGAATTTGGCATGAAAACCTCTCACCACAGAGACACCGAGGCACAGAGGGGGCACAGAGAAATCTTGAGATGGCTTTATTATTCCATACTTATAGTATCGAATAAAGCGAGAATTTGTCTTCTTATCAGTAGCCTATTTTGCCTTTAGCATGTGTTTCAAGATCTGCATACACACGACGAATAGCAAAACTGGAGAGCGAAATGGCAAAGATGACAGCTGCGCAAGCGGCGGCTTATGTGTTGGAAAAAGAAGGCGTGCATCAGGCATTTGGGGTGCCGGGTGCGGCGATTAACCCGTTTTATGCGGCTTTGAAGAAACAGGGCACCATCAAACACATACTGGCGCGCCATGTTGAGGGGGCTTCCCACATGGCCGAAGGCTATACCCGTGCCCAGGCTGGCAATATTGGCGTCTGCATAGGCACCTCCGGCCCGGCGGGGACGGATATGATTACCGGCTTGTATTCTGCCCAGGCAGATTCCATACCCATACTCTGTATTACTGGCCAGGCACCCAGGGCAAGGTTGTACAAGGAAGACTTCCAGGCAGTGGATATAGAATCCATTGCCAAGCCTGTCACCAAGTGGGCGGTAACGGTGCGTGAACCGGCGCTGGTGCCTATGGTATTCCAGCAAGCTTTTCATCTCATGCGCTCTGGCCGCCCTGGCCCTGTTCTGATTGATTTGCCATTTGATGTACAAATGGCCGAAATAGAATTTGACCCGGACACTTACCAGCCACTGGAAGTGTATAAACCCAAGGCCACCCGCGCCCAGATAGAAAAAGCCCTGGCCATGCTCAATGATGCAGAGCGCCCGCTGATCACCGCTGGTGGCGGCATCGTCAATGCCAATGCCTCAGCCTTGCTGGTGGAATTTGCCGAGCTGACTGGCGTGCCTGTGATACCTACCCTGATGGCCTGGGGGACAATTGCGGATGACCACCCGTTGATGGTGGGCATGGTGGGCTTGCAAACCAGCCACCGTTATGGCAACGCCACCATGCTGGCATCTGACTTTGCGCTGGGCATAGGCAATCGCTGGGCCAATAGACATACAGGTTCCATCGATGTGTTTACCAAGGACAGGAAGTTTGTCCACATCGACATAGAACCCACGCAAATCGGCCGCGTGTTTGGCCCCGACTTTGGCATCGTCTCGGATGCTGGCGCAGCATTAAAATTGTTCATCGAAGTCGCCAAAGAATGGAAAGCTGCAGGCAAACTCAAAGACCGTTCTGCCTGGCTAGCAGAATGTCAGGAGCGCAAACGTACGATGCTGCGCCGCACGCATTTTGATCATGTGCCGGTAAAGCCGCAGCGCGTGTATGAAGAAATGAACAAGGCTTTTGGCCGCGAAACCTGCTATGTCAGCACCATAGGTTTGTCGCAAATCGCTGCCGCACAATTCCTGCATGTGTATTACCCGCGCCACTGGATCAACTGCGGCCAGGCCGGCCCTCTGGGCTGGACAATACCAGCAGCCCTTGGCGTTTGCGCTGCTGACCCGCAGCGCCAGGTGGTTGCCATCTCTGGCGATTATGATTTCCAGTTCATGATAGAAGAACTGGCAGTAGGCGCGCAATTCAAGCTGCCTTACCTGCATGTGGTCGTCAACAATTCTTACCTGGGTTTGATACGCCAGTCACAGCGTGGTTTTGACATGGATTATTGCGTGCAACTGGCATTTGAAAACATCAATGCACCAGAACTGAATGGCTATGGAGTTGATCACATTGCCGTGGTCGAAGGCCTGGGCTGCAAAGCCATACGTGTGACGGAACCCAGCGCGATTGCAGATGCCTTTGCCCAGGCCCAGCGCTGGATGCAAGAGTTCCGCGTGCCTGTGGTCGTTGAAATCATACTTGAGCGCGTGACCAATATCGCCATGGGCACCGAGATCAGCAACATCAATGAGTTTGAAGAGCTGGCAACGGAAGATGGTCATGCGCCAACAGCGATAGCTTTGCTCGATTAAACAATGAGCAAAAAATGTTCAGGTACCGGACCTCCCCGCCCGTTACCCCGTGAACTCCCGTGGCCTGACTGCGGGAGGCTTACGGTTACTCATCTACAAGGATATGCGATGACCAGACTGGCCGCCAATCTCAGCATGTTGTTTACCGAACATGTATTCCTCGACCGCTTTGCCGCTGCCGCGCAGGCAGGCTTCAAGGCTGTGGAATTTTTGTTCCCCTATGACTTTGAAGTAAAACAGATCGCAGAGAAACTGCAGGAAAATAATCTGCAACTGGTGTTGCACAACCTGCCCGCAGGTAACTGGGAAGCCGGTGAACGTGGTATCGCCTGCCACCCTGACCGTGTCGATGAATTCCGCCAGAGTGTGGACATTGCCATCGCTTATGCAAAAGCCTTGAATGTCACGCAACTGAATTGCCTGGTCGGCATACGCCCGGCAAATGTCAGCGCACAAGAAGCAGAGCAAACCCTGGTCAGCAATCTTCGTTATGCGGCGGACAAACTGAAGGCCGCAAATATCAGCCTGCTCATCGAAGCCATCAATACCTACGACATACCTGGCTTCTTTTTATCCGGCACACAACAGGCACTCGATTTGATACGTGCCACCGGCTCAGACAATATTTTCGTGCAATACGACATCTATCATATGCAGCGCATGGAAGGTGAACTGATCAATACCATCAAAAATAATCTGGGCAAGATCAAACATATACAACTGGCCGACAACCCTGGCCGCTTTGAACCGGGCACAGGCGAAATCAATTACCGCACCCTCTTCGCCGCACTGGCCGACATGGGTTACCAGGGCTGGGTGGGTTGCGAATACAAACCACAGAACGGCACTGTCGCTGGACTGGACTGGATTAAATCGCACGGACTCTAAGAGAAAGACCATTAACCACGGAGGCACAGAGGAAGGAAAGACTTCTTGCAAGAAGTCTTCGTTACGCAGGCGAGTGGCATGCCACTCGAATCCCCTGCTACACCACAGAGGAAAAGCAAAGAGAGGAATCTTGTTGATGTACGTGACTTAGGAAAAATTTGTTTTTCTCCTGCCTTTCTCTGTGTCTCTGTGCCTCTGTGTTGAGAGGTCTTAAGCAAACTATTAACTTTATCAGGAACTATCATGGCAAAAATTGGATTTATAGGTTTGGGTATCATGGGCGCACCTATGGCCGGGCATTTGCAGGCGGGTGGGCATAAGCTGTATTTGCACGACATCAAGAACCCGCCGTTTGAATTGATAGAGCGCGGTGCAACCGTCTGTACATCGGGCGAAGAAGTGGCCAGGCGGGCTGACATCATCATCATCATGGTGCCCGATACGTCGCATGTGGAAGCGGCGCTGTTTGGCGAGAACGGTGTTGCTGCTGGTCTTGACGCTGGCAAGATCGTGGTCGATATGAGTTCTATCTCGCCAATGGCGACCAAGGATTTTGCCAAAAAAATCAATGGCCTGAAATGCGACTATCTGGATGCACCGGTATCCGGTGGCGAGGTCGGTGCCAAGGCAGCCAGCCTGACCATCATGGTCGGTGGTTCCGAAACTGCCTTTGACAAGGTCAAACCCCTGTTCGAGTTGATGGGCAAGAACATCACTCTGGTGGGTGGCAATGGCGATGGCCAGACTACCAAAGTCGCCAACCAGATTATCGTCGCGCTGAACATACAAGCCGTGGCTGAAGCCCTGCTGTTCGCCTCCAAGGCCGGTGCAGACCCTGCACGAGTCAGGCAAGCCTTGATGGGCGGTTTCGCTGCCTCCCGCATACTGGAAGTGCATGGTGAACGCATGGTCAAGCGCACCTTTAACCCCGGCTTCAGGATAGAGTTGCATCAAAAAGATTTGAACCTGGCTTTGCAAGGGGCAAAAGCTTTGGGTGTATCTTTGCCAAATACCGCGGCAGTGCAGGAGTTGATGAATGCCTGTTCGGCGAATGGCATGCGCGGTCTCGATCATTCGGCCCTTTGCCGGGCGATAGAGATCATGTCGAATCATGAGATTGCCAAGGCTTGATCGTTGTTAGCCTTCATGATGGATGCACGAAAAAAATTCATCTGGCGTAAAGCTGTTTGAGGGCATACTTGGATTTGAAATGTTCTCGTAGTTTGGGCTACGATTTACCAGCCCAACACTGGGCCTTAAATTAACACGTACATCATTGAACCGCCGAGTGTTGGGCTGATGAAACGTAGCCCAACCTACAAAGTAACGAAGCAACACAAAGTTTTTAAGAAAGCCCTGACATGACCACCCTAGCCCCACGCCAGTTCTTGCTCGATCTTTACGCCAGCGCAGTCGCCGCCGTCAGCGCAGAGAAATGCCTGCCTGCTTTTTTGCCAGCACCGCCTGCAAAAGGCAGGACGCTGGTCATCGGTGCCGGTAAAGGCGCGGCAGCCATGGCCAAGGTGGTGGAAGACCACTGGCAGGGCGAACTGTCAGGCCTGGTCGTCACACGCTACGGCCACGGTGCAGACTGCCGCAAGATAGAAGTGGTGGAAGCCGCCCACCCTGTGCCCGACGAAGCAGGCAAGCGGGCAGCAGCGCGCATACTGGACATGGTGCGAGGGCTGAGCAAGGATGATCTGGTACTCTGCCTGATCTCTGGTGGCGGCTCAGCCTTGCTAGCCCTGCCTGCAGACGGTATCAGCCTCGAACAAAAACAGGCCATCAACAAGGCTTTGCTGAAGAGCGGCGCGGCAATTTCTGAAATGAATTGTGTACGCAAGCACTTGTCAGCCATCAAGGGTGGCCGCCTGGCACTGGCTTGCGCCCCGGCACGGGTAGTGACTTTGCTGATATCCGATGTGCCCGGTGACGAACCCGGCATTATCGCCAGCGGTCCCACGCTGCCTGATGCCACGACTTGCGCAGAAGCTTTGGCAATCTTGCGCAAATATGACATCGCTATTCCAGCGGAGATTTTGCAACACCTGGAAAGCGGTAAAGGTGAAACACCCAAACCGGATGATGCGCGTTTTGAAGGCCATAGCCATCATGTCATCGCCACTGCGCAGGAGGCACTGGAAGCCGCCGCAGCCACGGCGCGTGCAGCAGGCATCACGCCCTATATTCTATCGGACAGCATAGAGGGCGAAGCCCGCGATGTCGCCCTGGTACATGCTGCGCTGGCGAAGCAGGTGGCCAAACATGGCCAGCCATTTCAGAAACCTTGCGTACTGATTTCTGGCGGTGAAACCACGGTCACTGTGCGTGGCACAGGGCGCGGCGGCCGCAATGCAGAATTCTTGCTGAGTCTGGCAGTCGCACTCGATGGTCACGCAGATATCCACGCCATCGCCTGTGATACTGATGGCATAGACGGATCGGAAGACAATGCCGGAGCGGTGTATGCGCCAGATTCAATCGCCCGAGCAGCATCAAAGCAGATACGCGCCCGCAGCCTGCTGGAGAACAATGATGGTTATGGATTTTTCAGCGCACTCGATGACCTCGTCGTCAGCGGCCCTACACGCACCAACGTCAACGACGTCAGAGCCATCCTGATCTTGTAAGACACAATCTAAATATTCAAAGGCAGCAAAACCTCACGGCGCATCGCGCCGCGATGGCTGTCGCCTTAAACAAATGAAAGCAAGCCATGAACCGCAGCCGCAAAGCCAAAATTGTCGCCACCCTGGGCCCTGCCAGCAATAGCAGGGAAATGATCAAGGCACTGTTTGAAGCCGGCGCCGACGTATTCCGTTTCAACTTCAGTCATGGCAGCCATGCCGACCATCAACAGCGTTGCGATATCGTGCGTGAAATCGAGGCAGAACTGGGTCGCCCCATCGCTATCCTGGCGGATTTGCAAGGCCCGAAGCTAAGGGTAGGACAATTCAGTGCGGGTCGGGTCATCCTCACTGCCGGGCAGGAATTCATACTCGACAGCGACAACACACCCGGCGATGCAAACCGGGTCTGTCTGCCACATCCTGAATTATTTGCCGTCATCACCGCCGGGCAAGCACTATTGCTAGACGACGGCAAGCTACGCCTGCAAGTCATGGACAGTGACGCGCACAGCATACGTACCCGCGTCATCAACGGTGGCGCACTGTCTGACCGCAAAGGCGTGAATGTACCAGATGCCGTCTTGCCGATACCGGCACTGACTGAAAAAGATAAGCGCGATCTGGAATTTGCACTCAATATGGGCGCAGACTGGATCGCCCTGTCCTTTGTGCAAAGGCCGGAAGATGTGGAAGAAGCCAAAACCCTGGTAGCCGGGCGTGCAGGCGTGCTGGCCAAGCTGGAAAAACCGGCAGCACTCGACAGGCTGGAAGAAATCGTCACTGTGTCTGACGCCATCATGGTGGCGCGTGGTGACCTGGGGGTGGAATTGCCGCCAGAACGCGTACCCGGTGTACAAAAGCGCATACTGCGCGTTTGCCGCAGTCATGGCAAACCTATAGTCATCGCCACCCAGATGCTGGAATCCATGATCGCCGCACCGGTGCCCACCCGCGCCGAAGCCTCTGATGTCGCCAGCGCGATTTATGATGGGGCCGATGCGGTCATGCTGTCGGCAGAATCTGCCAGTGGTGCTTACCCGGTCGCTGCGGTTGAGATCATGAACCGCATTGTCTCGGAAGTGGAACGTGATCCGCTATACAAGAATATGATCGCTGCCCAGCATGAATCGCCACAAAACAATAAAGGCGATGCCATCTGCGCGGCCTTGCGTTCAGTCACGCAAATAGTCGGTGCGGTTGCTACTGTCACCTATACCAGCTCAGGCCACACCAGCCTGCGTGCCGCTCGTGAAAGGCCGATGGCACCGATACTCAGCATCACCCCCAAGATAAATATCGCCCGTCGCCTGGCGTTGGTGTGGGGCGTGCATTCCAGCGTCAGCGATGTCGTACCCAACGAAGACATACTGGTCGCCACTGCCTGCCGTACCGCCTGGCTGGAGGGGCTGGCACAAGTTGGCGAACAGATAGCTATTACCGCGGGGGTGCCTTTTGGCCAGCCGGGCTCCACGAATCTATTGCGGATAGCCGAGATTTGGCCGCAGGCTTAACTGATACCCAGTTCACGGCCAAACATTGACATCCGCCGCCTCATGAAAATCTAACCGCTGGGGATTGACGACGCAAAACCGGTGCCCCGTCGGTGCTTCCATGACAATCCAGCGTTCCATGATCTTGACGACTTTGGCACCCAGCTTTTCCAGTCGCTGGACCTCGGCTTCCTTATTGTCGGTTTCTATATCGAGATGAATGTGGCTGGGATGTTCGACCTTTTGCAAAAGCATTTTTGGGCCGGTGGGTGTGGCTTCGAGAACGACGTATTTGTCATCAGTATCCCCGGCGGGATAACCCAGCGCCCCTGCCCAAAAATTTGCTCCTGGATTGATATCATCCACCTGGCAATCAATGACAAAACATGCCAATCGACTTTTATGCATCTTGATCTCCTGTGACTTGTTTATTTTGTTTGCCTTAGCGAATCCAGGCATGCATCAAGAATAGCAAAAAAACAGGAGGTCGGCCTGACTGGGTCTTGCGCCTTATAGCAAAGACAAAAAAAGGGCAGACATCCAAGATGTCTGCCCCAACACTCAATTGCTTTTTATAGGTGGCTTATCTGTGTTTGACGGCCTTGTTCACGCAATTTCAGTTGATTGCTATCAGTCGTAAGTCGCTGACACACTCACACCAGAGAAACTCTGTCTGGCGTTGAGCATGATGTAGTACCAGCGATTGGCCGTAGGGTTGGCGATGGTCACGCTTTCATCATTGCCGCTCTTGACTGAACCGTAGTCGTAGATACCTGTACTTGGGTATTTGTCCATGGATACATACAAGTCCACGTCACCCGTACCGCCACTGGTCGTCAGCTTGAGGTTTTTCGCACCGGCTGGAACCATGATGTAGGTGTAGGCCTGGGTGCTGGAAGCAAAATTACGCTTCACGCAATTTTTAGCCATGTAGCTGCCAGCAGGGCAATCAGGCAAGCTGTTATCGACTGGCAATGGTGGTTCACCTGCTGTAGTTGCGGCAGCAACCCAGGCGGTGAACTCATTGTCGTAACGTGTGCCTATATTGGCCATGTAGGTTTGGTAGCCATCATAATCACCGACACGGAACTTGGCGATGACTGCATCGACATCACTGCGGTGTTTTTCCACCATGAAACGGGTAGCCATATAACCCCAGCTATAAGCACGCGTCACATAATCAGCCATGGAATAAGTGTTGCCAAAAATCTGGCTCAACTTGTAGGTGCCTGCTTTTGCTGCGTCTATGGCTTTCTGGTTATTGTTTTTCAGTGACAGGTATTCGGCTATGCCTTCTATCCACCACACGGTAGGTTTGGCAGTGCCTGCACTAAAGTCACCTTTCATGTCGAAACGGCCATCAAGATAGTGGACGTATTCATGCTGCAAATTCCAGACCTGGAATGTAGGGCGCAACCAGGATGCTTCATGCGCAATGAAACGCGCCTGATTGGTGGTCGAACTAGGATCACCTTCCAGATACATGCCGCCATTATTGGTGTCGATACCGTACAGGATGGAGGCATATTTGCTGTAATTGGTATAGTCGTCAAACACCACTACTTCCAGCGCAGTGTTGTTGTCTCCCGCTACTGGCTGACGTTTGCTTTGCAGCATGGTGTGGAAATAGTTTTCCTCTGTTGCCAGCATGGAGCATGAGTCCTGCAACTGCGCCGTGGTCATGTCCTGTGCACGGATTTTCAAACTGGGGCTGCACGTATAGTTGTTTTTGAGGATGGTATTGGCCAGCGTGGTTTCGTAATTGCAGGTGCCATACTCTGCGCAATTGGCTGTGTCATAGTACTTGACGGCAGATGCTGCGTTCAACCACAACATGCTGTCGGCACCTGTCATGCTCGAATTGCTGAGCTGGTACTTAACCATGGGTTTGACCGTAGGCAGAAGATTGGCATACTGCATGAAACGGAAGGCTTCATTCTCGGTATCGCTGAGTTGGTACTCAAGGCTGGTGCCCAATAATGCGGCCTTGTTGTTCACCACAAAATTGTTCAATGCAGTCGCATAGGACACATCATTACGCAATATAGGTAAAGCATCCGGACGTGAGTGGCCATAGAACAGGATGGTCAATGCAGCCGTGTAAGCATCAGCAACAGTCGATGATTTCAAGGCATCCGTTGCCGCTGGATTTGCTGATGTATTTGTGTAGCGCGTGATGATGTTTTTAACACTGCCCAGATAATAGGCTTCGTCATGCAGGTTGGTGACCAGCTTCAGGGTCTCGGCTGCGGTACTTGGGCCAACTGTGTTGGTCTTGAACAGTTGATTGCCATCCACCAGTTGTTTGATAGGCCCACGCATGCTGGTCAGGTAATTCGACGATGGTGCTGGTATCGTGTTGCCGCCTGCAAGGTAGTAACCGGCGCGCAGGTAAATGATCAGGTTGACCAGCGCCATATTGGTGGCATTGTAGTTTGTCGCTTCTTGTGCAAAGCGATTCACGACAGCTGTGAAATTTGCCGGTGAGTAAACCTTCGCCGCATCTGTTGCATTCAATGAAAATAAACCGTAATGACATTCATAACTGGGCAGATTGACGATGTAAGTTGCCAATGCATCTCCACTGTAGTTGGCCAGTGTCGCCATGTTTTTACAGTCATCTGACGGTGGTGGTGCCATCAGATTTTTTTGTTTATTGACGATACCCAAGTCCAGGCGTGCCCCATTTGTTGGTGGCAAATTGAATTTCTTTTGTTCAGCCGTTGGTGGCAAACTCTGCCTCTGATGCGGCATAGGTGCTTGCTTCAAACGTGCATGGTCTTCGGCATCCGCCGCATATACCATCTGAACCAGACCTGTGAAGCTAAGGGCCATCAGCCCCGCCATGCTTGCTATTTTATGTGGATATAACATGTAATACGTCTCCCTGATTGTTGAAGAGTTTCAGGCAATACCGTCCCCTTCAGGCTTTTTCATCCGATAGCTTGTAGGCTATCGCCGCCTGAATAATTCGAAGAAGGTCTTTACCAGCCCCCATATGTGTGGAAACAGCAGACATGCATCTGCATGCGGCTGCTTCCGCTTCCCTTTAGCAATATCCGTCAACTCTCTATTTATTAGCGCCGGATACTGCATTAACCAAATCGTGTTTACTAAATTTGTTTATGATTTGGTTGAAATATATTAGTAATATATTTTATAAATATCTAGATCATTTTTAACAAAACCCTAAAATTGGGCATTTGCTAAGCAGGGCGGAATTTTAGAGCTGTAAGCCATTGATTGGAAAGAATAATGTTTTGAAAAGTTGTAATTAGACGTAACAGACTGAATTTTCTTAAGTCGGCAAAAAAACTTTTTGTTTTCTGTTCGCTACCCTGTTGACATTAAGCAAAAGCAACTTTATGCTCAAGACATGAATATTTTTTCCACATCCGTTTTGTATGCAGCTCAACATCAGTCACATCGCTGGCTGGGAGAGCTATTGCCTGGATGAACGTTAAGCCTCGTCACCAAGAAAGCCCTCTCAGCCTGCACAGAGGGCTTTTTTGTTTCTGCAGCCAGCGGGGCATAGCGCTCTCGCCCTGCAGCTATGTTGCAATGCAGTGATGGAGTGAAATATGGAATTAAGAATAGAAGAACAAAGCCGTGGTGTCAGAATTTTAGTGGGTGACGAAGTCAAGGAAAGACGCCGTCTCCTTAACGCCCTGATCGGTATCGTTGAAGCGAATGGTTTTAACGAAATCATGTTGCCATCGCTGGAACCGGCGAATATCTATGTCAACAAGGCTGGCCCGGAAGTGCTGTCGCAGATGTATGTCTTCTCGGATAAAAAGGGCAGGCAGCTGTGCCTGCGTCCCGAGGCTACGGCTACGGTACAACTGCTCGCCGACAAACATTTCAAGCAAAAGAAAAATCTGAAGCTCTGGTATTTCGAACGTTGCTGGCGGTATGAAAAACCACAGGAAGGACGCTATCGCGAATTTTTCCAGTTTGGTGTGGAAATCATCCATCCTGACAATCCAGCCTGTCGTGCAGAGTTGCTGGCCATGGCTGAACAAATGGTGGCTTTGAAAACCGGTGCTTATGAAGTCGCTAGCTCAGTCAAACGTGGACTGGATTATTACACTGAAGCTGGTTTTGAAATATCTGTGCCTGCTCTAGGCGCACAGAAGCAAGTGGTAGGCGGTGGCAGCTATCAGCAGGGCATGGGTTTTGGCCTGGGTTTTGACAGGCTGATGTTGTGTAATACATAAAATCCACTCTAAAAAGAAGCTTGCCTGGCACTGATGCAGCGAGCTTCTTTCAAGTTTCTAGTCCCATTTATCCCCTTAAATAACCGTTAGACCCGGTCAAGTTACTGTTAGTCGCAGCGGGCTATTGCCTTGTAAAAGTGCCTGCTATTCTGCGTCCATGGATGAAGAACATCATCCGGCAGACAGGAGAGAAAAATGCATACTCAAACAGAAAACACTTTGATCACCGTTGAAACAACAACTAACAGGAGCGATAACATGAACAACATAAACAACAACCCAGTTCTGGACTTTGCCAAGAACCTGGCAGACACCATGGTCTATGCAGGCCGCCATGCTCTTGACTGGGTATTGCAGGCATCATGGAAAAAACTCTTGCTGACTTCTTTGCTGGCATTGATCACTGGCGGCATATTGCATTTATCATCATTGGCAAATGGCCTGGTGTTTGGCGCTATCATTGCCAAATTATTTGCTGATAAAGACAAAGCAGCAAGCAACCCACAAACTGAATAAGCTGCCTGGCAAAACAGGCGGCGAATGGAACTGGTATGAAACATCGCGACGATAACAAGGTACTCGACCTGATCATGGATATCACCGATACGGTGACCGTGGTCTGGTGGAAGTTCTTTGACTGGCTGGCAGTAGTGCCCTGGTCATCTTTACTGGGCATCTCGCTGGTCGCCATGATAGTAGGTGGTGCCCTGGGCCTCGGTGGCCTGATGCCTGCGCTGGTGTTCGCTTCTTTCATTATCAAAAGCCTGGCAGGCGGCAAACGCAGCGCAGAAATAGCCGCCACAGCCGCCGCAACCCGCGCCGATGTTGAAGCACTGGAGCGTCGCTTGCTGGAAGCAGAGATGGCAGCCCTGCAAGCCCAGATAGAGCCGCATTTCTTGTTTAATACCCTAGCATTGATAGGTCAGCTCATTGAGACCAATCAGGCACAAGCCACCATCGTGCACCAGCATCTGATCAAATACCTGCGCTCAGCCATGCCGCAAATGCGCGATAAGGGTAATGGCAAGCTGGGCCAGCAAATGGACATGTGCCGCGCCTATCTGAACATCATGCAGGCACGCATGCAGGAGCGTTTGACTTACGATATAGACTTGCCATCGGAACTGGAATTTTTGCCCTTTCCTTCGATGATGATACAAACCCTGGTAGAAAATTCCATCAAGCATGGCCTGGAACCCAAGACTACAGGCGGTCATATCCGCATCACGGCAAAGAAAGTCGATGGGCAATTACTGGTCGAAGTCAGCGACAATGGCATGGGCTTTGACATCCATGCTGACGATGGCATGGGCCTGACGAATATACGTGAGCGTTTGAAAGTACTGTATTCAGGCAAGGCACAACTGGTTATTGAAGCACCACAGACTGGCGGCGCAGTCGTCGGCATACTGGTGCCTGTAGACACAAAACAATAAGACTATTATGCTTGTCTCGTTCACTCCACAACCCTATTTCAGGTAACAGCATGCCAGCATTAGCAACTGCAGCAACAGCAATGATAGTCGATGATGAAAGCCCGATGCGCGATCAGTTACGCGCGCGCCTGCAACAAGTATGGCCTGATTTATCCATCATTGCTGAAGCTGCCAATGGCATAGTTGCGATAGAACAGGCCGAAGAACTCCAGCCCGACATTATCTTCCTTGACATACGCATGCCCGGCAAAAACGGCATAGAAGCCGCCAGCATTTTGGCCAAGCAGGCACTGGTGGTGTTTGTGACCGCCTATGACGAATATGCGATACAGGCTTTTGAGCGCGGTGCCATGGACTATTTGCTAAAACCAGTAGAAGCCGACAGGCTGGCCGGCACTTGCCAACGCCTGCAAGAAAGATTACAACAGCGCCAGCAAGAAAAAAACGCACCCGCCAGTGCAAGCAATACCGCCAGCGACCAAGCCAGACAGGTCGAGCAAATGCTGACGCAATTAATGCAGCAGCAAAGCCAGAAGCGCGAATATCTGCGCTGGATACAGGCCAGCGTGGGCAGCAGCCTGCGCATGGTCAGTACCAAAGAGGTTTTGTTTTTTCGCTCCGATGAAAAATATACCCTGGTACAGACTGAACAGGCCGAATACCTGATACGCAAATCACTGAAAGAACTCGAAGACGAGCTCGACCCCAAAGAATTCTGGCGCATCCATCGTTCTACCCTGGTGCGTGTGTCTGCGATTGCAGAAGTCTCCCGTGATTTCCGGGGCCGCCAGTTGATCGGCCTGAAAGGCCATACAGAAAAACTGGAGGTCAGCCGCAATCACACACATTTATTCCAGCAAATGTAGTACCTGATCTTTTCATTGACCAGCTTATCAACACTTACATTTTTCCATTTGATTACCAGCAGGCATGCAGGTCGCCGAATGATCATCACAGTTTCAAGCTGGTGATCTGATTGTAAAAATTTGAAATAATCCTACCCTGGCCTGTCAGCTTTAAAGATACTTCCCGCTTGCAAATTTACATACAAATGTATCTTTATACTGCCAGGAAAGCCAGACATGTCCCAAACACAATTTCAAACACGCGGCACAACTGCGGAAGCACAACTTGCATCCATCAACGCTGCCTTCCCCAAGCGCCGCATGGAGATACTCGCTACCGGAAAACAAGGGGTGCTGATGTTGATAGGCCTGTCCATTGCCGGGCTGCTTTTCCTGGTCGGCCTGATCTATATGACGGTGCCGGATTTTCTGTATGACTACAAGGTATCCAAAGACCCTGTCGTCGATGAACGCGCAGAAATTCACGGTAGCTGCAAGAGCCGCAAAGTCATTTTTATCGACTGCGATGTCAAGATCCGTTACCTGCCTACGCCGGAAGACACCGTAACAAAAGAGATCAAACACAGCTTCTGGTTTGTCAGTTTTCAACCATCCATGTCCACCGAGGCCGTCAGATCAAGATCTTACCCCGGCATGATCACGACGACGATGGCGACAGAACATATCACCAACCGTTTTTTCATGATACTGACTTTTACCCTGCTGTTTGGTTTCGTGACTTTCGGTTGCCTGTACGCGGCCTGGTTAAGCCATCTCTTTAATCGCCTGATACAAACAAAACCGGGCTTGCTACCGGTGATGGTCAGAGTCAAAGACATACAAAACCAACGCACCGTCTTTTTTGAAACCGATATAGATGGCGCGAAGAAAAAACTCCGTCATATCTTGCGCAAAAAAGAAAGCCCTCTGTTCATGCCGCATCAGGAAGATATGGCACTGGCCGTCAGGCTCACTGGCACACCACATATCGTCCTGCTCAATGATGATCTGACGACACTTGACTTTACTGAGCAGGAAAAGAATGCACTCCGCGCTGCTATTGCGGCTTGAGCAGCTTGAGTTAACAAACTGACTGAGAGTTCACATGCATTTCGATGCATGTGAACCAGAAAGCGATCAGTTCAGCTTAATTCATCACGGCAGCAGCGCTGCGCTGGCGTTTTATTTTTCGGGATAATTTTCGTAAGTCCTCATCGGTATCATAGGCAAGTTCTTCCACGATTTCCTCAGACAAGACCCCATTTCTGTTTAGCAGGTCTATCACGCTCCGTCTATGCATTGCACAATTCATGCTGTAGTACATGGCCTCCAGCGGTGCCTTGCATTCCATATCCGGATTGGCGTCATAAACGTCAATGATGCCTGCGACCAGTTCATGTATGTGATGTACATTGTCTGAGCGTTGTATGATCTCAAGTAAAATTTTCTCGTCACCTGCTTGATAATTATTGATCAGCAGTTTCAGGTAATCCCAGGGTGTCTTTTCACTGGCAAATCTTTTTAATGCAAGTGCACGGATATCATCGCCTTTGAAATGACTGAGGGCATTCACTGCATGCATTATCCGGCGATTTTGCTTCACATTTCTGCCGCCTGCCAACTTCAGCAGAACCCCGTAATCAAAAGGGAATTTCGTTTGATAAAAGAAGGGCAGGTATTTGTACTTTCTGTCACCGTCTTTTTCGGCAAGAAAATTTCTCGCAATTTTTTCTATATCTGCCTGTGTTATTCCTGAAATGTGCGAGGCCCAAAAGCGGGGGAAGCGACCTGCCTCATCAATCAGCTCATCAATTTCTGCCACTGTATAAGGAATAGTTTTGCTACGCCTGTATTTTTCCCTGGGTTCAGCAGACAAGATCAGATCAAGGTAATTTTTTATCGCTGGGTTTGTTTCTGCGGCCTTGGTCAATTCTGCATAGACATCAATAGACTTGTTCATCTCTTGAAAATCATCAACGCGCCAGCGGTCTTCGTAATCAGCTCTTTCTTGCTCTGGAAGTTGCCCTACTTTTTCAGCAGCCATGATCAGGCCCGCCATGCCTTTGATTTCCAGCAACACGTCTCTCGCATACAGCTCATAGCCATTGCTGAAAGTTATTTCAAACCTGTTTAACAAAGCCTCTTTCGCTCCGGCTATGCCATCCTGATAGAAATACAGGACGAGATCACCAAGCTGATCCATACCATAGTCATTGCGTTTTTTAGCGCTGAATTTTTTGATGATAGTACGAATCAGCTCATCTTTTTGACGTGATCGCCTGATCAGGCTGTACAGATATACGGCTCTGCTGCCTTCACATTGTCTGTCATAGGCAAGGTTATTGACAGTGGCAGCGAGTATCTGCGCAGAGAAATCTATTTGCGGATACGCTTTCAAGAGCAACATCGCCCTGCCTGTTCCCAGTTTCAGGGAATGGAAAAACTGTTTTTGCAGCTTTGTAATTTCAGCTAGATTTGATGGAATTTTTTTTTGCACTTATGAATAAAGAGAATTGACCTGAGTTCACGTCAGTATGGAGGGGATTTTTTGAGACTATAGCAGAATGGCGTGAGAGCTCATCAATTCACATTCCCTTGAATCTGTATTGATAACGTTGGCTCACTGGCAAGCGGGCACTATGTTCGCGCAGGCTCAGCCACAGTGCGGCATCAGCGTCACGATTAACGCTGGCAATGCGTTTGACGGCGACCAGGTAAGCACGATGGATTTGCCAGAAGCCGCCTTCTTCCAGGGTATCTGCCAACTCTTTCAAAGGAATGCGTATATGCGCTTCTAATTTGTCTGTTACTACCCGCGTGTATTTCTGCTCAGCACAAAAATAGATGACTTCGCTGAGATCGATAAAGTGGATGGTATTGCCAACCGCTGCCTGCAACCAGGCTGGAGACTGTGCTTTCTTTTGTGGTTTGTCCTGTATCTTCTGCATGAAGCTGCTCAGATCAGGCGGTGGCGTACCCAGGCGTTCACGCACGCGGGTGATGGTGCGTGCCAGTCTTGCGGGGCTGCTGGGTTTGACGACATAGTCCAGTGCGCCTTCTTCAAATGCGGCGATGGCATGTTCCTGAAATGCAGTAACAAAGACGACATGGGTGCGGGCCGCAAAAGCTTTGGCAACTTCCAGGCCGTTCAAGCCTGGCATGCGTATATCCAGAAATGCCACATCCGGCGACATTTCTCTGGCCAGCCTGAGTGATTCAAAACCATCGCTGGCTTCAGCAACGATTTCGGCTTCCGGCCATAGCAAAGCCAGCGATTCGCGCAATTCTGCCCTGAGCAAAGGTTCATCATCTGCAATCATCAAGCGCGGTTTTCTGTCGGGACTATTCATGGTTCGGTTCAGAGTACAAATTTAGCGGCAAAATCAGTTCAGCCATAGTGAGCTGGTCGGCTTCCATGCGAAGTTCAAAACTTGCCTTGTCGCCATAGAGGGCATGCAGGCGCTGGCGCAGATTGCGCAAACCTACGCCACTACCCAGTACTTTTTGTTCCAGTCCTGCGCCATCGTCACTGACGGTGATGTACAGACTTCCTGCCTGTTCGTGCGCCCGTAGCATTATTTTCACTTGACCCGGCTGGCATTCAACGCCATGTTGCACGGCGTTTTCCACCAGTGACATCAGCATCATGGGTGGTAAACTTGCGTTATTCAACCCTGGTAAAAAATGCATCTGAAAACTCAAACGCTCGCCAAAACGTATGGCCATCAATGCCAGATAATGCTCTGCCAGTTCAAATTCTCTTTCCACGGTAGACATGGGGCTGCGCAAATCTGGTAAGGCACTTTGCAAGTAGGCGATCAGGTGGTCCAGCATCTGCACAGCCTTGTCTGGGTCATGACGCGCCAGATAACGGCTATTAGCCAGGGTATTGTAAAGAAAATGCGGTTCGACCTGGGCTTGCAAAGCCTTCAGCTCTGCCGCCAGCGCCAATTGTTTCAAATTGGCGATCTGTAAGTCATGTGACTGGATCTGCACCCGCCACAAAGGCCATCCCAGCAATACGCCACTGAACACGATAGTACTTGCAAAAGCCTGCAACGTATTCAGACCATGCAGTTCATGAGCATCCACCCACCAGTGATACGTGCGTACTGCCATCCAGACTGTCAATGCAGTGACCGACAGCAGACAACACCATATCCACAGCCAGTTGCGGCATTTGCTAAACAGTCGCAGACTAAGCAGCAGAGTCCATGCTGTCATACATAAAGGGAAGGCCAGTAAGCCAAGCAAGCCCAGCCAGGCATGGGCGTGCCACTTTATCGCCAGCATAATCACGCCCGCCAGCATGCATAGGCTGAGCAGGAACTGTGATCTTGAAAAGCCCAGCATAGTAAACACTACCGATGCAGCGTCACTGTCTGGCATGCTGTGGCTATTCTTTTCAGATGATCTGGTCCACAGCAGGCGCTTGCCTGCTGTCGCCAGGGTATTCAACAAAGCCAGATTCATAGGCTGGGTTTAGTCGGCAAGGATTTGGTCGGCTTCATTTTGTCGACAGGTACATCCGCGCCTACCACTTCCAGTGTCAAGTCGTCCAGCCAAACCTGGCCTTTACCGTCATCAATGACGCCAAATGCAATTGCTTTGGCATCGGCAGGTACATCCAGTACCACGCTGCGTAATTGCCAGTCTGTTGTACCTTTGATGGGTTTGTCTTCACTATTATAAAAAGGGGATTCTGACTTTGACTTTGTATCAATACGCATCCACAAACCGGCCCAGCCATCCACATCTTTGGTTTTTACCCTGGCTTGAAAACGCACACGTTTGTTGAGATACCGATCTGCCGCGATCATTTGCATCAGGGTTCCCCAGCTTTGATCATCACCATTGGCATAACGGATAAACTTGCTCCCCTTACCACTGATAGTCTGACTCCGGTCTATACCGATCTGATAGGATTTTGGCGTCTCACCAGCCAGATCCCACGGTGCCCCCAATTTTTCTACAGATTCTGCAGCCAGCGCATATAAAGACGTTGCAGCAAGTATCGATAAAAAAATAAATCTCAGTTTCATGTTTTCTCCTGTTCATGACGACATGTCATGTTGTCACTTTGCCAGAGAAAAAGGCGCTCATGGCTTGCTCGCGACAAGCGCATGATTTTAGCGATAAAAGCGTCTTTAACAGGATAAAAGATGAGCCTTTCTCACATTTATGCAGCAAATCAGCTTGTTGGGTGAATTGAGCGATGTTTTTACGATTCTCTCAGGTTCTTCAACCTGCTGCTTCTGCCAGTTGAAGAGCCAGATGATTATGTTTTTCCATGACGCGTGGCAAATCTATCGACGTGATCTGCCCTTCCCTTACCACGACACGGCCATTGATGATGCTATAAGCCACATCTGATGGCGTGCAAAAGACCAGTGCCGCGACCGGGTCATGCCAGGCACCGGCATAGCCTATCTGTTTGAGGTTGAACATGACAATGTCCGCAGACATGCCGGGTTTGAGGGCCCCTATGTCGTCGCGGTTGAGTACCTTGGCACCACCCAGGGTGGCGACTTCCAGCGCCTGTCTGGCGGTCATGGCGTCAGGGCCAAAGCCAACGCGTTGCAGGAGCATGGCTTGCCTGACTTCGCCCAGCATATGGCCGGAATCATTCGAGGCGCAACCGTCGACACCCAGGCCGACACTGACACCGGCATCGAGCATCTTGCGTATTGGTGCAATGCCGGATGCCAGGCGCATATTCGAGCAGGGGCAATGGGCAATGCCAGTGCCGGTGCGGGCGAACATATAGATGCCATCATCGTCCAACTGCACACAGTGCGCGTGCCAGACATCATGACCTACCCAGCCGCAATCCTCGGCATATTCTGCCGGGGTCATATTGAACTTCTCACGGCTGTAGGCGATGTCATTGGCATTTTCTGCCAGGTGAGTATGCAGCGATACGCCATAGCTGCGCGCCAGTGTTGCTGATTCACGCATGAGATCGCGTGAAACAGAAAATGGCGAGCAGGGTGCAACGACGATGCGTTGCATGGCGTGGCGGCTGCTGTCGTGATAAGTCTCTATCAGGCGCTGGGTGTCGCGCAGTATGCTGGCTTCATCTTCCACCACGCGGTCTGGTGGCAAGCCACCTTTTGACTGACCCACGCTCATGGAACCACGCGCCGCATGAAAGCGCATGCCTATCTCTTGTGCGGCTTGCAGGCTGTGATCAAGCTGACAGCCATTTGGATAAATGTAGAGATGGTCGCTGCTGGTCGTGCAGCCTGACAGGATCAGTTCTGCCATGGCGGCCTGGGTCGATACCTGCACCATCTCTGGTGTCAGATTGGCCCAAACCGGATAGAGGTTGGTCAGCCAGTTGAACAGCTCACCATTTTGCGCCGCAGGTATGACGCGCGTCAGGCTTTGGTACATATGGTGATGGGTATTGATGAGGCCGGGCATGACAACATGGTCAGTCGCATCAATGACTTCATCAGCGGTGTGTGGTAAGTCTGCACTTGACCCCACCTGCGCGATGATATTGTCGATGATGTATACCGCACCATTGCTGATTTCTCGGCGCGTGTCGTCCATGGTGACGACGACGCGGGCATTTTTGATAAGTAAGCTGGCCATAACAAATAAAGTAACAGAAAAGATTAATGGTCGGAACTGTGCGCCGCAGCCATGGCAAATGCCTTGGCGTCAGACTCAGCACCCTGACCGTTGAAAAACAGATTGAGCGTCACTGCCGCAATGGTGGCCAGCAAGATGCCGCTATCGACTATCGTGCCCAGCCAGTGCGGCAAGTGCGAGAAAAACTGCGGTGCCACCAGCGGTATCATGCCTGCACCTATGCTGACAGCGACGATGAACAGGTTATGGCGCTGGTGATTGAGACCCGCATTGCCGAGTATCTTGATACCGGTGGCGGCTACCATGCCAAACATGACGATGCCTGCACCACCGAGTACATACACAGGTATCGATGCCGCCACATGCGCCATTTTGGGGAACATGCCAAACGCTACCAGGATCACACCCGCAGCCGCGCAGACATAACGGCTGCGTACACCAGTGACACCGACCAGGCCTATGTTTTGTGAAAACGAGGTATAAGGAAAAGTATTGAAGACACCACCGATGACCGTGCCCAGGCTGTCGGCCCGCAAGCCATTCGCCAGCTCTTCATTGCTGATGCGCTTGCCGGTAAGTTCAGACAGGGCGAGGAACATGCCTGTCGATTCCACCATCGTGACGATCATGACCAGGCACATACCTATGATGGCACCCAGGTCAAAGGTCGGCATGCCATATTGAAACGGCATGATGAAGGCAAACCAGCCTGCTTCGCCCAGACCATCAAAACTGACCTTGCCCAAGACCAGTGAAACCACAAAGCCCGCCACCATGCCCAGCAAGACCGAGATATTGCCCAAAAAGCCGCGCAAATAACGTGTCATGACCATGATGGACACCAGCACGAACAAGGCAATCGCCAGGTTTTCAGGCGCACCATAGTTGGGATTGGGCTGCATGGATTTGCTCGCCACATCGAAGATCATCGGTTGCCCACCCGCGGCCCAGTTAATACCCACACGCATGAGGGTAATGCCAATGACCGTGATGATGGTGCCGGTAACGACAGGCGGGAAAAACCTGACGGCCCGGCTCATGAAGGGCGTGATAATCAAACCGAAAATACCTGAGGCGATAACCGCCCCATAAATGCTGAGTATGCCCAGGTTGGGGTTGCCCGCCATCGCCACCATGGGGCCAACTGCGGCAAACGTCACGCCCATCATGACAGGCATGCGTATGCCAAATTTCCAGATGCCTAGCGCCTGTATCAGGGTCACCAGGCCGCAACAGAATAAATCGGCATTGATGAGGAAGGCTATCTGGTCTTTGGGTAGGTGCAGGGCACCGCCGATGATGAGAGGCACGGCTATCGCCCCGGCATACATCACCAGCACATGCTGTATGCCCAGCGTGAATAATTTTGCTGCTGGTAGCTTTTCATCTACCGGGTGTATCGCTGTTTGCATTGTCTCTTCCTTGCTTGATGGTTTGGTTTTTTGCCACGTCACTGCTGGATTCTCTGACGGAATTTTTGTCAGTGATGGCTGGAAATGCGCATACTACAAATTAAAGCGACTGGTAATCGGGACGGGGGAAGAATGCATCATGTGCATGACTCCTGGTTTGCCTTCCTGACGATGGTGTCGTCACAAAGAGCGGCTACAAATACAGCCGAAACATAGTGTCCGACTGCGCTTTTCACTGCTGCCTGACGAAGTGCATCCTCCACAAACTGGAAGGAGACATCTCGTCAGGATTGATCTGCGTCGTAAAAAAATGCCGGTAAAGACATATTCTTGCGTCGCCTCAAACCATGCAGCGTTATCAAGCGCAAACATGGCAGCAGGCTCAAGCTCAGTCCTTGTTCTGCATCAGGTCTTCATTGCGAAGCTGATCCAGGCAATACTGAAAGTGGCGCCAGAATTCCTGGTAATAAAATGTTGAAACTTAAAAGCAAGACCTCTCAACACAGAGGCACAGAGACACAGAGTTAACACTGAGAAAGGCTAAAAAACAACTTCTTAATCTGCACAGAATCTGAATTGCTTTTCTCATGCTTTTCTCTGTGCCTCAGTGTCTCTGTGGTGATCTTTTTGGTCTTAATCCCTACCCTTAAAATTCCTTAAAAAATCGAGCAAGATTTGTGCCGAGACCTCTGCATCATCGGCGCTCATGGTTTCCAGCGGGTTGTGGCTGATGCCGCCGTTGCCGCAGCGGGTGAACAGCATGGCCACATCGGTCATTTTGGCTATCGCCATGGCATCATGGCCAGCGCCTGATGGCAATTCAAAGGCGGGCAAACCTGCCCTTTGCGTGGCTGCTGCCAATTGCTGCATCAGCCATGGGGCACAAGGCGCTGCCGGGGCGGATACGGCTTTGACCACATTCACTTCAATATTGCGGCGCTGGCAGATGGTTTGTATGTTGGCGAGGATGTCATTCACCGCAGCATCGCGGGAGGCATCGTCAGCAGCACGGATATCCAGCGACAGATTGCAGGAGCCGGGTATAACATTGACGGAGCCATGCGGCACCTGTAACTGCCCGACCGTGCCTACCAGGGATGTTCCATTGGCGCAGCGCCGCTCTACATACAAAATGATTTCTGCGGCAGCGGCAGCGGCGTCCTTGCGCATACTCATGGGTGTGGTGCCGGCATGGCTGGCAACCCCTTTGAGTTGCACCTGATAGCGGCAACTGCCCGCGATGGAAGTGACGATGCCCACCGGCAGGTCGCGGCCCAGCAAGACCGGGCCCTGTTCTATATGCACTTCGACATAGCCCAGTATCTGTGCAGGGTCACGCGCGATGGCCGGGATTTGTTTGACATCATGTCCGGCGGCAGTCAGTGCCTCACGCATGCTAATGCCGTCAGCATCAATCTTGTCCAGCAAGGCCAGGTCAAACTGGCCGACGATGGCATTGCTGCCCAGGAAAGTGCTTTTGAAACGCACACCTTCTTCTTCAGAGAAACCGATGATCTCGAAGTTGAAAGGCAGTTTTTCATTGCTTTCGTGCAGGTGCTTGACGATAGCGATGGGGAGCAGGATGCCTTCACGGCCATCGTATTTGCCGCCATCGCAGACGGTGTCATAGTGGGAGCCGGTCAGCAGGGTCTTGGCATCGGTTGCATCAGACAGGTAACGGCCAACGACGTTGCCGACAGCATCGATATGCACATGCATGCCCGCTTCGCGCATCCAGGCGGCCAGTTGCTCTGCGGTTTTTTGGTGCGCGGGTGTCATATAGGCGCAAGTCAAGCCATCTTCGTCATCGCTCCAGGCGGCCAGGGTTTCTGACCATTGCATGATGGTGTTGCCAAATTGCAGGCTATGTTCGAGCAAGTCATTCAGGCGCAGTTCAGCGATGCGGCCTATCTGGCGCAGGCATTCTGCCAGTTCATCTTCACGCTGGTTTTTAAAACGGCGCTGGAAGGTGGCGATGATGGCTTCCCGCGTAAAGCCCTTGCCATCCGGCCCTTTAACGGCGAGGATGAAGGGGAAGCCAAACTTGCTGTTGTAGTCAGCATTGAGCTTGTGCAGTATCGCAAATTCTTCAGGGCTGCAATTGGTCAGGCCTGCCTTGGCCTGTTCACCGGTCGATTCTGCCGTTAATTCTCCGGCGATGGCAGCCTTGCCTGCCAGCTCGGGGTGGGCACGGATCAGACCCAGTTGTTCTGCTTCTGTCGCCTGGCTGACCACGGTTTGCAAGGCCAGCTTGAGAGCTGTGATGCTGGCAAAGGGGCGGCTGACGGCTGCCCGCTCGGGTATCCAGGGTGAATGTTCATAGATACCGTGCAGGATGTGCACAAAGTCTTGCGGGCTACAGTGGTTCAGGTGGTCCAGAGTTGTCGTCATAATTGCTCAGGCGTTGTGCCTGTTATTGGTACGTATTCATTAATGTGACCGGTGTTGTCCCGGCATGATGATGAAGCTTAAGCCCAATCCTGGCCTGTAATGTGCTGCTGTCTTCATGATCTGTATATCCTCGATAGTATATTGATAGACTGCTGGCAGTATAAGATTTGGCTGATAGCGCATTTCAAGTCATCAATATAGGAGATCAGTATGGGAAAGCTTAGTACACATGTGCTGGATATCACCGTTGGCAAACCCGGCGTGGGTGTGCAGGTGGAGTTGTATGCCGTCAATGCGGGTGAGAAAACCTTGCTGAAGACAGAAACCACCAACCATGATGGCCGCTGCAACGCGCCCCTGCTGGAAGGTGACAGCCTGAAGCCCGGCCTGTATGAGCTGGTATTTGCCGCAGGTGATTATTTCGACAAGCAGGGCGTGGATCTGCCCAGCCCCAAATTCATAGACCGCGTGACCTTGGCTTTTGGCGTGGCTGATGCCAGCCAGAATTACCATGTGCCGCTGGTGGTGTCGCCATGGGCGTACTCGACTTACAGGGGTAGTTAAGCCCCTGCGTTGTTCAGGATTATTTGGACATCAGCGACTTGGCTGCCTGGGCGATTTGCTCACGCAGCCATTTATGTTCTGGCGAATGATGGACGCGTTCATGCCAGAGCTGGTAAAAGCGCAGTGGCGGGAATTTGATGGGAATGGAAAAAGTCTTCAGTTGCAGGCTTTTCTCATAAAAGCTCAGGTATTGCTTGCCTGTCGTGAGCACCATGTCTGACTGCGTCAGCATATGCGGCATCAGGCCAAAGTAGGCCGACTCGACGACAACGTTGCGGCGCAGGTGCTGACGTTCCAGATGGGCATCGATGACGCCGTGATAACCGGACAAGAGTTGAGAAGGTGCAACATGCGGCAGGCTCAGATAGTCTTCCAGCGTCATGTCGTCAGTGCCGGTGCGCTTGGCATAGGGGCTGTCGGCGCGCATGGCGCAGACGATGGGGTCTTCAAACAGCTTGGACAGGTGCAGGTGCTGCGGCGGTTCATCCCAGTTGGCGATGACGAGGTCAAGGTCGCCGTCAGACAGGTGGCGCACATAATCGACTTCCGCCCCCAGGCCATGAATGACGATGCGGCTCCTGGGTGATTCACGGCGCAGGCGCTCCACCACACTGGGCAAGAATTGCACATGCAGGGAATCTGGCGCAGCGATGTGGAAGGTCTTGCTCTCTTGCTGGGCCACGAAGGGCACCTTGCGTTCAAACAAGAGCTCGGTTTCATCGAGTATGCGCTTGGCAGGCTTGAGCAGGGTTTCACCATGGGGGGTAGGCACCATGCCACGGCCACCACGCACCAGCAATTGATCGCCGGTCAGCTCACGCAGTTTGCGTAGCGAGGCAGAAATCGACGGCTGGGGCTGGTTAAGCTTCAAAGCCACGCGGGAGACGTTTTTCTCACTGAGCAAGAGATACAAAATGCGTATCAGATGCAGATCGAGATGATTGGGTAGTTGTGCCATGCTGATGCCTGTCTTCAAACGTATATCGAAATCTGTATTTTTAATATACTTCGTTTTCAATGAAGTTTGTAGGGAAAAAGTTTATCGTTACCAGACTTCACCAAGTTTTTTGTTATTAGTGCTGGACTGTGACAATCCAACGCTTCCTGCCCTTGGTCTAACCGCGGCAATAGGAGACATTTGCAGCAGATAGATGCAGTTTGTGGTTTTTTAGCACTGACATCGTGAATAATAGGAATGTATATTTCTTAGAACTCATTTCATCAATAGGATGAGTGCGAACAAGACGATTTGGGGATGCAGTGCAAGGCGTGACGCGCAGCTAAGGCGTCCGCCTTTGCAAGTGGCACAACGCTGCAATGCGCCCAAATCGTCAGTTCCCGGAGGGTTTGCCTCATAACGCGCGCTGGACTGCGTTGGACTCGTTATCAATAGCACTGCTATTGACTGCCTCGTCTGCCTTGCCAGCCCACGTTATGAGGCAAACGCATCTCACCCTATTGATGAAATGAGTTCTAATAACACCGGTCGCAGCGGAGCTTCGGTTCGCGACCACTTTGGGATATTTTTCTATCCCTCTCGTCTGAAGAGCCCCGCGGAGGCAGACGAGCTTCTAACATGAGAGAAAACATGGAAGCTTTTTTACTTGCGTATGGCACTGAGTGGCTGAACCTGATCGTCCGCTGGCTGCACCTGATCACTGGCATAGCCTGGATAGGTGCATCTTTCTATTTCGTCTGGCTGGACAATAATATCCGCCCGCCCAAGCCCGGTTCTGAACTGGCCAACAAGGGGGTGTCCGGTGAATTGTGGGCCGTGCATGGCGGTGGTTTTTATCACCCGCAAAAATACCTGATCGCCCCCAAAGAGCTGCCGGAAGAACTGCACTGGTTCAAATGGGAAGCTTATGCCACCTGGCTGTCTGGCTTTGCGATGCTGTTTATTGTCTATTACTTCAATGCGTCTGCGATGATGATAGACAAGTCCGTCGCTGATCTGACGAGCTGGCAAGCCATAGGCATAGGCTTGGGTACGCTGCTGGTGGGCTGGACGGTGTATGACTTGCTGTGCCGCTCACCGCTGGGAAAGCGTGAAGGTTTGCTGGGCATCATCATGTTCGTGTTCATTGTGGCGACAGCTTTTGTGTTGTCGAAATTCCTCAGTGGCCGCGCTGCCTATATCCACGTTGGTGCCATGATAGGCACGATGATGGTGGGTAACGTACTGATGCTGATCATCCCCGGCCAGCGCAAACTGGTTGAAGCCATGCAGCAGGGTAAATCGCCTGACCCTATCCACGGCCAGAAAGCCAAGCAGCGCAGCGTACACAATAATTACTTTACCCTGCCTGTGCTGTTCATCATGATCAGCAACCATTATGCAATGACCTATAACCATGAATACAACTGGCTGGTGCTGGCGACCATCATGGCGGCGGGCGTATTGATACGTCATTTCTTCAACCTGCGCCACAAGGGCATTACCAACTGGGCTTATCCTGCGGCGGGCGTGACTTTATTGCTGGCAGTGGCGATTGCGATTGCCCCCAAGCCGCCTGCCAAAGTGGCAGCGCCTGACCCGGCCTTGTCGGCGGCAGAAGCAGACAAGGCCCAGTTCACTAAAGTGCAGGGCATCATCCAGCAGCGTTGCGTGTCTTGCCATGCGGCCGCACCGACCCAACCGGGCTTTGCCACCGCACCCGCCGGTATCAAGCTCGATACGCCAGAACTGATCAAACAAAATGCGGTAAAGGTCAATATGCAGGCCGTGCAACTCAAGGCCATGCCTATCGGGAACATGACGCAAATGACGGAAGAAGAACGTGCAGTCGTCGGTGCCTGGTTCCAGGCCGGTGCGAAATAAATCAGCCAAATTCAAGAAAGTACAAAGCCATGAATAACTACGAACAACTCGATGCCTGGGTAGACAATCACTTTGACGAGCAAGTCAAATTCCTGCAAGAACTGGTGCGCGTACCAACTGATACCCCACCCGGCAATAACACCCCGCATGCAGAGCGTACCGCCGACCTGCTGCAAGACATGGGGATCACAGCAGAAAAACATGCTGTGCCAGAGAGCGAAGTCAAAGACGCTGGCCTGCAAAGTATCACGAATCTGCTGGTACGCCGCCAGTATGGCCCAGGCAAGACCGTGCTGCTGAATGCCCATGGTGACGTGGTGCCACCGGGCGAAGGCTGGACCAAGAACCCCTACGGTGGTGAAATAGAAAACGGCAATATCTATGGCCGCGCTACGGCTGTGAGCAAATGTGATTTCTCGACTTATACTTTTGCCCTGCGTGCCCTCGAAGCCGTTGTAAAACCAACAGCGGGTACACTGGAATTGCTATTCACTTACGATGAAGAATTTGGTGGCGAAGTCGGCCCCGGCTGGATGCTCAAGCATAATCTGATCAAGCCTGACCTGATGATCGCTGCCGGTTTTTCTTACCAGGTCATCACGGCGCACAATGGTTGCTTGCAGGTGGAAGTAAGCGTACATGGCAAGATGGCCCATGCAGCTATCCCTGATTCGGGTATCGATGCCTTGCAGGCAGCAGTGAAAATTTTGAATGCCCTGTATGCGCAAAACACCCTTTACAAACAAGTCACATCGAAAGTCGAGGGCATTACCCACCCTTACCTGAATGTGGGGACGATAGAGGG